>NZ_JBEXMW010000034.1:0-115898 GCF_040610775.1 Nonomuraea sp. NPDC003709 | reverse complement strand
GCCAGGGTGCGGACCGCCGTACGCAGGCGGCCCATGGTGGCCGCCTCGGCCACGCCGTGTCCCATGACGTCGCCGATGACGAGGGCGACCCGGTCTGCCGACAGTGGGATGACGTCGTACCAGTCGCCGCCCACCTCCATGTCCTTGCCGGCGGGCAGGTAGCGGGCCGCGGCGGTGACCGCGGGCACGTCGGGCAGCCCGCGGGGGAGCAGCCCGCGCTGCAGTTCCTGGGCGCGTGTGTGCTCCCTGTCGTACAGGCGGGCCCGTTCCATGGCCTGGGCGACCAGCCCGCTGAGCGTGGTGAGCAGGTTGCGCTCCTCGCCCGTGAACTGGCGCGGATCGGTGAAGGAGACGACGCAGCTGCCGACGGGGCGTCCCGAGGCGATCAGCGGGAGGAAGGCCCACGCTTGTTTGTCTCCCACCACCGGAAGATCGGCTGTCATGGGGTAGCACTCGATGCACTCCTCGAGCGAGCTGATGAATATCGGGGAGTGCCCCCGCAGGACCCCCGTGATCGGGAGTCCCCAGGAGGCCGGCATCTGGGACACCTGATCGATGACCTCCGTTGGATACCCGGTGAACCCGACCGGCCGCAGGTGGTCACCCTCCAGGAAGGCGAGTATCAGCCCGGAGGCACCGAGCAACGGCAGGATGTGCTCGGCGGAGGCGTCCACGACGTCTCGAACGGTGACCGCCTCGGCCAGCGCCCTGGTCAACTGCCCGATATGGGAGGCCCGCGCCACGGTAGCGCGCTCGGCGTGACGCGTCTGCGGTTCCAGGACCGTCTCCAGGACGTCATGGGTCTTGGTGACGTTCCACAGGGTGCCGACCATGTGTGCCGGTTCACCGTTCTCATCGAACACCGGTCGGCCACGGACCCGCACCCAGCCGGACGTCCCGTCCGGGCGGCACACTCGATACTCGGTGCTGTGCATCCTCCCCGTGCGGATCGCCTCGTCGATGTCGGATAGCACCCACGGCAGATCCTCGGGGTGGATGGTGCCCATCCAGGTCTCGATTCGCCCGTCGAAGGTGCCCGGACCGAGGCCGAGCACGGTGAGCATCGCGTCGTTCCAGATGACGTCACCGGTCCAGATGTTCCAGTCCCATGTGCCGACCGCCTGCAGGTCCTGCTGCGGATGCGAGTCGGTGGGCTGTTCCGGCCACCCCGGAATGGTCGGACCGGACGGAGACGCGGTGGACTTGTTCAGACGCTCGCCGGCCCAGCGGCCCAGCGTGTCGAGAAAGACCCGTTGCCCGGCCGACGGCTCGTGCGGGGAGGCCGTCACGATCGAGAGCGTGCCGATCGGACCGCCGGGGCCGAGCAGCGGGACGGCCGCCATCGCCGTGCCGACCGGCCAGTACCAGGATTCGGCTGCGGCCCTGTCCGGTCGCCGGCTCGCCGTCGCGCCATCTTCGGGCATCCCATCGGCGAGCTTCGCCATGGACACCCGCACGAACCCACCGTCCCGGAACGCGCGCGCCGGGGCGAGCGGACCGTTCCCGTCAATGCGCTCCCACACCCGGGTGAAGGCCGGGGGGAATCCGCTGGCCACCGCCAGGCGCAATCCGCCGCCGTAGCCGGGACTGCCAAGATGCACCATGCCGCCCAGCCCGGCAAGCTCAGCCAACGCCTGCTGGATCGCGAACCGCAGGACCTCGATCCCCCACAGATCGTCACCGACCACCGCCAGGAGCCGTTTCCGCTGCTCGGAAACCAGGTCCGTCCACATGATCCGCGCATCTTGCGCACGCCGTTCGCCCATCCCCATTCCCTGCCCGTCACCACGTCACCAGGGTCTCCGTCGGGGTCAAGTGCGATCCTGCGGAGCCCGGGCTCTGGGACGCGCCTGCGGCACTGATTCGAGAGGAATCTGCACATATATGGCGATATATACAGACTACAACTACGAATGATGCCGCCTGTGGCGTAGGAGTTTCCGAGCCGCGTGGCCGAGGCGATCGCCGCCCACGAGCGTGGCGACCGCGAGATGATCCCCTACGACAGCAAGGCCGCCCTGTACGCCGACCTGGACCTATCAGCCTCCGGCGAGCTGGGACGTCCCTTCGGTGGCACGCTCGGCGGCGTTCCGTGAGCAGCTGATCAAGATCTGGTCGAGGGTCACCGGCCGTTGGTGGCGAGGCGGTCCAGGGGTGTGGTGGGCAGGGCGATCCAGCCCTCGGTGGTCGCCGCGCTCGCCTGCTCCCCCGTCGGTACGGTGACCAGGCCGAGGGCGGCGGCGCGGGCGGCGAGGGCCGACACGACGGCGTCGGTGGCGTGGTCCGAGGCCCGGCAGAGGGGCTCGTGGTCGCCCAGGTCCAGCCATGGCGCCGCCTCCTGGAGCCGGTCCACGAGGTGGCCCAGCTCGGTGAGGTTGGCGGCGCGCTTGTAGCCGCGGTGGGGCAGGCTCCACTGCTTCAGGCAGGCTGCGGGATAGACCTCCACGACGGCGCCGGTGCCGCGGCGGTCGACCGGGTGGTCTCGGCGGGCGAGCTCGGCCAGGAGGGCGGCGCAGCGCATGGTGGCGTGCGCGATGCGGTCGGCCGACACGCTCAGCGGGGTCAGGCCGGTCTGCTGGTGTACGACCTGGTCGGTGACCCGTAGCGCCAGGTCGCGGCGCCAGGCCCGGCCCGCCAGGTCCGGCGGCACCTGGACGTGACCGGTGCGGTGGGCGGTGACGAAGTCGACGAACCGGTCGGGCCAGCCGAGCGGGCAGTCGATCCCCGCCTTGTCCGCGGCCATGACCGCCTCGACGATCAGGGCGTCGTCCGCCCCGGCGACCACCCTGACGAGCCGCGCGCGTCCGGGCGACCAGTCGAGCCAGGCCACCGCGGTTCGCACCGCCTCCGCGGCGAGATCGACGCCGACCGTCATCATCCGCGGGCTCAGTCCTCTCTGAGGGTGGGCAGGCCTGCGGCGAGGGCCTTGAGGGCGCGGGTGAGGGTGGGGAGGAAGTCGGGGCAGGTCGCGGCGATGACGGGGTCCTGGGCGTACAGCTCGGCCAGCGTGGGCGAGGGGTTTGCGATGGGATAGAGGACCCCGGCGAAGGCGGTGGCGACCGAGACCAGTTCCGTCCCTTCGCCGACCGTCAAGCCCGTGGTCCGGGCGACCTGTGAGCCCAGGTCGGCGATGACGGCCAGGATGGCGCGTTTGAACGTGCGGGCCGCCTCGATGGAGACGTTGTGTTCCAGGGTCGTCGCGGTCTGGCTGAGGATGTCGCACAGGAGCGGCCGGTCCGCGAGCGTTTCCGCGAGGGCCGCCACGACATGGTCCGATGACGCTTCAAGGCGGGTGGCGACGGGCGCCGCGACATCATCCGGCGGGGCTTCGAGGCGGGCGGTGACGGGCGCCGCGGCATCGTCCGATGGCGCTTCGAGGCGGGCGGTGACGGCCGCCGCCCACTGGTGCCACTCGTCGGCGGCCAGGATGAGGTAGATCTCCTCGCGAGTCCCGAAATAGCGCATGATGTTGGACTTCGCCAGCCCGACGGCCTCCGCGACCGCCCCCAGGCTGACGTTCCGAACCCCCGAGGTCATGGCGAGATCGCGGGCGGCCGCGAGGATCTCCTCGCGCCGCTGCTGCTTGTGCTCCGGCCGCCTGGCCCGGACGAATGCCCGCTTCATGTCGCGCTCCAGCATAGGTGACCAGACTTTAGAGGACGACGTTCTCTTGTTAAGGAAACACCGTTCTGTTAGCGTCGGCATCCTACGGAGGGGAGAAACGTGTGACAGAGCTACGAATGCGGGTGAACGGCGTCACCCGGACCCTCGACATCGAGCCATGGGTCAGCCTGCTCGACGCGCTGCGCGACCACCTCGGGCTGACCGGCCCGAAGAAGGGCTGCGACCAGGGTGCGTGCGGCGCGTGCACGGTTCTCGCGGACGGGGTGCGGATCAACGCCTGCCTGGCCCTGGCCGTGCAGTACGCGGACAAGGAGATCACCACGATCGAGGGGATCGCGAAGGGCGAGGACGGCACGCACCCGATGCAGGAGGCGTTCGTGCGCCATGACGGGTTCCAGTGCGGTTACTGCACCTCGGGCCAGATCTGCTCGGCCGTCGCCATGCTGACCGAGCACGCCGCCGGCATGCCCAGTGCCGTCACCCCCACGACAGAGCGCATCGAGCTGACCGATGACGAGATCAGGGAGCGCATGAGCGGGAACCTGTGCCGGTGCGGCGCCTACAACGGCATCCTCGACGCCATCAAGGACGTCGCCGCGCAGGAGGCGCCATGAAGCCGTTCACGTACGTGAAGCCGCTCGACATCGACGAGGCCCTGCAAGCGGCCGGCCCCGCCGTCAAGTTCCTGGGCGGAGGGACGAATCTGATCGACCTCATGCGCGAGGGCATCGAACATCCCGAAACGCTGGTCGACCTCACCGGCCTGCCGCTCGACGAGGTGGACGAGCTGCCCGGCGGCGGCCTGCGGATCGGCGCGCTGGTACGCAACAGCGCGCTCGCCGCCGACCGCCGCGTCCGCGCCCGCTACCCGGTCCTGTCGCAGGCCGTGCTCGCCGGCGCCTCCCCCCAGCTGCGCAACATGGCCACCGTCGGCGGCAACCTGCTGCAACGTACCCGCTGCAACTACTTCTACGACCAGGCCCACGCCTGCAACAAGCGCGAGCCGGGCAGCGGCTGCGACGCGCTCGGCGGGTTCACCCGCGGGCACGCGGTCCTGGGCGTGAGCGAGAGCTGCATCGCCACGCATCCGTCCGACATGTGCGTGGCGCTGGCCGCCCTGGACGCCACGGTCGAGGTGCGGAGCGTGCGCGGCACGCGGCGGATCTCCCTGGCCGACTTCCACCTGCTGCCGGGCGACACGCCGCAGGTCGAGAACGCGCTGGCCGAAGACGAGCTGATCACGGCGGTCGAACTGCCGCCCGCGCCGGTCGCGGCCAACTCCCGTTACCGCAAGGTGCGGGACCGGGCGTCGTACGCGTTCGCCCTGGTCTCGGTGGCGGCGGCGCTGGAGGTGCGCGACGGGACCGTGACGGCGGCCCGCCTGGCGCTGGGCGGCGTCGCGACCAAGCCGTGGCGGGCCTTCGAGGCGGAGCGGGTCCTGGTCGGCGGCCCGGCGACCGAGGAGGCGTTCGGCCGCGCGGCCGACGCCGAGCTGGCGCCCGCGACGGTCCAGCCGGGCAACGCGTTCAAGGTGGCCCTGGCCAGGGCCACGATCGTGGCGACGCTGAGGGAGCTGGCATGAGCATCAAGACGTTGAGGGAGCCGGCATGAGCATCGAGACGTTGAGGGAGCCGGCATGAGCATCAAGTACGTCGGCCGCCCCGTCGACCGGCTCGACGGCCGGGACAAGACCACCGGCCGGGCCCGTTTCGCGGCGGAGCACGACTATCCGGACCTCGCCCACGCCGCCCTCGTGCACTCCACGATCGCCCGGGGCCGCATCACCGCCGTCGACGCGGACGCGGCCCGCGCGGCGAAGGGCGTGATCGAGGTCCTCACCCACGAGAACGCCCCCGCGATGAAGCCCCCGCCCTCCCGGAGTCTGCTGAACCTCAGCACGATGGTCATCGGGACGTCGGTCAACTACCTGGCCACGGACGAGGTGCACTGGAACGGCCAGCCCGTGGCGGTCGTGGTGGCCGAGTCGCCCGAGGCCGCGCGGCACGCGGCGGGCCTGGTGCGGATCACGTACGAGGAGCTGCCCGCCGTGGTGGACTTCGCGGCCGAGGAGCCGAACGCCACCCCGCAGAAGGGCAACGCGCTGATGCCGGCGGCGGCGGACAAGGGGGACGCGGAGGCGGCGCTGGCGGCCGCGGCGGTCTCGGTGGACCTGCGCTTCACCACGCCGCCGCACAACCACAACGCGATCGAGCCGCACGCGACGACCGCCGTGTGGGACGGCGACCGCCTGACCCTGCACGAGAGCACGCAGAGCATCACGTGGCTGCGCGCCCATGTCGCGCAGCGGTTCGGCGTTCCCGAGCGGAACATCCACGTGCTGTCCCCTTACGTGGGCGGCGGGTTCGGCGGCAAGGGCTCGGTGTGGGCGGGCACGCTGCTCGCCGTGCTGGCCGCCCGGGCCACCAAGCGCCCGGTACGGCTGGCGCTCACCCGGGCGGGCGTCTACCATACGGTCGGCGGCCGGACCCCGAGCACCCAGAGGGTCGCGCTGGGCGCGGACTCCGGCGGGAAGCTGACCGCGTTGATCCACACCAGCGTCGCCAGGACGGCCCGGGTCGGCGGCGGCGGCGAGCAGATCACCTCGGCCTCCCGGCACCTGTACGACTCCCCGAACATCCGCCTGCGCCAGAGCCTCGTCCAGCTCGACCTGATCTCCAACACGTTCATGCGGGCCCCGGGCGAGTCCATCGGCACCTATGCCCTGGAATCGGCCATGGACGAGCTGGCCTGCGAGCTGGGCATGGATCCGATCGAGCTGCGGATGCTCAACGAGCCGGCGCGTAACCCGATGGACGGCAAACGGTTCGCGCACCGGATGTTGCGCGAGGCGTACGAGGTGGGGGCGGAGCGGTTCGGGTGGCGTGAGCGCGATCCGCGGCCCGGCTCGATGCGCGACGGGCGGTGGCTGGTCGGCATGGGGGTGGCGTCGGCGTACCACCCGGCGTTCCAGCTCCCGGCGAGCGTCACCGTACGGCTGGGCGCGGACGGCGGGGTCGTGGTGCGGTGCGGCCTGCACGAGATCGGCGTGGGCGCGGCGACCGTGCAGGCGCAGATCGCCGCGGACGAGCTGGGGGTGCCGCTGGAGTCGGTACGCGTCGAGATCGGCGACTCCGAGCTCCCCGCGGGCCCGATGGCGGGCGGTTCCGGGCAGACGGCGAGCGCGGCGGCCAGCGTGCTGGAGGCCTGCCGCAAGCTGCGGCGTTCCGCGCTCGACCTGGCGCGCAAGTCGCCGGACTCCCCGCTGCGCGGCGTGCGCGATCCCCAGGCCCGCGACGGCGGGCTCTACCAGGGGTCCAGGGGCGAGACGTACGCGGCGATCCTGACCCGGGCGGGCCGCGACCACCTGGAGGCCGCGGCCGGGGGCGGCATGCTGAGGTTCATGGCGAAGACCGTGCGCGACCGCAGCCGGTGGGTGAAGGCCGCGTCCGGGGCGCACTTCTGCGAGGTGCGGGTGGATCGCGACACGGGCGAGGTACGGGTCTCGCGCTGGACGGGCGTGTTCGACGTCGGCACCGTGATCAACGAGAAGACGGTGGCCAGCCAGCTGCGCGGGGGCATCGTGATGGGCATCGGCCTGGCGCTGTCGGAGGAGACGCTGGTCGATCCGCGCAGCGGGCGGATCGTCAACGCGAGCCTGGCCGACTACCACATGCCCGTGCACGCCGACGTCCCGCGCATCGACGTGCACTGCCTGGACGAGCCGGACCCGACGATGCCGCTCGGGCTGATCGGGGTGGGCGAGGTCGGCATCACGGGCGTGGGCGCGGCCGTGGCCAACGCCGTGCGCCACGCCACCGGCAAACGCGTCACCGACCTGCCGATCACGCTCGACAAGCTGCTCCCGCTGTGAGCTTGCGTCGTCTCCCCGGCGGGAAGGCACCGGTGGAACCACTTGATCGACGCCGAGGAATCGACGCCGAGGAATCGACGCTGAGGAGACGACCATGTCACGTCCGCCCGTCCCGCCGTTCACCGAGGAGACCGCGCGCGTCAAAGTGCAGGCCGCCGAGGACGCCTGGAACACCTGCGACCCCGACCGCGTCGCGCTCGCGTACACGGAGGACTCGGTGTGGCGCAACCGCGACGAGTTCGTGACCGGCCGCGACGCGATCAGGGACTTCCTGCGCCGCAAATGGGAACGGGAGCTGGACTACTCCCTGCGCAAGGAGCTGTGGGGCTTGCTGGGCGACCGCATCGCGGTCCGGTTCCAGTACGAGTGCCGCGACGCCTCCGGGCAGTGGTGGCGCAGCTACGGCAACGAGCAGTGGGAGTTCGACGAGTCGGGGCTGATGCGGCGCAGGGAGGCGAGCATCAACGACGTGCGCATCGAGGAGAGCGAGCGCCGCATCTTCGGGCCGCGCGGCGACGACGAGCAAGGCGTGGACGTGCTGCCGCTCAGATGAGGTAGCGCAGCCACAGGTACGGCACCGACAGCGTGACGGTCACGAGCGTGACGACCAGCCCGTACTTGGTGAACTGCCAGAAGCTGATCGGGGTGCCGTTACGGGCGGCGATGCCGATGACGACGACGTTGGCCGCCGCCCCCACGGCCGTGGCGTTCCCGCCCAGGTCGGCCCCGATGGCCAGCGCCCACCACAGCACCTGGGCGGGGCCGTTGCCCCCGTTGGCCTGGACGAGGTCGGCCACGATGGGGCTCATGGTGGCGACGTACGGAATGTTGTCCACGACGGCGGACAGCCCGGCCGAGACCCACAGCAGCAGCATCGTGGTCAGGCCGAGCCGGCCGCCGGTGGCCTCGGAGGCGGCCTTCGAGATCTGGCCGATCACCCCGGTCTCCACCAGCGCCCCCACCATGACGAACAGCCCCGCGAAGAACACCAGCGTCGGCCACTCGACCTCGCGGATGGCCTCCTCGGTCGTCACCCTGGTGGCCGCCACCAGCACCCCCGCGCCCAGCAGCGCCACGACCGACGGCGCGTAGTGCAGCACGGGATGCAGCACGAACGCGGCCAGCACCAGGGCCAGCACGGCGAGCGACTGCCACAGGAGCTTGCGGTCGGCGATGGCCTCCCGCTCGTTCAGCGACATGATCTCCGCGACCCGCTCGGGGTCGTAGCTGAACGACGCCCTGAACAACCAGCGGCACAGCCCGACGAACACCACCACCAGCACGACGATCAGCGGCGCCATGTGCGCGAGGAAGTCGTTGAACGTCAGGCCGCCGCGGCTGCCGATGATGATGTTCGGCGGGTCGCCGACCAGCGTGGACGCGCCGCCGATGTTGGACGCCATGGCCTCGGCGATCAGGTACGGCGCCACCGGCAGCGCCAGCCGCTCGCACACCAGGAACGTCACGGGGGCGATCAGCAGCACGGTGGTGACGTTGTCCAGCAGCGCGGAGGCGGAGGCGGTGATCACGATCAGCAGCGCCATGAGCCGGAACGGCTGCCCACGGGCCCGCTTGGCCGACCAGATCGCCAAATATTCGAATATCCCGGTCTGTTTCAGGACACCGACGATGACCATCATGCCGAGCAGCAGGAAGATCACGTTCCAGTCGATCCCGGTGTGCTCGTCGAAGAACGCCGCGCTCCCGTCGGTGGCGTGGATCAGCAGCATGACCCCCGCCCCGCCGAGCGCCGCCGCGACCCGGTGCACCTTCTCGGTGGCGATCAGCGTGTACGCGAAGAGGAAGGCGGCCACCGCCACCCAGGCGGTGGCGGTCATGGCGACTCGATGAGCATGAGGGGCGACCTCCGGGAACGACGGCACAATCGCCGACCAGACTTCCCGGCACACCCATCAGGAACATATCAAAATGCGTCAAAGCCGCACTATGTTGCCGCGCTATGCGACTGCGCCGTAGGAGGGCTTGCCGGCCCACTCGTACGTGACGTACACGACGCCGGCGTCGGTGGCGGTCGATCCGGTGAGCTTCAGCCCGGCCGGAGCGGTCCCCTCGGCGAAGAGCCGCTTGCCCTCGCCGAGGATGACGGGGAAGACCAGCAGGCGGTACTCGTCGATCAGCTCGGCCCGCTGCAGCGTGCGGAGAAGGTCGCTGCTGCCCTGGACGAGGATCTCGCCGTCGGTGCTCTTCTTGAGCTCGGCCACCGTCTCGGCCGCCTCACCCACCAGGACCCGCGTGTTGCGCCATTCGGCGGTCATCGGCGTCCTCGTGGTGACGTACTTCGGCATGCCGTTGATCTTGGCGCCGCCCTCCTCGTCGGGCACGTCCGGCCAGTACGACGAAAGGATGTCGTACGACCGGCGGCCCAGGAGCATGCCGTCCGCCCGATCGAGCTGCTCGCCCATGATGCGGCCGAACCCCTCGTCCACGTACGGCGGCAGCCAGCCACCGTGCGGGAAGTCGTTGGAGTCGTCCTCGCCGGGTCCGCCGGGGCCCTGCATGATGCCGTCAAGGGACAGGAAGGTCGAAACCACCAGCTTGCTCGCCATTGTCGCCACTCCATCTCGCCGTGAGGGCCTTGCGGGCCCTGCCGTCCTTCTGTGGCTTCAGCCTGGCGGACAGCGTTTAAGGATTCCTTACGGCTTCCCTAAGGCCTACGCGGCGTCGCGGTGGTGGCCGTGGTACGGCGGGGCGAGATCGGCGCCGCGCGGCCCCGACAGCGTGGCGCGCAGGTCCGCCATCTGGATGGTCCGGCTGATGTCGGTGGGGGTGAGCAGGCCGATCAGCCGCCCGGCCGGGTCGAGCACGACCGCGCGCCCGTCGGCGCTCCCCTCCATCCTGGCCAGCAGGTCGGTCAGCGGCTCGTCGGGCCGGGCCAGCGGCACCTCCTCCGGTGGGCAGGCGATGTCGGCGAGCCGGGTCGTGTTCCGGTGCTCCGGCTCGACCCGGCGGATCCGGTTGAGCGTCACCAGGCCGGCGAAGGTCCCGTCCGCGGCGACCAGCGGATACGTGGACAGCCGGTGCCGCATCACGACCCGGTCGATGAGGCCGGACACGGTCTCGTCCGGCGAGGCGACCACGGGGTGCCCCGACATCGCGTCCGCGACGCGGACCCCGTGCAGCGCGGTGCCGAGCCGGGTCTGCTGCTCCTCGGCGCTGGCGGCGTTCACCAGGAAGAGGCCGATCAGCGCCAGCCACAGCCCGTCGAAGCTGCGCCCGGTGACCACCTGCAGGAAGCCGATCGCGATGAGCACATATCCGAACCAGCGCCCGGCCCGGGCCGCGGCGATCGCCGCCCGCGCCCGGTCGTGCCACCGCGCCCACAGGATCGCCCGCAGCACCCGCCCGCCGTCCAGCGGGGCGGCCGGGACCAGGTTGAAGATGGCGAGGAGCACGTTCACCCCGGCCAGGTAGGCGAACATGCCGCCCAGCAGCGCCGCCCCGGAGACCAGGAAGGCGATCGCCCCGAACACCACGCCGGCCAGCAGGCTCGTCGCGGGCCCCACCACGGCGATCTTCAGATCGGCGCCCGGCGACCGGGGCTCGCCGCGCAGCTCCGCGACCCCGCCCAGCAGCCAGAGCGTGATCCGCGACACCTCGACGCCCTCGTGCCGGGCCATGAGCGCGTGCGCCAGCTCGTGCGCGAGCAGCGAGGCCATGAACAGCACCGCCGCCGCCAGCCCGGCCAGCACGTACGCGGCCCGCGGGTAGCCGGGGAAGACCGCGGGGAACCGTCCGAAGCCCAGCCCGAACACCAGGATCGCGACGATCACCAGCACGCTGATGTTGAGCCCTACCCGCACGCCCCCGATGCGGCCCAGAGGGATGGATGAACGCATCTCGCCTCCCCTGCGGCTTGATTTGTTCGCTCAAGTGCAACCTGCCCGCAAAACCGCAGCTCAAGCCATGTTCAGGAAGTGCCGAGCAGCCCCGCCAGCTCGGCGAACGCGGTGGCCGCGGGGAGCGGGTCGGCCGGGAGGGCCAGCAGGATGGTGCGCTCGGAGGCCGGTTCGAGAGGGACCGCGTGGACGCCCGGGTGGTGGGCGGGCAGCGACAGCTCGGGGACGACGGTCACGCCGAGCCCCTCGGCGACCATGGCGAGGATGCTGCCGGTGTCGCGGACGCGGTAGTGGCAGCGCAGGCTCGTCCCCGCCGCCCGCGCCAGGGCCGTGATCAGCGGCTCGCAGCCGCCCGTCGACATGATGAACGGGTGCCTGGCCAACTCGGCGACCGGCACGGAAGCACGTTCGGCCAGCGCGTGACCGCTGGGCAGGACGGCCAGCATCCGGTCGGTGGCCAGCGGGCGCGTGACCAGCCCCGCCACGTCGGCGGCCATGTCAGCGGGCACGGCGCCGGCCGTGAGGGTGCCGACGTCGGCGGCCCCGGTCCGGAGCCAGTCGAGCACCTCCCCGTCCGACCCCTCGATCACGGTGAGCCGCACGCGCGGGTGCGACTCACCGTAAAGCCGCAGGATCCGCGGCAGCAGGCGCGCGTTGGCGCTGGGGATGACGCCCACGCGCAGGCTGCCGGTGTCCGCCCCGCGCGCCGCGGCCACCTCCTGCTCCAGCGCTTCGAGCTGGGTGAGGATGAGCGTGGCGCGGCGGCGGACGGCCCGCCCGGCGCTGGTCAGGCGCACCCCGTGGCTCCCCCTGACGAGCAGGGAGAGGCCGAGCTCGCTCTCCAGGCCGCGCAGGGCGTGGCTGACCGCGGATTGCGTGGTGTTGAGCTCCTCGGCCGCGCGGGTCATGTTGCCGGTACGCGCGACCGCCAGCAGGATCCTGAGCTGCGTGAACGTCATAGCGCCGCGCGCAGCAACCCCACGACCAGCGGGTGCGGCCGTCCGGGCAGCGATCTCGTCTGCGGCACGAAGAGCGTGGCCAGGTAGAACGGGTGGCCGGGCAGCTCCAGCACCCGGGCCTCGCCGCTGTCGTCCACGCCCGTCACGCGCAGGCCGCCCTCGTGCAGGGCGCTCTGGTGGGCCGGGTTGAGGCCGAAATTGCAGTAGTACTGCTCCTTCACCTCGCTCTCGCCGTACAGGGCCGCCACCGTGGAGCCCGGCGTGAGCGTGACCGGCATGGTCCGGCCCGCGAGGGAGCAGGTCAGCTCGGAAATGAACAGGTTGGACGCGTACGGGTCGTACTCGGCGTGCTGCGCGTCCTCGAACCCGAGCACGTGGCGGGCGTACTCGATCACCATGTGCTGGCTGCCGCCGCACGTCCCCAGGGTGGGCACGCCGTGCTCGCGACCGTGCCGGAGCGCGGCCAGCGCGCCGCGCAGGCTGCGGTACGGGCTCCCAGGGGCGCACCACAGCACGTCGGCGGCCCGCACGCCGGACAGGTCGGATTCGAGCGGCTCGGTGGCCAGCCAGCGGACCTCGACCGTGATTCCCAGGTGATCGGCGGCGTGGCCCAGCGCGTCGTCGGTGGCCACGTGCGGGACGAACGTCTTGTCGCGGTCCCCGACGACCGCGACCCTCAGCGAGGACTTCATGCGCCCACTATGCGGGGGCCAAGGCATGAACACCAATACTGAGCTGCGCAAACGTCATGAGTGAACGCTCATGTCAGCCGGCGGCGCGGTCAGGAGCGGCAGCATGACCTCCACGCGCGTCCCGGCCCCGGGCTCCCCGCCGACCACGCAGATCCCGCCCAGCTCCGCCGCCCGCTCGCGCATCGACCCGAGCCCCACGCCCGCGCGATGCTCCTCGGGCAGCCCCTTGCCGTCGTCGGCGATCAGCACGCGCAGCACCGACCGCTCCCGCTGCAGGACGATCCGGCAGCTGGACGCCTGGGCGTGCCGCCGGACGTTGGTGAGCGCCTCCTGGATGATCCGGTAGACCGCCACCTCGACGGCCGCGGGCAGCTCCGACAGCTCGCCCTGCACCTCGACCTCCGCCGGCGGCGCAGACTGCCCGGCCAGGTCGCCGATCGCGCGGACCAGGCCCAGGTCGTCGAGGGCGGGCGGGCGCAGGCCGTACACGAGCTCGCGGATGTCCCCCGTGACCGCGCCCATGCCCGTGTGCAGCTCCCGCAGCAGCTCGTCGGCGGCCTCCGGGGACTTCTTGAGGCTGAGCCTGGCCATGTTGATGGTCATCGCCATGGCCGAGAGCGTCTGGCCGAGCCCGTCGTGCAGGTCGCGGCGCAGGCGGCGGCGCTCCTCCTCCCTGGTCGTCAGGATGCGCTCCCTGGAACGTTGCAGGTCCGCCGCCATCCGCACCGCGTGGGCCACGTCCGCGGCGTACGGGGTGAGCGTGGCCAGCACCCGCTCGTTGTGCGCGGCGGGGAAGCGGCGCGGGCCCGGCGGGCCGACGAGCAGGCGGCCGACCCGCTCCCCGTGCCAGACCAGCGGCACCTCGCGGGGAATCGGGCCCACCCGGCCGTTCTCCACGTAGCGGGGCTCGCCGTCGGCCACCTCCACGGCCACGCCCTCGACCGCCAGGCCGTCGCGCAGCACGCTCACCACCGAGGTCAGCGCCTTGGCCGGGTCGCCGCGCCGGACCGCCTGGGTCAGGCGCTCGGCCAGCACGCCGGGGTCGCCGACGGCGCCGTACAGGAGCCGGTCCACGGCCTGCTGCAGCGCCCGCCGCAGCGGCTGGAAGAAGGCGCCCGCGAACAGCGCGGCGGCGATCCCGGCCACCTGGCCGTACCCGGACACGAGCAGGCCGGACAGCGCGCCCGCGCCGAAGTAGACGGCGCTGACCACGGCCACCACGCCGGCGGCCACGAACGCCCGGCTGATCACCGTGTCGATGCCGTAGAGCCGGTACCGCATCACCGAGAACGCCATCGCGACCGGGATGATCGCCGCCCAGCCGAACGCGATCCACGTGAGCGCGGGCACGAACGCGGCCACGACCAGGAACACGATGTAGCCGGCGAACGCCAGCAGCGGCCAGCCGATCTGCCGCCTGGTGACGGAGTCCGCGTGCCGCAACCGCACCGTCAGCGACAGCGCCGACAGCGCCATGGCGACGTAGATGCCCGTCCAGGCGATCGTCGAGACCGTCGGCGCGTACGGGGCCAGCGCGGGGATCTGCAGCGGGTTCGGGATGACCTGGGGGTACGGGTACGCCTCGACGGGCCCCGGCACGCGGAACACGGCGCGCAGGAAGTCGGCCGTGATGGAGGCCGCGCCCAGCGCCAGGGCCAGGCGCCAGCGCGGCGAGGGCAGCCGGCCGTCGGGCGAGTACAGCGGCAGCACCATCGTGAGCGTCACTCCGCATACCGCCCAGCCGAGGTGGCCCGGCAGCCGCAGGTAGCCCGCGAGGACGAGGTCGCCGCCGGCGGCGGCGTGGAACATCATCGCCTGCGCGAAGTCGCTGACGGCGGCGGCCAGGCCGCCCGCGCACATCAGCCACGCCAGGTTGAGGCGGGGCCGGTGGAAGATGAGGAACGCGCCGACCGCGGGGAACGTCAGCGCGGCGGCCGTCTGCGGGGACACCGTCCGCTCGGGCGTCCACGCCTCGGGCAGTCCGGCCCAGATCAGCAGCGCGACCACGGTGAGCGCCGGCGACACCACCGCCATGATCACGGAGGCGACTCTCACCCCCCGTCCCGGCTTCTCGTCATCGGCGACCTCGGCGAATCCCCCAGCCATCCCGCGCTCCGCCTCTCCGATCCCCGGCACGCCTCCCGTAGAAGAGGATTATGACCCCTTAATCGGGATGAATCCGTACGGCGTTTCCGGGACGTTATCCGCGGGGCCCTGCCCTGGCCCGCGATCGCCGCTGAGCCAGGGCAGGGAGCATCGGTGCTACCCGACGGTAACCGTGGCCTTGGCGGCGACCGTCGTGCCCGCCACCTGACCGTTCACCGTGAACGTGCCCGGCTGGGCGTACTTGTCAGGGCTGATCGCCTCCCAGGTGACCTCGACGGAGCCGTCCTTCGACCCGTCGTTGTACGTCGCCACGACGGTCCTGGGCAGCGAGGGAGCGACCCCGGCCCGGGTGGCGACGGCCTCCTCGGCGATCGAGGTGATCGTCACCGCCGCGGTCGTGCGGACGTACACGGTGGCCTGGGCGGGCTGGCGCACGCCCTCGGCCAGGCCGACGACCGTGAAGCTGGTGCCGCCGGTCTTGACCTGGTCGGGCGTCACCTGCTGCCAGGTGACGGCGGCCGAGCTGCGGGTGCCGTCCGCGTAGAGGGTCTCCACGGTGGCGGGCAGCTTCGGCAGCGTGCCGGCCAGGGTGGGGATGTGCACGGGGCGCACGGAGTCCGGCGGGACCTCGTACGCCTTGACCTCCAGCAGGCCGACCGACGCCCCGCCGGCCTCGAGCTGGACGCGCAGCTTCGAGGTCGTCACGGTGTCGAACGCGACCGTGTTGTAGGCGTCCGCCGCCGTCGGGTAGGAGGCTGCGCCGGTGACGTCCTCGAACGAGTCGCCGTCCCAGTACTGGATCTTCCACGAGGCGGGGACGCGCACGCCGCCGCCGTCGTCGAAGAAGTACACGTCGCTCTTGTTGACCCGCACCGCCGACGGCCATTCGAGCTGCACCCACTGCGTGCCCTGCTGCGGCCAGGTGCCCCAGCGCGGGTTGGCGCCGTCGTTGGAGCGCGGCGGGTCGATGCCGTCGTTGATCGCGGTGACCTTCTCCCACGGCGAGGTGTAGGAGGCCGTGGGCGTGGCCTTGGGCGCCACGTTCACCTGCGCGGCCTGGGGCGTCGCGGTCACGGTCACGGTCGTGGAGCTGCTCTTCTCGCCGTCCGTGGCCGTGAGCTTCAGCCGGTACGCGCCCGCCTCGGAGAACGAGACCACCGTGTCGGTGCCCGTCGGGTTGGTGAAGAACGCTTCGCCCGGCCCGTCGACCTTGGTCCACTGGGTCGTGAGCTTGCCCGACGGCAACGCGTCGTCCTTGACCACCGCGTCGAACCTGGCCTGGCCCGGGCGGCTGAACGTGGGATCGGGCACGACCACCACGGACGGCGCCTTGTTCGCGACCGGGCCGGCGCCGGCGCCCGTCAGGTACGCCTGCACCTCCTTCAGCCCCGTCGCGTAACCGGGCTGGTGCGTGACCAGCACCCGCAGCTTCTGCGTCGTGACCGCCGGGAAGCGGACCACGTTGAGGTTCGCCCGCGGGTGGGCCGGTTTCCTGGCCTGGCCCGGCACGTCCTTCCAGGTGTCGCCGTCCTGGTACTGCACCGTGTAGAAGGCGGGCTCGCGGTAGCCGCCCGCCTTGCGGTCGTTGGAGAAGTACAGCTTGACCTGGTCGACCTTCTGGGCCGAGCCGAGGTCCGCCGCCAGCCAGTCCTGAGCGTCGCCGGAGCCCTTGCTGCCCCAGTACGGCTCGTTGATCGTGAAGCCGTCCACCGCGCCGGCCGGGTCGCCGTGGGAGGCGGTGGCGGACTTGACCAGGTTCGGGCGGGTGGAGCGCAGGTCCACGCCGGCCTTCTGGAACAGGTCCTCGACGCGGTCGCCCGTCAGCTCGACCTGGGCGGGGGCCTTCATGGAGGTGGCCTTCTCGGCGTACACGACCTGACCGCCCTCGACCTTGCCCGTGGCCGGGTCCCAGACGGCGTGCGCCAGCCCCGACAGGGTGACCTTGCGCTTGCCGTCGATCAGGATCGAGTACCCCTCGGGCACCCCGGCGTAGTGCTTGGTGCCGTCGCCCGGCTTGTCCCAGACGATGGTCAGGTCACGGCCCCGGTAGTTGATGCCGTTGACGCTGAAGTGGTCCCAGCCGATGTCCACCGGCCAGAGCTCGACCTTGCCGTCCGAACGCGGGCGCAGGCCCATGACGTCCTCGATGACGGTCCAGTTGCTGCTGCCCAGGATCGTGTGGTGGATCCAGGAGCGGTAACCGATGGACTTGGTGCTCTGGTTCCAGTCGGCCCAGAACTCGTTGGCGTCGGGGTAGCGGGTGTCGCCGCCGACGTACTGCGACCAGGCGTTCCAGTACAGGAGCTGCTTGTACTGGTCGGCGGTGATGTACGGCGAGGCGTACTGCCGCAGCGCCTTGGAGAACAGCGCGAAGTTCCGGGTGGAGTTGATCTGCGAGAAGTTGTTGGAGCCGGGGTTACCGGCTGCCGCGGCCTCCGCCTTGTCCTTCTGGTTGGCGGTGTACGCCGGGAAGATCGGATATTCCGCCGGGTCGGTCCACAGGCGCAGCGCCTCCCGGTACTTCGGGTCGTCCGTCGGCACGAGCCCGGTGGCGTACGGGATGTAGTTGTTGGACTCCTTCCACGGGATCAGGTTGCCCGTCTGGAGGTCGCGGTGCTTGAACAGCTTGTTCTGCTCGTCCCAGAGCAGCGTGAGGATGCCGTTCTTGACCTTGTCGGCCACCCCGCGCATCTCGGCCGCCTTGGCGAGGTCGCCGGTCAGCTCGTACGCCTGCGCCGCCGCCATCGCGTTGGCGTACACGTACGCGCCTTCGAGCCGCTCGTTCGCCCGCCCGTAGTAGTGGAACGACACCGCGTCGGCGTCGTTGCCGGTCATGTACTCCCGGTCGTACTCGATGACCCCGTTCTTGTTGGAGTCATAGGCGTCGAGCTGCCCGTACACGTCCTTCTCGGCGTAGCGGGCCAGGTTGCGCAGGATCGACGGCTGGCCGCCGTGGATCTGGTAGCTCTCCAGGGCCGAGGCCGAGATGTACTGCGTGTAGCTGTTCGACCAGTTCTCGGGGTCGCCCGGGTTGTCGGTGTACTTGGAGTTGCGCGAGACCTCGCCCGCCGACACCCACGGCCCGTACGAGTAGATCGGGTCCCGCAGGTACTTCAGGTCCTGCACGAACATCGGCACGGTCAGCACGATCGCGTTGTTGTAGCCCAGCGCCCCCTCGACCGACGTGGGGAACTGGAAGTCGTTCCCGGGGATGTCGGCGTCGAGGAAGTTGAAGCGCATGAGCCACCAGCGGTAGTACACGAACTTCTTGATGTTCTCGTCGGGCACGTCGATGTAGGGCAGGTTCTCGGCCCACCAGGCGTTGTAGTCCTGGAGCTGGCGCCGCAGCGCGTCCTGCGGCGAGCGGCCCTTGTAGCCGTCGTACTCGGCCCGCGACCCGGGCAGCTCGTCGGTGACGAAGCCCATCTGCACCTTGGTCCGCACGGTCTTGCCCGGCTCGACCGTCAGCGAGCCCTTGAGCGTGCCGTCGGAGACCTTCAGCCCGTCACCGCTGAGCCGGGGGAAGATCGTGGTCAGCTTGTTCTTGGCCCAGACGGTCCCGGTCAGCTCGCGGTCGCCGTCGGGCGTCCTGGTGTACGGCGAGGTCACGGTGATCGGCACGGAGCGCGCCGCGGACCCGGTGTTGGTGATCTCCAGCGTCGTCACGGCCACGTTCTCGTGGGTGATGAACTTCTTCACCCCGACCGACAGGCCGTCACCCGTGTACTGCCCGGTCCAGTGGCTGGGCATCTGCAGGCGCTTGGAGACGTCCTCGGCGAGCTGGGTGCCCAGCGAGACCTCGTACGCGCCGCGGTTGTCGATGCTCTCCCAATACGCCACGAACCCACCGAAGCCGATGACCGAGGGATCGTGCTCCTTCATGAACAGCGCCCGCCCGCGCGTCATCAACCACGGGCCCGCCGGATCGTCGCCGGGGCGGGCCAGCATGCGGTCGATCCAGTACGAGTCGCCGCCCTTCTCCTTCTTGTAGATCTCCTCCATCATCTTGCGGGGGTGGTACGCCACGGGTTCGGCGGGCACCGGGTCTGCGCCCGTGAACACCGGCATCCCCAGGTCGTCCTGGGCGGCGTACGAAGGTGACGCGGCAAGCGAAGCTGTGAGCGTTAACACAGCCAAGCACACCAACGGTTTACGCACTTGCCTCTCCTAGATCGGTAGCCAGACACGCATGGTCGCGGGGCCGCGGTTGCCCCACCGGTGGTAGGGCACGAGCCGGAGCCTGACGTCGGCGCCACCCGCCTGCCCGTCGGAGGCGGGCGCGTACGGCCAGCCGTTGCCGGCGCCGGCGCCCAGCGACGCCTCCACCTCCAGCTCCACCACGCCGTCCGCCTCGTGGTGCTCCACGGGCGGCTGGACCCGCGCGGTCAGGTCCCCCAGCGCCGGCTCGTCGGCCACCGACTCGGCGCAGTAGACCAGCGGCCCCCGCTCCACCGCCGCGCTCCCCCGCAGCGCGTCGATCCGCCGATCGGGCAACGTCCACCTGGGCGCCATCGGCAGCTCCAGCCGGATCTCGTCACCGGCCCGCCACGGCCCCTCGACGTAGGCGTAACCGGGATCCACCGGGCGCACCGCCGGGCTCTCCGCCAGCGGCGCCTCCGGCGAGGACGCCGGGACGTGGGCGAGCGTGGCGTCCGTGGCCCAGGCGGGGACGCGCAGCCCGATCCGGCCCTCGCCGCCCTCCAGCACCCGCACGCTCACCGAGCCGGTCCACGGGTAGCCGGTCTCCACGCGTACCGCCAGGCCGTCGTGCCGGATCTCCGACGGCGTGTGGTGGTGGATCTGGATCCCGTCCGCGGTGGTCGTGGCCACGTACGCGGCCAGCGAGGCCATCGTGCGGGCGATGTTGTTCGGGCAGCAGGACACGTCGAACCAGGGCGAGCGCAGCCCGCCCTCCGCGGCGTGGTTGACCCCCTCCAACGGCACCGCCGGCACCCGCACCTGCAGCGGGTTGGCGTAGAAGAACGACTTGCCGTCCAGCGCCACCCCCGTGGCGAGCATGTTGTACAGGGTGCGCTCGGCGAGGTCGGCGTAGCGGGCATCGCCCGTGGCCAGCAGCAGCCGGTGCGCCAGCATGACGGAGGCGATGCTCGCGCAGGTCTCGTTGTAGGCCCGGTCCGGCGGCAGCTCGTAGTCCTCGCCGTACGACTCGTCGGCATGCCTCGAGCCCATGCCGCCGGTCAGGTGGGTACGCCGGGCCACCGTGCGCTCCCACTGGGACTCGATCGCCTTCAGCAGCTCCTGGTCGCCGGTCTCGACCGCCACGTCCACCACGCCGGAGGCGAGATAGAGCGCGCGCACCGCGTGCCCGCGGAACACCTGGGCCTGCCTGACCGGGATGTCGTCCTGGTAGTAGATGCGGCCGAAGGGGATGTCGGCGAGCGCGGGCAGGCCGCGGCGCTCGACGAAGCGGCGGGCCATCTCCAGATAGCGCTCGGTGCCGGTCACGCGGTAGAGCTCGACGAGGGCCATCTCGATCACCGGGTGGCCGCAGGTCTGGGTGCCCTCCATGAAGCGGCGGCACACGTGGTCGGCGGCCTTGATCACGACCCGGGTGAGCTGGTCCTCGCCGTGCATGCGCAGGCGGGCGACCCCGGCCTGGATCAGGTGCCCGTAGCAGTAGAGCTCGTGGCCCCACTCGAAGTCGGTGTAGCGGCTGCCGGACCAGCGGGTGTTGATGTAGCCGTCGCCCTCCTGGGCCTGGGCCACGATCGCGGCCAGCTCGGGCAGCGCCGGGTGGTCGGCCCAGGCCATGGCCTCCAGCAGCTTGTAGATCTCGGAGTCGCTGAACTCCCGCCCCCGGCGGGGCCGCTCGCCCCGGAAGTTGCCGATCCAGCCTTCTCGCTCTTCCCATTCCTGGCAGTGGGCGATCGTGACCTCGCGGTTGAGCGCGGCCCGGTCGCCCCAGAAGCCGGGGAGCAGCCGTACCGCGTCGAGGCCGAGGGGGGACAGGGCGCCCGATGAGGGCAGGACAGGGTTAGCCACGCAGAGCTCCTGACATGAATCCGCGCACGTAGTGGCGCTGCAGCACGATGAAGAGGATGAGACAGGGGAAGGCCATGACCATGACGCCGGCCTGGAGCATGCCGTAGTCGATGGCGCCGAACGTCTGCTGCGTCATGCTGACCACGGCCACCGGCAGGGTGAACGACGCGCCGTCGTTGAGCAGGATGAGCGGCGCGAAGAAGTCGTTCCACGACGCCAGGAAGGCGAACAGGCCCACCGTGATCAGCGCGGGCCGCACGGCGTGCAGCAGGATCCTGGCGAACGCCCTGAACGTGCCGCAGCCGTCCACCAGCGCGGCCTCCTCCAGCTCGCGCGGCAGCGCCTCGAACGCGTTGCGCATCATGAACAGCGCGAACGGCAGCTGGAACATGACGAACACCAGCGAGAGCCCGACCAGGGAGTTCTGCAGGCCGAGGTAGCCGAGCAGCACGTAGAGCGGGATCAGGATCGTCGCGTACGGCACCATGAGGATCGCCAGCGTGGCCAGGAACAGCAGGTTCTTGCCGGGGAAGTCGAAACGGGCGAAACCGTAGCCGCCGAGCGCGGAGACGACCAGCGTGCCCGCCACCGTCATCACCGAGACGAGCACGCTGTTGGTCGCGTACGTGCCGAGCCCCTCGCCGAAGCGGGCCATCTCCAGGTAGTTGCCCGGCTCCTCGAACGAGGCGTAGCCGCTCCACACCAGGGGAAACAGGAACAGCACCGCCAGGGCGGACAGCGTGAGGTAACGGCTCATCGCAGCCTCCGCATCATCAGCGTGTTGAGCCCGACGAGGGCGACCAGCAGGACGACCGAGAGCGCCGCCGCGCCGCCGAGGTCGAAGCGGAAGAACGCGTCGCGGTAGACGACCATGACCATCGAGACCGTGCTGTTGTCGGGGCCGCCGTTGGTGAAGACGAAGAACTGGTCGAAGGCCAGCAGCGAGCCGGTGACGCTGAGGATCAGCATCAGCGCCAGCGTCGGGCGCAGCAGCGGGAGCGTGATCTTGGTGAAGATCTGCCAGCGGTTGGCGCCGTCGCTCCTCGCGGCCTCGTACACCTCGGTCGGGATGGCCTGCAGGCCGGTCAGCAGGATGAGCATGTTGAACCCGGCGAAGCGCCACAGCACCAGGGTGATCGTGGAGAACAGCGCCATGTTCGGCGTGCCGATCCACTTGACCGGCTCGCTGGTGATGTGCAGCGCCTGGAGCAGGGGGTCGATGGGGCCGAAGTCGTTGTTCAGCATCCCGTAGAAGAGCAGACCGGCGGCGGCGAAACCCACGGCGCCGGGCAGGAAGAACGCGGTCCTGAAGAAGCCGATGCCCGGCTTGCGGTCCTGCACCAGCATGGCGAGTCCGAGCGCCACGGCCGACAGCAGGACGGTCGTGATGGCCGTGTACTTGAGCGTGAAGAGGATCGCGTCGATGAAGAGCGGGTTGTCGCCGATCTTGAGGTAGTTGTCGGGGGCGTTGAACGTGGCCTGACCGAGCAGGGGCCAGCGGTTCAGTGACATCCAGACGACCAGCACGAGGGGCGCGATGAAGAGCACGCCCACGATGACGGCCGTCGGAGCCGTGTACAGCCAGCCCTGTACCTTCCTGCTCCGCCACCGGGCGGAAGGCGCGGAGTGCGCCGCCCGCCGCCCGGTTCGGTTCATCGTCAGAGTCATTGTTGAAGTGACTTCGTGATCTCGGCGTTGAGCTGCGGGAGCTTCGAGGCGTCACCGAACACGGCCTCGCGCGCGTAGCGCAGCCACGGACCCTGCGGGTCGTTGAAGGTCTGGCCGAAGCGCAGCGCGTACGGCGTCTGGCCCTTGGCCACCAGCGAGTTGATCAGCACCACGCGCGGGTCCTCAGCGGAGTACTTGTTGCTGGCCAGGTCGGTACGCGCGAGCACGTCCTTGTTCTTGGCCATGACCTCGACCTGGGCGTCGTCGGAGACCGTCCAGGACAGGAAGTCCCAGGCCGCGTCCGGGTTCTTGGACGTGGCGGAGATGCCGACGGAGTCGCCGCCCACGAACGTGGACTCGCCGCCGTCGGGCCCGGCGATCGGGGCGACGCCGATCTTCATGTCCTTGGGCATGAGACCGAGCGTGGTGGAGGGCATCGGCATGACGCCGATCTCGCCCTTGGGGAAGAAACCGGTCCAGGTCGGGCCCTGCTCCTCCTTGGCGGACGGCCCGGTGACCTTCTTGTCGTACAGGTCGCGCCAGATCTTGAACACGTCGGTCATCGCGGCCTGGTCGTTGAGCGACTGGGTGCCCTCGGCGTTCATGACCTGGCCGCCGCCGGCCCAGACGGAGGGCCAGAATGTGAAGACGTAGCAGCCGCCGCAGTTGCCGCCGAAGAAGGTGCCATGGACCTTGCCGTCCTTGCCGAGCTTCTCCTGGATCGTGGTCGCCTGCTGGGCGAACTCCTTCAGCGACTTCGGCCCCTGCTCCGGGTCGAGCCCGGCCTTCTGGTAGAGGTCCTTGTTCCAGAACCAGACCGACAGGTCGAGCGTGTGCGGGAGCGTGTACATCTTCCCGTCGAGCGTTCCGAGCTTCATGTGAGAGGGGGCCAGGCCGTCCTTGAACGGCAGCTTCGCGACCCTGTCCGTGATGTCCATGAACAGACCCTGAGAGGTGTAGTTCGGGACGAAGATGACGTCGGCCGCGAACACGTCGGGGAGCTGCTTGGCACCGGCCGCCGCGGCGATGCGCGGCTGGTAGTTGTCGGTCGGGATGACGGTGAGCTTGACCTGAATGTTCTTGTGACTGCTGTTGTAGGCCTTGACCAGCCGCTCGCTCTGCGTCTGGGTGGCCGCACGGGTCCACATGGTGATCGTCACGGGACTCTCCGCCGACGGCGTGCTGCCCCCACCACCACCGCCGCCGCTGCCGCAGGCCGCCGCTGTGAGCGCTAACACACCGAGGAGGGAGATCCCGGCCAGCCTTCGTCTCATGTTGTGCTCCTGGACTTAAAGGTTTTCGGAAACGTAGAAGAAACAAGAGTCCATGTCAATGGGTGCTAGGGTTCTATGCAGTTCACAGGTGACGAAAAGGGTTTCGAAACATGGCGAGTAAGCGGGCGACCATCTCCGATGTGGCCTCGCTGGCGGGGGTCTCGATCGCCACGGCGTCCAAAGCACTCAACGGGCGCCAGGACGTGCGGGCCGCGACGCGCGAGCGGGTGCTCGCCGCCGCGGCGGAGCTCTCCTTCCAGCCGAACGCCCTGGCCAGGGGGCTGATCTCAGGACAGACGCGCACGGTCGGCCTGCTGACCTCCGACAGCGTCGGCCGGTTCGGCATTCCGGTGCTCCTCGGGGCGGAGGACGCGTTCGGGGCCGGCGAGATGGCCGTGCTGCTCTGCGACGCGCGCGGCGACGCGATCAGGGAGCAGCACCACGTACGGGCGCTGCTGTCGCGCCGGGTGGACGGGCTGATCGTGGTGGGCGAGAGCACGAGCCCGCGGCCGTCGGTGAGCAAGGACCTGCCGGTGCCGGTCGTGTACGCCTACGGCCCCTCGGACGACCCGTCGGACGTGTCCTTCGTGCCGGACGACGTCGGCGCGGCCGCCATGGCCGTCAACCACCTGCTGGCGATGGGCCGGCGCAGGATCGCGCACATCACGGGGCCCACGCACTACAAGGCGTCCCGCGACCGCGAGGAGGGCCTGCGCCAGGCGCTCGCGCAGGCAGGGCTGCCGCAGGCGGGGCAGACGCTGTCGGGCCCGTGGTCGCAGCGGTGGGGGCGGCACGCGGCCGAGATGCTGCTGATGGCCGAGCCGGAGGTCGACGCGGTGTTCTGCGGCAGCGACCAGATCGCGGCCGGCTTCGTGGAGACGGCCAGGGAACGCGGGCGGCGGGTGCCGGAGGACATCGCGGTGGTCGGCTACGACAACTGGGAGGTGCTGTCCACGGAGACCCGGCCCGCCCTGACCACCGTGGACATGAACCTGGAGCAGCTGGGGCGCACCGCGGCCCAGCACCTGTTCGCCGCCATCGACGGGAAGGCGACGCCCGGGGTGCACAAGATGCCCTGCCAGCTCGTGATCCGCGACTCCACCTCCCCGCCGGGCGTCTCCTGAGGCGGGCCCGTCAGGGGCAGCGGACGATCATGCCCGCGTACGACAGGTTCCCCCCGAACCCGAACAGCAGCATCGGCGCCCCGCGCCGGACCTCACCCCGCTCCAGCAGCTTCGACAGCGCCAGCGGCACGCTCGCGGCCGAGGTGTTGCCCGACTCCACCACGTCGCGCGCCACGATCGCGTTGACCGCGCCGAGCTTGGCCGCGACGGGCTCGATGATGCGCAGGTTCGCCTGGTGGAAGACCACCGCCGCCAGGTCCTCCGGCCGTACGCCGCCGCGCTCGCACGCCTTTCTGGCGATGTCGGGGAGCTGGGTGGTGGCCCAGCGGTAGACGGTCTGGCCGTCCTGGGAGAAGCGGGTCGGGGTGCCCTCGATGCGTACGGCGGTGCCCAGCTCCGGCGCGGAGCCCCACACCACGGGACCGATCTCGGCCTCCGGGGCCGCGCTGATCACGGCCGCCCCAGCGCCGTCGCCGGTCAGCACGCACGTGGTCCGGTCGGTCCAGTCGGTGACGGCCGTCATCTTGTCCGCCCCCACGACCAGGGCGTTCGTGGCCGCGCCGACGCGGATGGCGTGGTCGGCGAGGGCCAGGGCGTGGGTGAAGCCGGAGCACGACACGCCGACGTCCATCAGCCCCGCGCCGGGCACGCCGAGCCGGGCGGCGACGCGGGAGGCGATGTTCGGGGCGCGCTCGGTCTGGGTGCAGGTGGCGATCAGGAGGAGGTCGATGTCGGCGGCATCCAGGCCGCTCGCCGACAGGGCTTTCGCGGCGGCGTGCCGGGCCAGGTCGGTCACGGTCTCGTCGGGCTCGGCCACATGCCGGGTACGGATGCCTACCCGCTTGGTAATCCACTCGTCGCTGGTGTCCACCATGGCAGCCAGCTCATCATTTGTCATGATTTTTGCTGGTTGATAGTGACCTGTGGCGACAAGTCGTGATCCTGTCATGAGGCGGACTATAGCAACCGACCGTTCGGACGCTAAGCTGACCCGCATGAGTCCCCGCAGATCCGTCGCCGAGGCCCTCGGCACGCGTGCGGCCATCCTGGAGCGCTCGGTCGCCATCGCCTCCGCGGAGGGGCTCGAAGGGCTGACCATCGGCCGCCTCGCCGGCGAGCTGGGCATGAGCAAGTCAGGAGTGCTCGGGCACTTCGGTTCCAAGGAGGCGCTGCAGCTCGCCGTCCTCGACCGGGCCGGGGAGATCTTCCGCGCCGAGGTCTGGGAGCCCGCCCGGCCCGCCGCACCCGGGCTGACCCGCCTGCGGGTGCTGTGCGAGGCGTGGATCTCGTACCTGGAGCGCGGGGTCTTCCCCGGCGGGTGCTTCTTCGTGGCCGCGGCCCACGAGTTCGACGGCCGGCCGGGGCCGGTGCGGGACGCGGTGAAGGCCAGGTTCGACGCCTGGCGCGGGCGGCTGCGCAAGGAGGCCGGGCGCGCGGCGGACGCGGGCGAGCTGCCCGCGGGGACGGATCCGGATCAGCTCGCGTTCGAGCTGCTCGGCGCGGTCATGGCCCTGAACCACGCCCTCCAGCTCCACCACGACCCGGCGGCCCCCTCCCGAGCCCGCCGCGCCATCCAGACCCGCCTCACCACCTGACCTCTGGCGCGCTCGGCTCCCACCGGTCCCAGGGCATGCGAAAGCTCGGGCGCGGCGGATGCGGCGCCCGAGCCCGGGTTCCAGGCGTCAGTCGTCGGTCGACAGTTGTTCGAAGAGGGCCAGGGCCGCCTCCCGGACCTCTTCCGGGGAGACCCCGTCCAGCGTCTTCCTGGCATCGGTGATGTCACGAGTGGTGGCGAGCGTGATGGCCACGGACGACGCTGCGGCGTGGTCGATCGATCCCGTCGGGGCGGCGTCTGCCAGTTCCTGGGCGCTCGCGGCGAGGTCGAGGTTGTCTCTCAACGGATCTCCTCGGATGAAGACGGCTCGGCCCATTGCATCATTTGGCATCATGCCGCATCCACCATTCGGTGAATTCACGACACCGGCCATCGGGCACAAACCTGATCACCCATAGATTACTGTACGTTTTGTCGGGATATGTCGTGACCCCCTGGATAACACTGACGTCGTCGGCAACGTTCACCGGATGCCACTCGAACTCGGTCTCACCAGGCTTGTCCTGCCGCCCGAGCCACTGCGAGACGATCTCGTCCCGCCCCTGCCACGGAGAGCTGTACGGCTCGGTGTAGTAGACGGCGTCCTCGGTGAACAACGCGGCGATGTCGTCGGGGTCATTGGAGTTCCAAGCACGTACGTACCCCTCGATCCATGGGCCCGGCTCGACCATTGTGTTACCCCCTCAGCGGGTCATATCGCCCGCCTACCCGCCTGACCAGCCGTTAAGCCCCGATCATGGGCACTACGCTTGGTCACGGTCTCATCTCGTTTAGGTATAGGGGTACTCAGGCGCTCTTCCGCGTACTCCGTCAGGGTTGGAGCCGGGGGGAGTTCATGGCGGCTCCGGGCTGTGCCGCGGAGGAGGGGACGGCACGTGCCGCGGGTCGGGACACGGCGGTCTGCCAGCCGCCCGCCCCGCCCGCGGCACGCGCCGAGGCCGCCGCTACACGGAGTGAGCGGGACCGGTGCTGCCGCGCGGCGTGAGCACGGCCGCCTGGTCCTCGTACGGGGGCACGGTCTCGCCCGCGATCAGCGCGAGCAGCCGCTGGGCGGCGTGCGCCCCGTACGCGGGGATGTCGCGGGTGAGCGCGGTCAGCGGCGGCCGGACGACCTGGGACAGCGGCGAGTCGTCCCAGGCCACGATGGACAGGTCGCGCGGCACCTCGACCCGCATCTCCTGGGCCACGGACATGCCCGCCACGGCCATGATGTCGTTGTCGTAGATGATCGCCGTGGGCCGGTTGGGCGAACTGAGCAGCCGCCGGGTGGCCCTGGCGCCCTCCTCGCCGGTGTAGTCGGTGTGCACGGTCACGTGCTCGGCCACGCCCTCGCACGCCTGCTCGAACGCCTGGTCGCGGACGGTCGTGTGGACCAGCTCCGGCAGCCCTGCCACCCGCGCGACCCGGCGGTGGCCCAGCGCCACCAGGTAGCCGACGGTCTCGCGCACGGCCTCGCCGTCGTCCGACCAGACCGCCGACAGCGAGCCCGACTCGGTGGGATGTCCGATGACGACGACCGGCATCCCCAGCCGCTCCAGCTCGACCACTCTGGAGTCCGAATAGTGCAGGTCGACCAGGAACACGCCGTCGATGCGGCTCTCGCCCCACCAACGCCGGTAGACCTCGCTCTCCTGCTCATGGCTCGTGACGACCTGGAGCAGCAGCGCGTACGAGCGGTCTGCGAGCACGCCCTCGATGCCGCTGATCAGCTCCATGAAGAACGGCTCCACGCCCAGGATGCGGGCGGGACGGCAGAGCGCGAGGCCCACGCAGTTGGCCCTGGCGCCGTTGAGCGCTCGCGCCGCGCTGTTGGGCCGCCAGCCGATCTCCTCGGCGATGGCGACGATCCTGGCCCGCGTCGCGTCCGATACGCCCGGTTGCCCGTTGAGCGCATAGGAGACCGCCACTTTGGACACTCCCGCCCGGCCGGCGATGTCGGCGATCGTGGGTCGCTTCACGGACTCCCTCTCTGAACCGGATAACCCTCATACTCTAGGCCACCCCATTCGGTAAGGGAATTAACCGCTTAAGCCACGTGCCAGGGTTTGGCGTCCTCGGTCTCCTTGGCGGCCCCGGCCACGCGCAGCGCGTACGTCGGCGGCTCCGCCCCCGGCACCGGCCCCAGGTACGTGTGCCCGGTCAGATGACACCAGGCAGGCAGGTCGACGGGCGCGGCGGGATCGGTGGCGATGAGATGGATCACCGCTCCGGGACCGGCCTGGCGCACGTGACCGCGCAGTTCGATGAGCAGTTGCACGCAGAGCTTGCCGCTGCCGTCCACCACGAGATCAGGCATGAGTACAAGGAAACCACCGCCCGGACCCCGGACCATCACGAACCCCGCAGGTGGCCCACGAGCTTCTCGACCTCCCGCGCATAGTGCTCGGCGAACTCTGGCGACGCCGGATCCCGCCCCCACACCGCCTGGACGAGCTGTGGGAACGCGATGCCGGCCGCCGCCATCGAGAACAGCGCCACCAGCACCGCCGCCGGGTCGAGGTCCGCGGGGAACTCCCCGTCCCGCTGGCGCTCGCGCAGGAGCTCCAGATCCCGGCGTACGTCCTCGACGAAGGAAGGATCGGGCGGCCCGTCGTCGGTGAGGCTCCGCCAGAGCATCAGCCGGCCGTAGTCGCGGCGGGCGGCGTTGGCCCGCACGTATTCGGCGGCGAGCGTGCCGAGCGAGGCCGACCGGTCGGCGAACCCGCTCTCCTCGGCCTGCCAGCGCGCGGTCAGGGCCTCGTAGAGGCCCTCCTTTCCGCCGAAATAGTACGAGATCAGCTGCTTGTTCACCCCGGCCCTGGTGGCGATCTCGCTGACACGCGCCCCCGCGAACCCCTTCGCCGCGAACTCCTCCAGCGCCGCCTGAAGGATGCGGGCCTTCGTGCGCTCGGGGTCGCGCTGTTTCTCTTCGGGCGCTCGTCTCATGGTCCGCACTCTATCATCCATCCGGATGGTTGACAGAATCATCCGAATGGATGATAGTCGAGCCATGACACGGAACATCGCGATCATCGGTGGCGGCATCGGCGGGCTATGCCTGACCCAGGGGCTGCGCAAGGCAGGGCTCGACGTGACCGTCTACGAGCGGGACAGGACCCCGGCCGACCGGCTGCAGGGCTACCGCGTGCACATCGACCCGAACGGCGCCCGCGCCCTGCACGACTGCCTGCCCGCGCATCTGTGGCAGGCGTTCCTCGACACGACCGGGCGGCACGGCGGGCAGGACTTCGGCTTCATCACCGAGCGGTTGAGTCGGCTCGCGCTGATCGAGGCGCCCACGGCGGCAGACCCGGCCGACGACCACCACTCGGCCAGCCGCATCACGCTCAGGCAGGTGCTGCTGTCGGGGCTCGACGACGTCGTACGGTTCGGGAAGACGTACGAGAGGTACGAGCGGCTCCCCGACGGGCGGGTCGAGCTGTTCTTCGCGGACGGCACGAGCGCGACCGCGGACATCGTGGTCGCCGCCGACGGCGGGAACTCGCGGGTGCGTAAGCAGTACCTGCCGCACGCCGAGCGGGTGGACACGGGGATCACGACGGTGGCGGGCAAGTTCCCGATCACCGCCGAGACCAGGAAGCTCGTGGCGCCGCGGCTGCTCGACGGGCCTAACAGCGTCATCCCGCCCAGCGGCATGGGGTTCTTCACCGCGCCGCACGACCTGGGCGACGGGGTGGCGTACGGCGAGTTCGGGGTGACGGAGCAGGAGGGCGCGCTGATGGACAACTCCAGCAGCTACATCCTGTGGGCGTTCGGCGCGCCCGGCGCCGCCTTCCCCACCAACATTTCCGAAATGTCGGGCGAGCAGCTCCAGGCCACCGTGGCCCGGAAGATCGAATCCTGGCACCCCGACCTGCGCACGGTGGTCGGCGGGTCCGACCCCGACACGATCACGCTGCTGCCGATCCGTACCTCGATCCCCATCGACCCCTGGCCCGCCACGAACATCACCCTGCTCGGCGACGCCATCCACAGCATGACGCCGATGCGCGGCATCGGCGCGAACACCGCGCTGCGCGACGCGCGCCTGCTCTGCGCCGCCCTCACCAGCGGAGGCGACCCTGTTGAGGCCATCGCGGGCTACGAGGCCCGGATGCGCGAGTACGGCTTCGCCGCCGTCCGCGACTCGATGCGCGCGGCCGAGCAGTTCGTCGGCGGCAGCAGGGTGAGCCGGACGGGGTTCAAGGTCTTCCTCCGGGTGGTCCAGCGCTTCCCCGCGCTGAAGGCCAAGGTGTTCTCCTGACCCGGCCTGTTGCGCGGGAGGGGCCGGGCGAAGAGTGTGGAGGCATGCCAGGCGTCGACACGATGGACGGCCTCCTGCTGGCGGTCGCGGAGTTCGATCCGGACGCGTACGAGCTGCCCGTCGAGGCGACGGCGCTCGACCGGGCCAGGCGGTCGCTCGACGCGTGCGGGCTGCTGCTCCTCGGCGAGGTGCACGGGGTCAGGGAGAACCCGCTCGTCATCCTCGGGCTCATGCGGCTGCTCGGCCTGACCAGCCTGGCCCTGGAATGGCCCGAGGAGCTGAAGCCGCAGCTCGACCGCTACCTCACCGACGGGACCGGGCTGGACCACCCGCTCTGGTGGCTCGGCAGCGGCGCCATCACCGCCGGCCACCTCGCGGTGATGCGAGCCGTGCCGGGGCTGCGGGTCACGTTGTTCGACGGGTGGACGCACGCGGGCGACTGGTCGCAGCGCGACGCCTTGATGGCGCAGCGGGTGCTGGCGGCCCACGCCGAACCCGCGCTGGTCGTGGCCGGCAACCTCCACACCCTGACCTCCCCGACCGACCTGGGCCTGCCGATGGGGGCGTGCCTGGCCAGCGCGCGGCCGTCGCTGGAGAGCGTACGGATCGACTACGGGACGGGCAGCTTCTACAACTTCGAGCCCCGGCACATCCGCAAGCACCCGGCCAAGGCGGGGCTGGGGGTCGGGGAGGACGGGCTGGTGGTGGGACTCCCCGAGTTCACCGAAGCCACCGTCCCCCACCTCCCCGCCGACCTCCTCGACTCCCACCTCACCCCCTGACCCCCACCCCACCCGAAGCCCAGTCGACAGACCGCCAAGCGCGAGGTGCGGAGGCGCGAGCCGGGCCACACCACCACTCCCCTCAAGGACCCCGGCCGAAGTACGCACGGCAACGCGCGTATGCCGGAGCCGGACACAGGACGGGCGCAACGCGAGCGCAAGGCGGGCACGAGCGCGGCCGAGGCGAGGCCGGGCGCGAGGCGAGGCCGGGCCACCCCATCCCTCCCTCAAGGACCTCGGCCGAAGTGCGGATGGGGATGGGGCTGCGGCGGGAGGGTGTGGGGTGCGTACGCTGGAGTCCGGGCGGGGAGGGTGGATGCGGGTCGGGATTCTGGGGCCGCTTCAGGTGGCGGGGTGCGCGGTCGGCGGTGCCCGGGTGCGGGCGCTGTTGGTGCGGCTGGCGCTCGACCCCGGACGCGTCGTGACCACGGACAGGCTGATCGACGACCTGTGGCCGGGTGAGGCGCCGGCGCATCCGATGGCGGCGCTGCAGTCGCTGGTGTCCAGGGCGCGCAGGGAGGCGCCGGGCGTGATCTCGTCCCATCCCGCCGGATACGTGCTGGATGTGCCGCCGGGTGAGGTGGACGCGTGGGCGTTCGAGCGGCTCGTACGGGCCGGTGACGTGCACCGGGCGCTGGCGTTGTGGCGAGGTCCGGCGCTGGCCGACGCGGCTGATCTGCCCTTCGCCACGGCCCCGGCGGCCCGCCTGGAGGAGCTGCGCCTGACCGCCCTGGCCACGAGGATCGCCGCCGACCTGAGCACGACGATCACCACCGACCCCGCCGCTGCCCCGAGCGCCACACCCGCCGACGACCTGGCCCTCGCCTCGACCGCCTCGACCGCGGCGACCGCCGACCACCCCGAACGGAGGGCTGGGCTGGTGGCGGAGTTGGAGGGGTTGGTTGCCGCGCATCCCTTACGGGAGCCGTTCCACGCCCTGCTCATGCGCGCCCTCACCACCCAGGCCCGGCGCGCCGAAGCGCTCGCGCTCTTCGAGCGGATCAAGGCGGCCCTGGCCGAGGAGCTGGGCGTGGACCCGGGGCCCGAGCTGCGGGAAGCCCACCTGGAGGCGCTGCGGGACGCCGAGCCGAAGAGCAACCTGCCCGCCCGCCTCACGAGTTTCGTGGGCCGCTCGGAGGACATGTCCCGGCTGAAGGGCCGGCTAGGCAGGGCCAGGCTGGTCACGCTCGTCGGGCCGGGCGGCGCGGGGAAGACGCGGCTGGCCGTGGAGGTGGCCGCGGGCCTGCACGTGCCGGACGGCGTGTGGCTGGTCGAGCTCGCCACCGCCACCGGCGTACGGGCCGCCCTGGAGGGCGTGCTCAGGACGACCGACCCGGTCAGGGCCCTGCGCGGCACCGCGCCGCTGATCGTGCTGGACAACTGCGAGCACGTGATCGAGGAGGCCGCCACGACGGCCCGTGCGCTGCTGTCCGAGGTGGCGGGCCTGCGGATCCTCGCCACCAGCAGGGAGCCGCTCGACATCCCCGGCGAGACCCTGCACCACGTGCTGCCGCTGCCCGAGGGGAAGGCGGCCGAGCTGTTCGCGGAACGGGCCGCCGCCGCCCGGCCCGACCTGCGGGTAGCACCAGAAGAGGCAGCGCGGATCTGCCGCGAGCTGGACGGCATCCCGCTGGCCATCGAGCTGGCCGCCGCGCGCCTGCGTACGATGCCGCTGTCCGTCCTGGTGCGGCAGCTCGGCGACCGGCTGGCCTTCCGCGGCGGCCGTACGGCGGAGCCGCGCCACCGCACCATGCGCGCGGTCATCGACTGGAGCTGGAACCTGCTCTCCGACCGCGAGCGCGAGCTGCTCAGGGGCCTGACAGTGTTCTCGGGCGGCGCCACGTACGAGGCGATCTCCCAGGTCTGCGGCGGCGACCTCGACCTGCTCTCCTCGCTGGTGGACAAGTCACTCATCGCGGTCTCCGGCGACCGCTACACGATGCTGGAGACCATCAGGCAGTACGCCGCCGCCGACCTCCCCGAGCTGCGCCAGGCCCACGCCCGCTACTACACCGAGCTGGCCGAGACCGCCGACCCCCACCTGCGGACCGGCGAACAGCTCAAGTGGCTGGCCGTGCTGGACGCCGAGCAGGGCAACCTGGACGTGGCGCTGCGCCACTCCGACGACCCGCTCCGGGTGATCCTGCCGCGGCTCTGGTCGTGGATCATCCGCGGCCGGCATCGCGAGATCAACGAGCAGGCCGCGTCGGTGCTGCGAAGAGTGGGCGACACGCCGCCGCCGGGGCGGGAGCTGGCGCACGGGATCTGCCGGGTGCTGGCGGGGTTCGCGCCGACCGAGGCGGTGCTGGAGTCCGACCATCCCGCCGCCCTGAACTCGTGGGCGCTGGCCGGGGTCGGGACGCCCGCCGACGTGGTGAGCCTCACCGAGCGGCAGTCGGGGCGGCTGCGCGACCATCCCGACCTGTGGACGAGGTCGGCGGCGCTGCTGGCCACCGGCATCGTGCGGTTCGAGTACGGGGCGGTGGCCGGGGCCGAGGACCTGCTGGTGCCGGCGGTCGACGGGTTCAGGGCCGTCGGGGACCGGTGGGGGCAGTGGGCCGGGCTCTTCTGGTTGTCGCTGGTCGCGGAGAACCACGGGGACTTCGCCACGGCGGTGACCCTGGCCGAGGAGCCGGAGCGGCTGGCCACCGAGCTGTCCGGGCTCGACACGCCGCTCGGGCCGATGACGTTCCTGATCCGGGTCGGCCAGCTCAAAGGGCGGGCGGGCGATCATGCCGGAGCGGCCCGCGCGCTCGAACAGGCGTGGGAGTCGGCCGTGCGGTCCGACGACCAGGCGATCGTGGCCAGGGTCATGCACGCCAGGGCCGAGCTGGCCAGGCGCACCGGCCACCCGGAGGAGGCCGCCCGGCTGCTGGAGACGGCACTGGCGCTCGACGTCGAAGTGTCAGCCCAGCTCAGGGCGTACATGAACGTCGAGCTCGCCCGGGTCCGCGAGCCTCGCGCGCCGCTGCGCCGGGCCCTGGAGCTGATGGCCACGTGCTCCGACAGGACCGCGCGGGCGACCGTGCTGGAAGGGGTGGCCGAGCACCTGGAGCCGGAGGCGGCCGCCGAGTTGCTCGGCGCCGCGCGGGCGCTGAGAGGGATCGGCGAGTCCGCCGATCCCCACGTCAACGAGCTGGCCGCCAAGTGCCGGGCCGCGCTGGGCGAGCACGGCTACCGCGAGGCGTCGGCGAGGGGCGCGTCGATCCCGAACCCGGAGAGGTACGCGCTGAGGCCGCTCTCGTCCCCGTGATAGCCGATGTAGCCGTCGGGGCGGACGAGGATGACGCCCTCCTGGCCGTCGAGCGGCGGGAGCACCGTGAACGGGTACGCCGTCTCCGTGTCGGCCAGCAGCAGGAAGCCGGTGCCGCGCTGCTCGGCGAAGAGCGCGCCGAGCCGTTCGCCGCCGCGCTCGCCCACGGACAGCGGGCTGCCGAGGTAGGCCAGGCCGAGCTGGTTGGTGTCGTCGCCACGCTTGTGGTCCTGCTCCCGGTACAGGCGGGTGCTGAGGCCCAGCACGTGCGCGGCCACCGCCATCCGCTCGTCCTCGTACGTGTCCAGCAGCGCCTCGGTGCCGACGGCCAGCTTCCAGCCCAGGTTGTAGGCGTCCTGGACGCCGGTGTTGAGCCCCTGGCCGCCCGCCGGCGTGTGCACGTGGGCCGCGTCACCGGCCAGGAACACCCGGCCGACCCGGAACCGGTCGGCCATGCGGATGTTGACGCGGTACTCGGACCGCCACAGGATCTCCTCGATCCGCACGTGCGGCGCGTGCTCGGCGACGAGCGCGATCAGGTCGTCGTCACCGGCGTACGGGGCGACGAGCTGGAAGACGTCGGTGTTCGGCAGCGGGCAGACCGTGAAGTGGACCTTCTGCTCGGCCGGCGAGCCCCACACGTGCCAGTGCTCGCGGTCCAGGTCACCGGTCCTGACGTCGGCCAGCAGCATGCGCTCGCTCTCGAACGTGTCGCCGACGAAGCCGACGCCCAGCTGCTTGCGTACGACGCTGCGACCGCCGTCCGCGCCCACCAGGTACGCGCAGCGGGCCTGCTCGCCGCTGCCCAGGGTGACGGTCACGCCGTTCTCGTCCTGCTCGAAGCCGGTCACCTCGGCCCCGAACTCGACCTCGTGCCCCAGCTCGGCCAGCCGGTCGCGCAGGATCTGCTCGGTCCGCCACTGCGGCTGCATGATCAGGTTGGGGTACGGCACGTCGGCGGACGGCTCGCGGATCTCGTCCATCCGGCCCTCCCAGACCACCTGGTCGCCCTGGTAGCTGCGCAGGCTCGGGTACTCGCGGCCGGTGGCGAGGATAGCGTCGACCACACCGAGGTCGTCGAAGACCTCCAGCGTGCGCGGCTGCAGGCCCTTGCCGCGCACGCCCGCGGGCGGCTGCGGCGACTTCTCGACGATGCGGAGGTCGACGCCTCTGCGGGCCAGCTCGATGGCCAGGGTCAGTCCGGTCGGCCCGGAGCCGACGATCAGCACGTGTGTCATGCCGAGGACGATGCCTGGGGGCACTGTCAGATCTCTGTCAGCCGCTGCCATGCCCTTTTCCGGGCCCGTTCACGGACGCAATTTGTGGAACAGCGCCACGCGGTCGCGGTGGTATTCGAGGTCGTCCTCATCGTGTCGCACCCCCGCGCCCACCGCTTTACGGAAGTAGGCGTACTCCCTGCGGAGCTTGTGCCTGATGAGCTGGGCCAGCGCCTCCTCGTCCAGCTCTCCGGCGGTGCCCCCGGCCTCGTGGTACGCCTCCACGAACGCCCGGCTCGGCCCCAGCTCGTCGTCCCCCCATTCGAGCGCGGCGGCGGCCAGCTCCACCTCCGGGGCGCCGACGAAGGTCTCGTCCCAGTCGAGCACCGCCACGATCCCGCCGTCCCTGGCGAGGGTGTTGCCGGTGTAGTAGTCGCCGTGGAGGGGGTGGCGCAGCGGGTGGCGGGTGTGGAACTCCGCCAGCCAGCGGTCGAGGGCCGGGTCGTCCAGTTCGAGGGCGTCCTGGGGCGGGTCGCCGTACAGGCCGGACTCCTGGAAGGCGGGCACCGGACGCGGCGGCGGGCGGAACGTGGCCAGCGACTCGTGCAGCCTGGCCAGCAGGCGGGCGCCCGCCGCGCGCTGGGCGGGCACGTCGGAGTCCGGCCACTCGCCCTCGACGTACGGCCAGCAGGAGATCGGGCGGCCCGCCACCATGACGACCGTCGCCCCGTCGGGGGCCGGCACGGGTGCGACGGCCTCGGGGAGCGTGCCGGCGGCGTGGCGGGCGATCGCGTGACACCACTCGCACTCGGCGGCTGTGCGCCCCACCGGTCCGACGCGGATAACATGGCCGTCAAGCAGGTACGCGGCGGATTCCTCGCCACCGTGCAATCGTTCGCCGTTCCCCGTGACGTCCCAGGTCAGCGCCATGGCCGCACGGATTTCAGGGGTAAGCGGGATATCGGCATAGATCACTCCGGAAAGCCTATCTTCCGGATCCGTCCCTGATGCGCAAAGGTTAGGGTCACCTACCTCGCACTTGTAAGGAGACCCGTGGCCAGTCCCGGCAGGCTCGACACCAGAGGCAGCGACTTCGCCCGACTAGCCCGTCAGATCACGGACGCCGGTCTTCTTGACCGGCGTCCCTTTTATTACGCGATCCGGATGACCATCATGGCCGCCGTCTACCTCGGCGGCTGGGCGCTGTTCGTCTGGCTCGGCGACTCGTGGCTGCAGCTTCTCGTGGCCGTCGCGCTGGCGGTCGTCTTCGCGCAGCTCGGGTTCCTGGCCCACGATCTCGGGCACCGGCAGGTCTTCAGGACGCGGCGGCCCAGTGACGTCGCGGGCCTGATCATCGGCAACCTCGCCATCGGGCTCGGCTGGGGCTGGTGGACCACCAAGCACAACCGCCACCACGCCAACCCCAACCACGAGGACCACGACCCCGACGTCTCCCCCGCCGTGATCGTCTGGTCGGAGGAGCAGGTCGCCAGGAGCATCGGCCTACCGCGATTTGTCGCGAAATATCAGGCTTACTGGTTCTTCCCGCTGCTGACGCTCGAGGCCTGGCACCTTCACATCGCCAGCGTCAAGGCCCTGTTCCAGCCCGAGGCCAAGCGGCGCGGGTCGGAGCTGACGATGCTCCTCACGCACTTCGTGCTCTACTTCGGCCTGGTCTTCACCATCCTGCCGGTCGGCAAGGCACTGCTGTTCCTGATCGTGCACCAGGGAGTGTTCGGGATCTACCTGGGGTGCACGTTCGCGCCCAACCACAAGGGCATGCCGATCCTGACCGCGGAGGACAAGCTGGACTTCCTCCGCAAGCAGGTGCTGACCTCGCGGAACGTACGGGGCGGCCTGTTCGCGGACGTGGCGCTCGGCCAGCTCAACTACCAGATCGAGCATCATCTCTTCCCCAACATGCCGGCCCCCAACCTGCGCAGGGCGCAGCCGATCGTCGAGCGGTACTGCGCGGAGATCGGCGTCGACTACCTCCAGACCGGCCTGATCGAGTCGTACGGGCAGGCACTACGCCACCTGCACGAGGTCGGCGCCGCGCTCAGGCGCCCCCTTCCGACTCAAGGCGCCTGAGCAGCGAGTCGCGGCGGCCCTCGAGCTGAGCGATCAGCTCCTCCTGCTCGTCCGCCTGGCTGATCAACGCCGAGATCTCCACCTGGTCGGTCGCGCCCATGTCGCGACTCTGGTTGCGGAGGTCCTGGTTCTCGGCCCTCAGCCGGGCCAGGTCCTCTTCGACCTGCCGCAGGTCGTCCTTTGTGCTCATTTACGTGCTCTACCCAGATGCGCCCCGGCGATTACCCCCCAGAATGGGAGCATGCGCAAGCCGTCGACCAGCATGATCGTGTCACTCGTGGTGATCGCGGGCCTGCTGGTCGGCATGGCCATCGCCTACGCGACCAGGGGCCAGACGCAGACCAACGTCCTCGACGTGGTGCTGCCGATCATCGCCTGCTGCGGCCTGCTGCTGCGGGAGCGCTATCCCGTCGGGGCGCTGCTCCTGGTGATGGTCTGCGTCGCCGCCTACTACCGGTACGCGGGGCTCGACGGGCCCGTCGTCATCCTGCCGTTCGTCAACCTCTACACGGCGGCCGAGAAGGGCCACCTCACCGCGGCCATCGCCATCGGGGCGGCGTCGCTGCTGGGCATGGGGCTCGGCGAGACCAGCGGCGTCAGGCACGTCGAGAACAGCCTGTTCCTCATGATCGCCGGCTGGGAGGTGGCGGCGGTCGCGTTCGGCAGCGTCACCCGCAGCCGCCGCCTCTACCTGCAGGCGGTCGAGCAGCGCGCGCTCGAAGCCGAGCACAGCAAGGAGGAGGAGGCCAGGCGGCGGGCGAGCGAGGAGCGGCTGCGGATCGCGCGCGAGCTGCACGACGTGCTCGGGCACAACGTCTCCATGATCAACGTGCAGGCCGCGGCGGCGCTGCACGGGCTCAGGAAGCGGCCGGAAGACGCCGAGACGGCATTGCGGACGATCAAGGACACCAGCAAGGAGACGCTGCGCGAGCTGCGGACCACGCTGGGCGTGCTGCGTCAGGTGGACGAGGACGCGCCGACCGCCCCCGCCGACAGCCTGTCCCGGGTGGACGCGCTGGTCGCGGCGTCGGGGCTGGAGGTGCGCACGGATCTGTCGGGGCCGCTCGACGCCGTGCCGACCGAGGTGGACCTGGCCGCCGCCCGCATCGTGAGGGAGGCGCTGACCAACGTCTCCCGCCATTCCGGTGCGAAGCAGGCCACCCTCACCATCAACAACACGTCCGGAAATATCATGATCCGTGTGGAGGATGACGGGCCGGGCGCCACGTACGACGGGGGCAGCGGCTTCGGCCTGCAGGGCATGCGCGAGCGCGCCACCGCGCTCGGCGGCACCCTGGAGGCGGGCCCGCGTCCCGAGGGCGGTTTCAGCGTCGTCGCCCGGCTGCCGCTCGGGAATGGGGCTCGATGATCCGCGTACTGCTCGCCGACGACCAGACCCTGGTACGGGCCGGGTTCCGGTCCATACTCAGCGACGAGGACGACTTCGAGGTCGTCGCCGAGGCCGCCAACGGCGCGGCGGCCGTAGCCGGAGCCCGCGAGCACCGCCCCGACGTGGTGCTCATGGACATCCGCATGCCGGAGCTCGACGGCCTGGAGGCCACCCGGCAGATCTCCGGCGACCCCCGGCTCGAGAACGTCAAGGTGATCATCCTGACCACGTTCGACCTGGACGACTACGTGTACGGCGCGCTGCGCGCCGGCGCGAGCGGCTTCCTGGTCAAGGACACCGAGCCGGCCGAGCTGATCCACGCCGTCAGGGTCGTGGCCAGGGGCGACGCGTTGATCGCGCCGTCGATCACGCGGCGGCTGATCGCCGAGTTCGCCGGCCGGGTCAAGCGCCCCGAGCCCGGCCCCGAGCTGAACGCGCTCACCGAACGCGAGCGCGAGGTCATGGCGCTGGTCGCGTGCGGCCTGTCGAACGACGAGATCGCGGCCCGGCTCGTGCTCAGCCCCGCCACGGCGAAGACGCACGTCAGCCGCATCATGACCAAGCTGTCGGTCCGCGACCGGGCCCAGCTCGTGATCATCGCGTACGAGGCCGGTGTGATCATCCCGGGCTGGGCTACTCCCTGAGTCGTAGCCCGGGAGCCCTCGTGCGACCCGGGATGTACGCCGGGTTGCCGCCCTGGCATGACGCGGCGGGCGAAGCCGTACCGGGACGCTCTGGGGCATGGACACCGTGGACCTGGCCCGCCTGCAGTTCGCGCTCACGGCGGGCGCGCACTTCCTGTTCGTGGCGCTGACGCTCGGCCTGGCGACGCTGGTCGCCGTCATCCAGACCCGGGCCACCTTCAGCGGCGATCCCGTGCATCTGCGGATGACGCGGTTCTGGGGCCAGCTCTACATCATCAACTACGCGATGGGCATCGTCACGGGGCTGGTCATGGAGTTCCAGCTCGGGCTGTCGTGGAGCGGGCTCACGGAGTACGCGGGCAACGTCTTCGGGTCGGCGCTGGCCATCGAGACGCTGGTGGCGTTCTTCGTCGAGTCCACGTTCCTGGGCCTGTGGATCTTCGGCTGGGACAAGCTGAACCGGTGGGCCCACCTGGCGGTGATCTGGGTCGTGACGCTGACCGCGTACGCGTCGGCGTTCTGGATCATGGTCGCGAACGGCTTCCTGCAGCACCCGGTCGGCCACGTGCTGGACGGCGGCGTGCTGCGACTGGCGGACCTCGGGGCCATGGTGGGCAATCCGGCCGCGCTGATCGCGTTCGGGCACGTGATGGGCGGGGCGATGATCACCGGCGGGTTCTTCATGGCCGGGGTGAGCGCGTACCACCTGCGTAAGCGCACCGCCGAGCAGGACTTCTTCCGCAAGTCGCTGCGCATCGGGATCGGGGTGGCGCTGCCCGCGCTGTTCTTCACCGTGACCTTCGGCGGGATCTCGTTCCAGACCCTGCAGCCGACCAAATCGGCGGCGTGGACGGGCGATCCGGACCGGCTGGCCGAGGCGCAGGCCCAGATGGTGGCGGCGTACGGTCCCGGCGACTACCTGCCGCCCGCCGGTCCCGTGCAGGCGGCGGGCATCACGATGATGACGCTCTGGCTGGTGATGACCGCGGTCGCGGCGCTGAGCTGCGTGCTGATGCTCATCCGGCCCGTCGTACGCGGGTTCAGGCCGTGGCACTGGCTGCTGACCCTGATGATCCCGGTCCCGTTCGTGACCATGCTGGCCGGCTGGATCTTCCGGGAGCTGGGGCGCCAGCCGTGGGCCGTGTTCGGGCTGCTGAGGACGGCCGACGCGATGTCACCGGTGACCGCGGCCCAGATGCGCTTCTCGATCATCGCCTTCGCCACGGTGTTCGCGGTGCTGATCGCGATCAACTACTGGCTGCTGGCCAGGCACGCCCGCCGCGGGCCCGGCGCGGAGTCGCTGGGCGCCCCCGCCACTCCCGCACTGAGCTTCTGAGGAGCCGTCATGGAGATCTTCGTCTTGGCCTTCTTCGCGCTCGGCTACCTCGTGCTGGCCGGGGCCGACATCGGGGTCGGCATGGTGCTGCCGTACCTGGGCCGGACGGCGGCAGAGCGCCGCGAGGTGATCGCCGCCATCGCGCCGTTCTTCCTGGGTAACGAGGTGTGGCTGGTCGCCACGGCGGGGGTGCTGGCCGGGCTGTTCCCCGAGCTGGAGGGCGAGCTGCTGAGCGGCAACTACACGGTCGTCGTGACGCTGGTCCTGTCGTGGGTCGTGCGTGACATGGGGCTGTGGTTGCGGGGGCGGATGCCGGGGCCGCGGTGGCAGACGTTCTGGGACGGCGCGATCGTGGCCGGGAGCTGGGGGCTGGCGCTGGGCTGGGGGACGCTGCTGAGCCACGTGCTGGTCGGCCTGCCGCCCGCCCTGGTGGTGGCCGTGCTGGTGGTGGCCGTGCTGTTCGCCACGCACGGGCTGGCGTTCGCGGCCCTGCGGCTGCGCGGGACGCTGCGGGAGCGGGCGGCCGTGCTGTCGGGCGGTGCCGGCGAGGCCCGCACCTACCTGGTGACGGCCGCCGCGCTGACGGCGGTGGGGATTTTGGCCGGGCTCCGGCTGCCGCTGGAGCCCGGCACCTCCGGCCCCGTGCTGGTGCCGGTGATCCTGACCCTGATCCCGCTGCTGGTGGCCGCCCAGGGCTGGGTGTGGTGGACGTTCAGGCATCGGGTCACGGGGCCGTCCTATCTGTGACGGCCTATCTGTGAACGGCGGGTCAGAAGACGGGAACCCCGTCCCTGGTCAGCTTCCAGTTCTGGATGGCGAACCCGCTCGGGTCGATGGTGCCCTTCGCGGTGGCGTACTCGATCAGCGCCTGCCGGATCTCCACCTGCGCGTTGTAGAGCACCGGCGCGCCGGTGACGTGCGGGAAGCCGCCGCCGCCCGACTGCCGGTAGTTGTTGATCGCGACCACGAACTCCTTGCCGGCCGGGACCGGCGCGCCGTCGTAGGACAGGTTGGCGATCCGCTGGCCCACCGGCTTGGAGATGTCGATGTCGTACGACACCCCGGAGAGCTGGTCATAGTTGTAGTCGGGGGTGTTGCCGGCGTTCGTCAGCTTGGTCACGTCCACCGGGTCGCCGGGAGCGAGCTGGTTGAAGTACTTGGCGGAGTACTCCAGGTAGTCCTTGATCTGCGCGCCGGTCAGCTTCACCGCCAGCAGCGTGTTGTCGTAGACGTACAGGCCGGCCACGTCCCTGACGCGGATGTCCCCGGCGGGGAAGACGGCGCTGCGGCTGAACGGCGCCGCGATCGACAGCACCGGCAGCGTGTTGTCCGGCAGCGCCTGCTTGACCGTCTCCACCTGCACCTGCTGGATGTAGTCCAGGATCGGCGTGTCCTTGTACGGCGACTCCGCGGCCGACAGCGCCTGCGCCGACTTGGCCACGACCTTGTTCACGTAGCCCACGGTCGTGTCGTGCTGCGGCTTGAGCAGCTGGACGATCTTCGGGTCCTCCTGGACCGTGTTGGTGTTGATCGTGGCGGCGGACTTGCCGGTGACCACCCACCTGCCGTGCTGCTTGGTGAGCTGGAAGTCCAGCCTCGACAGGCGCTGGCCCCACCTGCCCGGCTCGGTCAGCAGCACCTGCTGACCGGTGACCTTGTTCGTGACGAACCGCTGCGGCACGTCGTTGTGGGCGTGCCCGAACAGCACCGCGTCGATGCCCGGCACCTGCTCGGCCACCATCGCGGAGGCGTTCTCGACCGGCAGGTCGCCGCCGTAGGACGACAGGCCGCTGTCGCCCGCGTGCGCGGTCACCACGACCACGTCCGCCCCCAGCCCGCGGATGACCGGCACCCACTTCTTCGCCGACTCGACCAGGTCGGTGAAGCGGAGCTTGCCCTCGACGTTCGCCTTGTCCCAGATGGCCACACCGGGGTTGGTCAGCCCGAGCACGCCGACCTTGACCGGCTTGTCGCCGTTGACCTTCATGGTCTTGATCACGAACGGCTTGTACGCGGGCAGCCCCGTCCGGTCGTAGACCGCGTTCGCGCCGAGCACCGGTGCCCGCATCTGCTTGATCCAGGTGGCCAGCAGCGGCAGACCGTAGTTGAACTCGTGGTTGCCCAGCGTCACGGCGTCGTACCCGATGGCGTTCATGGCCTTGGCCATCGGGTGGATCTGGCCGGTCCGGGTGATCGGCTCGACCTTGGCGTAGTAGTACGCCAGCGGGGTGCCCTGGATGGTGTCACCCGAGTCGAACAGCAGCGTGCGGTCCGCCCCGCGCTCGGCCCTGATCCGGTTGACCAGCGAGGAGACCTTGGCCAGGCCGACGCTGTTGCCCGCGCTGTCGGCGTACGCGGCGTCCTTGAAGTAGTCCCAGTTGAGGACGTTGCTGTGGAGGTCGGACGTGCCCATGACGGTGACGGTGACCGAGGCGGCGCCGGCTTGCGCGGGGGGTGCCACCAGGACCAGCGCGCACAACGCGGCGGCCCCGGTGAGGGCGAGATTCTTGGTCTGCATGAGGCTGGAGCGTAACCAGGACGGTCAATCGGCGGATACGCGGGTGATGAACTCTCGGACAAGGGTCGTCACTTCGGCCGGTTTCTCGTGCAGGACGACGTGGCCGCTGTCCAGCTCGGCGTACTCGCTGCCGGGCAGGGCGGCGTGCAGCGCGCGGGCGTGCTCGACCGGGATCAGGTAGTCCCGGGTGTTGCCGACGACCAGCGTGGGCGCGGTGATCTTCGGCAGCAGGTCCCTGATGTCGAGGCGCAGGTCCAGCTCGATCTGGCGGCGGACGCCGTGCGGCGGCTCTCCGGCGGTGAGGGCCTGCGCGCCGACCGCGCTGACGTACTCCGGGCCGAACGCCACCAGCGGCCCGAACGCGGCGAAGCTCTCCGGGTCCGTCTCCGCCAGTCTGGCCCACGTGCGCAGGCCCAGCTCCAGCCGGGAGTCCTCCGCGTGCGTCCAGCCGGCGATCAGCACCAGCCGCCTGACCAGCTCCGGGTGCTCGGCGGCGACCGCCACGGCCACGGCCGCGCCCAGCGAGAAGCCGACGAGGTCGGACGGGCCCTCGAACGTGGCCGCGACCTGCCCGGCGAGCAGGTCGAGCGTGAGGTCGCCGCCCGGGTCGGCGGTCTGGCCGCTGCCCGCGTAGTCAGGGGTGATGACCGTGCGCAGGCCGGTGAACTCCGGCACGAGGTGGGCGTAGTTGCTGACGGCGTCGCCGCCGGTGCCGTGCACCATGACGAGGCCGGGCCCGCTGCCCGCCCGCAGGTAGTGGACGGGGCCTGAGCTGTGGGTGACCGTGGGCATGCGAGGCTCCTAGAGGTTTCCGCCGCCGGTGGCGTCGATGGTGCTGCCGGTGATGAAGCTCGCCTCCGGCGAGGCGACGAAGGCCACCGCGTTCGCGATCTCGTCCACGTGGCCGATCCGGTTGAGGGCGTGCCTGCTCGCCGCGTACGCCTGCGCCTGCGGGTCGCCGCGCAACCAGCCCGCGTTGGTGTCGGTGTCGATGATGCCGGGGGCGACGTTGTTGACCGTGATGCCGCGCGGGCCCAGCTCCTTGGCCAGGGCCAGCGTGAACACCTGCACCGCGCCCTTCGTCATCGCGTACGCGATCCCCTCCGGGAAGGCGATGCGGGCCACCCCCGAGGTGATGTTGACGATCCGCCCGCCGTCGGGGATCAGCGGCAGCAGCTGCTGGGTGAGGAAGAACAGCCCCTTGACGTTGACGTCGAACAACCGGTCGTACGCCTCGGGGGTCTCCTCGCCGATGGGCCGGGACATCCCGATTCCGGCGTTGTTGACCAGCACGTCGAGGACGTCCGTCTCGTCCTTCAGCCGCTCCGCCAGCGCCCGGCTCCCCTCGCCCAGATCGGCCTTCACGGCGAACGCGCTGCCGCCGTCCTTCTCGATCAGGCCGACGACCTCCTCGGCCGCCGCCTCGTCCCTGGCGTAGTTGACGGCCACGCGGAAGCCGTCCCTGGCCAGGCGCAGCGCGATGGCGCGGCCAATGCCCCTGCTGGCTCCCGTCACGAGCGCGGTCTTCATCCCCGGCACCCCACCTTTCTTTAGCGATCGATACAGAAACCATAACATAGCGATCGCTATAGAATGTGGGTATGGCCAGACAACGGGCGTTCGACAGGGAGGCAGCGCTGGAGACCGCGCTGCTCGCGTTCTGGCGGCACGGCTACGAGGCGACCTCGATCGCCGAGCTGACCGCCGCCATGGGGATCCGCCCACCCAGCCTGTACGCGGCCTTCGGCGACAAGCGACGGCTGTTCGAGGAGGCGGTGCGGCGCTACCAGGAGACGTACGGCGCCTTCACGACCCGGGCCCTCGCCGAGGAACCGACCGGCCGCCAGGCCATCGAGCGCGTGCTGCGCGAGGCCGCCGACGAGTATTCGAGCCGCTCGCATCCGACGGGGTGCCTGATCATCACGGCGGCGGTGAACTGCGGGCCGGAGTCCGCCGAGGTCGAGGAGCTGCTACGGGGCTTCAGGGAAGGCAGCAAGGCGGCGCTCAAGGCACGCATCGACGACGACCTGGCGGCCGGTCGCCTTCCCGCCGGCACGGACACGGCGGGACTGGCGACCTTCTACGCGGCCATCATCCAGGGCATGTCCACCCAGTCCCGCGACGGCGCCACCCACGCCGACCTCCGCCACATCGCCACCCTCGCCATGTCCGCCTGGCCCATTGCACTCGAGTGACTACAGAACGTAGGGGTCGTTGCTAGGTTGAGGGGTCATGATTACTTGGAATTTCCACGTCACCCTGAATCGGGCACCTACCGGCGAAGAACTGGATGCTCTGTTCGAGGCCGGCCTGGATGACTGCACGGTCTCCGGAGGCACGGACGGCAGCGTCCACATGATGTGCGACCGCGAGGCGGACAACATGCTGGATGCGATCGCCTCCGTGATCGCCCAGATCAAAACGGTTCCCGGTCTCTGGCCCATCGCCATCGGGGAGGACGACGGTGTGACGCTGGGAGACGCCGCCCGTCGGCACGGCGGGCGCACGCAGGCCAGCCTGCGCCAGCTTGCCGCGGGGCAGCGGGGTCCGGGCGGTTTCCCGGCTCCCCTCATCGAGGCCGACAACATCCGCCTCTACTCGTGGGCCGAGATCTCCGAGTGGCTGCGCACGCGGATGGGGGATGACATCCCGCCGGAAAACCCGGATGTCGCTCTGGCGGACGCGCTCGTGAGACTCAACTGCCGGGCGCGGGCCGCGCATCGGGAAGACGGGCTTCGCCACCTGTTCGAAGTCATCGCCTGAACCCGTCTGACTCAGACCTCACTCCTCGACCACTTCACCTCACCCTCGAGCGCGAAGCCTCACTCCTCGACCCTCAACCGGGGGCGCCCACCGGCTCGCGGCGGGCGCCCGTCCGGGGTGTCAGCGCTCGGCCTCGGTGTGCTTGCGGTCCAGGTCGGGGAACGGGGACGGCTCCTCGACGCCCTGGGTGAGCTGGCGCGGGCCGTCGGGGCTCTCGGCGTCCTGGGCGTCCGCCACCGCCTCCGCCGCAGCCTCCGAGGCCTTGGCCACCTCCTCGTCGAACTCCGACGTCTCCGGCGCCTCCTCCCGCGTAGCCGCCGACCGGGGCAGGGCCTCCGTGAACGCCCGGGAGACCCCCTGCAGCGCCGAGGTGACCTCGCTCGGGATCATCCAGAACGTGTTGCCGTCGCCCTGCGCGAGCTGCGGCAGCACCTGGAGGTACTGGTAGGCCAGCAGCTTCGGGTCGGGGTCGTTGCGGTGCACGGCCTGGAAGACCTGGTCGATGGCGCGCGACTGGCCCTCGGCCTCCAGGATGGCGGCGGTGCGCTGGCCCTCGGCGCGCAGGATGCGGCTCTGCTTGTCGCCCTCCGCCGTGAGGATCTGCGACTGCCGCTGGCCCTCGGCGTTGAGGATCGCGGCGCGCTTGTCGCGTTCGGCCCGCATCTGCTTCTCCATCGCGTCCTTGATGGTCTTGGGCGGGTCGATGGCCTTGATCTCGACGCGGTTGACGCGGATGCCCCACTTGCCGGTGGCCTCGTCGAGCACGCCACGGAGCTGGCTGTTGATGGTGTCGCGCGAGGTGAGGGTCTTCTCCAGGTCCATGGAGCCGACGACGTTACGCAGCGTGGTGACGGTGAGCTGCTCGACGGCCTGGATGTAGTTGGCGATCTCGTACGCCGCCGCCCGCGGGTCGGTGACCTGGAAGTAGAGGACGGTGTCGATCTCGACGACCAGGTTGTCCTCGGTGATGACGGGCTGCGGCCGGAAGGAGACGACCTGTTCGCGCAGGTCGATCATGGGGTAGACGCGGTCGACGTAAGGGATGACGAAGTTGAGACCCGGCTTGAGCGTGCGGTGGTAGCGGCCGAGGCGCTCGACGTTGCGGGCCCGCGCCTGCGGGACGATCCGCACCGCCTTGAGCACGGTGAACACCGCGAAGAGTATGACGAGCAGTCCGACCAGCAACAGCGGATCCATGAGTCACTCCCGGGGATATACGAGGGCTGTCGCCCCTTCGATCTCGATGATGTCGACGGTCGCCCCCGTGGGGATCACCAGCGTCTCGTCGTAGGCGCGCGCCGACCACTCCTCGCCCCCGATGCGCACACGACCGTCGCGGCCCGTCACCTCCGAGACCACGTAGGCGGGCTTGCCGACGAGTGCTTCCACGCCGAACCGCTGCAGCGGAGGCTGCTTGATGTGGCGCATCGCGATCGGTCTGAGCACCATCAGACCGGCGGCGGACGACAGGGCGAAGCAGAGCAACTGCAGGGGGACGGGCAGCCCGATGGCGGCGGTGACGGCGGTGAGCAGAGCCGCCGCACCCAAAAGCCCGAGCGAGGCCGTGAGGGTGAATATTTCGGCCACGCCGAGGACTACCGCGAGGATTACCCAGATGATCCATTCATCCATGTCCGGCCCTCCTGATGGGACAACGGGCCTGAGTTCGCGATCGGTTCCCCCCTCTCTACCGTAATCCCGGAATCATCCCGGTGGCACCCGTGCGCCCGCGGGACCGGCTTCGACCAGGGCGCTTCCCTCGCGCCACTTCTCCCACGGGAGCTGCCAGAAACCCCATCCGTTGTCCCAGCCGAGCTCCCGGTCGGTGCCGACGATCGTGACCGGGTCGCCGCGCAGGGAGGTGTCGTAGAACCAGGCCGCCTGGTCGGGCCTGGCGTTGATGCAGCCGTGGCTGACGTTGGCCCGGCCCTGCGCCCACACGTTGTCCTTCGCGTGCACGTATTCGCCGCTGTTGGAGATGCGCACGGCGTGGTCGATCAGCATGTCGTAGAAGCCGGGGTCGCCCTTGACTCGCCCCGGGGAGACCATGCGGACCGGGTTGCCCTTGTCCATGGTCAGGTGGATGCCGCTGGTCGTGGTGTATTCGGGGGTGGTGGCCATGCCCGCACTGATGGCCATCCGCTGCGCGATCGCCCCGTCGCGGCGGACGACCATCTGGTGGGTCCTGGTGTCGATCGTGCTGGTCTGCCTGCGCCCGACGGTGAAGGCGAAGGTGGAGTCGGTGGTGCCGTAGAGGCCGCTGCCCGCGCGTACGCCGGCCAGATGCGCGGTGACCGTGACCTGCTGGTGGGGCGGCCAGAACCGGCGGGTGCGGTAGACCACCTGGGTGTCGCTGATCCACCGCCACGCACCCTCGACCGGCGTCTCCGCCTGGACCTCCAGCGCCCGCTCGACGGCCGCCTTGTCCTCCACCGGAGTGTCGAAGTCGATGACGACCGGCATGCCGGCGCCGACCGTCTCGCCCGGCAGCGGCGCCGTCGCGGCCACCTGGAACGACCTGACCGCGGCCCGGGTGTGGAAGCGGCCGACGGCGACCGTGGCCGGACCGCCGGCGCCGGTCGCCGTGACCGCCACCGAGTATTCGGCCGCGGGCTTGAGCGTCCAGGCGGAGCGCCACATCGTGTGGGAGCCGTCGAGCCGGCCGGGCACCTGCTCCCCGCCCTCCGAGACCAGCACCCGGCTGAGCGTGCCGCCGCGGGCCCTGACCACCAGGCCGCGGTCGGTGCGGGCCCGCGTGGAGTCGAACGCGGGCGAGACCCGCACGACCGGGGGCGCGGACGGGGCCCTGGCCGGCGCCGAGGAGCAGCCGCAGACCAGGAGGAGGAAGGCGACACAAGTCAGCACGGCCCGCCGCATGTCACTCCTGCTGTCCGAGGGAAGGGGGGTGACATCAGGGTAGCGGCGAGTCAGCGGTCAAGCACGTTGAGTCACCTATACGATATTTCCGGAGACCTCCCCCAATGTCACGGCGCCGGCGGTGGCCCGGATCGTCACCGTGTCCCCGTCCTCCAGGAACGAGCGCGTCTCGCCGTTCGCGAGCTTGAGCGGGTCGGTCCCGTTCCAGGTCAGCTCGATGAACGAGCCGCGCTCGCCGCGCGAGGGCCCCGAGATTGTGCCGCTGGCGAACAGGTCTCCGGTCCGCAGGGAGGCCCCGTTCACCGTCATGTGCGCGAGCATCTGGTCGGGCGTCCAGTACATGCTCGCGTACGGGGGCCGCGACACGACCTCCCCGTTGAGCAGGACCTCAAGGGAGATGTCCAGCCCCCAGTCCGCCCGCCTGCGCAGGTAGTCGGCCGGCTCCGGGTCCTGGGCACGGCCGGGGACGCGGGGCAGCGCCTCCAGCGGCGTGATCCACGGCGAGATCGACGTGGCGAACGACTTGGCCAGGAACGGCCCGAGCGGCACGTACTCCCACGACTGGATGTCACGCGCGCTCCAGTCGTTGACCAGCGTCACCCCGAACACGTGGTCCTCGAAGGCCCCGGCGGGCGAGCCGAGCTCGGTGGGCACACCCACCACGAACCCCAGCTCCGCCTCGATGTCCAGCTTCGCGCACGGCCCGAACGCCCCGCGTCCGAGCTGCCCGTGCGGGCGCCTGACCGGCGTGCCCGACACCACGACCGTCCCGGCCCTGCCGTGGTAACCGACGGGCAGGTGCCGCCAGTTGGGCTGCAGCGGCTCGGTGCCGGGCCGGAAGATCTGGCCGATGTTGCTCGCGTGGTCGATCGAGCAGTAGAAGTCGACGTAGTCGGCCACCTCGAACGGCATGTGCAGCCGCACCTGCTCCAGTGGCACCAGGTGCCGCTCGGTCACGGCGAGGTCGCCGGTGAGCTTGTTGCGGATCAGCGTCCTGGTGTCGTGCCAGGCCGTCCGCCCGCGGGCCATGAACGGGTTGAGCGAGGGCGCGTCGAAGACCTCGTCGTGCAGGGCGGGCGCCAGATCGAGCACCTTGTCGCCGTACCGGACGCCCACGCGGGGCGCCTGGCCCGGACGCGAGAACACGCCGTAGGGCAGGTTGTCCACTCCCCAGCTCACGAAATTTCCCTCCGTCACGCGATCAGTCCCAGGGTGCGCAGATCCTCGACGGGGATGCTGGTGCTGCACGAGCCGTAGCTCACCAGCAGCCGCCGCGCCCGTTTCGCGGTCTCACTCGGTACGGACTGCGCGAGCCGTACGAGATGCCCGACGTCGGTGGCCCGCAGCACGGGCACCGGGTCGCGCCCGTCCACGGCCTCGCAGACCGCGAGCACCAGGTTCAGGAAGCCGTGCCGGTCGACGCCCAGCGCGGGGTCGAAGTGGCGTACGGCGTGGTGCAGCCCGGCCGTGGCCTTGAACGGGATGTCGTGCTCGACGCAGAACCCGATGAACGCCGCGAGATGCTCCGCCGACGGGAACGTGTCGGCCGTCAGCCCGCCGCAGCGCACCTTCAGCCCGACCCCGTCGGGCACCTCGACGCTCACCTTCCCCGCCGCCACCTCCACGAAGAGCCGCACGCCCGCCGGCAGCCGGAGCCGGCCGGCCAGCGCCTCGATCGTCGAGCCCGGCGGTAGCACGGCCTCGACGAAGTCCACGGGCAGGTCGTCGAAGGGGGGCACCTCCTCCTGATCGAGGATCAGCCCGATCCGCCGCGGCAGGTACTCCATGTCGCGCAGCCGGTGCAGCCGGCTGGCCGGGCACAGGAACCGGTGCGTGAGCACGGAGCTGCCGCGCTCCTGGTCGCGCCGGTTGCGGGCCAGCGCCTCGTCCATGTGCAGGGACGTCGGCGGGAACAGGCCCGCGTCGTCCACGAGTTCGGTGTAGACGCTCATCGTGACCAGGTCCACGCGTAGCCGGTGTCCTCGCAGGACAGCGCGCCCTGCCCGAGGTCGAGCGGGCGGAACGTGTCCACCATGACGGCCTTCTCGCTCGTCGTCGTGATGCCTCGGGAGACCGCGTCGATCACCGCCTCGACCGCACCGGGCTGCGGCCCGTGCGTGAACCCGGCAGGATGCAGCGAGATCGAGCCGATGTCGATGCCCGAGCCCTTGCGCGCGGAGTAGTCGCCGCCCACGTAGAACATGAACTCGTCGGAGTCCACATTGTGGTGGTTGTACGGGATCGGCACGGACTCCGGGTGGAAGTCGAGCGGCCTCGGGCAGAAGGAGCACACCACGAACCCCGGCCCCTCGAACGTCTGGTGGACGGGCGGCGGCGCGTGCGTCTTCTTCACGATCGGCTCGAAGTCATTGATGTTGAACGCGTACGGGTAGAGGTAGCCGTCCCAGCCCACCACGTCGAACGGGTGGTTGCGGTAGACCAGCCGGCTCAGCCCGCCCCGCGTGCGCACCAGCACCGGCACCTCCTCCCCCTCGACCGTGAACGGCTCGGCGGGGCTGCGCAGGTCGCGCTCGCAGTAGGGGGCGTGCTCCAGGAACTGCCCGTACTGCGACAGGTAGCGCTTGGGCGGCCTGATGTGCCCGGCCGCCTCGATGGCCAGCACGCTGACCTGGCCGTCCGGCACCCAGCGGTGGATCGTTCCGGTCGGGATGACGATGTAGTCGCCCTCACCGGCCTCGATCACGCCGTACGTGGACTCGAAGCGGACCCGGCCGCCCTGCACGTAGACGCACTCGTCACCCATCGAGTCGCGGTAGAGCTCGCTCGGCCGGTCGCTGACGGCGTACGACAATCGGACGTCGCCGTTGCCCGCCAGCAGCATGCGTCCCGTGACCAGGTCGCCCGCGCTGGACAGCTCCTGCGTGCGGAAATGGCGTGGCGAGAGCGGCAGGTTGGGCTCCAGCCGGGTCTCCACCGTCGGCGTGACCGCCTCCGCCTTGACGATCGCGGTCGGCAGGTAGCGGTGGTAGAGCAGCGAGGAGTCGGACGAGAAGCCTTCCTCACCCATCAGCTCCTCGGCGTAGAGACCACCGTCCGGCCGTCTGAACTGCACGTGCCGCTTGCGCGGCACCTCCCCAACGACGCGGTAGTACGGCATCCGCTGCCTCCATGATGTCCGTTTATCGGACGGATATGTCCTTTATATGTAACAACCGTCCGCCATCGGCCTGGAGATGTCAACCCAGCGCGGCGGCCAGCTCGGCGGCGGCGGCGGCCACCCGAGGGCCCGTGGACTCCTCGAGCGGCCCGAACGTCACCACCCCCACCGACGCCTCCAACCAGGGCAGCCCGGTGACAGGCGCGGCGACGCCCCGCGCACCTTCCTGCAACTGCCCCTCCGTCGCGAAGTAATCGTCACGCCCCTCGCGCAGCGCCAGGATCGCCTGCCCCGCCGCGCCTTTCGTCAGCGGATGGCGCGAGCCCTCGCGGTAGGCCACGTGCATGTCGGTCCAGGACGGCTCCACCACCGCCACGGCCAGCCCGTCGTCGCCCTCGGCCACGGTCAGGTGCGCGGTCGCGCCCACGGCCTCGGCCAGCCGCCGCAGCGTCGGCACCGCCGCGGCCCGCAGCAGCGGCTGCACGGCCTGCGCCAGCACCAGCACCCCGAACCCGAGGTGCACCCGCCCCTCGGCGTCCCGCCGCACGAACCCCTCGTTCATCAGCGTCGTCAGCAGCCGGTACACCACGGGACGGCTCAGCGACAGCTCGGCGCTCAGCTCGGTCGGCGTCCGGCCGCCCCTCCCGTCGGCGAGCAGTCTCAGCAGGCGAAGCCCGCGTTCCAGGGTCTGAGCGGATTCAGCGGCCATGCGATCGATTATCCAGTGACTGTTCGCGCTGGTGAGGGTACTTACCGGGAGAGGTCGGGGGGGTGGCTATGCGGCAGTGGTGGGTGTTCCTGCTCGCGGGCTTCGCCGTGTGCGCGTTGTCCGCCGCCGTGCCCACGCTCACCATGACGCCGATGTCCCGGCAACTCCCCCTCGACCCCGTGCACGGGAGCCTGGTCGAGGACACCTTCTACGTCACCGAGGGCATCGAGGTGCACCAGCAGCTCCTGCCCGCCGCGAAGGGCGTCACGTTCCGCCCCGGCTACCTCGCGGTCGGGATCAGGGTCGACCAGAGCGGCCGGCTGTACGGCAAGCCGCAGCGCTCCGGCACGTACCTCGCCGCCGTCCGGATGTGCGAGGGACAGTCGTGCCAGGACCAGCGGCTCACCTTCGTCGTGCTCGGCAACGTGCCATGGGAGCCGCGCGAGCTGACCTTCCCCGGCCGGGCCGGCACCCCGCTGAACGGGGAGATCGGCATCAACGGCGGCCCGTCCGGCGTGCTGCCGACGTTCACCGTGACCGACCGCGCCACGCTGCCCCGCGACGTGATCATCGGGCCCGACGGCCACGTGAGCGGCGTGCCCGCGGCCGCGGGCATCTCCGAGGTGCCGGTGCGGATCTGCGTGGCGGGAAACTGCGCGGGCGTCGTGGTACGGCTGATCATCGCCTGAGCCTGCCCTCCGGCGCACGCGTGGTAGGGCTCGCCTCACCGGAACTCGGCGGCCAGCGGGCATGCTCTCACCCCGCCCGAAAGCGGACACTTCAGGCGTAGTCATTCACCTTTGGAGGCCACGCCATGACCACCGTCCTCGACAACCCCCGCAGAACCGACCCGCCGCCCGTCGTCCACACCGCCGCCATGCTCTGGCTGGTCGCCGTCGCCTTCGGGGCGCTGGAGACCGTGCTGGTGGTCTCCGAGCAGCTGTACACGGGCGCCTCCACGGTCGCCGAACTGCTGCCGCAGGTCGGGATCCGGCTGGCGGTGTTCGCGGGGGCCGCCTTCCTGGCGCTGCGGCTCAAGGCCGGGGCGAACTGGGCGCGCTGGACCCTCGGCGTGACCCTCGGCGTCTTCGGCACGCTCTCGCTCGTGATCGGCCCCGTCCAGTGGCTGCTGGCCGGCGGCTCGATCGCCGAGGCCGTCGCCGGGACGGCCGCGATGGGGCTGATCTTCGCGGGCAGCCGGATCCTGCACGTGGTGGCCGTGCTGGGGGCGGTGACGCTGATGTTCCAGCCCAGGGCCAACGCCTACTTCAGGTCAGCTTGAGATCGGCTCCCGCTCCGGGGCGCGCAGGTTGCGCACCCCGGGAGCCAGCAGGGCGGCGAGGGTGGACAGCACGATGATGACGGCACAGGCGAGCAGCGTCTCCTCCGTGCCGAACAGGTCGGCTGCCTGCCCCGCCACCAGCAGCCCGATCGGCCCGAACATCATCGACCCGAGCATGTCGTACGAGCTCACCCGCGACAGCGACTCGGACGGGACCTCGCGCTGCATCGTGGTCTGCCACAGGACGCCGAACACGTCGAAGCACACGCCCAGCACGAACGCCCCGGCCACGATCGCCCAGAGCGGCGCGTCCAGCCCCAGCAGCACGTACGGCAGCGCGGGCGGCAGGCAGAGCAGCACGGCCACCAGGATCGGCCGGCGCGGCCGCAGCCGCATCGCGACCAGCACGCCGACGATCGTGCCGACCGCCTCGCCCGCCAGGAACGCCGACCAGGCCGCGGGCCCGCCCAGCGTCTCCTTCGCGATCAGCGGGCCGAGCACCCCGTGACCGGCCTGGATGGCCATGACCATCAGCGAGAACTGCGCGACCACCACCCAGATCCACTGCCGCGAGCTGAACTCCCGCCAGCCGTCCCGCAGGTCGGCCAGCACCGAGTGCCGCTCCCGCCGGTTCGCGACCGGCTCCAGCCGCAGCAGCGCCAGCAGCACGCCCGCCACCGCGAACATCGCGCCGCTCATGACCAGCGCCCAGCCCCCGCCCCGGGCCCATCCCTCGTCTCCGCCGAGTAGCACCACCGTGCCGCCGCCCAGCACCGCGCCCGCCACCCGCGAGGCGTTCTGGCCCAGGCCGAGCAGGGCGTTGCCGGCCTGCAGTCGGTCGGGCGGCACGACCTCGGGGATGATCCCGGTCAGCGCCGGGAACATGATCGCAATACCCACCCCGGTCACCGCCGCCGCCGCGGACAGCGCGGGCAGCGGGGTCCAGCCGGCGAGCAGCATCGCGCCCAGCGCGAAGAACCCCATCGCCATCAGGGACTCACCGGCCATCATCACCCACTTGCGCGGCAGCCGGTCCGCGAGCACCCCGCCGAACAGGATAAACACGATCATGGGCACCGACTCGGCGGTGAGCACGACGGACAGGGTCGCGGCGGTGGCGCCGGGCAGGCCGAGCACGCCGAACGCCAGGGCCACCGGGGCGAACGCGCTGCCCAGGACCGACAGGGTCCGCGCCGACAGCAGCAGCGCGAAACGGCGATCCCGGAGCAACCCGAGATCGCTGAGATAACTGTGCACCGGCACGCCCCCCTGAAAACAGTCAAACCCCACCATTCTGCCGAGTTCTCTCGCCGATGTCGCCTGAATATTGGGTCCCGCTGACAAGACCGGAAGCGGAATATGTGCGCGTTTGGCAAGAATCCAGCCTCGATCTCCCGTAATTTGCTAGGACCCTGCTGTCGGCGAGGGGACTCCATTGGGGCGGCTGGTCTATCGCGGTAGATGGACGCTGCTGGCGCTCAGCCTGGTGGCGGCCCTGCTCATCGCGCCGCTGGCGCTGTCCGGGCAGGCGGTGGGCGGCGGCTTCGAGGACCCGCGCGCCGACTCGGCGACCGCCGCGCGCTGGAGCGCGGAGTGGTACGCCGGCCAGAGCCCCGACGTGGTCGTCCTCTACCGGCACCCGGCGGTCAAGGTGCGCGACCCGCGCTACAAGAAGGCGGTGCACGACTCGCTGCGCGGGCTGCCGACCCAGTACGTGCGCGGGATGGTCACGTACTGGACGACCGGGTCGAAGGCGATGGTGTCCGGGGACGGGCATTCGACGTACGCGATCGTCACGCTGAAGGGCGCCAAGCGGGCGAGCTACGCGGCGGTCGCGGCGCGGCTCAGGGCCGTCAAGAACCTGCGCGTCGCGGTCGGCGGGCCGGTGCCGGTGCAGGCCGAGCTCGACGGCGAGGCCGCCGCCGACCTGGCCCGCGCGGCTGCCGTCGCGGCGCCGGTACTGCTGGTGCTGCTCGTGGTGGTGTTCGGGAGCCTGGTGGCGGCCCTGTTGCCGCTGGTCGTGGGGCTGCTCGCGGTGCTCGGCGCGCTGGCGCTGCTGCCCGGGGTGTCCGTCTACTCCTTCTATGCCGTCGTGCTCCTCGGGCTCGGGCTGGCGGCGGCGTACTCGCTGCTCCTGCTCAGGGCGTTCAGGGAGGAGATCGGGGGCGGGGCGTCGAACGAGCAGGCCGTGGCGGGCACGGTGGCCACGGCCGGGCGGACCGTGGGCGTGGCCGGGGTGAGCGTGGCCGCGTCGCTGCTGGGGCTGACGCTGTTCCCGCAGCCGTTCCTGGGCTCGCTCGGGCTGGCGGCGGCGGCCGTGGCGCTGGTCGCCTCGGTGGTCGCGGTGCTCGTGGCGCCCGCCCTGCTGGGGGTGCTCGGGCGGCGCGTGGACGCGCTGCGCGTCAGGCCCATGTCCGTACGGCGGGACGGCGGGCTGTGGGACGGCGTGGCGCGCCGGCCGGTCGTGTACCTGGTGGCGGTGACGATCGTGCTGGTCGCGCTGGCGGGACCGCTGCTGCGCGTCGAGTTCGGGAACGCGGACCACCGGGCGCTGCCCGCCGCCTCCGAGGGCCGCCGGGTGGCCGAGACGATCGACCGCGACTTCGCCAGGAACGCGCTGTCGCCGATCGACGTGCACGTCGTGGTGGAGCCGCTGGACGGCACCGCCGTCACCGCGCTCGACGTCCGCCCCATCACGGAGCGGCTGGAGCGGCTGCCGCACGTCACCGGGGTCGAGACGGCGGGCCTCTCGCGGCCGAACCGCGCCGTGCGGCTGGCCGTCCGCCACGACCTCGATCCCCTGTCGGCGCAGGCCGGGGACCTGGTCGCCGCGATCAGATCCGCGGCCCAGGGGCCGGACGTCCGGCAGGTCGTGGTCGGCGGGCCCGTCGCGGCGCGGCTGGACCTCCTGGCCGGGCTCTCCGGCACGCTGCCATGGCTGGCGGTGGTGGTGTGCTCGGCGATGGCGGCGGTGCTGTCGCTCGCCTTCGGGTCGCTGGTGCTGCCCGTTCCGGCGGTGGTCGCGAGCCTGCTGTCCGCGGCTGCGTCGTTCGGGGTGATCGGGTGGGTGTTCCGGAGCGGCTTCCTGGATTTCGCCGGCCCCCTGGACGTCTCCGTCGCGCTGCTGATCGGGGTCGTGGCGTTCGGGCTGTCGGTCGTCCACCAGGTGTTCCTGGTCTCGGAGGCGCGTACGGGGGACTCCGCGGTGGCGGAGCCGCGGGCGGTGATCATCGGTGCGGCGCTGCTGATGGTGGCGGCCGGCGGGGCGTTCGCGACGGCCGGGATCGCGGTGGTGAGGCTGCTCGGGGTGGGTCTGTGCGTGGCGGTGGCGGTGGACGCCGTGCTGGTGCGGCTGCTGCTGGTGCCCGCCGCCCTGCGGCTGCTGGGCCCGGCGAACTGGTGGCCGCTGCGCGCCCGATCTCCCGCCGCGTCCCCGAGCGTTCACGAAGTCGAGCCGCCCCGCGAGAGGCCCTCACTCCCGCCCGCTCCTCAGGGCGATCGGCGCCCGTTGACGGGCGGGCGGCCCGCGATCACCGTCAAGGGACGGCCGGCCGTCTTCGGCGCGGACACCGATCCGGTGCCGGTGCCCGCCGAGCCTCCGCAGCCGGGATGGGTGAAGGTGGCGGCGGGGCGCACCCGGGCGGTACGCGCCGACCCCGGCGGCGCCGGCTGGACGTGGGTCGAGGTGGACGACTGAGTTCTCGTAACAAGCGCGGCTACTTCGCGTCGAATAGTGCGTGAAGAAGCCATAGATCTCATTGAACGTTATTGATCGTCCGGATAGTGTGCGATATGCCCACGATCATCCCCTGGAAGTAAAGGTGCCATGCGAAAGCGGCTGCGGCAGATCTTCGTCATCGGATTAGCCCTCTCGCTCCTGGGTGTCGGCGTCCCGGCGTGGTCGGAGGACGACCCCCGAGGCTGCAACGACCTGATGTCGGCCGACACCCCGGCGTACGTCGTCTGCCGATGGCTGGCCACCCCCGAGGAGGCCGCGGACATCGCGAAGTTCTGGCTGGACAACGACGGCGAGCACATGCAGGAAGCCGGTCCCTCGAACTCGATCCTGGTGGACTGCACCGAGGAGGGCAACTCCTGCCCGACCGACTCCGAGGGCGACGGCGAGATGCACGACGTCGACTCCCCGGACGTCCCCGGCGCCGAGGACGGCGGCACGCCTGAGTGCCAGAACAGCGACCAGTGCGGCTACGTCGACCCCACCGGCATCAGCGCCGCCGAGAAGGAGTCCGCGCAGGAGACCCCGGCCGGCAAGGCCGCGCAGGCCGCCGTCCAGACGACCATGCGCCTGTGGATCGAGACCGAGCTGGCCGACGACTACAAGGCCGGCAAGCTGGCCGAGGGCGTCAAGAAGATCGCCGCGCTGGTCGCCACGCAACCCGGGGTGATCGGCATCCGGTTCACCTCGCAGCTCGGCTACAACAAGACGTTCGCGACGGCGGACGAGCTGGACAAGTTCGTGAACGAGGCCACGGTCGCGCTGCGTACCGCGGTGCCGGGCAAGAAGCTGTCGGCGCACACGGTGGTGCCGCTGTTCGGCTGCGGCGCGAACGACGCCTGCAAGACCGAGATGACCAAGAAGTACCCGCTGCTCGACCCCGACCGCATCGGCGCCTGGCTCTCCAAGGGCCTGATCGACCAGCTCTCCCTGGACGACGGCCACCTGGGCACCGAGTACGCCACCTGGAAGATCGACGCCACCGAGGCCCAGCGCAACCAGTGGATCCAGGTCCGCGCCCGCGCCTGGGACGCCTATGCGCAGATCGCCAGCGAGGACGCCTCCTTCGCCACCGCCGGCACCTCCAACCTCAACGAGGAGCAGGCCACCAAGGCGATCACCGAGCGCATCGCCTCCCCGCTCCAGGACGACGCCGCCGAGACGGTCACCCTGTGGACCCGCTGGCAGAACGACCAGGGCCAGGTCAGCCGGGTGTACGGCGAGAAGTGGGCCGCCAACGTCACCTGGGACCAGCTCAAGAAGCTCGACGCGGTCCGCCCCCGCCTGGCGACCATCTACGACCCGGCCAACCCCGAGGTCGACGTGGCCACCGACCTGAAGAACCTGTCGGAGGTCTTCGGCCAGGTCTACCTGCACGCCGCCTGAGACATACCGAAGACGTACGAGACCGGCCAGGAGCGCGATGCGCGCCCTGGCCGGCCGCGTTCACAGGAGCGTCCCGCCTGTCACCTCGAACTTGGCGAGGGCCTCGTCGACCCTGGCCAGCGTGTCGTCGTGGAGGGTGAGGTCGGCCGCCGCCAGGTTCTCCTCGATGTGGGCGGGAGTGCGGCTGCCGGGAATGGTCACCACGTGCTCGTCCTGTTGCAGCAGCCAGGCCAGGGCGAGCTGGGCGGGCGTGATGCCGAGCTGCGCCGCCAGGGCCCTGATCGGGGCGTAGCGGTCGTTGTTGCCCGCCAGGTTCTCCGCCGAGAAGCGGGGCGCGTTGTGCCGGAAGTCGCCCTCGGCGAGCGCCTCCACGGTGCCCGTCAGGAAGCCGGTGCCGAGCGGGCTCCACGCCACGATCCCCACGCCGAGCTCCCGCGCGGCGGCCAGCAGGCCGGGATCCAGGGGGCGCCACATCGACCACTCGTTCTGCACGGCCGTCACGGGGTGGACCGCGTGCGCGGCCCTGAGCTGGGCGGCCGTCACGTTGGACAGGCCGATGTGCTTGACCAGCCCGTCCCGCACCAGCTCGGCCAGCGCGCCGGTCATGTCCTCGATCGGGACGCCGGGGTCGGGATAGTGCGAGTAGTAAAGGTCGATCACGTCGGTGTCGAGGTTGCGCAGGCTGCGCTCCGCGTAGCGCCGGATCAGGCGGGGGTCGGCGTTCACCCGTAGCTCGTTGAACGCGTAACCGACCGGGTGCGACCTGCCCGGCTCACCCTCGGGGATCGCGAGCCCGAACTTGGTCGCGACCACCACCTCGTCCCTGCGGCCCTTGATCGCCCGGCCCACGAGGCGCTCGTTGTGGCCGTCCACGCCGTACGCGTCGCTGGTGTCCACGTGGGTCGCGCCCCCGTCGAGCGCGGCCTTGAGCGCCACCTCGGCGCGGGCGTCGTCGACGTCCCCGTAGACGCCCGGCGACAGGACCATGGCGCCGAAGCCGATGGCGGAAACCCGCAAGCTGCCAAGAGTACGTGTCTTCATGGCCTCGATCCTGCTGCGCGCGCCTCTGCCGCGTCCAAGACCCCTTGGTATAACCATTGGTTATGGACGTGCACCTGCGTGAGCTGCGCTACTTCATGGCCGTGGCCGAGGAGCTGAACGTGACGCGGGCCTCGGAGCGGCTCTTCGTGTCCCAACCGGCGCTGTCCAAGCAGCTCAGGGTGTTGGAGCGGCAGCTCGGCTTCCGGCTGTTCGACCGGGTCCACAGCGGCGTGGTGCTCACCAGGCAGGGCGAGGCGCTCCTGCCGATCGTCCGCGACCTGCTCGAACGGTGGACGAGCGGGGTCGAGTCCGCGCGGGCCGCGGCGCCCGCCGGGACGCTGGTGATCGGGATGCAGACGGCCGTGGGCAGGGGGCTGCAGCAGGAGGCGCTGCGGGGGTTCCGTACGGCGATGCCGGGATGGGAGGTGTCGCTCAGGCTGGTGGGCTGGGACGACCCCAGCGGCGGGCTGGCCGACGGATCCTCCGACGTGGCGTTCATCTGGCTGCCGGTGCCGCCGGGGCTGCGGACGTACGTGCTGGCCACCGAGGGCAGAGGGGTGGCCATGCCGGACGGCCATCCGCTCGCGGAGCTGGCGGAGATCCCGTTCGAGGCGCTGCGCGACGAGCCGTTCATCGCCCTGCCGCCGGAGGCCGGGCCGCTGCGGGACTTCTGGCTCGCGCGGGACGCCCGCGACGACGAGCCGGTCGTCGGGTTCACCGCGAACACGCCGGAGGAGGTGTTCGAGGCCGTGACCAGCGGGCTCGGGGTGGTGCTGGTCGCCGAGGGGAACGCCGCGCTCTACAACCGGCCCGGGATGGCCTACCGCCCGGTTAGCGGGCTGCCTCCGGGGCAGCTCGCCATCGCGTGGCGAGAAGGTGATGTCAGCCCACAAGTCATGGCATTCGTCGACGCGCTGCGACAGGTCGCGGCTAAGGTCTGACGCGACATCCATTCACATGGAAGGGTGACCCCCAATGAGCGATTACGCCATCACCTTCGACCTCATCGACGCCGACAAGGACGGCCGCATCTCCGCCGTCGAGCTCGTGAAGCTGATGGAGGTGCTCGGCCAGCCGGTGACCCTGGAGGCCGCCCAGGAAGGCGTGCTGAAGCTCGACAAGGACGGCGACGGCCTGATCGACCTGGAGGAGTTCGCCGCTTTCCTCCAGAAGTGACAAAAACAAGCTCTTGCTACCCATTCTCCTGTTGCCTGGGTCACAATGGCGACGGGAGGGACGATGGTCATCACGAGTGAAATCCCCGTGCAGGCGCTCAGGGCGGGCATCGGCAGGGTCTCGGCAGAGGTGATCGAGGAGATCCAGACCCGGATCCCCGAGTACGCCAGGCCATCGGACGAGCTCTACATCAAGGTCGTCAGGATGGCGGCCGAGCAGGCCATCGAGGGCTTCCTCGACCGCGTCGAGAACCCGGGCGCCCCCTGGGACCCCGAGCCGTTCCGCATGATCGGCAGGGGCGAGGCGGCCGAGGGCCGCAACCTCGAGCCGCTGCAGACCGCGATGCGGCTCGGCGCCCGGGTCTGCTGGCGGCGGCTGACCGAGCTCGCCGAGCCGCTGCGGCTGTCCCCGCAGACCCTGTACGACCTGGGCGAGGCCATCTTCGTCTACCTCGACCAGCTCGCCGACGCGGCGGCCGAGGGCTTCGAGGAGGCCAGGGCGCACGCCGCGGGCGAGACCGAACGCCGCCGCGGCCGCCTGCTCGACCTGCTGCTCAGCCGCCCGCCCGCCAGCGCGGAGGCCATCGCCGAGCTGGCCAAGGCCGCCGGGTGGCGGCAGCCCAGGACGGTCGCCTGTGTGGCGTTCGACGACCGGCACGGCGCCTACCGCGCCCCCGCGCTGCCGCCCGACGTGCTCACCGGGCTGGACAGGCCCGTGCCCTGCCTGCTCGCGCCCGACCCCACCGGTCCCGGCCAGGCCCAGCTGCTCGACCAGGCGTTGCGCGGACGCCAGGCCGCGATCGGCCCCGCCGTGCCCCTCTCGGCCGCCGCGACCTCGCTGCGCTGGGCCGGAGAGGCCCTGGAGCTGTCGCGGCGCGGCATCCTGCCCCGGGGGCCGCTGCGGTGCGCGGACCACATGGCGACGCTGGTGGTGTTCAAGGACGAGGAGCTGGTCGGCACGCTGGCGGAAGCGCGGCTGGCGCCCCTGGCCGACCTGCGGCCCGCCCAGCAGGACCGGCTCGCGGAGACGCTGCTGGCCTGGCTGCGGCACGGCCGGGGCGCGGGCGAGGTGGCCGCCACGCTGCACGTGCACCCGCAGACCGTGCGCTACCGGCTGCGGCAGCTCGAGGAGCTGTTCGGCGACCAGCTGGCCGATCCGGACATCCGCTTCGAGCTGGAGATCGCGTTGCGGGCCAGGCAGGCCGTCCAGGCGAGCACCCGTACCTGAACCTCCTGCGGATACGGCGGTCTGAGCGCGCGCGTGGCGGGTAGCGGCCACCCATGCGACTGACGTACACCTCCGACGTCTGGTGGAAGAACGCCGTCATCTACTGCCTCGACGTGGAGACGTTCAAGGACGGGAACGACGACGGCGTGGGCGACTTCCGCGGGCTGACGCAGCAGGTCGACTACCTCGCGGGGCTCGGCGTGACGTGTCTCTGGCTCATGCCGTTCTTCCCCACCCCCAACCGGGACGACGGATACGACATCACCGACTTCTACCGCATCGACCCGCGGCTGGGCACGCTGGGCGACTTCGTGGAGTTCATGCGCACCGCCAATGACAGGGGGCTGCGGGTGATCGCGGACCTCGTCGTCAACCACACCTCCGACCGGCACCCCTGGTTCGTGGAGGCCCGGTCGAGCCGGGACTCGCCCATGCGCGACTGGTACGTCTGGTCCGACTCCCCGGAGCCCGACGACCCCTCGCAGATCGTCTTCCCCGACAAGGAGAACAGCGTCTGGCAGTACGACGAGGGGTCCGGACAGTACTACCTGCACAGCTTCTACCGGCACCAGCCGGATCTGAACGTCGGCAACCCCGAGGTCAGGGACGAGATCGCGCGCATACTCGGCTTCTGGATGGAGCTCGGGCTGTCCGGGTTCAGGGTCGACGCGGTGCCGTTCCTCATCGAGAACGTCGATCCGAAGCTGGCGAACCCCCACGAGTTCCTGGCGGACCTGCGGGCGTTCATGACGCGGCGCAAGGGCGGGTCGATCCTGCTGGGCGAGGTCAACGTCCCGTACAAGGACCTGACCCGGTTCTTCGGAGAGGGTCTGGGCGACCAGCTCACCATGTGCTTCGACTTCATCGGCATGCAGAACGCCTGGCTGTCGCTGGCGCGCAACGACGCCACGCCCCTCGCCGACGCCCTGCGCGAGCGCCCCGAACCGCCGAAGGACTGCCAGTGGGCCGTGTTCCTGCGCAACCACGACGAGCTCACCTTAGACAAGCTCACGGACGAGGAACGGCAGGACGTCTTCGAGGCGTTCGGCCCGCGCGAGGACATGCAGATCTTCGGCCGCGGCCTGCGCCGCCGGCTGCCGACGATGCTCGGCGGGGACCTGCGGCGCATGAAGATGGCCTACAGCCTGCTGTTCTCGCTGCCGGGCACGCCAGTGATCTTCTACGGCGAGGAGATCGGCATGGGCGAGAACCTCGACGCGGAGGGCCGCATGGCGGTCCGCGTCCCGATGCAGTGGTCCGCGGACGGCGGCTTCACCCAGGCCGAGCCGGTACGCGAGATCCCGGACGGCTCCTTCGCCCCCGACCGCGTCAACGTGGCCGACCAGAAGCGGGACGTGGACTCGCTGCTGCGCTGGTTCCAGCTGCTCATCGAGCGCTACCGGGAGTGCCCCGAGCTGGCGTGGGGCGACTACACGGTGCTGGAGACCGGCGACCGGGCGGTCCTCGCCCACCGCTGCGACGCCGACGGGGCCACGGTGGTGGTCGCGCACAACCTCTGCGACACGGTCAGGGACGTGGAGCTGACCCTGGAGGGGCTCGGGGGCCACCAGCTCACGGACCTCCTGGTGGACGGCACGCTGGAGGTCTCGGCCGAGGGCTCCGTACGGCTCCCGCTGGACCCGTACGGCTCCCGCTGGCTCCGCGCCTCCCCTCGGGAGCTCCCACCGGAGGACGCCTCGGTCAAGGCCCGCTGACCCGGCTCCCGGGTCAGTGAGAGAGGGGGGCGTCCGTGGTGTCCACCAGCTCGCAGTCCGCGATGGGGCCCTCGCCGACGGCTGCCCAGATGCCCGCCACGACGCCGCCCCCGACCTCCCCGACGCTGAATTCCAGCACCCCCGTCTGGCCGGGCCCGATGACCTTCGGGTCGATGACGAAACCCGGTTCCATGCCCTCTCTCGGCTCCCAGCCCTTGGGGGCCGGGAACACCGACAGCGGCGCCTCGTCGTTGCTGAGGAAGTGGCTGCTGCGCGGCTGCGGGCTGCACTTCTTGCCGCGGGGGATGTAGTCCACCACCACGTTCGCCCCCATGGCCCGCAGGTCCTCCTGGAGCTTCTTCGCGTCCTTGGCCTCGTTGATGGTGACGCGGATGAAGCCGTCCGGCCCCTTGGTCACGGCGTACGCCGGGGCACCGCCGAGGAGCAGCGGGACCGCCACCGCGGCGGCGGCCGCCAGCCCCGCGACGGGGGCCAGGAGGGCCGGGCGCGGAAACCGCCTGCGGGCGGGCCTGCGGTCGATCTCGGTCATCACGAACTCCTTGAGCAGTCGGTGACAGCCCTCGGGAAGATCGCGTTCGGTCGGCCGGCTCATCGGATCTCCTCCTTCTCGGGGCCGGGTTCACCTACTACCTGTCGGGTCGCCGGCGGCGGTTCCCCGGCGGCCGCGAGTTTCTTCCTGGCCCGCGAGAGCCGGGAGCGCACGGTGCCGACGGGAATGCCGAGCGCCTCGGCCGCCTGGGCGTAGTCGAGCCCGGCCCAGACGCACAGCGCGAACACGTCCTGCTCCTGGCGGCGCAGCCGCCCGTACGCCTGCCGCACCGCCGCCAGCCGCCCGGCGTCGTCGATGCGGCCCACGACCTCGTCGGCGAAGTCGGGCACCTGCTCGCCCCTGGGCAGCCGGGCCAGCGCGTCGTCGTGCCTGCGGGCGGCCCGGCGCACGTTGCGGGCCACGTTGGTGGCGATGCCGAGCAGCCAGGGGCGCAGCGAGCCGCCCTCGGGGTCGATCCGGCCCCGTAACCGCCAGGCTTCGAGGAACGTCAGCGCCATCACGTCCTCGGCCGTGGACCAGTTGGCGGTCAGGCGGAAGGCGTGGTTGTAGACGGATTTCGCGCAGTCGTCGAAGAGCTCGCCGAACGCCGCCTGGTCCCCGTCGCGTATGCGGGCACGCATCGACATATCCACATCTGTCTACTGTCCGCGCGACGCGCCGGGTTCCCGCGGGATCAGCTCTGGCCGTTGTCGAAGTACGCGGCCAGCTCCGCGTCAAGTGGCGGCACGTCGTACGGCATTCCCCCGTTGCGCAGCGACATCGTGGCCATGTAGCCCGCCGCCACGCTCATCCTGGCCGCCACCGGCGAGGTGTCCGTCGCGCCGCCGTCCCGGACGAACCGGCAGAACTCCGCCACGATCTGCGCGTCCGCTCCCCCGTGCGAGCCCTCCGCCGGAGGCACCTTGTACGCGATGTCGCAGTCGTCCCGGTAGGCCGTGGGGCCTCGGTTCCAGACCTTGACCGTGTCCCCGGGCTCGTCGCCGAAGTTCTCCAGGCGGCCCTCCGTGCCGATGACCGTGTAGTTGCGCACATAGTCGGGTGTGAAGTGGCACTGCTGGTAGGCGGCGATGACGCCGTTGTCGAGCCGCATGTTCATCACCGAGACGTCCTCGACGTCCACGACGTGGTGCAGGCCGGCGCGCGAGGTCGGCGGCCACTCGTACTCCTCCAGCCACCCGTCGGGCCGCGGCGTGCCGGGCTCGCGGCGCGGCAGGTCGCCGTAGACCATGAGGTCGCCGAACGCGTTCACCCTGGTCGTGTAGCCGCCGGCGAGCCAGTGGATGACGTCCAGGTCGTGGGCCGCCTTCTGCAGCAGCAGGCCCGTGGTGCGGGTGCGGTCGGCGTGCCAGTCCTTGAAGTAGTAGTCGCCGCCGTAGGAGACGAAGTGGCGCACCCAGACGGTCTTCGGCTCGCCGATGTCGCCCTTGCGGATGATGTCGCGCATGAGCCGGACCACGCCCATGTGCCGCATGTTGTGGCCCACGTACAGGCGGGTGCCGGTGTCGCGGGCGGCGCGCAGGACGTTGTCGCAGCCCTCGACGGTGATCGCCATCGGCTTCTCCAGGTAGACGGCCTTGCCGGCCTGGAGGCAGTCGATGGCGATGCGCTCGTGGGTGTCGTCGGGGGTGTTGACGATGATCGCGTCGAGGTCGGGCCGGTCGAGCAGCTCGCGGTAGTCCCCGGTCAGGAACTCCGCCTCGAACCGCCCCGCCTGGCTCTTGAGCACCGCCGGGTCGGAGTCGCACAGCGCGGTCACGACCGCACCCTTGCCCGGCCGGTGCGCGTGCAGGGAGAGGCTCGTCCGCAGCCCGAGGCCGATGACTCCGATACGCAGGTCTTCCACTGATGTCCCTTCCCGAATCAGCCGCAGCAGACGCCAGGCTAGTACTCATTTGTGCAGATAAACAGCTTGAATCATGCAGCTCTGAGCAATACGTAGGGTCGGCGAGTCCGCGCGCCATGCCTTTGCTGGGGCGTGAAGCGGAGCTGTGGGGGCACTTAAGAAAGCCTCGATGGACATCCCGGGAGGGGAGAGGGCACAGTGCGTTAGGTTCGGACTGGGGGGAATGGAGCCATGAAAGCGCTGGTCAAAGAGAAGGCCGAGGCCGGCCTCTGGCTTGTGGACGTGCCCGAGCCCGAGGTGGGTCCCGGCGAGGTGAAGATCCGGGTCCTGCGGACCGGCATCTGCGGCACCGACCTGCATATCCGGAAATTTGATGACTGGGCGCGGCATACTCTGAAGCTCCCGCTGATCGTCGGGCACGAGTTCTCCGGCCACGTGGTCGAGGTGGCGCCGGGCGTGGAGGACGTCGCCGTCGGCGACCTCGTCAGCGGCGAGGGCCACCTCGTGTGCGGCAAGTGCCGCAACTGCATGGCGGGCCGCAGGCACCTGTGCCGCAACACGGTGGGCCTCGGCGTCAACAGGGACGGCGCCTTCGCCGAATACGTCACGCTGCCCGCCTCCAACGTCTGGGTGCACCGGGCCCCCGTCCATCCCGACGTGGCGGCCATCTTCGACCCGTTCGGGAACGCCGTACACACCGCACTGTCCTTCCCCCTGGTCGGCGAGGACGTGCTGATCACCGGGGCGGGCCCCATCGGGCTGATGGCCGCGGCCGTGGCCACGCACGTCGGCGCGCGCAACGTGATGATCACCGACGTCAGCGACGAGCGGCTCGCCCTGGCCGGCAAGCTCGGCGTCTCCCTCGCCCTCAACGTCTCCAGGACCTCGATCACCGAGGGCATGCGCCAGCTCCACATGCGCGAGGGCTTCGACGTGGGGCTGGAGATGTCCGGCAACCCGCGGGCCATGCGCGACATGATCGCGAACATGACCCACGGCGGGAAGATCGCCATGCTCGGGCTGCCCGCCGAGGAGTTCGCCGTCGACTGGGCGACCGTCGTGACCTCCATGATCACGATCAAGGGGGTGTACGGGCGGGAGATGTTCGAGACCTGGTACAACATGTCGGTCCTGCTGGAGAAGGGCCTCGACCTCACCCCCGTCATCACCGACCGGTTCCCGTACCAAGACTTCGACGCCGCCTTCGACACTGCTGCCAGTGGCCGGACGGGCAAGGTCATTCTCGATTGGAGCGCCTGAATGTTCACGAACGTGCGCGAGCAGCTGCGTACGACGCTCGACGAGATCACCGAGGCCGGGCTGCTCAAGCCCGAGCGCGTGATCGGCTCCCCGCAGAGCTCGTCGGTGAGCGTCGCCGGGCGCGAGGTCCTGAACTTCTGCGCCAACAACTACCTCGGCCTGGCCGACAACCCCACCGTGATCGAGGCGGCCAAGGAGGCGCTGGACCGGTGGGGGTTCGGCATGGCGTCCGTACGGTTCATCTGCGGCACCCAGGAGGTGCACAAGGAGCTCGAAGCTCGCCTGTCGGACTTCCTCGGCATGGAGGACACCGTCCTCTACAGCTCGTGCTTCGACGCGAACGGCGGCGTGTTCGAGACCCTGCTCGACGCCCAGGACGCGGTGATCTCCGACGCGCTCAACCACGCCAGCATCATCGACGGCATCAGGCTCTCCAAGGCCCAGCGCTTCCGCTACGCCAACCGCGACATGGCCGAGCTGGAGGCCCGGCTCAAGGAGGCGTCGGAGGCGCGGCGGCGGCTGATCGTGACCGACGGCGTGTTCTCCATGGACGGATATCTCGCGCCGTTGCGGGAGATCTGCGACCTGGCCGAGCGGTACGACGCCATGGTGATGGTCGACGACTCCCACGCCGTCGGCTTCGTCGGGCCGACCGGCCGCGGCACGCCGGAGCTGCACGGCGTCACCGACCGGATCGACATCATCACCGGCACCCTGGGCAAGGCGCTCGGCGGCGCCAGCGGCGGCTACGTCTCGGCCCGCAAGGAGATCTGCGAGCTGCTGCGCCAGCGCTCGCGCCCGTACCTGTTCTCCAACTCGCTCGCCCCCGTCATCGCCTCGGCGTCGCTGCGCATCCTCGACCTGCTGGAGACCTCGAACGAGGCCCGCGAGCAGCTCCGCTCCAACACGGCGCGCTTCCGGGGGGAGATGGCCGAGGCCGGGTTCGACATCCTGCCCGGCGACCACCCGATCGTGCCCGTGATGATCGGCGATGCCTCCGAGGCCGCGGCGATGGCCGAACGCCTGCTCGACCTCGGCATCTACGTCATCGGCTTCTCGTACCCGGTCGTGCCGCACGGTCAGGCCAGGATCCGCGTCCAGCTCTCCGCCGCCCACTCCGCGGAGGACGTCGACCGCGCGGTCCAGGCGTTCATCCAGGCCCGCGGCTGACACCCCGCCCGCCGATCACAGCCGACCGCCGGGGCCTTGAGCGCCGCAGAGCCCCGGCCATCCCGCCCTGGCCCGGCCGTCCTGACCCGGTCGTGCGTGGTCATGACCGGCGGGTGAGTATTCTCGCTGCGACGGATCCCAGCGATCGGGCGCGCCTCACGGAGTGAGGCCAAGGAGCACGGGTGATAGACACGCGGCGGTTGCGCACGCTGCGGGCGGTGGCCGACCACGGCACGGTGACCGCCGCGGCGGCCGCGCTGCACCTCACCCCCTCCGCGGTGTCCCAGCAGCTCGTCGCGCTGGAGCACGAGGTGGGCCACCGGCTGTTCACCCGTGACGGCCGCGGCGTCCACCTCACCGCCGTCGGCAAGATCATGCTGGGCCACGCCAACGAGGTGCTCTCCCAGCTCGAACGCGCCAAGGCCGAGGTGGCCGCGTACGCCACGGGCGAGGCCGGCGAGGTCACCGTGGCCTGCTTCGCCACCGCGATCGGCGCCGTGCTCTCCCCCGCCATCGCCGCCCTGCGCGCCACCTCCCCCGGGCTGCACGTACGCGTGCTGGACGCCGAGGGCGACCACAGCCTGGCCATGCTGCTGGACGGCGAGGCCGACCTGGCCATCACGGTCGAGTACCGGGGCGCCCCCGACGCGGCCGACCGGCGCCTGTCCCGGCTGCCCCTCTACGCCGAGCCGTTCGACCTGGTGCTCCCCCACGACCACCCCTTGGCGTCGGAGGCGACCCTGACCTCGCTCGCCTCCGAGACCTGGATCGGCCCCTACCCGGGCAACCCGGTACACGACGTGATCACGTTCGCCTGCCAGCAGGCGGGTTTCACGCCGAACCTCGCCCACTGCTCCGACGACTTCCGCGCCGTCGTCGCCCTGGTCGGGGCGGGGGCGGGGGTGGCCCTGGTGCCGCGGCTGGCCCTGCGCGACATGGCGCTGACGGGGGTGGCGGTCCGGCGGACGCCGGGGCCCGAACGCCGCGTCTTCGCCGCCGTACGCCGCGGCTCCGACGCCCATCCCCTCCTGCGCCCGCTCCTGTCGGCGCTGCGCACGATCGGCCGCTCTCTCGACGCGGGGTGAAACAACCCCGATTATCCCGATCTTCGGGATAGCGTGCGGCCCATGGAAGGCCCGCGTCATCGAACCCTGCTCGGCCTGCCCGGCGTGGCCGCGCAGGCCGTGCTGGGGTTTCTGGCGCAGCTCACGCAGCAGGTGGCGCCCATCGGGACGGTGCTGGTGGTGCAGGGCGCGAGCGGCTCGCTGACGCTGGCGGGGGTGACCGCGGCGGCGTTCGCCATGGGGGTGGGCATGGGGCGGCCGGTGCAGGGGCGGCTCATGGACCGGCGCGGGTCCAGGCCGGTGCTGGCCGTCACCGCGCTGCTGCACGTGGCCGCGCTCGTCGCGCTGGTCGCGTCCGCCGGGGGCCAGCTCTGGTGGGCCGTGGTGGCGCTGGCCTGGGTGGCCGGGGCCGGGCTGCCGCCGGTCTCCGTGAGCATGCGGCTCGAATGGGGGCGACGCGTGCCGGACGAGGGGCGTACCACCGCCTACAGCCTGGTCTACCTGGTGCAGGAGCTGGCCATGCTGGTGGGGCCGCTGGCGTTCGGGGTGGTGATCGCGCTGAGCACGACCTCGCTGGGGCTGGCTCTGGTGGCCGTCGCCGCGGGGGCCGCGACGCTGGGCTTCGCCCGGGCGCTGCGGTCGGGGGCTCGCGGGCCCGAGCGGGAGCGCGGGCGGGTGTTCGCGGACCGGCGGATGGCGGTGCTGCTGGCCGTGGTGCTGCTGCTCGGCGGGACTCTGGGGGCGCTGCAGGTGGGCGTGCCCGCGCTGGCCACCGCCCGCCAGGCGCCCGCGGCCACCGGGGTGCTGGTGGCGGCGCTGTCCGTGGGCGGCATCGCGGGGGCCGCCGCCTACGGCGCCCGATCCTGGCGGTCCCGGGTCGGGGTGCGGCTGGTGGCGCTGATGCTGGCGCTCGGGGCGGTGCTGGCGCCGCTGGCGCTGGTGGAGTCGTGGCCGGTGTTCTGGATGGTGCTGTTCGGCGGGGGGCTGGCGCTCAATCCGGCGCTGACGACGTCGTCGCTGCTGGTGGACGAGTTCGCGCCGGGGGCGCAGGCGGAGGCGTTCGGGTGGGTCTCCACGGCCATCGGCGTGGGGAGTGCGCTGGGGTCGGGGGTGGCCGGGGTGACCGGGGAACGATTAGGGGCCTCGGCGCCCTTCCTGGCGGCCTCCGGCCTCGCGCTGGCGGGCGCGACCCTGGCGACCGTCCTCCTCCGGCGCGACGGCACGCGCTGAGCCGCGCTGCTCCCGGCGCGACGGCACGGGGTGAGCCGCACTGCTCCCAGCACGGTGGCACGCTCTGAGCCGTACTGCTCCCGGCGCGACGGCATCGCGCGTTCCGGGTGAGCCGGGTGGGTCAGGCGCGGGCTCGGGTGAGTGCCTCGGTGAAGCGGGCGTACCGGTCGAGCTCCCCCCGCACGGGGGCCAGCACGAGATCGTCGCCGACCCGGCCCACCGCCGTGCGCAGGGCTCTGGCCGTACGCCGGGCCCGTCGCCTGCCGCCCGCCCAGGCGGCCAGCCGTGACAGCAGCGCGATCAGCACACCCGCCAGCGCCCCGCCCACCAGCAGCACCGTCGGCCACGGCACCACGCCCACGGTCGGGAGCGGCGGCTGGGGCAGGCGCAGGTAGTCCATCCCGAACAGCCCGCCCAGCCACAGAGCACCGGCCAGCATGGCCGCGAACACCAGCCACTGCAGGACGTTCACGGCCCGCCACCACCTGGGCCGCCGCGTCGCGCCGGCGGACGTCGTGGCCACCACCCGGTCCACCGCGTCGGTCAACTCCTGGGAGCGGGAGCGCGCCGCCTGCCGCACCGCCGCCGCCCACGGGCCGGGCAGGTCCGCCGCGGCCGCCTCGCCGACGTCCCTGATCGCCGTCTCGACCCTGGCCCGCTGTACGGCCGAGGCCGCCGGGACGGACGTACGGCCGACTACTTCGGCCCCAGGCCCCTGCCCCGAAGACGCGGCCGACTTCCCCGAGGACCCGCCCGCGGGCAGCTCGCCCACCGGCCCGCCCACCGGGGCCATGGTGCCGATGCGGAGCCTGCGGAGCGGGTCGGGCCTGAGCTTGCGGATCCAGCGGGTGACGGGCCAGCCGGTGGCGACGACGGCGCGGTGCCGGTGCCCCTTGGCCACCGCCTCCACGACCAGCGGCACCCCGGCCGCCTCACAGAGCGCGGCCGTGAGCGCCCGGTCCATCGCCTGACCCGCCGGGGCCTCCTCCGGCGCGCCGAGGCGGGCGGCGGCGGTGGTGATGTCGGCCGCCAGGCGGGTGGACCAGGACTTGCGTTCCGCGACGCGGTCGTTCAGGAGCGCGCGGAGCTCCGCGAGCCCGGCGCCGGTGCGGGCGGAGACGGCCAGGACCGGCACGCCCGCCAGGCCGTCCTCGTCCAGGAGGCGGCGCAGGTCTCGGAGACAGCGGTCGACGGCGCTGTCCGGCAGGCGGTCGACCTGGTTGAGCACCACCAGCATGACGCCTCGGTGGGCGGCCAGCCGGCGCAGGTAGCGGTCGTGGAGGGCGGCGTCGGCGTACTTCTGCGGATCCACCACCCAGACCAGGAGGTCCACCAGCTCCACCAGCCGGTCCACCTCCAGGCGGTGGGACACCTGGATGGAGTCGTGGTCGGGCAGGTCGAGGAGGACGAGTCCGGACAGGTCGGAGGCGGAGGTGGCGGGGTGGCGCTGGGGAATGTCCAGCCAGTCCAGCAGCGGGCCCGAGCCCTCCCCGTCCCACAGCGCCGCCTGGGCTGCCGAGGTGGTGGGACGTACGACGCCCACCGCCGCCAGGTCCGTGCCGGCGAGTGCGTTGTAGAGCGACGACTTGCCGCTGCCCGTCGCGCCCGCCAGCGCGGCCACGGTGTGGTCGATCGAGAGGGTACGGCGCACGCCGGCCCGTTCGGCGACCGTCCGCGCGCCGGACACCGCCTCCTCCGGCAGCCGCCCCTCAGCCAGCTCGGCGGCCTCCAGCAGGGCGGCCAGGCGGGAGTCGAGGGATGGGCCCTCCTTGCGGCGCAGCAGCTTCACGGCGTGTCCCCCGCGTCCTGTCCGTCCCCGGTCGCGCCTTCTCCACCTGCGGTCGCGTCCTGTCCACCCGTGGTCGCGCCTTCTCCGCCTGCGGTCGCGTCCTGTCCACCCACGGTCGCGTCCTGTCCGCCCGCCGCCGTCGCCGGGAGCTCCGCGCGGTGGGCATGGATGCGCTCGGCCGCGCCGCGCAGCGCGTTCGCCGTCCCCCGGGGCGGCTCCATCGCCTCCAGCTGGGCCGTGAACCGGTACGACTCCTCCTCCAGCAGCAGCCGCACCCGATCCCGCAGGTCGTCCCGCGCCCGCACGGTCAGCGTCCGCACGGCCTGGTCGCCGAAGACGGCCTCCAGCAGCTTCTGCGACAGCAGGCTCGTGCCGCCCGCGATCCCCACCTCGATCCCGGTCAGCCCTCCTGTGGAGGCGAACACGCCCAGCATGAGCAGCAGCCCCGCCCCGTTCACCCCGAACGAGGCCACGCGGGCGGCCGTCCGCCGTTCGCGCCCTTCCTCTCGTACGAGGTCCAGGACGAACTCCTGCCACCCCCGGACCGTCGCCTCCGCGCGCTTGCCCACGTCGGGAGCGGCGCGGCCGAGGCGGGCGGACTCCATCGGCCCGAGCCGCTCCAGCAGACCGGGCCCGCCGGGCGCGGCCGACCAGCCTTCCAGGGCGCGTTCGGCGGACCCGTCGGCGGCGCCCCTGATGAGCGCCCCCACCCCGCTCTCCAAGGCGTCCCTGAGCTGGCCCTCCGGCATCTGTCCGGTGAAGAAGCCGACGATCCTGTCGCGCAACCACCCGACCCGGCTCTCCAGGGAGCGCATGAGGTCGCCGGTGCCGATGAAGTCCTGCCAGCGGGCCAGCACCTCGCCCCGCAGCAGCGACCCGTCACGCATGCCCGCGTCGAAGTCGGCGATGCCGCCCGCGTAGGCGCCCGCCACGACGGAGCGCAGGGTGTCGAAGGCGGCCTGCTGGCGTTCGACGGCCACGGCCAGCGCGGGCACCCGGGTGGCCAGGCTGTCGAGCGCCCCGGACAGCGTCTGGCGTACGACGCGGGATCTCTCCGCCGCGTCGGTGGCCAGCCCCGTGAGCCAGGAGGTGATGGGCCGCACGGTCTCCTCCGGCAGCCTGGCCTTCTCCGAGGGCAGCGCCGCCTCGGGGACGGTGAACAGCAGCGTGCCGTCGAGGCCGTTCTCGGCCAGGAGGCGGGTCAGGTCGCGCGAGATGGGCTCGACCGCGTCCGGGGGCACCCGGTCGAGTACGAGGGCCAGGGCGGTGCTGCGTTCGCGGGCGGAGCGCAGGAAGCTCCACGGCACCTCGTCCGCGTAACGGGCGGCCGTCGTGACGAACAGCCACAGGTCGGCGGCGGCCAGCAGCTGGGCGGCGAGCTCCCGGTTCGCGACCACCACGGAGTCGATGTCGGGCGCGTCGAGCAGCGCGAGGCCGGCGCCCAGCGCGTCGGAGGTGACCACCCGCAGCGCTCCCGGACCGGTGCCGGTGGCGCGGGACAGGCCGGGCAGCACGTTCTGGCCCATGAACCAGGTCTGGTCGGCCGGGCTGACCACGAGCGTGGGAACGAGCGTGGTGGGCCGCAGCACCCCCGGCTCGCTGACGTCGGCCCCGACCAGCGAGTTGACCAGCGTGGACTTGCCCGCCCCCGTGGACCCGCCGACGACGGCCAGCAGCGGCGCGTCGAGCGCGCGCAGCCGGGGCAGCAGGTAGTCGTCGAGCTGCCCGGCCAGCTCGCGCAGCGCACGCCGGTCTCGCGCCGCCTCACCGACCGCCAGCGGGAACAGCTCGCGATCCAGCGGCCGGCGCAGCGCCTCCAACGCGGCCAGCAGATCCATACGGCCCACGCTAGTCTCCGGCGCGGCCAGCGGCTCCATACGACCCACGCTACGGTGAGCCGCGTCCGGCGGTCCACCGCAGGTGGTGAGGTGTCGCGCCTAGCCTGGCGGCTCCCGCAGCACGTAGCCGACACTGCGGAGGGTGTGGATGAGGCGCGGCTCGACGTCGTCCACCTTGCGCCTGAGGTAGGACACGTACGACTCGACGACGCCGGCGTCGCCGCCGAAGTCGTAGTTCCAGACGTGGTCGAGGATCTGGGCCTTCGACAGGACCCGCCCCGCGTTGACCATGAAGTAGTGCAGCAGCTTGAACTCCGTCGGCGACAGCCGCACCTGCCGGCCGGCCCGCCACACCTCGCGGGCGTCCTCGTCCAGCTCCAGGTCGGCCACCTTGAGCTTGCTCGCCGGCGCGCCCTCCCCGCGCGTGCGCCGCAGCACCGCCCGGATCCTGGCCTGCACCTCTTCCAGGCTGAACGGCTTGGTCACGTAGTCGTCGCCCACCCGCAGGCCCGCGATCTTGTCCTCGGTGTCGCCGCGCGCGGTCAGGAACAGCACCGGGGCGTCGATCCGCTTGGCCACCTCGAACCCGTCGAGGTCCGGCAGCATCACGTCGAGCACCACGAGGTCGGGCGAGGCCCGGTCGGCCACCTCCACGGCTTCCTGCCCGTCGGCGGCGGTCAGCACCTCGAACCCGGAGAAGCGCAGGCTGGCGGACAGGAGGTCCCTGATGCTGGGCTCGTCGTCCACCACCATGATCAGCGCCTCGGGTTTCGTCACCTACTTAGAGTGACCCAGCGACCTGAGGGTTAGCTGAAGGCTCACTCCAAGGCGAGTGGGAGTTCGACCCGGAAGGTGGAGCCGGCCTCCGGCGAGCTGTCCAGCGTGACCGTGCCGGCGTGGGCCTGGACGAGCGCCCGCACGATGGCCAGGCCGAGCCCGCTGCCCCGGTCCTCGCCGGAACGGCGGCGCGATCTTGCGGAGTCGGCGCGGTAGAAGCGTTCGAAGACGTGCTCGACCTGCTCGGGCGTGAGTCCGGGGCCGTTGTCGACGACCTCGAGGAACAGCGTCTCCGAGCCCGCCCCGATGCGCACGATGATCGGCGAGCCGGCCTCGGTGTGGATGATCGCGTTGGTGACGAGGTTGCTGATGACCTGGCGCAGGCGTACCTCGTCGCCCGAGACGATCAGGGCCGCGCCGCCGACCACGTCCAGCTTGATGATCCGGTCGGGCGCGAGGATCCTGGCGTCCTGCACGGCGTCCGCGGCCAGCGCCAGCATGTCCACCGGGCGCATCTTCAGCGGCCGCTGCTGGTCCACCCTGGCCAGTAAAAGCAGGTCGTCCACCAGCAGGCTCATCCGGCCCGCGGCCTTCTCCACGCGCTGCATCAGCTCGGCGGGGTCGGCGCCGGGGTTCTGCCTGGCGTACTCGGCGAAGCCGCGGATGGAGGTCAGCGGGGTGCGCAGCTCGTGGGAGGCGTCGCCGACGAACTGGCGCATGCGGTCCTCGGAGCGGCGGGCCGCCGCCTCCGACGCCGACCGCGCCGCGAAGGCGGCCTCGATCTGGGCGAGCATCCCGTTCAGCGAGTTGGCCAGGCTCCCGACCTCGGTACGCGGGTCGGCGTCCGGCACCCGGCGGCCCAGCTCACCGCCGGCGATGGCCTCGGCCGTGCGCTCGATCTGGCCGAGCGGGCGCATGCTCCGCCGCACGATCGTGATGCCCGCGACGGTCAGGAGGAGCAGTATGCCGCCGCCGCCCAGCAGCTCGATGAGCACGAGCCGCCTGGTGATCGCGTCGACCTCCTCCAGGTCCACCGCGACCACGAGCGTCTGCCGCTGGACCACGCGCTCCAGCACCCGCCACTCGCCGTCCCCCTTGATCGCCGGCGCCGTGTACGCCTCCGCACCCGGCGAGGGCGACAGCACCGGCTTGGGCTTCAGATCCACGTCGCGGTCGGTGAGCATCGGCAGGAAATCGCCGCCCGGCTCCTTGACCAGGACGATCGCGTCGGACTCGATGATGATCGGCCGCTCGGAGGTCTCCCTGTCCTTGCGCCAGTCGCTCACGACCTTCTTGTGCATGCGGGCGTTGAGCAGGCCGAGCTGGCTGTCCACCCGGTCGATGAGGTAGCCGTGCAGCACCGAGACGCTCACCAGGCCGATGAAGGTCATGCCGAACCCCAGCAGGGCCAGCATCGACGCGATGAGCTTGATCCGGAGCGGCAGGCCGCGCATCAGGGACTCGGTGGCAGGCGTAGGACGTATCCGACACCGCGCAGGGTGTGGATGAGCCGGGGGCTGCGGTTGTCGATCTTCCGGCGGAGCACGGACACGTACGACTCGACGATGCCCACCTCGCCCCGGAAGTCGTAGTCCCACACGTGGTCGAGGATCTGCGGCTTGGATAGGACGCGGCCGGCGTTCGTCATGAAGTAGCGCAGCAGCTTGAACTCGGTCGGCGACAGCGCCACCGCGTTGCCCCCGCGCCACACCTCGTGGCTCTCCTCGTCCAGCTCGATGTCGGCGAACGTCAGCCGCGGCGGGGCGGCCGGGAGGTCGCCGTTCGTACGGCGCAGGACCGCGTGGATCCTGGCGACCACCTCCTCCAGGCTGAACGGCTTGGTCACATAGTCGTCGCCGCCGATCGTGAGCCCGCGGATCTTGTCCTCGGTCTCGTCACGGGCGGTCAGGAACACCACGGGCGTGTGCAGCCCGCCGCCGCGCAGCCGCCGGACGATCTCGAATCCGTCCAGGTCGGGCAGCATGACGTCGAGCACGACGAGGTCGGGCCGGTGCCGTTGCACGGCGGCGACGGCGTCGTGGCCGCTCTTCGCGGTGGTCACGTCGAAACCCGCGAACCTCAGACTCGCGGCCAGGAGCTCGAGGATGTTGGGATCGTCCTCGACGATCAGCAGGCGTGATTCCATCACATCCAAGGATGCCCTCATCGGACGAGTGCTGGGACAATTCCGGCAATGTGCCGGGCAATCGCCAGGCTGGAGGTGGCGGCGGGCGAGGGCGCGTTGCGCACCAGGACGATGTTGCCGTGCACGTCCACCACGAAGTCGTCGACCAGGCGGCCGTCCCTGGCGAGGGCCTGGGCGCGTACGCCGCCGGGGGCCCGTACGAGGTCGGCGGCGGTGAGCTCGGGGACGTAGCGGCGGGCGCCCCGGACGAACGCGCCTTTGACGAGGGACCCGTAGACCTCCTTGATCCCCGTGCGCCAGTGGCTCCTGGCCATGCGCAGCGTCCCCGGCCAGCCAAGAATTTGACCGAAATTTCGGATATTTCGCCAGGTGTAGCCTTCGTAGGCCAAGGCGAGCACCGCGTTCGGCCCCACCAGCACCCCGCCGTCGATCTGGCGCGTCAGATGCACCCCCAGGAACGGGTAGCGCGGATCCGGCACCGGATAGATCAGCCCGCGGACGAGATCCTTGGCCGCGCCCTGGAGCGCGTAGAACTCCCCTCGGAACGGGACGATCCGCACATCCCCCGGATGTCCCGCCATCCCGGCCACCGTGTCGGTGCCCAGGCCGCCGCAGACCACCAGCCGGTCGAAGGTGAACTTCCGCTTGGCCGCGAGCACGTCCACGCCCCCGGACCGCTCCCTGATCGCCCTGACCGGATGCGAGAGCCGTACGGACCCGCCCATCTCCTCCACGTCCAGCGCGAGCCGCCGCGCGACCGCGGGGAAGTCGCAGATCGCGGTGTGCGGCGAGTGGATCGCGCCGACGCCGACCGTGTGCGGCTCGATCTCGCGCAGCGCCAGCCCGTCGAGCTCGGCGATGCCCGGCACGCCGTTGGCGCGCGCCCGCTCGGCCAGCGCGCTCAGCAGCGGCCGCTCGGCACGGGTGCTCGCGACGACCAGCTTGCCGACCTCGTCGTACGGCAGCGCGTTGGCGGCGCAGTACTCCTTGAGCAGTGCCACACCCTCGCGGCACAGCCGGGCCTTGAGCGAGCCCGGCGGGTAGTAGATGCCCGCGTGGACGACGCCGCTGTTGTGGCCGGTCTGGTGGGCGCCGACGTGCGGCTCCTTGTCCAGCACGGTCACCTCGGCGCCCCTGACCTTGGCCAGCTCGCGCGCCACGGCCAGGCCGACTATGCCCGCCCCCACGACTCCGATCTTCTCCGTCACACGACGATTTTCCGGCTAACTGGCCGTCCCCGCTATATCCGGGCGATCCAGCACTTGAGCCGGTGAGCACAGTGGGTCTTTCCAGGACATTCAGTCGAACATGAGTACGATGGCGGCATGTATCTTCCGCCGGAGTGGCCACCCGAGGTCCGGCCACCCAGCGTCCCCGACTGGGAGTTGTCCGCCACGACCTGGCTCCTGGACGCGCTCCCGCCGGACTACCGGCAGCACGAGGTCCTCCGGCGCCATCCGATCGCGCTGGTCAGCATGGCGCGCTATCACGTCGACGCCGCCGTGGAGGCGGCCAGGACCGGTTACCGGAAGGCCGCCGTCGACCTGAAGGGGCACCTCCCGCCGCCCGCGATCGAGGCCGTGCTCGACGTCTACCGGCACGAGGGCCCGCGCCTGGTCCGGCTGGCCCGCTCGATCGAGGTGGTCGGGCAGGCCCTGCGCGGAGAGTTCTTCACCGCGACCATGCGCGGGCAGGGGCGGCGGGCGGGTCCCTCGCCGTCCTGACGCAGGTCAGGGCCGGGGGATGGCGACGGCGTCGTACGGCGTGTCCGGGGTCGGCGTCGTGTCGAAGCGGGCGTTGGGGAGGTACAACCGGGCCCCGAAGGCGGCCACGGTCGCCGGCACGTCGAACCTGGGATCGCTCACCCGCCGCACGACGCGGCCCTCGGTCCCCGTCGCGTTCAACCGCAGGACGGCCACGGCGTTGAGCCGGTTCTGCACCGCGTACAACGTCCGGCCGCGCAGCAACAGGCCGTCGCCCTCCCGCAGCGACTCGCCGTGCAGGTCCACCCGGCGGGTCGCGCCGGTCGGGTCGACGCGGAACAGCCCGCCGGTGTTCGACTGCACGACGATCAGGCCCCGGCCGTCCGGGGTGGGCGTGATGCCGTTGGCGTTGAAGCCGTCGCCGTACTCCAGGTCCCCGGTGAGCGGGATCCGCACCGCGGTGGCGGGCAGCCGTCCGCCGCGCAGCGGCAGCTTGTAGAGCACCGGGTTGGTGGAGTCGGTGAACCACGCGGCGTTCCGGGTGAGGATGACGTCGTTGACGAACGCCGGGCCGGTGACCAGCCGGTAGGAGGCCAGCACCCGGCCGGTGCGAGAGTCGACGACCCGCGCGTCACCGCCCGTGCCGCCCGCCACGAACAGCCGCCCCCGCGAGTCGAGCTTCATGCCGAGCGACGGCGTGCCGGGTCCGCGGCTGATGATCGCGCCGCGCCCGGTGCGCAGGTCGGCGCGGTAGATGGAGCCGTCGGCCATGGAGCTGATGAAGGCGAAGGGTCCGGTGCCGGTGGCGATGCCCTCGGGCTGGAAGCCGTCGGGCAGCGAGATCGAGGCCGGAAGATCCCCGGCCCGCCGGTCCGCGGCCGCTCCGGCGGGGCCGCCCATGGTGACGGCCAGCGCGAGCGCGGCGAGGATCGCGCCGAGGGCCCTGATCGATCGCGTCACTTGCCGCCTCCGGTCGAGGTGAACGCCGCGGCGTGGTCGCGGGCGAAGTCGGCGATGTCGCGCGGGGGGCGGCCGAGAAGGGCGGCGACCGTGTCGGTGGTGAAGTCGCCCCAGCCGGAGGCGTACGCCTGCGCGTACTCCTCCAGCATGTCGACGATCCAGGCCGGGACGCCGTAGCCGAGCAGCGTCTTGCGCTTGGCGTCGTCGCCGACCGGCAGGTACGTGACCGGCCTGCCGAGAGCGAGCCTCAATTGCTCGGCGACCTCGTCGAACGTCAGCGAGCGCGGGCCGGTGAGCGTGTACGTCTCGCCGTGGTGACGGTCGGGGTCGTCGAGGAGCACGCGGGCGGCGCACCCGGCGATGTCCCGCACGTCGATCATGCCGATCCGCGCCGAGGCCAGGTTCAGCGAGAACGTGCCGCTGGCGGCGATGTCGCCCGCCTCGTTCAGCAGGTTCTGCATGAACCAGTGCGGGCGCAGGATCGTCCAGCGCATGCCCCACCGTTCGAGCTCCTGGTCGGACAGCGCGTGCAGCCTGCCGCTGCGGTTCGGCGCGTCGTGCGCCGCGCCGACGACGGACAGGCGGACGACGCGCTCCACCCCCGCCTGGCGGGCGGCCCACCCGGCGTTCATGCTGTGCTCCGGGGCGCGCGGGCCGTTCGGGGTGAGCAGCCACACGTCCTGCACGCCCTCGAAGGCGGGCGGCAGCGACCGGGCGTCGTCGAGGTCACCGACGAAGACCTCGGCCCCCTGCTCGGACAGGCCGCCCGCGCCGGACTCGTCGCGGACGAGCGCGCGGAGGTCGACCTCGGCTCCTTTCAGCACGTCGATCAGCGCGGTGGACACGGTTCCGGTGGCCCCGGTGATCAGTACGGTGCGTGACACGTTCATTCTCCTTTGGCAGTGGCGGGGGTACGGAGCACGGTCTTCGGGGAGCCCGCCGACCGCTTGACGGTGATGCGTTCCAGGGCCCAGAGCACGACGGTCCCGGCCGAAAGGGCGGCGCCCAGGACGAACACGCCGGTCCAGCCCCCGTGCACCCAGACCACGGACGCCAGCGCGGACCCCACCGCTCCCCCGGCGAAGAAGACGGTGAGGAAGGCCGAGTTGATCCGGTTGCGGGCCTCGGGCCGCAGCGCGAACAGGACGTTCTGGCTGCTGTTGAGCACCGCCTGATGCGCCAGATCGAGCACGACCACGCCGGCGACCAGCCAGATCAGGGACCGCGCCCCCGCCGCGAGCGCCAGCCAGGACGCCACCAGCAGCACCGTCCCTGCGCCGGTCACGACCTGTACGTATCCGCGGTCGGCCAGCCGCCCCGCCACCGTGGCGGTCAGCGCGCCCACGACGCCGACCAGCCCGAACAGGCCGATGGCCGACTCCGGCCAGTCGTACGGCGACCCCGACAGCAGGAAGGTCAGCGCCGTCCACAGCACGCTGAACGAGGCGAGGCTCAACGCGCCGATCCCCGCCCGCCACCGCAGCAGCGGCTCGTGCCGGAACATCGCCACCGTCGAGCGCAGCAGGCCGAGGTAGGTCAGGCGGCCGCCGTCCCCGCCGAGCCGGGGCAGGAACGTACGCAGCAGCACGGCCATCAGCGCCATCAGGGCCGCGTTCACCCAGTAGACCGTCCGCCACCCGCCCACCTCCGACAGGGCTCCGGACGCGGTGCGCGCCAGCAACAGCCCGAGCATCAGGCCGGTCATCACGGTGCCGACCACCCGGCCGCGCTCGGCCGGGTCCGCCAGCGTCGCCGCGAACGGCACCACGACCTGCGCTCCCACCGAGGACAGCGCGGTCAGGGCGGTACCGGCCAGGAGCACCGTGCCGTTGGGAGCGGTGGCCGACACCAGCAGGAACACCGCGGTCGCCGCGTAGAGCGCCACCGCCAGCCGCCGCCGCTCCACCAGATCGCCGAGCGGCACCAGCAGGATCAGCCCCAGCGCGTACCCGCCCTGCGCGGCCGTCACCACCAGCGCCGCCTGCGACGGCCCGACGCCCAGCTCCCGGCCGATCAGGTCGAGCAGCGGCTGCGCGAAGTAGTTGCCGGCGACCGCCAACCCGGTCGCCACTGACATGAGCAGGAGCATCCCGCGCGACAGGCGGCCGTCCGTTTGAGGTCTCATCGCCGTCATGCGGACAGCCTGGGCGATGGAGCATCTATGAGTCCAACGCATGTTTTTCATCGGAACGATCGCGTTTCACGATCGATCATTCCGAGCGGCGGACGGGGGCCGGACGGGGTGGGGTCAGCGGGTACGGCGGGCGATGAAGGTGATGGTGCCCAGGGCGGTCGCGGCGGCGGCGATCCAGATCAGGATGTCCTTGGCCGTTAAGCCGGTCGCGCCCGCGTCGACGGCCGCCTGGGAGGTCGTGCCCGCGTCCTTCGCGGGGGCCTGCCGCGCGGCCGCGGTCGGGCTGGGGGTGGCGGCGGCGGTGGCGGCGGGTTGGGCGGTGCCGGGGATCGTGACGCGGTAGACCGGGCTTCGGGGCCCCTCCGTGCCCGTGAGCAGGGACTTGCCGTCAGCCGTGTACGTGATCGACTCCGCCTGCTTCAGCTCCGGCATCGACACCCTGGTGATCATCTCGCCCGGCGGGCGGTAGAGGGTGGCCGAGAAGTACGTGCGGATGACGTACGAGGAGCCGTCGGGGGCGTAGGCGGCGTCCGTGGCCATGAGAGGCGCGGTGGCCACCTTGCGCAGGACGTTCGTCCTGTCGGTACGGAGCTTCTTCGGCGCGGCGTAGACGGACCCCGAGAACTCCTTGGACACCACGTAGAGCCGCCCCGTCTTGGGGTTGATCATGATGCCTTCCGCGTTGCGGCCGCCGTCGGCGTAGCGGAAGCGGTAGCGGGTCGCGGGCAGGGTGGCGTCCTTGATGGTCTGGGGCTCCACCACGCGGTAGATGGAGACGTCCGGCCAGGCCCCGTTGAGGTTGTCGCCGATGTCCGCGAACCACAGCGTGGCCTGCCCCGTGGCCGGGTCCTTGGTCGCGGCCATGGCCTCCCAGTCTCTCGCCTGGGCGCCCTTCACCTGGAAGGTGGCCCGCGTCCGCCCCTTGCCGTCCACGGCGTAGAAGGTGGGGCTGGCGGAGCTGTCGTTGTGCGTGTAGTAGGTGTCCGCGTGCGTCGGCGAGACGGCCAGGCCGCTGGACTCCGTGATCTTGGGGTCCTTGAAGGTGAAAAGCTTCTCCATCCCCTCGTCCGCCACCGCCGCACGGGCGGGAACGGTGAACAGCACACTGGTGGCCATCGCCACAGCCCCCGCGGCGGCCAGCGCCCGCATCACTCCATCCCCCACTCCGACATCATGCCCCACGAGTCGCCGCCCAAGACCGACCTCCAACGCCGCCGCTCGTGTCCGCGTTGATAGCGGGTGGAAGGAGACGCATGGACCCATATGAGGGCTTCAGGGAGTTCGTCCGCGGACGCCAGCACGCGCTGATGCGTACCGCGTACCTGCTCACCGGCGACGCCCAGCAGGCCGAGGACCTGCTGCAGACCGTTCTGATGCGGACGGCCAGGCACTGGCGGAAGCTGATGAAAGACGGCAATCCGGAGGCGTACGTCCGCAGGGCGCTCGTCAACGAGCACATCTCCTGGCGGCGGCGCAGGCGTGCCAAGGAGACGCTCACCGCGCACCCGCCGGAGATCGTGCACGGGGCCGGCCCCGAGGACGTGAGCCTGCACCGCATGACGCTGCAGCGGGCTCTCCTGCGCCTGACGCCACGGCAGCGGGCCGTGCTGGTGCTGCGGTACTACGAGGACCGCAGCATCGACGAGACCGCCGACCTGCTCGGCTGCTCGCCCGGCACGGTCAAGAGCCAGACCAGCCACGCGCTCGGCCGCTTACGCGCCCTCGCCCCCGAGCTGGCCGAACTGCTTCACGACGTCGATCCCGAGGAGGTCTACCGATGACCCGGTTCCGTGACGAGCTCCAGCTGATCGCCGCCCAGGCGCCCGAGGTCGACCTGGCCGAGCGGGCGGTGCGGGGGGCGCGCAGGTGGAAGGCGGCGACGTTCGGCTCGGCGCTGGCGTCGCTGGTCGCGACCGCGCTCGCGGCCACCGTCCTGATCACCACCCCGGGCGGCGCCACGATGAGCGGCGAGATCGCGAACGTGCTGCCCGCCTCCGGCGTGGACCCGGCCGCGTACGCGTACTACGACTTCTGCGGCAGGGAGTGGGACTACCGGAAGAACACCAAAACCTTCGGCAAGGAATGCGCCCAGTGGCGGCTGGTGACCCGCACCGGCGGGAGCTTCCGGATGCCCGAGGCGCTCAGCGTGTACACCGAACAGACCCCCGACAACTACATGAACACCGGCGGCCCCCTGGAGATCTCCTCGGACGGGAAGCGGGTGGCGTACTACAGCGAGAAGGACCAGAAGTTCGCGGTCCGGGACCTGGCCGACGGCCGCATCTGGCTCACCCCGCAGACCGTCACGCGGGAGACGATGGTGAAGAACGGGATGGTGCTGGTGCTCTCCCCCGACGGGCGTTTCCTCGGCCTGCTGGGCGCGACGAGCTCCGTGGTGGACATGGAAACAGGCCAGGTGACCGAGATCCCCGAGGGGTGGCGCGTGCGGCGGATCGGCAACGGCGGGACCCCGGTCGTGGTCAGCGACGACGAGGACCGGCTGGGGGTGTTCGACGGCGGGAAGGTGACGCCGTTGAACAAGACCTCGCGGCAGGTCAGCGAGCTGTCCGCGGACGGGCGCACGGTGGCCTACCTCGACGGCGAGGAGATCAAGGACCATCTCGTGACCCGCCCCGTCGACACGGTCGTCACCCTCGACGTCACTACCGGCAAGATCCTTTCCAGGGCCGAGTTCACCGACGTCCCGAAGAACGTTCGCGGCCCGCGCATCGGCGGCTGGCACAGCTCCACGGAAGTGGTGATCAGTGACAAGCCGAGCAGCGGCACCTGGGGAGGCAAGGAGGGCGGCGTGCCCACGCTGGGCGAGGTCACGTACGCGATCGACGTCAACACCGGCCGGATCCGCAAGCTCGCCGAGCACACGTACAAGGCCTGGGCGGGCGACCTGTCCCTTCCGGGTTTCTAGCCGACGAGGACCCGCCCGACCTTGGCGCTGTGGCGGTGGAAACCGGTGCCCTGGAGCACCACCAGGAGCCCGTTGGCCACCGCCATGGCCACCCAGAGGCCGGTGATCCCCCAGGCCCTGGCCACGGGTACGGCGGCCACGACCAGCAGCCCGTACCCGATCGCGAAGTAGGACAGGCTGGCGGCGGAGCGTTTGAGCGCGGTGAGGCCGAAGCCCTGCACCGCCTGGGCCGCGTCCAGCAGCGACGCCAGCAACATCAGCGGCAGCAGCCCCAGCACGCGCTCCCGCACCGCCACGTCGTCGCTGAACAGCCTCAGCAGCTGCTCCCCGAGCCCGAGCAGCAGGCCCGCCCCGGTGAGCGTCCCCATGACGGCGAGCAGGGCCGCGGTGCGGTTGGCCCGGCGCGCACCCGCGGGGTCGGGGGCGCGGGCCACGTCCGGCATCGCGGCCTGGGCGACGGAGAGCGAGGCCATCATGATGAAGCCGGTGAGGGTGGTCAGCACCGCGTGGGCGGCGGTGTCGCGCGTGCTGGTGGTGCCGGCCGCGAAGGTGACGACCCCGAGCACGCCGAACTTGATGAGCACGGTCCCGGCCAGCGGGATGCTGACCTTCGCCAGGGCGACGATCTCGCCGGTCCTCGGCCGGGCCTGCCCGACGGGCCGCCTGAGCGCGCGCCGCACGCCGTAGGTCGCCACGAGCGCCGCCGCCGTGCCCGAGATCAGCCAGGCCAGGCCCACGCCGGTGAGCCCGAGCGGCGGCACCAGCACGACGGTGAGCCCGCCCAGCACCACGCCGGAGACCAGGGTCGGCCAGAGCACGCTGCGGGTGTGCCCGAGCGCGATCAGGATGGTGCTCGAACCTCCGGTGGAGGCGAAGACCAGCAGGGACACCGCGAGGAAGTACGGCAGCAGGCCCATCTCGCGCACCACCTCGCCGGGCACCCCGGTGGCGCTCGCGATCAGCGGCACGCAGATCACGGCGAGCGCGCCGACCAGGCCGGTGGCCAGGCTGAGCCAGCGCGCGTCCCGCACGATCGGCACGGCCGCCGCCGGGTCGTCCCGGTACGGGGCCACGAACGGCCCGAGCCCGCGCAGCGCGCCCTGCACCGCGGCGCCGGCGGGGTTGAGCACGGCGGTCACGACCGCGAACGCGGCCAGCGTCACTGTGTCATGCTTGCCGAGCACCGAGGTGACCACCAGGGAGCCGACCATGCCCGCGACCATCGCCAGGAACAGCGGCACGGCGGCGCGGAGTAAAGCGATCATGAAGCGCGGAGGTCCGCCGGCGCTCCATTGGAGATCATGGACCTAGTGTATGGCCTGGAGTGCGCTCCAGGTCTTTAGGGTTGAAGTCATGGATTACGTCAACCTCGGACGCAGTGGCCTGCAGGTGAGCCCGCTCTGCCTCGGCACCATGAACTTCGGCCCCCTGACCACGGAGGAAGACTCCTTCGCGATCATGGACCGGGCGTTGGAGCTGGGGATCAACTTCTTCGACACGGCCAACGTGTACGGCTGGAAGCTGGGCGAGGGCATCACCGAGCAGATCGTCGGCCGGTGGTTCGCCCAGGGCGGCGGGCGCCGGGAGAAGACCGTCATCGCGACCAAGCTCAACGGCAAGATGAGCGACTGGCCCAACGACCAGAAGCTGTCCGCCCTCAACATCCGCAGGGCCTGCGACGCCTCGCTGAAGCGGCTGCAGACCGACTACATCGACATCTACCAGGCGCACCACGTCGACCGGGACACCCCGTACGAGGAGTTCTGGGAGGCGATGGACGTCCTGCGCCAGCAGGGCAAGATCATCTACGTGGGGTCGTCCAACTTCGCCGGCTGGCACATCGCCAAGGCCCAGGAGGCGGCCGCCCGGCGTAACGTCAACGGCCTCATCAGCGAGCAGTCCCACTACAACCTGCTCACCCGCGCGGTCGAGCTCGAGGTGCTGCCCGCGTGCGAGGACTACGGGCTCGGTGTGATCCCGTGGAGCCCGCTGGCCGGCGGCCTGCTCGGCGGCGTGCTGCGCAAGATCGACAAGGGCCGCTCGGCCTCCGAGCACATGGTCAAGCAGCTCGAGAAGCACCGCGACAAGATCGAGCAGTACGAGAAGCTCTGCGACGAGCTGGGCGAGGACCCGGCGTACGTGGCCCTGGCCTGGCTGCTCAAGCAGCGGGCGGTGGTCGCGCCGATCATCGGCCCGCGCACCCTGGAGCAGCTCGAGGGCAGCCTGCGCACCCTGGAGATCGACCTTGACGAGGCCACGCTGGCCCGTCTCGACGAGATCTTCCCCGGTCACAAGACGGCCCCCGAGGACTACGCCTGGTAAGTCAGCTCACCAGAGCGCCGACGACGACGATGAGCAGGAGCAGGCCGAGCACAATCGGCAGCAGCCACATGCGAGGACGATCCACGGTCTGGAGCCTAGCTCTGCCCGGAGGGTGCGAGCGCCCATTCGGCGAGTGACTCGTACCTCACCTGGGGCCCTGTGTGACTGCGGACGAGACGGACCTGCTCCGCCCGCCACGGCGAGCCGCTGAACCCGGACAGCGACTCGACCAGCGGGCGCAGGTCCGTCTCCGTCTTGGCGCGGGCCAGCGTGAGGTGCGGGTGGAACCGTTTCTCATCGGTCTGTACGGCACCGGCCCGCCGGGCGCCCGCCTTGACCGAGTCCGCCAGCCTCGTCATGGAGTCGCCCGTGACGCCCACCCAGAAGACCCTGGCCCGGCGGGCGGAGGAGAAGGCGCCGAAGCCGGTGAAGGCCAGGTCGAGGACGCTGTAGCGGTGTACGGCGCGGGCCAGGCGCTCCTCCAGCTCGGGCAGCACCTGCTCGGGCACCTCGCCGAAGAAGCCCAGCGTGATGTGCCAGGTGGCACGGTCGGGCCAGCGCAGCCCCGGCACCTGCCCGACGTGCGGCGCGATGGCGCGCGAGATCTCGTCCAGGATCTCGTCGGGCGGCACCAGCGCCGCGAACAGCCTCATACCACCTGATTGTCTCTTGCCCACCTGCCGCCTGGGCCCCAGGGGTGGGGGCTCAGGCGACGGCGAGCGCCGGCCTCGCGACGCGGGCGGTGATCAGGCGCGTCACCAGCATCGCCAGCCCGGTGCCGACCAGCACCAGCACGCCGGACAGGATCACGCCCGCCCGCGGCCCGCCCAGCTCCGACAGCCAGCCGATGAGCGGCGCGCCCACGGGAGCCCCGCCGGTGAACACCAGCATGTAGATCCCCATGACCCGGCCCCGCATGTCCGGGGACGTGGCGATCTGGACGCTGGCGTTGGCGGCCGTGTTGATGGTGATCAGCGCGATCCCGGTCGGGATCAGCAGCAGCAGGTAGACGGGGTAGAACGGGGCCAGCCCGGTGGCGATCTGGAAGAGCCCGAACCCGAGCGCCCCGGCCACCAGCACCTTGCGTGACAGGCGCGCCCGGCGCGCCGCGAGCAGCGCGCCCCCGAGCGCCCCCACCGCGAACATGCTGGAGGCCAGCCCGAACGAGGACGCCCCGGCCTTGAACACCTCGCGCGCCATGAGCGCGATCGACATCGAGAACGACTGCGAGAACATCGACACGAACCCGATCAGCAGCACCGGCATGAGCAGCTCTTCGCGCTCGATCACGTACCGGAGCCCCTCGCGGAGCTGGCCCTTGGCCCTGGGCACGGGCGCGGCGGGGTTCAGCTCGGACCTGCGCATGAAGACCAGGCTGGAGATCACCGCGCCGAAGGTCGTCGCGTTGATCAGGAAGATGGGCCCCGTGCCGCCGAGCACGTAGATCAGCACACCGGCGAGCGCCGGGCCGACCACGCGGGCGAGGTTGAAGATGGAGCTGTTCAGCGCGATGGCGTTGGACAGGTCGCGCCGGCCGACCATCTCGACCACGAACGCCTGCCGCGTGGGCACCTCGACGCAGGAGATCAGGCCGAGCAGGAACGCCATCACGTACACGTGCCAGACCTGGGCCGAGCCCGTCATGGTGAGCACACCGATGGTCAGCGCCAGGGTGGCCATGAGCGACTGGGCGGCGATGAGGATGGGCCGCTTGGGGTAGCGGTCGGCGAGCACGCCGCCGAACATCCCGAAGATCAGCATCGGCAGGAACTGCAGCGCGGTCGCCGTACCGAGCGCCGCCGCGCTGCCGTGGGTGAGGTCGAGCACCAGCCAGTCCTGGGCGGTGCGCTGCAGCCAGGTGCCGACGTTGGAGACGATGCCACCTGCCGCGAACATGCGGTAGTTAGGAATCCTGAGCGACCGGAACATCCCGGTCTTGGGTTCTTCAGGCTCTATATCCTGCTGAGCTTCTCCAGAATCGGCGCCGCCTGGCGGAGCACCGACCGTTCCTCCGGCGAGAGCTCCTTCAGCCGCTGCGTCAGCCACGCCTCCTTGCGGCGTCGCTCCTCCTTCAGCAGCTTCTCGGCGGCCTCGGTTACCGTCACGGTCACCTGGCGCCGGTCGGTCGGGTGCGGGCTGCGCGAGACCAGGCCGCGCTCCTCGAGGGCGGCGATCACGCGCGTCATCGAGGGTGGCTGAACCTTCTCGAGCTCGGCCAATTCGCCGGGGGTTATCCCGGAATGCCGTTCCACCGCGGCGAGCGTCGCGAACTGTGTGGGAGTCAGCGAGTGAGCTGCCGCCTGTCGTCGTAGGCGCCTGGTCAGCCTTGCCATTGAGACGCGCAGGGCTGAAGCCAGGCCTGCGTCGCTGCGCAGGTCCGTCTTGGGCTGGGGTTTGGTTAGCATGTGTCATTACCTTTGCTAACTATACGGCATGTCGAGAAATTTCCGAAAGCAAATATCTGGTACCTCCTTGGTACCTCGAAGCCGCCCCGCACGCGCAGGGCGGCTTCGAGGGCGTGCTCAGACGCCGAAGAGCACCCGGATCGGCCCGATCGCGAAGTACAGGACGAACAGCGCCGTGACCCCCCACAGCAACGGGTGGATCTCGCGCGCCTTGCCCCGCACGACCTTGATCAGCACGTAGCTGATGAAGCCGGCGCCGATGCCGTTGGAGATCGAGTACGTGAACGGCATGATCACGACGGTGAGGAACGCCGGGATCGCGATCTCGAAGTCATCCCAGTCGATGTCGCGGATCGAGGTCATCATCAGGAAGCCGACCACGATCAGCGCGGGCGCGGCGGCCTCGTACGGGACGACCGTGACGAGCGGCGCGAAGAAGATCGCCACGAGGAACAGCAACCCGGTGACCACGCTGGCCAGACCGGTGCGGGCGCCCTCGCCGACTCCGGCGGCCGACTCGATGTAGGTGGTGTTGGAGGAGACGGACCCGGCGCCGCCGGCCGCCGCGCCGATCGAGTCGACGAGCAGGATCTCCCTGGTACGCGGCAGCGTCCCGTCCTCCTGCACCAGGCCCGCCTGGCGGCCGACGCCCACGATGGTGCCCATGGTGTCGAAGAAGTCCGTGATGAGCAGGGTGAAGACGAACAGCACGGCCAGCAGCACGGAGATCCTGCTGAACGCGCCGAACGGGTCGAACTCCGTGAACAGCGTGAGCGGGTTGTGGAAGCCGAAGATCTGGTCGGGGACCGTCGGGACGTTCAGCTGCCAGCCGCCGGGGTTCTTGGCCGAGAACTGACCGGACTTGGTGATCAGCTCCACGACGATGGCCAGCACGGTGGTGCCGACGATGCCGATCAGGATGGCGCCCTTGACCTTGCGCGCCACCATCACGGCCGTGACGAGCAGGCCGACCACGAACACGAAGATCGGCCACGAGGTCAGGCTGCCCCCGATGCCCATCTCCAGAGGCGGCCCGGCGGGCACGCGCCGCACGAAGCCGGCGTCCACGAAGCCGATCAACGCGATGAACAGGCCGATGCCCACGCTGATGGCGGTCTTGAGCTGGGCCGGGATGGCGTGGAAGACCGCCGTCCGAAGCCCGGTCAGCACCAGGATGGCGATGATGACGCCTTCGAGGAAGACCAGGCCCATGGCCTCTTCCCAGGTCATCACCGAGGCGATGTTGAAGGTGACGAAGGCGTTCAGGCCCAGGCCCGCCGCCATCGCGAAGGGCACCCGGCCGACGACGCCCATGAGGATCGTCAGCACGCCCGCCACGAAAGCCGTCCCGGCGGCGACGAGCGCCACGTTGGGCGTCGTGCCGTCGCCGATGACCTGCTTCTGCACGTCCGTGCCGTTGGCAATGATGATGGGGTTCAGCACCACGATGTAGGCCATGGTGAAGAACGTGGCCAGGCCGCCCCGCACCTCACGGGAGACGGTCGAGCCTCGTTGGGAGATTTGGAAGAAACGGTCGATAGCGTTACGAGTGTCGCTCACGACGCGAACAGTGACAGGCAGGATGAGCTGCGGAAAGAGTCGGTAATGAGATCGAGACCCTATTGCAAGCTAGGCTGGACAACGTGAAGCAGTGGCATCCCGATCCGGAGCCGATCAAGACCAACGACACGGCCGCCGTCGCCATCGGCACCGCGGTCTGGGCCGTTGTGCTGGTCGCCCTGTTGATCTTCCGTCCCGCCCCCGAGAACACCTGGTGGATCTGGACCTGCGTGACCGGGATCGGCTTCGGGCTCTTCGGCATGTGGTTCGTACGCCGTCGGCAGCGAAACTGACATTCGTCATCTCCGGCGCTTCGCTGAAGTCATCCGGATGTGGTGTTTTCACCCACTACCTCGGCTTATCCCGGCTTCAGCATGCTTGTCAGCATGAAGAAGGCCATAGGGACAGTCCTCCTGAGCGCGGTGGTGCTCGCCGGTTGCGGCACGGCCGACCGGCCCGCCCAGGAGCCGGGTACGGTCGCGTGGAGCACCTGCACCGACCTCATGGGCCCGGACGGCAATCCGGCGCCCCCCGCCGCCGGCGTCGAGTGCGGCAAGCTCCAGGTCCCGCTCGACCACGCCAGACCGGACGGTGAGAAGATCGGCCTCGCGCTCATCCGCGTCAAGGCCACCGGCGACCGCCTCGGCTCGCTGGTCTTCAACTTCGGCGGCCCCGGCGCCTCCGGCGTGGACACGATGGCGCAGGCCGCCAGGGCGTTCGGGAGCCTGGGCACCCGCTATGACCTGGTCAGCTTCGACCCGCGCGGCGTCGACCGCAGCTCCGGCGTCAGGTGCGGCGGCCAGATCGCCAAGCTGCTCGCGTCGACGACCGAGGCCGACGGCGACCGGCTGGCCGGGGAGTTCGCCGCGGCGTGCCGGCAGGACTCGGGCAAGCTCCTGCCGTACGTCGGCACCGTGCACGCCGCCAAGGACCTCGACCTGCTCAGGGCCGCGCTCGGCGACAAGCAGCTCAACTATTTCGGCCTCTCGTACGGCACGCACCTCGGCGCCGTGTACGCCACCCAGTTCCCCAAGAACGTCGGCCGTTTCGTCCTGGACAGCGCCTTCGACCCCACGGTCACGTGGGAGCAGCGGGCGGTGACGCAGGCGGAGGGCTTCGACCACGCGTTCCAGGCGTTCGCCGAGGACTGCGTGGCGCAGAGCTGCGAGCTGGGCGCCGACCCCGCCGCCGTCGAGAAGGCGGTCGTGGGCCTGCTCGACGGGCTCAAGGACAAGCCACTCAAGGTGGGGGACCGGGAGCTCACATACGGGCTGGGCCAGCTCGGCGTCATCACCCCGCTCTACGCCAAGGCGACCTGGCAGGTGCTGGAGCAGGCCGCCGCGGCGGCGATCAAGGGCAACGGCACGGCGCTGCTCATGCTGGCGGACGCGTACACGGGGCGCAGGGCCGACGGGACGTACACGACGATGATGACGAGCCTGCAGGCGATCAGCTGCGCCGACACCGCCGAGCGGCCCACCGCCGCCGACGTCGCCAAGGTCAACGACCGGGTGGAGAAGATCTTCCCAGTCCTGTCGGTGGAGGGCTCGGGCGCTCCCTGCGCCCACTGGCCGGTGCCGGGCGACGACGCGGCCAAGCGCATCGACGCGACCGGCTCCGGGCCCATCGTGGTCATCGGCGGCAAGGGCGACCCCGCCACGCCCTACCAGTGGGCCACCCGGCTCACGGACCAGCTCAAGACGGGCGTCCTGGTCACGTACGAGGGCGAGGGCCACGGGGCCTACCTGACGGGCAACGCGTGCGTCATGCGGACGGTGGACGCGTACGTGCTGGAGGGCAAGGTGCCCGCCAGGTCCACCGCCTGCGCGGCCTGACGCTCCGGGGAGGCACCACGGGGGCGCCTCCCCACCGAGCCGGTCAGGCCGAGGTCAGGACAGGTCAGGACAGGTCGGACTCGGCGAGCAGGAGGGGCACCGACTCCGGGTCACGCAGCAGCGCGGCCACCGCCAGCCGGTCGTTCCACTGGCCCGTCGCCCAGGCCAGGCCGCGGGCGAGCCCGTCGAGGCCCGTGCAGTGGACCATGCCCTCGAAGAAGCGCCACGTGCACTCCACCCCGTCCACCAGCAGCTTCTCGTGCTCCACGTAGCTGGTGGGCGCCGTGGGCAGCAGCGCCTGCACCTCCTGGGGCACCGGGCGCACCTGGCCCTGCGAGGTGACCTCCCCGGAGGTCAGCTCCCCGGCCAGCGGCAGGTCGAGCAGCTCGGACAGCGACTCCGCCAGGTCGTACGGGGCCAGCACGAGCGGCCGGTCCACCACGAGCTGCAGCAGGTCGGGCGCCTCCACCACCACCGCGTCCTCCGCGGCGGCCACCACGATGGAGCCCGCCTGGACCGCGCGGACCCGGGACGGCGGGGCCACCCGGGACGGATCCACGCCCGCCAGCGCGATCCACAGGGCCCGCAGCTGCGCCCGGTCCACCTCGACGGCCGGGTCGGCCATCAGGTCAAGAAGCTCCTCCGGGCCTCCGTGGGAGGCGAGCAGCTCGGACAGCGTCGTGCGCACCCCGAGCATCGACAGCGCGGCCTCGTCGAGCCCTGCGGGCGCGTCCGCGTAGAGGCCCTGGAGCAGCGGGTCGGCCCCGGGCAGCCGCAGCTCCAGCGGCTTGCGGCCGTCGAGCACCGGGTGGTTGGCCAGCCACCACGCCGTGTAGGACGGGACCTCCACGCCGGCCACCCGCAGCGGGTGGAGGGCGGCCCGCAGCGGCGGGCGGCTCAGCAGCGCGAGGGCGGCCGGCCAGTCGGCCACCAGCTCCAGGTCGCGCACCGCCAGGAACTCCGGCACCATCGGCGGCACGCCCAGCTCGGGCAGCAGGTCGAGCACGTGGTCGAGCCAGTCGTCCTCGCCGTCGAGATCGTGGTCGCAGTCGTCCTGGTCGAGCAGCACGTCCGCCTCGTGGACCGTCGCGAACCCGTCGAGCACCCCGGCCGCGGCGAGCACCCGCGCGCCGTACTCCTCCTCCAGCTCGGAGGCGGCCACTCCGAGGTGCGTGCCGGGCTCCAGGAGCCCCGCCAGCGCCCCGTCGGCCAGCATGAGCTCACCGGCGGGGTAGAGCTCGCCGTCGGTGCCGCGCAGGGCCAGCTCGGCCAGCCACGGAGCCTCGCCGGGCGCCAGCGCCGAGGCCTCCACCAGCGACAGCACGGCCCGCGCCACCGGCTCCGGGTCGGGGCTGTCGAGCGACTGCGCGACGGCGGCCTTGGTCAGCGGGTCTTCGAGAATCGTGCGCGGCGTGGCCTCGGCCGCGCCCAGCCTGAGCAGCGCGGGGTGGGCCGCCTCGGGGTGCACGATGCGCAGCCCCAGCGGGCTGAGGTCCAGCTCGGCCCCGCCGTCGGTGAGGATCAGCGTGCCGCGCGGCCCGCGCACCAGCCGGCCGTCGGTCAGCGGCACCGGCAGGGCGCCCAGCGACTCGGGATCGTCGGCGGGCAGCACCTCGTAGAGCGAGCGCCACCACGACGGCTCGCGCGCCTCCACGGCCTCGCCCGACAGCAGATCGATCACGTCGGCCAGCTCGACCCTGCGCACGCCCAGCGCGGCCATCGCCGGATGCCTGGCGGGCCATCCGGCGGGCAGCAGCCCCGGCACGAAGTCGGCGACCGCCGCGAGCAGCTCGGCGGAGCCGGCGGCCACCACGGCGGCCTCCTGGCCCGCGACCACCCATCCGTCGTCGCCGGGCTCACGGGCGGGGTGCTCGACCTGCCACTGCGCGTCGGGCTCGTAGACCTCCGCGTCGGCGAAGGACGGGGTCTGCACGGCGGGCGCGGGCGCGGACAGCGCCGGCAGCAGCGGCGTCGAGGGCAGCCTGGCCAGCACGGCCCGGCGGATCCTGGCGTCCAGCTCGCCCTTGCCCATCAGCGACGGCACCAGGTCGAGCAGCTTGGGCGTGCGCGGCAGCTCCTGGAGCAGGCGGACGTAGGCGTCGGCCACCCGCTCGACCAGGAAGTCGGTCAGCGGCCCCTTGGCGAAGTGGCGCCGGTCGGTGGCCATCGGGAACGACGCGATCAACAGCGCGGGCAGGTCGAGCGGCTCGTCGCTGGGCGTCGGCGCGTGCACCACCGGCGGCACCGCGGCGGGCAGCGGCCCCGGCTCGCCGGTGCCGGTGAGCGGCACCGCCCAGCGCAGCGACCAGTAGGGGCGGGCGCGCTCCTCGGTGGGCCGGTCGGCGAAGAGCCGGCTCACCTCCTCGGCCGTGAACTCCCCCGACTCCGAGACCACGTGCCAGCCGTCGGCGGCCACGGTGCGGACCGACCCGTCGAGGTCGATCTCGATGGCCTCCAGCGCGGGCATGCCGAGCAGCAGCGCCGGGCTGGTCTCGGCGAGCATGACCCGGACCGCGTCCACGCAGACCGGGTCGCGCAGCGGCAGGTGTACGACGGTGTCGAAACCCTCGGGCACGTCGAGCGGCGGCGCGTCGAACGGCAGCCTGAGCAGCGGAACATGCCCCGAACGGTCGGCCAGCTCGCCCGCGAGCGCGGGGATCTCCGCCACCGCGGCCGTGGTCTCCGAACGCGACCAGCGGACCGCGCCGCTGCCGCGCGAGCAGATGGCGGGCTCGTCGCAGACCGAGACCACCGCGGCGAACCCGACGCCGAACCGCCCGGCCGCGCCCACCTCGTCGCGTTTGCCGGAGACGCGCAGCGTCGACAGACCCTCGACACCGGTCGCGTCGAGCGGGGCGCCGGTGTTGGCGGCCGTCAGCACGTCGCCCCTGAGCGTCAGCCGCAGCACCCCCGGCACACCCGCGCGCAAGGCCGCGTCGGCGGCGTTCTGGGCGAGCTCGACGATCAGCCGGTCCCGGTAGCCGCCGAGCGCGAAGTCCTCTTCGGCGTTGGCGTCTTCGCGGAACCTCGCGGGCGAGGCCGTCCACGCGGAGAGGACGGCGGCTCGCATCCGGTCAGTGCCATAGGTGTCGGTCATCGATCACGATCCTGGTAGAGGGGTAACGGCCACGCGTAGGTTAGCGGCCTGCTCTGTCAGGAATGGCCGAGTTCTTCGGAGGCCGACTCGTCGACCGAGCCCGCCTCCTCCTCCATCAGGTCATAACCCAGGTCGTCGAGGATCGGCGTGGCCTGCTCGACGGTCGGCGGCAGGACGGCGGCCTCGGAGTGGGCGCCGCAGCCGTGGTCGGCGGCGACGACCTTGCCGTCGTCAGGAGCGTACTCATTGGCGCAGACCCCGAACGTCTGCCGCAAGCCACCCGCCAGCGGCCAGTAGAAGCCGCAGGTGGAGCATTGCGCGGGAGCGGCGTGTGCGATCGGCGTGTGCGGCCCGTGCTCGCCCGAGTGCCAGCGTCTGGCCGCCAGGTCCTTGCCGATGGCCGAGAGCACACGTGCCCGGCCCAGGCCGTACTCGAAAACCGCCTGATGGTCGCCGCTGTCGTCGTCGGTCTCGGTGAAGCCCGGCGCGAGCCTGTCGTCGTCCTCAGAGGTCGGCAGCAGGTCGCCCACGCCGAGGTCGCCGGGGCGCAGGCGCTCGCTCCACGGCAGCCACTCGGGCGCGAGCAGCGCGCCCGAGCCGGGTAGCAGGACGGCCTCGCTGACCGTGACCTTCTTGGCCCGCGAGGCACGCGTGACGGTGACGGCCCAGCGCCAGCCGCGATATGCCCGGTCGAGACAGGCGAAGTAATGGGTGACGATCCGGTCGCCCTCGCCCTCGAACCCGAGGTGCTCACCGGGCTCGCCCGGCCACGCGAGCTCCTCGGCCGCGCTGCGCGCCAGATCGACCGCGGCGACACAGGCCTGGTCGGGAGCGGAGACGCGGGCCCTGGTGCGGCTCATCGGGGGCCCTCCGCCGAAAGGTGCTGTTCGCTCACACTTCATTCTCACCCATGGGCGGACCTGAGAGTCCCACAACGGGGGATCCCGCACCGAGATCGCGGACGAATCAGGTAAGACTGGTATGCGTGGAGGGAGGCTGGGGCCGGGCACGCGACATCTCGCGGCGGGTGGCACGCGGGGCCGCCGACGCGGGACGCGCCACCGTGCGCGCGGGCAGGGCCACGGCCGGCGGCACGGCCAGGGCGGGCAAGGCCACGGCAAAGGGCGCGCGAAAAGTCGGCAAGGCCACCCGGCGCCTCACGTACGCCAACGGCGCCGGCCGCACCGGGCTCGGCCGGCTGATCGAGCTGTCGGCGGGCAACAGCGCGAGTGACGCGCTGGTCACGGTGGCACTGGCGAGCACGGTGTTCTTCGGCGTGCCTGTGGGCGAGGCCCGCGGCTCGGTGGCCCTCTACCTGGTCATCACGATGCTCCCGTTCGGGCTGCTGGCGCCGTTCGTGGGGCCGATCCTCGACCGGTTCAGGTCGGGGCGGCGCTATGTGATGGCGGGCACGCTGTTCGGGCGGGGGCTGCTCTGCTTCGCGATGGCGGCCGCGGTGGGCCCCGGCGACCTTCCCACGCTGTTCATCGGGGCGCTGGGCGTGCTCGTGCTGTCGAAGGCGTACAACGTGTCGCGGGCCGCGATCATGCCGAGCGTGCTGCCCGCGGACATCACGCTGGTGTCGGCGAACGCGCGGGTGGCGCTGTTCACGTTAGTCTCCGCGGGGGTCGCGGTGCCGCTCGGCGCCGGGCTGACCGCCTGGCTGGGCAGCGCGCTGGTGCTGCGCGTCGCGATGGTGGCCTTCCTGCTGCTGGGAGTCGCCGCCGTACGCCTGCCGCGCCACATCGACTCGCCCGACCTGGAGGAGGAGGGAGCCGCGCCGCGCTGGCGCACCCTGCTCAAGGTGGGCCCCGCGGTGGCCGAGGCCGTCTGGGCCAACGTGGCGCTGCGCGTCTTCTCCGGGTTCCTGCTGTTCTTCCTGCTGTTCCTGGTGCAGGACAAGGCGGTGCCCTGGCTCGCGGCCGGGCAGTTGCAGGATCCGTTCTTCGACATTCCCAAGACGATCGCGCTGCTGGCGGCCGCGGCCGGGCTGGGGGGCCTGGCCGGCGCCGTCGTGGCCAACTGGACGCGTAATCACTCGCCGCAGCTGATCGTGCTGGTCACGCTGGCCGTGACCGTCGTGACCAGCATCGCGACCGCGATCTTCTTCGGCCTGTGGACCGCGCTGGCCATCTCGCTGGTCACGGCCTTCGCACAGGAGCTGGGCAAACTCGCGCTCGACGCGATCGTGCAGCGGGAGATCGGCGAGGAGGTGCGCTCGTCCACGTTCGGCGTGGTCGAGGCGATGCTCCAGCTCGCCTGGGTGTTCGGCGGCCTGGTCGGGCTGGTGCTGTCACTGTCGGAGAGCAGCGTGGCCGGGCTGGTCACGCTGGCCGTCGCGCTGACGGCCACGCTCGGCTGGCTGCTGATCGCCAGGCGGCGGCGCGTGCGGGCGACCGACGACAAGCTGCGCAGGCAGCGGGCCGAGGCGGGCGGTCAGGAGCTCCAGCTGACCGACACGCTCGACCCGACCAAACCGCTCACCAATCCGAACACCTGACGCCGGGGGTCTCAGGCGTCGAGGTCGTCGGCGACGGCCCTGAGCACCTGCGCGATCTTCTTGGCGTGGGCCGCCTCCGGATGCTTGCCCCGCTGGTAGGACGTCGAGACGTCGTCGAGCAGCTTGATCAGGTCCTCGACGATGACGACCATCTCATCCGGCTTCTTCCGCTTGGCCTTGGGCTTGGGCTTGGCCAGTGTCGGCGGCTGCTCGAGAATCCGCACCGAGAGCGCCTGCTGGCCGCGGCGCCCTTCGGCCACGCCGAACTCGACCTTCTGGCCGGGCTTGAGCGGGGCCGCACCTGTGGGAAGCGCGGAGGAATGCACGAAGACCTCACCGCCGTCGTCGCGGGTGAGGAAGCCGAACCCCTTGTCGGCGTCGTACCACTTGACCTTGCCACTCGGCACAGGAGGACCTCGTTCAAACAGTCGAAAAGATGGATGGATGTAGGTTATGCCCCGGAGCGCGCCAGGGCGACCGGGTAAATCCCGGGCAATTACCGGAGTTCATCATGCTTGCGCCAACCTGCGAACCAGGTGGCGAATTCGGTCAGGTTGGCCAGCGCCACATCGGCTCCGTGTTCACGCAGCTCTCCTGCCGTGTATGGACCGGTCGCGACCGCCACGCTCACGGCGCCGCCCGCGCGCGCCGCCTCGATGTCCGCGACATGGTCACCAACATAAGCCGCCGCGCCGAACCGCGCGAGTGCCGATCCCTTGGCAGCTCCGAAAACGGAACCGACCACTTCGTCCACGGCGAGACCGAGCACCTTGACCGTGCCGATGGCGTCACGCAGGTTCTTGCCGGTCACCACGATCACCCGGCCGCCGCCTGCGCGTACGGCCTCGATGGCGTCGTACGCGCCTGCCATGGCCGTGTGCACCGGCACCCCTATTTGCGGATATATCTCCCTATAAAGGTCGGCGGCCGCGGCGACCTCCGTGGCGGGCAGCCAGTTGGCCAGCTCCACCTCCAGCGGCGGCCCCAGCCGGGTCACCACCGCGGCCGAGTCAATGGGCACGCCCAAACGCACGGACAGCTCGTCGTAAACGGCCGCGATGCCCTCTCGCGTGTCCGCCAATGTCATGTCAAGGTCGAATCCAACGGAAGTCGTCACATGTGCAGGATGCCAAACGCCGTCCAACGACCCGTAACGGCCTCTTGTTGTGGGACCGTGGGAATGGGAAGAAAGGAATTACTTATCGGAGAGGACCGGCCGTGACCAACGCCCCCCAACCGCCGCACGCCGGAGACCGGCTCGTCGCCTCCTCCGCCCCGCCGCGCCCGCACAGACCCGCCCGGCCCGGCGGCCCGACCGTGACGGTCTGGACCCGGACCGTGTCGGCCCTGGCCTATCTGGTCAAGGTCGCCTCGCGGATGGCGGCGCTGGTCGTGATCCTGTACGCGGTCTTCACGGTGTTCAAGGCCAACCCGGCCAACGTCTGGTACCAGTTCGTCGAGTCGCTCGCAGGCTGGCTGTCGCTGGGCCTGGCCAACCTGTTCCAGCTCGCCGACCCGCGCTGGACCGCGCTGGTCAACTACGGCCTGGCCGCGATCGTCTGGCTGATCATCGGCTCGGCGCTGGCGGGCCTGATCCGGCGCGCCGCTCCGTAAGTGCGGTCCCGCCACACACTGCGACTACTCTCAAGGCGGAGGTAACAGGATAGATATGACCAGATCGACCCGTGCGCGGATCATCGATGAGGCCCTGCGGCTGTTCGCGGAGCGGGGCTACTCCGCCACCTCCGTGGCGGAGATCGAGGCCGCCTCAGGGCTCTCGCCCGGAGCCGGCGGGCTCTACCGGCACTTCAAGTCCAAGTACGAAGTGCTCGCCGCGGCGATCAACGAGCACGCCACCCGCACCAGGAGCCAGGTGGCGGAGAGCCTGGCCGAGCTGAGCAGCATGGAGGCGTCGGCGGCGCTCGAAGATCGCCTGTCCCACCTGTGCCGCGCCGGGCTGGCCAAGGTCCGCGAGGAGTCCGAGCTGACGCGGGTGTTCTTCCGCGACCTGAGCCAGTTCCCCGAGCTGGTCGCCGTGGTCAGGGAAGGGCTGCTGCAGCCCATGTTCGACGCGATCGTCACCTGGTTCAGGGCGCAGCCCGAGTACAAGGACGTCGAGGTCGACTGGGCCGGCATCTCCGTGGTGCTGGGCGGCTCCGTGGTGCACTACCGGCTGTTCCAGGAGACGGTGGGCGAGCTGCCGGGCTACGCGGACAAGGACCAGTTCGTCGCCGGGTGGGTGCGCCTGGCGGTCGGCCTGCTGCCCAGCCCCGCGCCGGTCAGCTGACGTCGAGCAGCCGGTAGGTCAGCCACACCACGCCCAACCCCGTACCGATCATGAACATGGTGCCGCTGACGCTGTAGAACTGCGCGAAGAACGCCTGTAACCCCGGCTCGCTCCCCACCCGCAGGCCACCGACGAGCACACCGCCCGCCGAGTAGCCGAGCAGCGGCGCCCCGATCCCGAGCAGCTTGTCGCGCAGGCTCCAGCTCTCGCTGAACAGCACGAGCACCGCCCCGGCCGCCCACACCAGCACGGGGATCTCGAAGATCGCCACCGGCGGCAGGTCGAACGGCAGCAGCAGCGCGGCCACCACGAGGACGACCATCGCGGCGGCGTCGCGCGGATGCTCCTTGACCAGGGTCCTGGCGTCCCTGCCGCCGGTCGCCATGGGGTTCGCGCTGGACATGGCCATCCTGCGCAGCCCGGCGAACGGCAGGCCCCGGCCCCTGCCGAGGCTCTCCCTGGCGATCCTCCGGTACGTCTGGACGCCAGGGGGCGCGTCGGCGTCGTCCACGATCGTGGGGAAGCGCCGCGTGGAGCTCTCGTCCCCGGACGGCTTACCCTCCTCGGCGGAGCCCATGGGGGTGCGCATGGTGGGGACGCCCGCCTCGACGAGCCGGCGTGCCTCGCGCTCCACCAGCGCCACCGGGTCGCCGAACCTGGCCAGCACCTTCGACACCTCGCGCGCGTTCTGGCTGCCGTGCCGCTCCTCCTCGATCCTGGCGCGCAATCGCTTGGCGAAGTCGAGCCGCTGGTCGGCCCTGAGCACGCCGTGGGCGGCATCGGCCGCCTTGGAGACGTAGTTCAGGACGAGCTGGTCCGCGCGCTCTATCACGTCAAGCAATGCTGCCCCAATCAGGTGGGACATACCATGGCAACGATGGAGTTCACGGAGTGGATCAGGGGGCGCACCGACGAACAGCTGCGGGCGCTCGTCTCCGCGCGGCCCGAGCTGATCACTCCGGTGCCCGCGCATCTGGAAGGCCTGGCGTCGCGGGCGGGCAGCCCGTCGGCGATCGCCAGGGTGCTCGACCGGCTCGACCGTTTCACGCTGGCCGTCGTCGAGACGCTGGCCGTACGGGACGGGCCGATGCCCAAGGAGCGGCTGCGCGAGCTCGTGGCCGCGGCCCTGGCGGACGATGACGCGGAGAGCGGCGCGCGCGACGCCGAGCCCGCGCTGTCGGCCGCGCTGGACCGGCTGTTCGAGCTGGCGCTGGTCTTCGGGCCCGACGACGCGCTCGACCTGGGGCCCGGCGTGCGCAAGGTGCTCGAGGACCCGGCCGGGCTCGGGCCGAAGGCGGTCGACGCGTTCCGGCATCACGCGCCCGAGCAGCTCGACGAGATGGCCGACGAGGTCGCGCCGGGCACCGAGGGCTCGGGCAAGGAACGGCTGGCTGCCGCGCTGGCGGAGCCCGCCGCCCTGGTCGGGTCCGTCTCACCCGAGGCCAGGGGCGCGCTCGACCAGCTCGCCTGGGGGCCGCCGACCGGGCGCGTGCCCAACGCCAGGCGCGAGGTGAGCGTGGCCTCCGCCCGTTCGCCCATCGAGGAGCTGCTGGCCAGAGGGCTGCTGGCGGCCACCGGCGAGGAGAGCGTGACCCTCCCCCGCGAGGTCGGCCTCTACCTGCGTGGCGGCCGGGTGCACCGCGGCCTGCTGGCCCTCCCGCCGCCGCTCGAAGGGACGGCGCGCGACCGGAAGCTGGCCGATCGTACGGCGGCCGGGCAGGCGTTCGCGTTCGTCAGGTCGGTCGAGGAGCTGTGCGAGCGGTGGAGCGTCGAGCCACCCGGCGTGCTGCGTACCGGCGGCCTGGGCGTGCGCGACCTCAAGCGCGCGACGAGCGAGCTGGACCTGCCCGAGTGGGCGGCGGCGCTGGTCATCGAGGTGGCGCACGCGGCCGGGCTGATCGCGGCGGGCGGCGGCGTGGACGGCGAGTGGCTGCCGACCTCCGGCTACGACCTCTGGCGGGTCAGGGCGACCGCCGACCGGTGGGTCACCCTCGCGCTCACCTGGCTGCACATGGACCGCGTACCCGGCCTGGTCGGTGACCGGGATGAGCGCGACAGGCCGTTCAACGCCCTGCACACCGATCTGCGCCGCTCCTCCGCGCCCGGGGTCAGGGCGGCCACGCTGGGCGTGCTCGCCGCCGCGCCCGGCCTCGCGCCTTCGCGCGACTCGGTCCTCGAACGCCTGGCTTGGGAGCAGCCGCGCCGCCGGGGGCCGCTGCGCGAGCAGCTCACCGAGTTCGCGCTGCGGGAGGCCGAGCAGGTCGGCGTGACGGGTCTGGGCGCGCTGTCGGCGCACGGGCGGGCACTGCTCGAAGGCGGCGAGCCCGCGGGGGTGCTCGCGCCGCTGCTGCCCGAGCCCGTCGACCACGTGCTGCTCCAGGCCGACCTCACCGCCGTCGCGCCGGGGCCGCTGACGAGCGAGCTCAACCGCTGGATGACGCTCACCGCCGACGTGGAGTCGAAGGGCGGGGCCACCGTCTACCGGTTCAGCGAGAGCTCGATCCGGCGGGCGCTCGACGCGGGGCACGGGGGCGAGGAGCTGGTGTCGATGTTGACCCGCCACTCGGCCACGCCGGTGCCGCAGGCGCTGTCGTACCTGGTGACCGACGTGGCCAGGCGCCACGGGCGCATCCGGGTGGGCACGGCCAGCGCGTACATCCGCTGCGACGACCCGGCGCTGCTCGACCAGATCACCGCCGACCGGCGCTCCACCGCGCTGCGGCTGCGCAGGCTGGCCCCCACCGTGATCGCCTCCCGCTCGTCCAGGGCGGCGCTGGTCGACTCGCTGCGTGCGATGGGGTACGCGCCCGTCGCCGAGTCGCTCGACGGCGACGTGATCATCTCGCAGCTCGACAGCCGCCGTACCGAGGGGCTGGCCCCGGTCCGCGCCGTGGCGTCGCCCAACGGCCTGGACCCGGAGGTGGCGACGGCGGCCGTGCGCGCGCTGCGGGCCGGTGACGCGGCGCACCTGGCGCGGCGCGAGCCCGTGGACGCCCCGGGCGGGCAGGTGCCGCGCGGGCCCGCGACGGCCACGATCTCGGCCCTGCAGGAGGCGATCAAGCAGGGGGTACGCGTGTGGATCGGGTACCTCGACTCTCAGGGGAACGCGACCTCGCGCATCCTGGAGCCGGCTCGGATGGAGGGCGGCTACCTGACCGCCTACGACGAGACCCGGGCCGCCGTCCACCGCTTCGCCCTCCACCGCATCACCGGCGTCGCCGGCCTCTGACCCCGGCCTCCGCCGCGCCGAAGTCCCGGCGCGCGGGGGTCCCGGCACGGGGGTCCCGGCACGGGGGTCCCGGAGCGTTGAGGTCTCGATGCGCGGGGTTCCGGCGTGCGGGGGCTCGCCGGGGTCCCGCGGCCCCGGCGAGCGTCATCGGGGTGCGGTCAGGCGTCCGTGGCGAGAGGCGCGGACAGCGCGGTGACCGTCCGGGCCCGGGCGTCATGGCACCGGCCCGCGTGCTCGGCCAGCAGCGCCGACGCCCGTCCCGCCACACCCGCCGAGGGCCCGCCGCCGGATTCCAGCCGCCGCAACCGCCGCACCGCGTCGGCCGGATACCGCACGGACAGCCCGCCGCCCAGCGCCACGACCGCCGCCGTGGCCCGCGGGTCCAGGGGATCGGCCGTCCAGGCGAGCGCGATCCTGAGCGCCTCGGTGGCGAGCGTGTCGTCGGCGCACATGTACGACAGCGCGTCCCCCGCCGCCAGCCGCTCCGCGTTCCCGCCCCGCGCCCACACATCCAGGAACTCCAGCTGGGCGTCCTTCAGCGAGTACGCCGCCAGCAACGCCACCCCCTCGGCGGCCCGCGTCCGGACGTCGGCCCCCTCCCAGGCCAGCGACCGCACCCATTCGCGCAGCGGCTGCCACAGCCAGAACCCGTACCGTCCGACCAGCTCCGCGAGCACCTGCCCGCGGTGGTGCGGCACCCGGAAGACGACGCGGCCCTCCTCATGGGCGACCAGCGGATGGGACACGCGCGGCACCCGCCGTTCCTGCGCCTGGCAGATCCTCTCAAGCCTGGCGAACTGCCGCTCGAACACCGGCCCGCCCACCCCATCCAGGAACGCGAGCGCGGCCACCTCCCGCACCTCGTGCAGCAGCGGCTTGGTGTCGAACCAGGCCGCCACGTCCTCCCCCGAGGGCTCGTCGTCCCCCACCAGCCGTCCGGCCAGGCGCACGACCTCGGCCGGCGTCGGCAGGGTCAGTGCCAGGTCCCGGGCCCGGGTGAGCTCCTCGGGGCTGTGGCCCGCGCGCAGTCCGTACGCCCTGAGGCACAGGTCGAACAGCTCCCCCGGCTCCGGCACGCCCCACGGCTGCTCCACCTCGGCCGCCTGGGAGGGGACGCCGTTCCTGGTGATGACCAGGTACGAGCCCAGCTCGGCCAGCTTGCGCGCCAGGTTGAGCAGCTCGATCCTGTCGGTGCTCTCGGCGATCCAGTCGTGCAGCAGGTACGCCCGCCCCGGCTCGTACTCGGTCCTGGACAGCAGGTCGGCGGCGCTGCCGGCGGGCGACAGCACGGTGATCGTGCTCTCGGCCAGGGACATCCGGGAGAGCAGGGCGATGGCGCCCAGTCGTTTGCCCGTCTCCTCCTCGCCCACGAGGACGAGCAGGTGGCGGACGCTGAGCCGGCGTACGGCCTCGGGGAAGCAGCCGGGCTCCAGATAGGAGCGCAGGAGCGCGTCGGCGTCCCGTCGCTTCAGATCCCTGGTGACCGGCGCGGCGAGCGGCCGCAGGTGCTCGTACACCGTTAAGAAGCTCTGGCCGAGCGTTATGTCATCGAGGTCGATCTCGCCCGATTCAGGCGTTTCGGTCACGAATTCACCTCAGGGTTGACTGGAAAGTTTTCTACAGAAAATAACTACGCCTAACAAGTTTCTTCTTTTACTACGAAGAGCTCGCAGAGCGTCACCAAAGCCACCCTGACCTGGCCTTTCGCGTGACGTTCGCGTTCGGGGGCCACTTGACGCGGACATGTCGATCATGACTTCCCTTGCCTCGGCAGGCCCCATGGCCCCTAGATCTTCCACCATTACACGATCTAGGCCAACAAGAAAACACGAACGACTATAGAGGGAGATATGTTGTCATTTACCGGTCAACTGGGCCCCGTCCACCATGACTAGTCAAGGGTTGACGGCGTGACCACGATCGCATCAGGTTGGGCATGTGACCGAGCAAACGCTGGGCCAGTTGGCCGAGGAGTCCTGGGGCCGCTTCGACGATCACGACGCGACGTTCTACGAGGGCGTCTGGCACCGCAGCCACGCGCTCGCCGAGCGGGCGCGCCGGATGTGCGGCGGGTTCGCCGAGGGCGGGATCGGGCCCGGCGACCGGGTGGTCGTGATGATGGCGAACTCCCCCGAAGTACCGCTGATCTACCAGGCGCTGTGGGCGGCGGGCGCGGTGGTCACTCCGGCGGTGTTCCTGGTGGGCGCCGACGAGCTGCGGCACATCCTGCTCGACAGCGGCGCGTCCGCGATCGTCACCTCGCCCGAACTGGTGGAGACCGTACGGGCCACCGCCGTCGATATCCCGATTTTTGTGGACACGGCTGAGCTGGAACGGGCACCCGAACGCGGCCCGGTGACCAGGGACCCCGGCGATCTGGCCGCTCTGATGTACACCGGCGGTACCACGGGCCGGGCCAAGGGCGTCATGCTGAGCCACGGTGGCCTCTGGCGGGTGGCCAAGGACGTCTGGGACATGTCCCACCAAGAAGGGAAAAATCGTGCTTTGGTGCCGGTGCCGCTCTCGCACGCGTACGGGCTGATCATCTCGGTCGCCTCGATGCACGCGACGGAGCCGCAGCAGGCGGTGCTGATGCGCTGGTTCGAGCCGAAGACGTTCCTCGCGCTGGCCGCCGAGCAGCACGTCCAGTACGGCACCGTCGTACCCTCCATGATCCAGCTGCTCCTCGCCGAGCCGCTGGAGTCGCACCCGCTGCCCGACCTGTCCTTCCTCACCTGCGGCGCGGCGCCGCTCGGCAGGGACGTGCTGGAGGAGTTCGAGCGCAGGGTGCCGGGCGTGCAGATCCTCGAGGGTTACGGACTGACCGAGACGAGCGCGGTCACCACGTTCAACCCGCCGGGCAGGCGCAGGGCCGGCAGCGTCGGCCTCCCGCTGCCCGGCTACACGATCGCCATCCGCGACGGCGAGGGCGAGGAGCTGGAGACCGGGGACGTCGGCGAGATCTGCGTCTCGGGCGAGGCGCTGATGCTCGGCTACTGGGGCGAGCACGAACCCGACCCCGAGGGGACCGCGCTGATCGGAAGGGAGCTGCGCACCGGCGACATCGGCTGCGTGGACGACGACGGCTACCTCTATGTCGTGGACAGGAAGAAGGACCTGATCATCCGGGGCGGCTTCAACGTGTTCCCCCGCGACGTCGAGGACGCCCTCAACCGCCACCCCGACGTGGTGGTCTCGGGCGTCGTGGGCCGCCCGGAGCCGCGGATCGGCGAGGAGGTCGTGGCGTTCGTCCAGCTCAGGCAGGACGCGACGGTGACGGCCGAGGAGCTGATCGAGTGGGCCCGCGAGCGCGTGGGGCGGGTGAAGTATCCGCGCGAGGTGAGGTTCGTGGACTCGGTGCCGGTGACGAGCGTGCTCAAGCTCGATCGCAAGGCGCTGCGGGCCCGCCTCGACTGACCGCCTTGGGCCTGGCGATCCATGGTGGGATCTCACAGCGCGGTCAGGCGTGCCTCCTTTCCGTGATAAGTGTTGACGTGTCTGGAGGTGAACATGACCCAGGAAGATCCGTCGGGCTACCCGTACCAGCCTTATGGCGCCCCCTACGGCGAGCAGCCCCCGCCGCCGTATGGCTACGGTTATCCCCCGCCGCGGCGCGACGACGGGCCCAGCGCCAACGCGATCGTCTCCCTCGTGCTCAACCTCCTCGCGCTCGTCGGTTGCTGCAACTTCCTCGGCCTGCCCGGCGCGATCCTGGCCGGCCTGGCACTCAGCAAGGGCCGCACGGAGCCGCAGACCGCCCGCACGATGGTGATCTGGAGCTGGATCATGTTCGGGCTCGGCTTCGTGCTCAGCGCCGGCATCATCCTTTTCCTGGGCCTGTCCGGCTATCTCGACGACTGACGGCCGCGGCTCTTGGCCCGTCCGAGGACTAATCCGGGCGCGCGGGTTGTTGGAGTCTCGGAGCGGGAGAGCCAGGATCGGGAGACGATGGTCCTGTTGCGCGAGGCCCCGTACGGAACCCCACGGAGAAAAGCCAGTGAGCGATGGACCGCTGATCGTCCAGTCGGACAAGACACTGCTGCTCGAGGTCGACCACGAACGAGCGAACGACTGCCGTAAGGCGATCGCGCCGTTCGCCGAGCTCGAGCGAGCTCCCGAACACGTGCACACCTACCGCGTCACCCCCCTGGCCCTGTGGAACGCCCGCGCCGCCGGACACGACGCCGAGCAGGTCATCGACGCGCTGATCGGTTTCAGCCGCTACCCCGTGCCGCACGCCCTGCTCGTGGACATCGCCGAGACCATGGCCAGGTACGGCCGGCTGCGGCTGGAGAAGGACCCGGTCAACGGCCTGGTCCTGACCTCCACCGACCGGGCGGTGCTGGAGGAGGTGCTGCGCTCCAAGAAGATCCAGCCGATGCTGGGCGAGCGGCTCGGCCCCGACTCGGTCATCGTCCACCCCAGCGACCGCGGCAACGTCAAGCAGGCCCTGCTCAAGCTGGGCTGGCCGGCGGAGGACCTGGCCGGCTACGTGGACGGCGAGGCCCACCCGATCAAGCTGCTGCAGGACGGCTGGGCGCTGCGGCCGTACCAGCAGGAGGCGGCGGACGCGTTCTGGCACGGCGGCTCCGGCGTGGTCGTGCTGCCATGTGGCGCGGGCAAGACCATCGTCGGCGCGGCCGCCATGGCGCACGCGCAGGCCACCACGCTCATCCTCGTGACGAACACGGTCTCGGCCCACCAGTGGAAGACCGAGCTGATCAAGCGCACGTCGCTGACCGAGGACGAGATCGGCGAATACTCCGGCTCGAAGAAGGAGATCCGCCCGGTCACCATCGCCACGTACCAGGTGATGACCACCAGGCGGAAGGGTGTCTACTCGCACCTGGAGCTGTTCGACGCCCGCGACTGGGGCCTGGTCGTCTACGACGAGGTGCACCTGCTGCCCGCGCCGATCTTCCGGATGACCGCCGACCTTCAGGCCCGCCGGCGCGTGGGGCTGACCGCGACGCTGGTGCGCGAGGACGGGCGCGAGGGCGACGTGTTCTCGCTGATCGGTCCCAAGCGGTACGACGCGCCCTGGAAGGAGATGGAGAACCAGGGCTGGATCGCGCCCGCCGACTGCGTGGAGGTGCGCGTCACGCTGACGGACGAGGAGCGGCTGGCGTACGCGATGGCCGAGTCCGAGGAGCGCTACCGCTTCTGCGCCACCACGCCGTCCAAGACCCACGTCACCGAGGCGCTGGTCCGCCGCCACCTGGGCGAGCAGGTGCTGGTCATCGGCCAGTACATCGACCAGCTCGACGAGCTCGGCGAGCACCTCAACGCGCCGGTCATCAAGGGCGAGACCAGGGTCAAGGAGCGGGAGCGGCTCTACCAGGCCTTCCGCGACAAGGAGATCCAGGTGCTGGTGGTGTCGAAGGTGGCGAACTTCTCCATCGACCTGCCGGAGGCCGCGATCGCGATCCAGGTGTCGGGCACGTTCGGCTCACGCCAGGAGGAGGCCCAGCGGCTCGGCCGGGTGCTGCGGCCCAAGGCCGACGGCGGGGGCGCCCGGTTCTACACGGTGGTCAGCAGGGACACGGTGGACCAGGAGTTCGCCGCGCACCGGCAGCGGTTCCTGGCCGAGCAGGGGTACGCGTACCAGATCATCGACGCCGACGACGTGCACGGCGAGGTGTGACGCCCGGCCGCTCGTCACGAGCGGCCAGGCATGTTCAGCGTGCTGTCACGTCCACGAAACTCCGCGGGCCGAAGACAATCGAACCACCCCCCTCACCTGCGTACTATCACGCCGCCTCCGACATACCCCCATGATCCGACAAACGCACCTGATATGCCCGAATTTTTCGGTATTTCCCGGTTGTTACCGATGAGAAGCTTCGAGCCGGCGGAGTGCCCTACCGCGCCATCAGGCCGCCGAGGAACAGCACGCCCTCCGCGACCACCCAGGCGCCCACTCCCGCGCCCATGACCCGCCCGAACGTGCGCGGGTCCTGCCTGGACCACGGGATGAGCCAGGCGGCCGCCGTGCAGCAGGCGGCGAGCGCGGCGAACAGCCCCGATACCGTGGAGACCGTACCAAGACGTTGGGAGCAGGTCGAAGCGGACTCGCCGCCTTGGCAGAACGCCTCCGACCCCCAGCCCGCGAAGACGGACAACGCCCAGAGGGCGGCGAGCAGGAAGCTGGCGATCGTGGGAATGATCGGCGAAAAACGCAGCTGAATCCGCGCCATCACCTGTCCCTACCCCTCCCCGCAGACCGCTACTCGCCCCGATCATCACCCCACCGCCGCCCTCACCTTCCGATCATCACCCCACCGCCACGCTTGGACTCCCCGGCCCAGCGCGACGTCGTTTCGCCCAGTCGAGCAGCCCTCCCCCGCCGCGCGCCGGACCCGGGCCGGGCGAGCGGACGCGACGCCCATCCGCCCCGCCCATCACCCTCATGACCGCTCGCCCGACCCGCCGCCGTGCCTGCCCTCCGAGGAGCCCTGCAGAGGACGCCGGTTGGGCGCCGAGGCTGAGAGCAGCGGCAGGCGAACGGCGAGGACGGTGGCTGGCGCGGCTGAGAGCAGCGGCGGGCGAACGGCGAGGACGGTGGGTGGCGCGGCGCGTGGGTGGCCGGAGGGGTAAATGCTTTGGAGGCCGCCCCGCGTCGCCATTAGACTGGCCGATTCGCTGCCTTACCACCTTCGTTTCCGACCCAGGGAGGCGCTTTCGCATGCCCGGACACCAATTGGCCCCCGACATACCCTCCGACGTACTGGCCTCCGAGCAAGCTCACCTGGCCGAGTCCAGGGCCGCGCTCAAGGCGATGCGCGCCCACGCCCAGTCGCTGTCCGCGGACGCGGCGGGTGACTGGGTGTCGCAGCAGATCCTCCAGTCCCTCCTCGACCAGCGCGTCGCCGCGCTGGCCGACCACCCCGACACCCCGCTGTTCTTCGGCCGCCTCGACCGGCAGGCGGGCGACGACCTCCCCGGCACGATCTACGTCGGCCGCCGCCACGTGCACGACGGCGGCAGCAAGCCCCTGGTCATCGACTGGCGCGCGCCGGTGTCCCAGGCGTTCTACCAGGCCAGCCCCGCCGACCCCATGGGAGTCGTACGGAGGCGCCGCTTCGGGTACCACGGCGGCGCGCTGACCGCGTTCGAGGACGAGCCGCTGGGCGAGGGCGGCGAGATCGGCCCGTCGCAGATCCTCACCGACGAGATCGAGCGCCCGCGCACCGGCCCGATGCGTGACATCGTCGCCACCATCCAGCCGGACCAGGACGAGATCGTCCGATCCACCCTGGCCCAGACGGTGTGCGTCCAGGGTGCCCCCGGCACCGGGAAGACCGCCGTGGGCCTGCACCGGGCCGCGTATCTCCTGTACACCCACCGCGAGCGGCTCGCCAGGGCCGGTGTGATGATCGTCGGCCCGAACCGCGCCTTCCTGTCGTACATCTCCTCGGTGCTCCCCGCGCTCGGCGAGGTCAAGGTCGACCAGACCACGGTGGGCGGGCTGCTCGGCGAGTACGCCGCAGAAGAGGACCCGATGGTGGCGGCGCTGAAGGGCGACGCCAGGATGGCGGCGGTGCTCGAACGCGCGCTCTGGCTGCACATCGTCAAGCCCGAGGACGGCGTGGTCTTCTCCAAGGGCGCCTACCGCTACCGGGTGGCGGACTACGAGGTACGCGAGATCGTGGCCTCCTTGCGCGGCACCACGCGATACAACCCCGGCCGGGCGGCACTCGCGCAGCGGCTGGCCCACATGGTGCTCGTACGAATGGAGCAGCGCGGCGAATCGCCCGACGACCGGGTGCAGGACGCCGTGGCCAGGTCGAAACCGGTGAAACAGCTCGTCGATACGGTCTGGCCCAAACTAACGCCGGAGCAAGTCCTTTATCGCCTCCTCTCCGACCCAGAATTCCTGACAAAGGCCGCTAAATCCGATTTGTCGCCGGATGAGCAGGAAATGCTTATATGGCGGAAACCGTACCGGAGCTGGAAGTCCGCGAAATGGTCCGCCGCGGACGCCGCGCTCCTGGACGAGCTGCGCGACTTCATGGAGCGCACCCCGTCCCTGGGCCACCTCGTGGTGGACGAGGCCCAGGACCTCTCCGAGATGCAGCTGAGAGCGCTCGGCCGCCGCTGCCGCAACGGCTCGGCCACCGTCCTCGGCGACCTGGCCCAGGGCACGACCCCGTGGTCGACCAGCTCATGGGAGTCGGTACTCCAGCACCTGGGCCAGCGCGAAGGCGAGGTGACGGAGCTGACGCTCGGCTTCCGCGTGCCGCGGGAGGTCCTCGACTACGCCGCCCGGCTGCTGCCCTCCATCGCCCCCGACCTGGCCGCGCCGCGGTCGCTGCGCCCCGGCCTCGGCTCGCTCGCGGTACGCCCCGGAGGCTCGATCGCGGAGGCCGCCGCGGAGGTCCTCACCAGGGAGGGCTCCATCGGCGTCATCGCCCCGGACGCCCTGGTCGCCGACGTCTCCCGCGCGCTGACCGGCCTCTCCCACGCCGTGCTCGGCCCCGACTCGGACGAGGAGCACCGCCTCCTGATCGTGCCCGCGACCCTGGCCAAGGGTCTGGAGTACGACCACGTCGTCGTCGTGGAGCCCGCGGACATCGTCGCGGCCGAACCCAGGGGCCTGGCCAGGCTGTACGTGGTGCTGACCCGTGCGGTGACGTCCCTGACGGTCCTGCACGACAAGCCGCTGCCGGCCGAGCTGACGGGCTGATCGTCGGCGGGCACGGCCGCTTCTAGGATGGCTGGGCAAGGAGCTCTCAACCTAGGAGGATGCCGTGCCAGCACCGCTTCCACATGAACACCTGCCGTCGGTTCCCGCGCTCGTGGTCGAGAGCGACGACATCCAGGACGGCGAGCGGCTGAACGACCTCCACGTCTTCAACGACTGGGGCATGAAGGGCGGTAACCAGTCGCCTCACCTCCGCTGGTCCGGCGCGCCCGCCGAGACCCGCAGCTACGCCGTCACCTGCTATGACCCCGACGCCCCCACGGGCAGCGGCTTCTGGCACTGGGTGCTGTTCGACCTCCCGGCCTCGGTGACGGAGCTGTCGGCGGGCGCGGGCACCGGCCCGGAGCTCAAGGGCCTGCCCGCGGAGGCGGTCCACGCCCGCAACGACTACGGCACCAAGGAGTACGGCGGCGCGGCCCCGCCCCCCGGCACCCCGCACCGCTACGTCTTCACGGTGCACGCCCTCGGGGTCGACAAGCTGGGCGTGGACAGCGACGCCAGCCCGGCGGTGGTGGGCTTCAACATCACCGCCAACACCCTGGCCCGCGGCCACGTCGTCCCGACCTACAGCACCTGACCGCGCCCACGGCCGCACCGCCCTCCCGAGGGCGGTGCGGCAGGCGCGAAAAGGGGAGCCGCTCCACCCGTAACGGGCGGGCCGGAAAAGGGAGACGCCCCACCGCGAAGGGCAGGGCGTCCGAGAGACCGAGAGCGCGGCAGGCGTCAGGCGAACACTGCGCAAGAGGCCCCGAGCTGCGGCAGCAGCTCCTCGACGAGCGGGACTCCCAGCTTGGAGTCGCCGGCCAGCGTCCCCGTGGTCAGGCAGAGCGGCGCCTGCACCACCTTCATGAGCGCACCGGTGATGACCGGGGTGCTGGACGCATGGGCAGGGACGGCGACGGCGGCCGCGGCGGCCGCGCTCAGAATGGCGATGCCGAAAATACGCTTGCTGCGGGAAAGCATCCTCTACTCCTTCGTTGAGGTGTGTGATCACCACCTTTCCTCACTCGGAGTAGCGGATCAATTATGAAACGTAATGGCTGATAAACGAAAACAAGAGCGACCCGGAAAACCGGGCCGCTCTTGTTATGAACAGCGAAGAAAAGACCTAGAAGTCCATGTCGCCGCCGCCCGGCATGGCCGGAGCAGCAGCGTTCTTCTCGGGCTTCTCGGCGATGACGGCCTCGGTGGTGAGGAAGAGCGCCGCGATGGAAGCGGCGTTCTGCAGCGCCGAGCGCGTCACCTTGGCCG
>NZ_JBEXMW010000033.1:0-121009 GCF_040610775.1 Nonomuraea sp. NPDC003709 | reverse complement strand
CCGCTGTCCTGGCCGGCCACGTACTCGGTGATCATCCTGTCGTTCATCGGCGGCCTGCGCTCCTTCGACCTGATCTGGACGATGACGCGCGGCGGGCCCGGCTTCACCAGCGACACCATCGCCTCGATCATCTACAAGCAGTACCAGGCCGGCTTCTTCGGCCTGTCCACCGCCGGCAACGTGCTGCTGTTCGTCGTGGTCACCGCCATCGTCGTCCCGCTCAACTACTTCCTCGGCAAAAGGCAGGTGCCCGCATGACCGCGCTGAGAAGGCTCGGTGCCGAGGCGATCGCGCTGGTGCTGGCCGGGGTGATCTTCCTGATCCCGTTCGCGCTCATGCTGCTGACCGCGGTCAAGGACCAGACGCAGGCCACCGACCTGGACTTCGCCTGGCCGGCCAACTGGCCGATCGTGCAGAACTTCGTGGACGTGATCGAGGCCCGCGACTACGTGCTGCTGCGCGCGTACCTGAACTCCACGATCCTCACCGTCACCTCGGTCGCGCTGATCGTCGTGTTCGCCTCCATGGCCGCGTTCGTGTTGCAACGCAGGGTGGGGAAGGTCGGCAGGGTCGCCGACTTCCTGGTGCTGGCCGGCCTGATCATCCCACCGGCGATCGTGCCCACGATCTGGCTGTTGCAGGGATTGGGACTGTTCAAGACATTGCCCGGGCTGATCCTGGTGGAGGTGGCCTTCGGGCTGTCGTACGCGGTGCTGCTCTTCCGGGCGTTCATCGCGGCCATCCCGCGCGAGCTGGACGAGGCCGCCCAGATCGACGGCTGCAGCGGGCTCGCGCTCTTCTTCCGGGTGATCTTCCCCCTGCTCAAGCCGGTCACCATCACCGTGGTCCTGACCAGCTCGGTGGCCATCTTCAACGACTTCGTCAACCCGCTCTACTTCACCCCCGGCGACGACAACGCCACCGTGCAGGTGACCCTCTACAACTTCCAGAGCCAGTACAACACCCAGTGGAACCTGCTGTTCATGGACATCGTGCTCATCACGATCCCGCCGCTGCTGCTCTTCATCTTCTTCAACCGCAAGATCGTCGCCGGCATGACCGCCGGCGCCATCAAGGGATGACATGACCTGGGGGCGGTGCGTATCCGGAAAGGCTGCCTGATGATTCACCACCACGAGTTCCAGCACCGAGGGCTGACCCTGCGCTCCAGCGTGCACATTCCTGAGGACCAGGCCACCGTCCGCAGGCCCACGGTGGTGTTCGTCCACGGGTTCTCCAACAACCGTATGGAGAATCGTTCCTTCGTCCTCATGGCGCGGCTGCTGGAGAGCGTCGGTATCGCGTCGGTCCGGTTCGACCTGTCCGGGCACGGGGAAAGCGACGGAGATTTCTTCGACGTCACCATCACCAACGAAATAGCCGAAACCAGGTCGGTCGTGCGGGCCGTCCGTACCTTCGACTTCGCCGATCCCGAGCGTGTGGCCCTGGTCGGGATGAGCATGGGCGGCGTCGTCGCGGGCATCGTCGCCGCCGAGGAACCCGGAATCCGGGCCGCGTGCCTGTGGTCGCCGGCCGCGGTCGCCCCCTTCGAAGTGGGCTCGGGCTACCTCAAAGGCCGCGACATCGCCGCCGAGATCAGGGACAAGGGCTATTTCGACGCCGACAGCCACCGCATGAGCCCCGCCCTCGTCGAGGACATCGCCGGGCTCGACGTCTATGGCCGGTCCTGCGGTTATGCCGGGCCGGTGCGCATCATCCATGGTGACAAGGACGACATCGCCCCTGTCGCCTACGCTCGCCGCTATCTCGACCACTACGGCGGCAACGCCGAACTGGAAGTCGTCCCCGGAGCCGACCACGGATGGAGCACCGTTCCCCACCGCACCCGGCTGCACGAGTCGACGCTGCAGTTCCTCGGCGAGCATCTGGAACCCTCCGCATGACCCGCTCCGGGGCGAGTGCATGCGCGTGCTCGCGAAAGCCGGTAGGTCCGCCCGGCAGCATCACGCCCAGGTAGCGGCGGTCGGATGCGCGGCGCTTCTCCTGATCATCGGCACGGACGGTGGCGGCGTAGGCGACCCTGCACATGAGCGGCAGCCCGGCTGCTGGAGACCGCCCACCGCCTGGTCGGCGATCACGAACGGTTCCCACCCCGACGTCGATCATCAGTGCGTCCGAACGACTTCGCAGGCGGCCCTGCACAGCGGCGTGATCACGAGCCGATCGCCCTGCCACCCAATGCGGGCTGGCCGCAAGCGCGGCCATACACGTCCAACCAACTTCTACGTGATGTCGAACTTGAAGCGTCGGGCGCGCGTATCTCGTTCTGACGACGGCCGCGACCCCCTTTGTGAATGCCGCCTGATGACTCTCAAGGCCAGGCCGCATCTACAGACGGAGAGAGGGATTTATGAGACATCGACATCGTTCCCGCGTCCGCCGAAGGACGGCGGGTATGCTCACGGCCCTGGCTGTCATGAGCAGCGGTCTCACGGCCGGCGCTGCAAATGCGGCGGCAAGCGGGGCGTCCGGAACGGTTTTCGCGCCGGCCATCTCCTGCCCTTCTGTCGTGGACAGGCTGGGCCAAGTCCCCGCTCGCGCTCAGGCGGAGGTTGAGCGGAATCTGCAGCAGTTGGAGAGCCAGATCGCTGAGGCGAATCGGCGGCTGGCAGGCTCGGCGGGGCAGGGCGGCCCGGACTTCGTTCAGAATGCGATCCTCGGGCCGTTGCGTGACAAGCGGACGGCGGCCCTTCAACGGATCCAGATCGCCTTCCAGCGCGCCGGCGCCCAAGCACCGACCGGCCTCCAGGGCTTGGCCGGCTGCACTGTGCAGGACGATGAGGCTGGGAACAACAACGGCGATCAGGGCAACGGCGACCAGGGCAATGGTGGTGCCGCTGGTCAAATCTCCTGTCCTGATGTGGCGGACAGGCTAGGCCAAGTCCCCGCTCGCGCTCAGGCGGAGGTTGAGCGGAATCTGCAGCAGTTGGAGAGCCAGATCGCTGAGGCGAATCGGCGGCTGGCAGGCTCGGCGGGGCAGGGCGGCCCGAATTTCGTCCAGAATGCGATCCTCGGACCGTTGCGTGACAAGCGGACGGCGGCCCTTCAACGGATCCAGATCGCCTTCCAGCGCGCCGGCGCCCAAGCACCGCCCAGCCTCCGAACCCTGGCGACATGTGAGCTTCGGAACGGCAATCCGGGCAACGGGAACGGCGGAAACAACGGGAACAACGGAGATGGCGGAGACGGCGAGAACAACGGGAACAATGGGAACGGCGGAGGCCAGGCCAGGGGACCCGTTCCGGAGGACTTCGTTGACATCCGTTCTGTACAACCGAATGTGAGAACGCCCCGCACGCAGCAGGACGGCTCCAATGGGACCTTCAGCGTGGACTGCGGACGCAACGAGAAGCGCATCTTCAACTCTGACAACGTCATCGTGGCCCCCGGCGTGTCCAACGGCGCGCAGCACACGCACGACTACGTGGGGAACGAGTCCACCAACAACCAGTCCACCAATGAGAGCCTGCTGGCGGCCAGTACCACCTGCCGCAACGGCGACAAGTCCACGCACTACTGGCCCGTGCTGAGGGCACTGGGGCAGGAGGAATTCGACGCCAACCGGCGAGGCGGCGGGCTTGACCTGAACGTCGGCAGAATCCTCACCCCGGTCTCGGTGCAGATCACCTTCAAGGGCAACCCGACCGGCAAGGTGGTGGCGGCTCCGCAGTTCCTGCGCATCATCACCGGCAACGCCCGGGTCGGGGGAGCCGAAGCCAACGCCGGGTGGACCTGCACCGGCTTCGAGAACCGCCAATTGACGGACAAGTACCCGCTCTGCCCGCGAGGTAGCAGGCTGGTGCGGGTCTTCGATTTCCAGAGCTGCTGGGACGGCCAGAACGTCGACAGCGCCAATCACCGCACCCATGTCACTTTCCCGCAGGCCGACGGCAGTTGCCCGCAGGGCTTCCAGCCCATTCCCGCGCTGGAGCACCGGCTCGTCTACAACGTGCCGCAGGGCCCCAATTTCGCCGTCGACACCTTTCCCGAGGAACTGCACAAGCCGGTCACCGACCATAGCGACTTCATCAACCTGATGAATGAGCAGCAGATGGGGCGGGTCGTCGACTGCATCAACAGCGGCAGACGCTGCCGCTGACCCTGAATTGAGCAAGGCGTGGCCGGGCGACTGGCCACGCCGTCCTCATCGTCAGGAGCAAGACCACATCAGGTGCGAGAAAGGGCAACATCATGGCTGGCTTCTCCCGCCCGCGGCGCGCTCAAGGCGCCGCGCCGGCGGCTGTGGCGCGTCTGACCGGCGCCATCAGGAGGCGAGATCACGGCGGCCTCGTCCTGTCGCTGGCCATCGCCTCGGCGCTCACGCTCACCGGATGCGGTATACAGGCCGATGGGCCCGAATCGGCCGGGAGCACTGCCGCCTCCGGGGGGAACGCACCCCGCACGTACACCGTGGAGCAACTGGCGGCCGCCATCGGCTGCACCGCCGAGATCACCCTCAAGGCACTGGACTACCGACAAGGGGAATGCACCAGCGACGGGATTCCGTACGTGTTCCTTGACTTCGTCACGGTTGAAGGCCAGCGTGAGTGGCTTGACTACGCCGAGATGTACGGCGGCCTCTACCTCGTCGGCGATCGATGGGCGCTGTCGGCCAAGTCCAAGTCCTTCATGCAGGAACTGAGCAGGAAACTCGGGGGCACGGTCGAGGAACATGGCCCTGGCGGCACTGCCCCGTCCCCGAGATGACAGCGCGCTCTTCAGCATCTGCTGGGATATGGCAGTTCCGGAGCGTAGGAAGACCAGAGCGCGCGCGTCATTCCTTCGCCGTTCAACCTCTCGCACGCCAACTGCGCGACGTTGTCGCGCACCCGTCCGACCATGGAGACGTCCCACAACGAGAACGAGGAGTTCGTGTGCGCGACAAGAGTTCCGTCTCCGGGCAGGAAGACCAGGGAAACAACCAGCAGTTCGTTGGTGTCCATGGCCGGCCCTATCCGATGAACACGCCCGATATCGGAGATGTCCCACAGGATGATGCTGCCGTCCACACTTCCCGTGGCCAACAGGTCGGCATTCTTCGAAAAGGCCACCGCGGAGACGGGTCCGACCTTCCCGGTCAGGCCGGTGACGATCTTCCTTGGCGCTTCCGGCGTACTGATATCCCACAGGCTGAACGAAGCGGTGGTGTGTCCGACGACAAAGAATCGCCCATCAGCCGAGAGGCCGACCGATGAACGGAAGGAACCGATGAGGCCGGTGGGAACGGTCCCGACCTGCCGCGGCGAACGAGGATTGGAGATATCCCAGATCTTGGCACTGTCATCCACGCCCACACTGACCAGAATCGGCTTGCTCGAAGCCAGCAGGACATCCCTGAGTTCGCCTCCATGGTGGATCGTCACCAACTCGGCAGGAGTCTCCACCCTCCGCATGTCGGTGAGACGCACCGCGCCACGCACGTCCGCGCTGGCAAGCATGGCCCCGTCAGCGCTCCAGGCGAGGGACACGACAGTGCCCGTGTGCCCGGAAACCGCGGTGGGCAGTGGTACGAAGCCGCTCCGCCCGGAGGCTTTCCAAATCTTGACACCGAAGTCGCCTGGGCCGCTCGGCGTGGCAAGGAAGCGTCCGTCCGCCGAGAGGGCCGAAGCGTACGGACCGCCTTCGGAGTTCTTGTCCGGTGGCGTCCAGAACCTGATCGTCGGCAGAGCCACCGGCTTGCCTGGGTCGCCGACATCCCACAGCATGGCCTGACCGTTCTCCGCGCCGTCGGCCAGGAAGTCGCCTCCAGCGGACAGCGTCGCCGAGGTCGGTCCCAGAGCGCTTCCCGGCAATTTCTGCTGCCCGGGCAAGGGAACACCCAGGAGATGGGGGCGAGTCCTGGCGTCCGACATGTCCCACAGCATCACCGAACCGTCCTGTCCGGCGGTGGCCAGCAGCGATCCGTCCTTGGACAGCGATATTCCGAGAACCGGCCCACGGTGGCCGGTAAGTGGAATGTCGGTTCGATCGGGGGCCAGGAATCTTTGCTCGGAAAGCTTGACGCCGACCGGAAACTTCAATATTTGAACCGTGCCGTCCTGGCTGCTGCAAATCAGGCGCGTGCCGTCCGGCGTGAAGGTCATGGATGTGATCTTGTCGGTCTGGTTGGTGGCCGACGTCGTGTCGCTGACCTTTCGCGGTGACGCTGGATCCGTCAGATTCCAGATGGTCAGGCCGACGTCCTCGGTCGCCATCACCAAGAGGTCGCCATCGGGCGAGAAGGCTAGATCGCTGATAAGTGAGGACGGGGCCGGAATGGGTTTCCCGAGTCGATGTGCGGCTTGTGGGTCGGCCACGTCCCACAATTGCATTTTCTGTGAGCTGCCGTCCGCGACCGCCAGCAGGCGGCCATCCGCTGACATCGCCAGAGGCGGGTTGTCATGACTCCCTGCTCGAGATCTGAAGTTGGCGGCGACCTTCAGATCCCCGTCGGGCCGAACCTGTAGGAGCGCGGCATTGGCTGGATTGCCGACCACGAGTTTCTGCCCGTCGGCCGCCCAGACGATGTCGGTCACATTGCTGCCGAGCCCAGGGATCTGGCCCAGCTTCCTTGGCTTGTCCCGGGTCGACATGTCCCAGAACGACACGGAATCCCGGTCTCCGACGACCAGCATCTTGCCATCGGGCCGCCAGGCCAGTGCGGATACCACGTCCTTGAACGTGGTGAGAGGCGGGCCGATCAATTGCGGACGGTGTGGATCGGAAACATCCCAGAGTTTGAGCGTGGCATTGTCGTCGCCGCTGGCCATGACGGCGTCCTTGGGTGACATCGCCACAGATTCCACACGACCCTTGAAGTCGAGAATGGTGCCTTCGTAGCGCGAGGTCGTCAAAGTCTGCAACAGGCTCGCATTCGTGGCTCGATTGGGGTCCAGCCGGTACGCGGCGACCCCCAGTTGCAGCGCCAGGCGCGGGTCGGACTCCCGGACCGCCTCCGCGCCGGCGACCATGCTTCGGGCGGTCGCCACCTGTGCCTGGCGCTGTGCCGCCCTGCTCTGTGACCATGCCACGAACGCGCCCGTCGAAGCGATGAGCGTGAGTACGACCAGCGCCGCTATCGCACCGCGCCTGATTCTGCCGCGTTGCCGTTCGTAGGTGACGGACGCCTCGAAGAACTGCTCCGAGCTCGATTCGAGCTGGTGGTGGTCGATCGCCTTGGCCACCCGTTCCCTGACCGCGTCGAGCCGCCCGCCCCGGTAGAGCAGAGAGGGATCACGGTCGACCGTCCACGCTTTCGCGTCCGCGGCGAGCTCGTCGCGCAGGATCAGCCATTCTCGATTCTCCTTCACCAGGTCCTGAAGGAGCGGCCAGGCCTGCAGCAGCCTCTCGTGGCTGATACGGACGATCTCTCGATCGGTAGTGATCAATCGGGCCGCGTCCAGCGCCTTCACGGACTGCAATGCAGCTTCGGGATCCAGGCCTCGTAATAGGTCGCCCTGGTTCACGGGTCGCGCTGTGACGATCGGCTCGGTGTCGATGTTCGCGACATCGCCACTGATTTTGATGAGCCTGAGCATGATGCTCTGCGTGGCCAACTGCGCCGAAAGGGTGAGCGCCTGGTAGGTGTCATCAGCTGATCGCTCGATCGCCCGCTCTATGCCCCCGCTCTCCCGGTAGCCTCGCACTGTCAGCCGTCTGCCCTCCCGACGTTTCCACGTCTCCCAGAGCGAGTGTGAGAGCAGCGGCAGAGATCCGGGTTCAGGACCTTGTGGGCGAAAGGCGCCTAGTTCGTGCAGGACCAGATCCGCCAGCCCTTCATCCAGTTCCAGGCCCAGCATCGTCGCAGGTTGCTCGATGGCCGCACGCAGCTCTGGCGGCTTCATCGGCTCGATCACGAATTGCCTGTCCTGAAGGGCAGCGGACAGTTCCGGATGCCGGGTCGCCTGGCTGTAGAAATCCGCGCGGAGTGCGCCGATGACGACTGCCGGAGGCCGACCGGTCCGGGGATCAGGAAGGGTCATGGCGTGCATGCAGCGAATGAACCTGCTACGCAGTCCTTCGTCCTCGCACAGAGTGAATATCTCTTCCAGTTGGTCGACCAGGAGGATCAGGCGCACGCCCGGGCGGTCGGCGAGCAGATCTGTGGCCAGGCGGCAGGAGTGCTCGGGGTCGGAGAACACCCGATTGAAGGCTGCCGGGTCATCAGGGGCCAGTCGCGCGGCCAGCGCTTGAACGGGAGACGATCCCGGGGTCATGCTGATGCAGGGCCAGCCGCTGGTGCCGGATATGTTGAGATCTCCACGACGCATTCTCGCGAGCAGGCCGGCCTGCAGCAGCGAACTCTTTCCACTGCCTGACGCGCCGACCAACAGCATGACCCCGGCAGTGCTCAGCCGATCGGCGATCTTCTTGAGAATCGCGGAAGTCAGCTCGTCGCGTCCGTGGAAGATCTTCGAGTCCTCCTCGCCGAACGGCTGGAGGCTCAGATAAGGGCTGCGCCCCGGTAACTGGGCCTCCTTCTGCATGGGAGAGAGCTCTGGTGAAGCGGATCGATTTGACGACAGGATGATATGGCCGCTTCGTCCTCCTTCCTGCCGGTGCGGCAGCGGGCCGCTTCTCTCCCACATTCTGCGGAGGATGAAATGGTAGGCGTCGTCAAGGGTCAGGAAATTACCGGCGAGGGGATCGCCGTTGTCCAGCAGCGAGATCAGGTCACCGGTGAATGTGGTGCATTCCTGGTCTTCCGGTGCCAGCGCGAGTTGTTCGGCGGAACCGAGGAGGTACAACCCATGGGTCGGGGACGGCTGAAAGACTGATTCCGGTGCCCAAGACCCCAGGTCCGTGCGTCCGGAGAAGCAGCAGTCCAGGACGACCACGGTCGAGGCGGTCGGCGAGCCGGCGATGGCCTGCCGCAACATCGATGTCGAGTAGGCCTGGAGTTCTGCGAGGCCAGGCGTGAGCGTGCTGGTGGAAGACGCTGCCAGATAGAGCTGTCCTTCCGAGCTCCAGAGCCCGTGGCCGATGTAGTAGACCAGCAGTATGGTCTTGGCCTTTTTTGCCTCTTCGGTCACTGCGGATCCGATGGCCAAGGCATCGGGCGGATTCAGCAGCAGGCGAATATGCTCGTCCGGCACACCACACCTGTTCACCAGGCGGTCCCGTAGTGCGGTGATGGTCCGTTCGACGGCGGGCACCGCCGGCAGCTGAGAGCCACTGTGGTCGGCGGTGCCGATCAACAGGACCCGCACACCCTCACCCGACAGGTCACTCATCCGTCGTCCGCCCCTGATCGTGTTTCTCCTCCGCTTCGCGGAGTTCACGCAGGACCGACTCCACTTGCTCCCGCAATTCCGCGGGCGAAAGTGCTTTGACCTGAGTCGCGTCGACATGGATTTGATGCCCGTCGGGCAGGTCTACTCGAACCTTGACCGCGCCGCTTTGTTGCCGTACCCAGGACAGCAGAGCAGAAGCGAATGCGGTGCCCGCCGCACCAGAACTAAGAGCAACGACAATGCTTTCCAGAAACGGCCCCAAAGTGCCGGGAGGTGGCGGGGCCGTCACGTCATTGACACGGCCTTTCAGCTCGGCCGTGCCTCCGATCCAGTGGCGCAACGACTCCAGGTGGCGTGAATCTTCTTCATCTTCGATCGATACGCGTACGTCCATGACGTCCCTCCTGGTGGGGCACGTTCGCGTACCTAAGATAGAGCGAAAGTACACGGAAATCATAAGATCAAATAACTTGAGTCCGAAGCGCGTAACTTACGTCCATTTGTATTATGCAGAAACACCAGACGGCTGAAATGTCAAGATGTCCGAACGGCCAACGCTATCCGTGGGTGGCGTTGCGGCTCGCCGACCTCAGCGCGCCGGTGGGGGATGGGTGGACGCGCCGATGAGGGCTTCCAGCGCGGCCTCGCCCGCAGTGTGGGGCGGCGGATAACTATGTATATCCAGTAGGAAATGTTGACTTTAGGTGATCCGGCTCGTAGCTTCGTGGGCATGAGCCAGGCCGCGAACCTGACCCGGCGCCCGCACGTGGACCACGGCCACGTCGCCAGTGCGCAGTGTCGCTGATCACGAGATCTCGTCCATCGACCCCCCTCTCCAGAGGAGTGATTTCGTGATCAGAAGTGGAGGCGGCTCGTGACGTTGCCCGAGGTGCAGGAGGTTTCGCGCCAGGACGCGGAGCGACCCCTGGAGGTGGTCACGGCCCGGTACCCGCTGCGGTGGCTGGCCGCGGCAGGCGTGCTCGTCCTACTCGCCATGGTCGCCAGCGCCCTGATCACCAACCCCGCGTGGGAGTGGCCCATCGTCGGGCAGTACCTGTTCGCGCCGTCGGTGGTGCGCTCGGTGCTGCTCACGCTGGAGCTGACCGCGCTGGGCATCGTGCTCGGGTTCGTGCTGGGCACGCTGCTGGCGCTGATGCGGCTCTCGCCCAACCGGCTGCTGTCGTCGGTGGCCTGGGCATACGTGTGGCTGTTCCGGTCGGTGCCGCTCATCCTGCAACTGCTGTTCTGGTACAACCTCGCGCTGCTCTACCCCAGGCTGTCGGTGGGCGTGCCGTTCGGGCCGGCGTTCTTCGACTTCGGCACGATGGACCTGATCGGGCCGCTGACCGCGGCGGCGCTCGGGCTGGCGCTGCACCAGGCCGCGTACGCCGCCGAGATCGTCCGCGGCGGCCTGCTGTCGGTGGACCACGGGCAGCGGGAGGCGGCGGCCGCCCTGGGGTTGCCGCCGGCGCGGCGGCTCTTCAGGATCATCCTGCCGCAGGCCATGCGAACCATCGTGCCCACCGCGGGCAACGAGATCATCGGCCTGGTCAAGGGCACCTCGGTCGTCTACATCATGGCGCTGCCGGAGCTGTTCTACCAGGTGCAGGTGATCTACAACCGCAACGGCAGGGTCATGGCGCTGCTGCTGGTCGCGGCCATCTGGTACCTCATCCTGACCACCGCCCTGTCGATCGTGCAGTACTACGTGGAGCGGCACTACGGCAGGGGGCGCGGATGAGCGCCATGGTGAGGTTACGCGGCGTGCACAAGAGCTTCGGCGCCCTGCACGTGCTGCGCGGAGTGGACCTGGACGTCCGCCAGGGTCAGGTGCTGGTGATCCTGGGCCCCTCGGGGTCGGGGAAGTCCACGCTCCTGCGGACGATCAACCACCTGGAGAAGGTGGACCGCGGCTCGGTCCGCGTCGATGGCCAGTTGCTCGGCTACCGGCAGGCCGGCGACCGCCTGTACGAGTTGCCGGAACGCGAGGTGCTGCGCCAGCGCACCCAGATCGGGTTCGTCTTCCAGTCGTTCAACCTGTTCCCGCACCTCACCGTCAGGCAGAACCTCATGGAGGCGCCGCTGTCGGCCCAGGGCCGGCCGCGGGCCGAGGTGGCGCCGCTGGCCGAACGGCTGCTGGCCCGGGTGGGGTTGGCGGACAAGGCCGACGCCTACCCACGCACGCTGTCGGGCGGGCAGCAGCAGCGGGTCGCCATCGCCAGGGCGCTCGCTCTGGAGCCCAAGCTGCTGCTGTTCGACGAGCCGACCTCGGCGCTGGACCCCGAACTGGTGGGCGAGGTGCTGGACGTCATCAAGGACCTCGCCCGCGGCGGCACCACGATGATCGTGGTCACCCACGAGATCGGGTTCGCCCGGGAGGTGGCCGACATCGTGGCCTTCATGGACGCCGGCCGCATCGTCGAGCTCGGACCGCCCGCACAACTCCTGGACGCCCCCGCCCACGAACGTACCCGCACCTTCCTCAGCAAGGTTCTCTGATCCCGAAGGACACCATGACATGCGCGCTTCGCTCGCGCGGGCCCTCGCCGTGCCCGCGCTCCTCCTCCTGACCGCCGCCTGCGGCGCCGAGCCCGCCGTCACCGCCCCGTCGGCCACCGCCGCCCCCGTGGTGGCGGGCAAGAAGATCAACCTCAGCCCTGACCAGAACCGGGTACGGGCCGACAAGGTGAACGCGATCGCGGCCCAGGTGCCCAAGGACATCGCCGCCGACGGCAAGCTCGCGGTGGGCTTCAGCGGCCAGGGCGCGGCGCCTCTGGTGTTCCGCGCCGACGACGACACCACCCTGATCGGCGTGGAGACCGACCTCGCCCAGCTCGTGGCCGACGTGCTGGGCCTGGAGATCTCCCCGCGGATCAGCTCGTGGGAGAACCTCTTCCTGGCCGCCAAGTCCGGCAAGGACGAGGTGGTCTTCAACAACGTCACGGTCACCGAGGAGCGCAAGGACACCTACGACTTCGCGACGTACCGGGTCGACCAGCTCGGCTGGCAGGTCCCCGGCAACAGCCCGATCAAGCAGATCGCCAAGCCGGCCGACATCGCCGGGCTGCGCGTCTCGGTCGGGTCGGGCACGAACCAGGAGAAGATCCTGCTCGACTGGGACAAGCAGAACAGGGCCGCCGGGCTGAAACCGGTCGAGATCCTCTACTACGAGAAGTACAGCGACGTGCTGCTGGGGCTCAAGTCCGGCCGCGTCCAGGCGTACTTCGGCCCGAACCCCACCATCGCCTACAACATCGCCGTCAGCGGCGGCTCCAGGATCGTCGGCACCTTCTCCGGCGCGGGCCCGGACCTGCAAGGACTCATCGCGGCCATGACCAAGAAGGACAACGGCCTGGTCAAGCCGCTCAACGAGGCGCTCAACACCGTGATCGAGAACGGTAAGTACAAGGAGGTGCTCGACCGGTGGGGCCTGGGCAACGAGGCGATCCCCGAGTCGCAGATCAACCCGCCCGGCCTGCCTCGGCAGGAGTCATGAGCGAGCTCACCGCGGAGGTGCGGCTCGTCCCCATGTCGGACCCGGCCGCCGCGCCGCTGCTGGCCGGGCTGCAACTGGAGTACACCTCCCGGTACGGGCCCAACGACGAGCTGGCGAGGTATCCGGAGTCCGAGTTCGCGCCGCCGTACGGGGCGTTCCTGATCGTGGTGTCCGGCGGCGAGACCGTGGCCGGCGGCGCGTTCCGCCGCTACGACGCGGCGACCGCCGAGGTCAAGCGCGTGTGGACGCACCCGCGCCACCGCCGCGAAGGGCTCGGCCGCCTCGTCGTACGCGAGCTGGAGCGGGAAGCGCTGCGCCGCGGGTACGGCCGGATCTACCTGACCACCGGGCCGCGCCAGCCCGAGGCCGTGCGCCTCTACCTGGCCAGTGGCTACGACCCGCAGTTCGACGTCGCCGACCGCCCCGCGCAGGGCCCGCTCGCCTTCGTCAAGGATCTGCATGGATTCCTGTAAAGCGAGTAGGGAAAGTTGACTATCCGCGACGTGTGATCGTACATTACCGGCATGAACGAGGACCGCGACGTGGCCGTCCGCACGGACCTCCCGGGGGATAGGCACTGGTACGACCTCCCGGACGACGAGGCCGAGCTCGAGCAGGAGGAGCAGCCCTCCGCGCCGCGGCGGCCCTGGTGGCGCCGGTCGGCGTTCACCGATGCCGCCGAGGCGTGACGGCGGCCACCGAGGAAACGTTCAAAGGAAGGTCATCGTCCGTGCCCAGCCCCGAGCCGTCGCCTAGTGTCGCGGACATGTCGATCGACGAGAACGCCACCCTGCTCCCCGACCCCGATCGCGCCGTGGTCGCGGTCGGGCCGCCGGTCGCGGGGGAGGGGTACTGGGCGGGCGCGCCCAGCGCGGTGGCCGCGGACGGGCTGATCTACCTCGCCTACCGCCTGCGCCGCCCGGTCGGGCAGGGACGCGGGTACGCCGTCGTGGTCGCCCGCTCGGCGGACGGCGAGCGCTTCGAGACGCTGGCCACCGTCACCCGTGAGCAGATGGACGCCGAGTCCCTGGAGCGGCCCGCGCTGGTACGCCTGCCGGACGGGCGCTGGCGGCTGTACCTGAGCTGCGCCACCACCGGCACCAAGCACTGGCGGGTGGAGGTGCTCGAGGCGGCCGACCCGGCGGCGTTCGACGCGCGCTCGCGGGTCACCGTCCTGCCGGGCGACCCGAAGACCGGAGTGAAGGACACGGTGATCGTACGGCGCGACGGTGTCTGGCACCTGTGGGCCTCCTGCCACCCGCTCGCCGACCCCGACGAGGCCGACCAGATGGTCACGGACTACGCCACCAGCGCCGACGGCCTGGAGTGGACCTGGCACGGCACGGCGCTGAGCGGCCGGCCCGGGCTGTGGGACGCGCGCGGCGTCCGGATCAGCGCGGTGCGCTTCGACGGCGACCGCGTGGTGGCGTTCTACGACGGGCGGGCGAGTGCGGCGGAGAACTACGAGGAGCGGACCGGCATCGCCGCCGGCACGGACCCGGCCGTGCTGACCGCGCTGGGCGAGGCCCCTGCGGCCGAGTCGCCGTATCGCGGCCGGGGCCTGCGTTACCTGGAGCTCGTGGACCTGCCGGGTGGCGGGGTCCGGCTGTACTACGAGTTCACCCGCCCGGACGGCGCCCACGAGTTGCGTACCGAGCTGCGGTGATCAGGACCGGCGGCCGTTACGCGACTGCCGCTGGCCCGGTGGCCGGGCGCCGACCAGCCCGCCGGAGCGCTCGCGGGGGCGGAGCCAGTCGCTGAAGTCCTCGCCGGTGACACGCTGGAGCAGCCGGATGTCGTCGGCGAAGTAGGGGATGAGCCGCCGGCGCTGCTCCCAGGACAGGGGCCGCCGGGCCGGGCCGCGGCGCTGGAGCAGGGCCTCGACCGGCTCGGTCAGGGCGGTGGGCAGGCGCCGGCGCAGCGTGGACAGCATGAGGTGCCGGGCCCCCGCGGCCGGGTGCGCCGTCACGTTCTCCCGGGGAACCTCGGTGAGCACCCCTTCGCGTACGCCGAGGAAGGCGCAGATCCGATCCAGCGTGGCGGCGGGCCGGTCGACGAGGTCCCGGTAACGGAAGATCAGCACCTGGTCCTGGGGGAAGAGGCCGAACAGCTGCTCCAGCTGTTCGCCGTACCGGCCGAGCCCGACATAGTGCCAGAAGTGCCCCCACCCGTCGGCGATCCGCCGCTGCTCGGCCTCGCACGCGCGTACCAGGTCGCCGATCGGCTCCAGCCCGGCCGACCACAGATGCGTCCAGTTGGAGTGGGCCCGCTCGACCGGGTCGCGCAGCGTGACGATGAGCCTGACGCCGGGGACGGCGGCGTGGATGCGCCGCTGGGCGGCCAGGTCGTAGAGATAGAAAGGCGTGGACTCGCCGGTGAGGGTGCCCGGGGGCGCCTCGGCGAACAGCGCCTCGTAGTCCGCGCGCCGCCAGACGTGCTCCTGATAGGTGGCGGCGTCGCCGGGACCGCCTCTGGCGGGCGGCGGGCCGTCGGTCAGGAAGAACTTCGGCTCCTTGACGGTGGACAGATAGAGCTCCGGGTGCTGCTGCAGCGCGCTGTGCAAGGCCGTCGTCCCTGCTTTGGGCACACCGGCGATCAGGAAATCAGGCAGGGACACCGTGTTCCTCCTGGCGCTCGTCAAAGTAGCCCCATTTTCCTACCAGAAGTATAGGATATCAAGTACCCTATAAGTCGAGTAGGAAATAACTCTTGAAACCCGGAGAGCCCGTGTCCATCACCCAGACGCCGGTCTACGCAAGTCCCGTCGACCACGCCGCGTACGGTCATTACGGCCCCGGCCGCCTGCACCTCTCGCCGGACTGGAACCGCCCGATCTATCCCTTCCAGGGCCGCGTCAGCGCCGACGGCTCCAGCGGATTCCGCGCCGAGCCCGGCCGCTACCACCTCTACGTCGCCTGGGTCTGCCCGTACGCCCAGCGCGCCGCCATCGTCCGCAAGCTCAAGGGCCTGGAGGACGTGGTCTCGCTGTCGTACGTCGACGACGAGCGCGACGGCCGCGGCTGGGCGTTCAGGGAGCGCCGCGGCCCCGATCCGGTCAACGGCTTCACCCTGCTGGAGCAGGCCTACGAGGCCACCGAGCACGCGTACGGCGGCCACATCTCGGTCCCCGTGCTCTGGGACCGGCGGACGGGCCGGATCGTCAGCAACAACTTCCCCGACATCACCATCGACCTGGCCACCCAGTTCGAGCAGTGGGCCGACACCTCCATCGACCTCTACCCGGACTCGCTCCGCCCGGAGATCAACAAACTCAACGGCTGGATCTACTACGACATCAACGCCGGCGTCTCCCGGGTGGCCCGCGCCGCCACCGAGGAAGACCGCGAAAGCGAGCGCCACCGCGTCGTCGCGGCTCTGGAACGACTGGACGAGCGCCTGTCCGGGCAGCGGTTCCTGGCCGGCGACACGATCACCGAGGCGGACGTGCGGCTGTGGGTGACGCTGGCCAGGTTCGACTCCGAGTACAACCGCGGCGACCTCATCAGCGAGCGGACGCTGACCGACTTCGAGCACCTGTGGCCGTACGCGCGCGACCTGTACCAGCGGCCGGCGTTCAGGGAGACGATCGAGGGGCTGCCCGCCGCCTGGGACTCCCCGCACGGGCGGGGCCGATGACGCGCGAGCAGGTCCATCCGGCGGTATCCGGCTCGACATCCCACCAGGACCGAACCGGCGCCGCGCGCCGTCATCGACACCCCGCTCGACACCCCGCTCGACACCCCGCTCGACACCCCGCTCGACACCCGCTCGACCCCGCTCGGTCCCGTGACCAGCGCTGATCAGACGAGAAAGACCATGAGCACCCTACGCGAGTACCTGTCACACAAACGCACCGCCCTGCTGGCCCGCCGGCAGGCACCCGCCGCCGGGCCGGTTCCGCTGCATGCCCACGTCACCGCCGAAGGCCGCAGCGGGATCCGGCGCATCAGGATCAGGGACTTCCAGATCATCAGCGACAGCGGGTCCGACTTCGCCGGCTACGACCTCGGCCCTACCTCGCCCGAGCTGCAAGCCGGCGTTCTGGGCAGCTGCGTCACGCACATCTTCCTGATCAAGGCGGCCGAGCTGGCGGTGCCGATCGACGCGCTGGAAGTGGACGTACAGGCCGAATACGACCCCCGGGCCCAGCAGCCGGGCGACGGCGACATTCCCGTGTACCCACACAACTTCACCTATGAGGTGCTGATCGACTCGCCCGCCTCGGACGAGGAGCTGGCGAACCTGCACGCCGAGGTCGAGCGGGTGTGCCCCATCCTCAACCTGATCCGCAACCCACAGCCGGTCAGCGGAACGGTGGTCCGGACCCGGGCCGGCGTGCCGGCCCTCTAATGCCGGGACCGCCGGCCGAGCTCGGTGGCGATGCCGGTGAGGATCTGCACGCAGTCCTCATGATCGAAGGTGAACGGCGGCGCGAACGCGACCTCGTCGATCTCCCGGAAGGCGGCATGGCCGTAGAGCCGTTCGGCGCGCCCGGCGCAGTGCTCGAGGTGGCACATCGCCGGTCCCATGCACTTCTGCGGCGGGCAGGAGGCGGTCCCGGCGGGCACCCGAGCCGCGCTGCCTGACGGTGACCGGTCGTGGCGTGCGCGGTCGCGTGGGGTCAATCGCGGTTGGGCGGGGAGTCCGTACCTCACGGCCGTCGGCGCCGAGATTGATCACGGTCGTACGCGTGGTGTTGGATGAAGCGGTGAACCGTGGACCGCTGGAGCTGCTGCACGAGGCCGTCGACCGCACCAGGGCCCTGACCCGCAGCCGCCCCGCCACCGGTCGCACCCACGATGACGCCGATCCCGTCGCCGGCAGCCTCGCGACCGACAGCGCGCAGCGTTTCGACCCCTTCCCGCTGCTGCGGGCTCTGGACGCGGCCGGAGCACGGGCCGTGGTGATCGGCCAGGTCGCCGGGATCCTGCACGGCTCAACGGAGCTGACCGGGGACCTCGACCTGCTGTGGGGCGGAGCACCGGAGCAGGCCGGCGCCCTGGCACACGCCTTCGCCGCCGCCGGCTGCACGTTGCTGGACGACGAACATCGCCCCATCCTGCCCAGGCCGCAGGCGTTCCTGCGGCCCAAGGTGCAGTTCGACTCCCCGCAGGTGAGCGGCGACTGCTGCACGCCCGCCCTGCCGTGGGGAACACTGCCGGTACGCCCCTTGCTCGACCGGGCACTGACCGCCGTCGACACGGACGGTCTGCGGGTGCGTTACCTGCGCCGGGACGACCTCATCCTGATGCGCCGAGCCCTGGGACGCCCCAAGGACCTGCGCCGCGCCGAAGAACTCGAACGCCTTTGACAAGAACGCCGACGCTGACCGCAGGCGTGTGGGGCGCCAGTCGGCCAGGCGCGCACGCCCCGGCGGCCCGGACACCCGGCTCGCGACGGTGAGCTCCCCGCCACCACCGAGAGTCCTGGTCCGAACGAGGGCACCACCGGATCCAGCGCCGTGTCATGGCCCGCCGACTCCTCAAGCAGGTCGGCAGCAAGAGGCCGTGATGATCGCTAGGCAGGAGGGCCGGGGAATGTCATGATCACGGCTTGTGGACATCGGCGGATTCTGGGAACTGGTCGAGCGCTCGGCCCGCGAGACCGGCACGCGGCAAGCGCGCGTGGCCTGGCTCAAGGATCACCTCTCCGGGCTGTCCGTCGACGAGATCGTGGACTACGACGTCTGGTTCTCGACCTCGGCCAACCGCGCCTGCACGTGGGACATGTACGCGGTGTTCTGGACCGTCACCGGGTTCGGGTCGTCCGACGGCTTCGAGTACTTCGTGAACTGGCTCATCAGCCTCGGCCGCGATGCCTTCGAGAAAGTCGCCGACTGTCCTGACCGGATCCTCGAGCTGCCGGAGGTGCAGCGCCTGTTCGAGCTGATGCGGAACTTCTCTCATGAGCGGACGACCTGGTCCGGAGACGGCAGGTTCCGTCTGAAGCGGGTCACCCGTATCCGGCGAGAGGTATGGCCGCGCGAGGACGACCCCGAATTCGAGTCCTTCGCCTACGTCACCTTCGATCCCTACAGGCAGGCGACCGGTCTGGAAGTGGACAGCCTGGGCGATGCCGTTCGCGCGCGAGGCGTCCGCAGAAAGTTTCCCTTCCTGACCTACCACGCGGAGCCCGACGACGAGGAATGGGACTTCGGCGACGAGGCAGAGTTCGTCCGTCGCCTTCCACGGCTCGCACGGCATTACGGCCTTACTCGATGACTGCGAGTTCCTGAGTCTCGGCTGCCGATCGCCCGCGGGCGTGCTCGCCAGGGGCCTCTGTCCTCTGACCGTGGGCAGATGGCGGGTAGCACTCCGGGTGGATGTGTGCCGAACCGGTGGTTCCTACGATGGGCGGGTGGTGGTGACTTCCCGCTGGCTGTTACCGGCCGGCCTCGGGCTGCTGATGCTGCTGGTCGGGCTGTCGTGGGCGCAGACGATCACGCGTGGCTGCGGCTGCGGGTGGCCGTTCGCCGGAGGGGGCGCCTTCATCGTTCTCTGTCTCGTCATGGTGCGTACGGCGTCGGGCCGGCTCGCCGAGGTGGCCGGTCTCCTGGCCCCCGTGGCCATAGCGGCGCTCACGGGGCTCGCGGTCAACAGCATCGGCTGGTTCGTCCTGGTGATCTACATCGCGTTCGTCGCGCTGAACCTGCGGCTCTGGCCGGGCATCGCCATGTGGCTCGCCTCGCTTGCCGTGGTGGTCGCGGCTGCGTTCACCACGCCGGACCCCGGGTGGCCCAACTGGCTGGCCGCCGTGACGCTCGTCTTCTGGAGCGGCTGGGCCGCGCGCTACCGTATCGAGGTCGGCGAGCGGCTGCACCGCGCGGAGAGCAGCGCCGCCGCTGCCGCCGCCCTGGCCGAACGGCAGCGGCTCGCCGCCGATCTGCACGACATCGTCGCGCACACGCTCGCCGTGACGGTGCTGCATCTGGGGGGTGCGCGGCTGGCGCTCGAGCACGATCCCGGGGAAGCGGCGGCGGGGATCGCCGAGGCCGAGCGCCTGGCCCGGCAGAGCATGGCGGAGCTGCGAAAGGTGGTCCGCGTTCTCGCCGAAGAAGGCTCCGACCCGGCCGTGGTCGCCCCCCAGCCCACCGCGCCCCGGCTACCCGAGCTCTTCGAGGAATACCGGACGGCAGGCCTGGAACTCGCGTCGAGCGTCGACGGTGAGCTGACGGTGGTGAGCCCGACGACCGGGATGGTGCTCTACCGGCTGATGCAGGAGGCACTGGCCAACGCGAGCCGCCACGCGCCGCGGAGTTCCGTCGAGGTACGGCTGCGCATATCGGAGGAAGGCGCCGTACGGGCCACGGTCACCAATTCCCTGCCCGGCAGCCCACCTCGGCACAATGGCGGCATGGGACTTCGCGCGATGGCCGACAGGGTGCGCATGGTCGGCGGCCACGTCACCGCCGGCGTCGAGAACGACCGGTGGGTCGTACGGACGGAGCTGCCCGCATGATCTCGGTGGTGCTCGTCGACGACCAGGAGCTCGCCAGGGCAGGGCTGCGGACGATCCTGCGCCAGCCGTACGGGTTCGACGTGGTCGGCGAGGCGGCCGACGGCCAGGCCGCGCTGGCGGAGGTCGCGCGCGTCCGGCCCGACGCCGTGGTCATGGACATTCGCATGCCGCGCATGGACGGGGTCGAGGCCACCCGCGCGCTGCTGGCCGCGGATCCGGCGTCCCGCATCCTGGTGCTGACCACGTTCGGCGAGGACAACATTCTGGCGGCGGCTCTGCGGGCCGGCGCGTCAGGGTTCTGCCTCAAGGACGCTCCGGCCGAGGACATTCAGCGGGCCGTACGCGCGGTGGCGGCGGGCGACGGCTGGTTGGACCCCGCCGTCTGCGGGCGGGTCCTGCGGCGTTACCGCGCGGATCCGGTGACCGACCCCGACGCGGTCCGGCGGCTCGGCGACCTCACCGCCCGCGAACTCGACGTGCTCAAGCTCATCGGCCGGGGGCTCACGAACGCCGAGATCGCCCACCGCCTCGTGATCGGCGAGGGCACGATCAAGACCCACATCGGCCGGATCTTCACGAAGCTGGCGGTGCGCGACCGGGCCGCGGCGGTCGTCTTCGCGTTCGACCACGGTGTCGTCCGCCCCGGGGAGTCGCCGCCTATGCCTGAGGTCTGACCCCAGGTTCTGTTCCCGGCCAGACGACAGACAGCGGGCCATCGGAAACCGTGGAGGCATGCTTCTTCAAGCCCCCCGACTCCGGAACACCGCTCCCTCGCTCCCGGCGATCGCCTGGCGGACCATCGGTCCCATCGCGGGCGTCGTCGTGGTCACCTTGCTGACGCTGAGCCCGTGGTACGGTTACCACCGCGACGAGCTCTACTTCCGCATGCTCGGCCAGACTCCCGCCTGGGGGTACTTCGACCAGCCCCCGCTGACCCCGCTCCTCGCGCGGCTGTCCACGGGGCTGTTCGGGGACACCATCGTCGGACTGCGGGTCGTCCCCGCGCTGTGCGCGGGCCTGCTGATCCTCCTCGGTGCCGCGATCACGCGGGAGCTCGGCGGCCGCGCGAACGCGCAGACGCTCGCCGCCGCCGGCCTCGGCACCGGCATGTTCCCCCTGCTCGCCGGGCACACCCTGCTGACCCAGTCGGCCGACTTCGTGTTCTGGACGGCCTGCATCCTGTGCGTGCTGCGTGCCCTGCTGCGCGGCGACGGGCGATGGTGGCTGGCGGCCGGCGCCGTCGCGGGAGCCGCCACGTTCAACAAGCACCTCATCGTCCTGCTGATCACGGGGCTGGCCACCGGGCTGCTCATCACGGTCGGCATGGCGGTGAAGGGGCCGCGTGCCGTCTTCAGCGACAGGTGGTTCTGGTCCGGGGCGCTCCTGGCCGCGCTCATCGCCTCGCCGAACCTGCTCTACCAGGCCACCAACGGCTGGCCCCAGCTCACCATGGCCGCCACGCTCAGCGAATCCGTGAACCGGATCATGTTCGTGCCCATGCTGGTGGTGCTGCTCAGCATAGGAGCCTTCGCGATCGCCGTCGCCGGGTGGCTCTGGCTGCGCGGGCGGCCGGAGACCCGGCCGCTGGCCATCGCGTCCCTGGTGACGATCCTGCTCGGCTGGGCGTCGGGAGGACGGGCGGACTATGTCGCCGGGAGCCTGATCTTCGCCTTCGTGGCCGGCTGCGTGCCCGCCGCCGCGTGGACGGAGAGCCGGGTCGCCCGGCGTCGGCTGGTGTGGTGGGGACTGCTCGGCACCTCGGTCCTCGGGATCGCCGTGGCGCTGCCGCTGCTCCCGCTGTCGGCGCTCGGCTCCTCGCCCAACGAGGTGTCCAGGGAGTCCGTGGGCTGGCCGCGCTTCGCCGCCCAGGTGGCCGGGGTGTACCGAACGCTGCCGTCCGGAACGGTCGTGCTCACCGCGAACTACGGCGAAGCCGGCGCGCTGGACCGGTTCGCGCCGGACATTCCCGTCTACAGCGGCCACAACGAGCTGTGGTTCCAGGGCCCACCGCCGGAAACGGCGCAGACGGTGGTCGCCGTGGGGTTGCCGCCGGAGCGGTTGCGGCTGCGCTTCACGCGCTGCGAATCCGCCGGGGCCATCGACCACGGGACCGGCGTCGCGAACGAGGAGCAGGGCCTGCCCGTCACGGTCTGCTCAGGACCGCGGACTTCGTGGAAGACCGCCTGGCCCGACTTCCGGCACGCGAGTTGAGGAGCGATCATGAAGACCGTCCTGGTCATCACGCCGACCTACGACGAACGAGACACCCTGCCCGGCATCGTCGGCAGGATCCGCGCCGCCGTACCCGCGGCCCACATTCTCGTCGTCGACGACAACAGCCCCGACGGGACGGGCCTGATCGCGGACAGGCTCGCGGCCGAACTCGACGGCGTGCACGTCCTGCACCGGCAACGCAAGGAAGGGCTGGGCGCCGCGTACCTGGCGGGCTTCCGCTGGGGACTCGACCGGGGCTTCGACGCGCTGGTGGAGATCGACGCCGACGGCTCGCACCCTCCCGAGCGGCTGCCCGCCCTGCTGGACGCGGCCGAGCGGGCCGACCTCGTCATCGGCTCCCGCTGGGTGGCCGGCGGCCGCGTGGCGAACTGGCCGCGCAGACGGGAGCTCCTCTCACGACTCGCGAACCGTTACGTACGGCTGGCGCTCCGGCTTCCGGTCGCCGACGCCACCGGCGGGTTCCGCGTCTACCGGGCCGCCGCACTGGAGCAGATCCTCCTCGGAAGCGTGGAGTCGCGGGGGTACTGCTTCCAGGTGGATCTCACGCTGCGAGCCGTCCGTCACGGGTGCACGGTGGCGGAGGTGCCGATCACCTTCGTCGACCGTACGAGCGGGGCGAGCAAGATGAGCGCCGGTGTCCTCTTCGAGGCGCTCTGGCGGGTGACCATGTGGGCCCTCAGGACAGGGACACCCGATACTCACGCACCCACGCGTTCAGCTCGACGAGCTGCACCAGCAGCTGCGCGGCGCTGGCCCCGCCCGGCAGTTGCGCGCGCAGCTCGTCGGCGCCGATCCGTTTCAGCAGGTCGTTGAGCCGTGGCGCGTCGAACATGGCGCGCAGCGGCGACTCGCTCGCGTTCACGATCCACGTCGCCTCGCGTACCAGCGCCTGATCGTGGGCCGGGTTCTGGACGTGCGGGTACGCGCTCTTCTCCCGGCTCAGTGTCGTCGGCGGGAGGATGTCGGCCATCGCGTCCTTGAGCAGGCTCTTCAACCCGCCCGAGCACTTCATCGACCAGGGGACGTTCCAGACGTACTGGACGAGCCGGTGGTCGCAGAACGGCAGCCGCACGTGAAGCCCCTGCGCCGCGCTCATCCGCTCCTTGCGGTCGAGCACGACGGCGAGCGGCCCCGCCATCCCGAGATAGAGCACCTCCCGCATCCGCGCGTCCAGCCCTGCCTCACCCGGCAGGCGCGGCACCTCGCCGAGGAGTTGCGCGTAGCGCGCCTTCTCGTCACCGTCCCGCGCGAGCTCCGGCACGAGGAAGTCGGCGAGTTTCGGCCCGTCCCCGAGCCACGGGAAGGTGTCGCGCCGGATCAGTTCGGTCTTGAAGAGGTACGGATACCCGCCGAAGAACTCGTCCGCCGCCTCGCCGGACAGCGCCACCGTCGTGTCCTGCCGCATCCGCCGGAACAGCAGATACATCGACGCGTCGAACTGCCCCCACCCGGGGAGGTCGCGCGCGCGGCGCGTCGCCGGGATCGCGGCGAGCAGGTCCGGCATCGTCGCCGTGAGCGTGGTGTGCCTGCTCCCCATGTACTCGGCCGCCGCCGCGGCGTACGGCGCGTCCACGTCCGGGCGCAGCTCGGTCGGCGCGAAGTGCGCCTTGTCGCTGTCGAACTCGACGCAGTACGTGTCGAGCGAGTGCGGCAGCAGCCGAGCCGCCAGCGCCGCCACCGACGTCGAGTCCACGCCGCCGGACAGCATCGCGCCGCACGGCCCCGACGCGGGCAACTGGCCCGCCACGGCGTCATGGAGCAGCTCCCGCACGCGTTCGGCGGTCTTGGCGGGCGTGTGGTCGTGCGGCTCGCTCGTCAGCCGCCAGTACGCGCGCGAAACCGGCCCGTGGTCGGGTGTGTACGTGATGACGTGCGCGGGTTTGACCTCATGCACCCCGACGAGCGGCGTCTCACCGGCGAGCGTGAGGCGCGGCTGCAGCGCGATCGTCATCAGCGACCGGTCGAGAACCGGGGTGAACAGCGGATTCGCCATGATCCCCCTCGGGAGGGAGGCGAACAGGATCCCGCCCGCATAAGGGTGGTAGTAGAGCGGCTTCAGCCCCATGTGGTCCCGCGCCAGCAGCAACCGCCGGTCCCGCCCGTCCCAGATCGCGATCGCGAACGCGCCGACGAGGTGGCCGACGAAGTCCGCGCCGTGCGTCAGGTAGGCGTGGAGCAGCACATCGGTGTCGGTGGCCACGGGGGACAGGCCGAGGGACCGGCGGAGAGCGGCCAGGTTGTAGATCGCGCCGTCGTACACGAGCACGACGGCCCCGTCGTCCGGCGAGGGGCCGCCGCGCGTCGCGAACAGCGCCGGTTGACGCCCTTCGCCGGCGCCCGGGGTCGTGCGGCGGCGATGGCCCAGCGCCGCGTGCCTGATGATGTGGACCGCGCCTCCGTCAGGCCCGCGATCGCCCATCGTGTCCGTCATGGCGCTCACGACGTCCGCCCGTTCCATGAGGTCGCGTTCGAGGTCGATCCATCCGATGAGGCCGCCGCTCATCTGGTCAGCTCCCCTGCAGTAGTAGTAGGTCTCAGCTCCGCGAGCACCCGCCGTATGCGGGTCAGCGCCTCGCGGGTGCGGTCCGGCGCGTGGACGAGCGCGATGCGCAGGTGACCCGCGCCGGGGTTGGCCCCGCGGTCGGTGGCCGCGCCGAGGTAGCGCCCCGGCATCGCCGTCACCGCTTCCTCCCGCCACAGCAGGCGCGCGGCCTCCTCGTCGTCCGGCACGGGGAACCAGAGGAAGAATCCCGCCTCGGCCCGCCGATAACCGGCGAGATCGCCGAACAGTTCGTCAGCGATGTCCCAGTTCGCGCGCACGGCCGACCGCAGGCGCGCGACGTGCGCGTCATCCGCCCACAGCCCCGCCGCCACCGCGCACACCGGCGCCGCGAGCGAGACCCCGCAGGTGCGGTTGTGGTTCGCGTACGCCGCCACGCTCTCCGGATCCCCGATCACGAACCCGGACCGCAGGCCCGGCATCCCGGACCGCTTGGACAGGCTGTGGAGCACCAGGAAGCGCCCCGCTTCGCTCGCCGTGCCGGACGTCAGGAATCCGCCGCCCGCGGACGCGCCGTGGACGAGGTCGATGTAGCACTCGTCGACGACGAGCAGCGCACCGGCCACTCGCGTCGCCGCGCTGATCGCGCGTACCGTGCCGGGGGTGTGCGTCTCGCCGCGCGGGTTGCCCGGTGAACAGACGACGACCGCGGCGACGTCCCGCCGAGCGGCCACGGCGGCGGCGACCTCCGACGCGCGACCGTAGAAGATCGCCCGGCCGCCCGCCGCCGACACCGCCGCGTGGTACGTGGGATAGAACGGATTGGGCAGGACGACCGCCGGAGCGGGCGAGCGGGCGCTGCCGGAGACGGCGAGGGCGATGGCGGCCGCGACGGCCTGCTTCGTGCCGGGGGACGGCTCGATCGCGAGCGACCCTTCACGTACGGCGGCGCCGACGCGGGCGCCGAAGCGGCGTTCGAGCCAGCCCGTGTAGGCGGCACGGAGCTCGGGGGTGCCGCCGAGCGGGGGATACCGCGTCCAGCCGGCCACGTCAGCCAGGAGCCGGCCGTCCACCGGCGGCGTGACGAGGCGAGCCTCCCCGAGGTGGAGGGGGATCGGGGTGACGCCGGCGGGTGCGGGGATTCCCGCCAGGAGCGCGCGCAGCCGGTCGAAGGCGCTCGGCGATGAGGTTGACGGCATCGATGAAGGGGCTCAGTCGCGGACGAGGTCGTTCAGGGCCGTCTTGCCGCGGGTGCGGTCGTCGGCGTGCTTGACGATGATCGCCGCATACACCGATATATCGGGATTGTTGGCGTCGATGCGGGAGCCCGGGACGACGACCGCGTTCTCGGGGACCTCGCCGTACGTGACCTTTCCCGTGGCGCGGTCGACGATGGGGGTGGATCTCCCGAGGAAGACCCCCATGCCGATCACGGCGCCCCGCCGTACGACCACGCCCTCGGCGATCTCCGAGCGCGCGCCGACGAAGACGTCGTCCTCGACGATGACGGGCTGCTCACCGATGGGTTCGAGCACGCCGCCGATGCCGGCTCCGCCGGAGATGTGGCAGCGTGCGCCGATCTGCGCGCAGGAGCCGACGGTGGCCCAGGTGTCGATCATCGTGCCCGGGCCGATGTAGGCGCCCACGTTGACGAAACACGGCATCAGCACGACCCCAGGCGCCACGTACGCGCCGTGGCGGACGACCCCGCCGGGGACCACGCGCAGGCGCGCGTCGCGGAAGACGGCATCGTCCCAGGTCTCGAACTTGAGCGGGATCTTGTCGAAGCTCTTCGGCTGTCGCGGGCCGCCGGACCCGACCTCGTTCCGGCCGATCAGGAACGACAGCAGAATGAGCTTCTTCACGAACGTGTCGACCACCCACTCCGGCCCCTCCGGCCGCGCCGCGCGCAGCTCTCCACGGTCGAGGGCCGCGAGCCCGGCGGTGACGTGCGGCGCGAGGGCCGCCAGCTCGTCCGCGGACAACGACTCCCGCCGCTCGAAGGCGGTCTCGACCAAGCTCCTGTTCAAGGTCACGCTCCCCAGCGGACGGTCGCGACGTAGTCGTCATAGGTCTCGGCCCGCCGGATCTCCACCACGTCGCCGCCGTCGGTGAGCATCAGCTCGGCGGGACGCAGGCGGCCGTTGTAGGTGAAGCCCATGGAGTGGCCGTGGGCTCCGGTGTCGTGGATGAGTGCGATGTCGCCGTCGCGTGGCTCGGGCAGCTCGCGGTCGACGGCGAACTTGTCCAGGTTCTCGCAGAGCGCGCCGACGACGTCGAATCTGCCGATCTCCCTGCCCTCGGCGTTGGGGAGGGAGATGTGGTGGTACGCGCCGTACATGGCGGGCCGCATCAGTGACGACATCGAGGCGTCCAGGCCGACGAGCTCGTGGCCCTTGCGGCAGCGGTTGATGACGCGGGTGACGAGGACGCCGTGCGGTCCGGTCACGTACCGGCCGATCTCGGTGAGGATGCGCGGCCCGCCGGGGCCGAAGAACTCCTCCCGGGCGGCGAGGATCTCGTCCGCGTATGCCCCGAAGTCGATGGGTTTGTCGTCCTCGTGGTACGGGATGCCGAGCCCGCCGCCGACGTTCACGTACTCGAGCTCGATCCCGACGGCCTCGGCGACCCGCGCGCCGTGCCGGATGACGTCGGCGGCCGCCCGCGCGGCGCGGCTGGTGTCGAGCTCGTTGGCGCAGGTCATGCCGTGGATGCCGAACCGTCGCGCGCCACGGGCGACGGCGTCCGTGTACGCGTCCGCGAGCTCGTGCACGGGCACGCCGAACTTGCTGTGCGCCGCGTTGCCCATGAGCGCGCAACCGGCGGCCAGACCGGTGGGGGAGATGCGAAAGGCGACGGTCTCGGGAAGTTCATCGACCTTTTCCGCGAACGACCTGTCGTCGAACGTTATCAGCGCTCCCGCGGCGCGGGCCGTGCGATATTCGGGCAGCGCGGTGTTGTTGGAGGTGAACACGATGTCACCGGCCTGCGCGCCGGCCGCCCCGGCAAGGTGCACTTCCACCGCCGAGGAGCAGTCGAAACCACTTCCGGCGGCGCGCAGCAACGCCAGGATATTCGGGTTCGGCAACGCCTTCACCGCGAAATATTGCCGGTACGAGGTGTCGCCGAATGCGCGCGTCATCGCCTCGTGGGTGGCCACGATGCCGCGCGCGTCGTAGAGGTGGAATGGCGTGCCGTAATCCGCGACGAGATCGGGGAGCAGCGGCAGCAGCCGCTCGGCGAATTCAGCCGACATTGGCAAGGCGGGATCCGATCGTCAGGGTACGAGCGCGACGCAGATCGTTCGGTTGCGTATTCCGCTCACGGGCCGCAGATACGGGAAATAATAGCTTTCCACCGGCTCGAACCCGAAAGAAATCAGGCTCTTGTGCAGATAGTCCTTCGCGATGAACCAGAACCCGTCCACGTGCTGGTGCGGCGCGAAGTCGGCCTTGGCGTCGCGGGGCGCGTCGTTGGACAGGACCAGGTACGTTCCCGGCCGCAGGTCCAGGTCGCGCAGTTTGCCGAGGGCGGGGGCGAGTTCGCCGGCCGGGTCGAAGAGGTGGCCGAGCAGGCCGTCGGCGTAGATGGCCGAGACGTCGGCGGCGTCGGCGGGACGCAGGTCGAAGTAGTCGACGGTGCGAGCGTCGACCCCCTTCTTCCTGGTCAGCTCGACGGCTTCGGCGTTGCAGTCGATGGCGCGCACGTCGCGGTCGTGCGCCACGAGGTCGCCTTCGACGAAGCCGTTGCCGCAGCCGAGCGACAGCACCGCCGCCCCGGGCGCGGTCAGCATCAGGATCTTGAGGACGATGTGCGCACGGTATTCGGGGACGTAGGTCGACGGGGTGATGGAGTCGTTGAAAGCGCCACCGCTCTCCCAAATGTCATAGATGCTCTGCGCGGCGGAGCCGACGGAGCGAGGCAGGCAGTAATAGTCGTGAATGCGCGCCAGCTCCGGTCTGGATTGCGGCACCCTTTCCCTCCCTGGGTTGACGGTGTCGAAGCCGTGCCGGCGGGGCGGATTTCTCGCCGTTGAGTTTCCGGTCGTCGGACGAGCGGCAGGAGCGTAACACGCGGCCGACGGCGGGCAAAGGCCCCTGTCCAATTCCGGCCGGAGCGAAGGCCGGCGCACGCTCATTCGTTGGGTGTGAGAAGTTTGTAACATGTAAACTCGCTGGTCGGTGCCGTGCATGGATTTTGTCGCGACACTTACCGGGGTCGCCCGCCGGGCCGATTATGGAAAATGAAAGTTTCCCGCGTCCTTGCGCCGCGCGACGGCCGGGTCGTATGCTCCCGCCGTGCTTGAGTTGATTCCCATCACGGCGGGTATTGGCACCGAAGTCCGCGGGATCGATGTCACCGGTGATATTTCCGACCATGATTTCGAGCGCATCTATCGCGCCTGGATCGACACCACCATTTTGCTGATCAGGGGTCAGGAAATGACCCCGGCCGAACAGGTGGAGTTCAGTCGCAGGTTCGGTCAGGTGGTCACGTACACCCGGTCCCAGTTCAACGCCGACGACCATCCCGAGATCCTCGTCCTGTCGAATCTGACCCGCGACGGCAAGCCGATCGGCTCGGCGTACAGCGGCCGGGTGTGGCACAGCGACGGCGCGTACCTGACCGCCCCGCCGGCGGGGTCGATGCTGTACGCGCGCGAGGTGCCGCCCGTCGGCGGGGACACCTGGTACGGCAACATGTACGCCGCCTACGAAGCGCTCCCGGACCAGGTCAAGGACCGGATCGCCGATCTCAGGGTCGTCATCAGCCGGGTCCGGTCACGGCCCTACAACTACCCGGACCGGCCGCCACCCACCGCGAAGGAACGCGAGGAGTGGGCGGACGTCGCGCACCCGATCGTGAAGGTGCACGACGTGAGCGGACGCAAGGCCCTGTACGTCGGCGGCAACGTGCCGTGGCGGATCGAGGGGATGTCCGAGGACGAGAGCCGTCCGCTCATCACGTTCCTCCAGGAGTTCGCCACGATGCCGCGGTTCACCTACCGCCACCGGTGGCAGGCCGGCGACATCGTCCTGTGGGACAACCGCAGCGCCATGCACCGGGCCACCTCCTACGACCACGTCAAGCACCGGCGCCTGATGCACCGGACCACCCTCGCGGCGGCCGGTTAGATGCGGGCGGACTACATCATCGTGGGGGCGGGCGCGGCGGGGTGCGTGCTCGCGTCGCGGTTGTCCGAGGACCCCGGCACACGGGTGCTCCTGCTGGAGTCGGGGTCGCGGCGGCGCAGCCCGCTGCTGTCGATCCCGGCCGCCGAGACCATCCTCATGGGCAACCCCAGGTACGACTGGTGCTTCGAGACCGACGCCGACCCGACGATCGGCGGCCGGACCCTGCGCATCCCCCGAGGGCGCCTGCTCGGCGGATCCAACCAGATCAACGGCATGATCTTCGTCCGCGGCCAGCGCGAGGACTACGACGAGTGGGAGCGGCTCGGCAACCCCGGCTGGTCGTGGGCCGGTGTCCTGCCGTACTTCAGGAGCCTGGAGAGCGCGGGGGTCGGCGGGCCGAGCCGGGGGAGCGACGGGCTGATCAGCGTCGGCCTGCCGCGCGAGCGTGACGAGCTGTGCGACGCGTTCCTGGTGGCCGCGCAGAAAGCCGGATACCGGGAGAACCCCGACTACAACTCCGGTGACCAGGAGGGCTTCGGCTACTACCAGGTCAACCACGACCGCGGCCGCCGCTCGTCGGCCGCGGGGACGTATCTCCGCCGTGCGCTGCGGCGGCCCAACCTCATGGTGCTCACCGAGGCGCATGTCACCGGGCTGCGGTTCGAGGGAACGCGCTGCGTCGGCGTCAGCTTTCGCCACCAGGGCCGGGCGCGGCAGGCCGGCTGCCGGCGCGAGGTGATCCTCAGCGCCGGGGCCGTCCAGTCGCCGCAACTGCTCGAACTGTCGGGGATCGGCTCCGCCGACGTGCTCGCCGCGGCCGGGGTGCCGGTCGTGCACCATCTGCCCGGCGTCGGCGAGAACTTCCGCGATCACTACGCGACCCGGCTGCGCTGGCGGGTCCGCCGTCCCATCACGTTCAACGAGCGCTCGCGCGGCCTGCGCCTGGCCCGCGAGGTCGCGACGTACGTGACGCGCCGCCGGGGGCTGCTCAGCCTGCCCATCGCGCTCGGCCACGGGTTCGTCCGCTCGTCCGAGGCCGAGCAGCGGCCGGACCTCCAGTTCCACTTCGCCCCGGCCAGCTACGGCGCGGGGGCGACCCGGCGGCTGGACACGGCTCCCGGCATGACCGTCGGCGTCTATCCGCTGCGGCCCGAGTCGGCCGGGTCCATCCACATCCGCTCCGCCGACCCGATGGCCCCGCCCGCGATCCGGCCGCGCTTCCTCGCCGCCGAGGCCGACCGCGCGCGGCTGGTCGCCGGGATGCGCATCGCGCGCCGCGTCGTCGAGGATCCCGCGCTCGACGCGTACCGCGAGTTCGAGCTGATCCCGGGCAAGGACGTCCGGACCGACGATGAGCTGGTCGCCTACGCGCGGGAGAACGGCGACACGTCCTATCACCCGGTGGGGACGTGCCGGATGGGCGCCGACCCGATGTCGGTCGTCGACCACCGGCTGCGCGTCCACGGCCTGTCCGGGCTGCGCGTGATCGACGCCTCGGTGATGCCGACCATGGTCTCCGGCAACACGAACGCCGCGAGCATGATGATCGGCGAAAAAGGCGCAGCGCTCGTTATCGCCGATTTCCTGGAGAACGCATGAGGTTCGACTACGCACGCAATCTGGCCGCCGCCGGGACCTTCCGTGACTGGCGCAGCGCCTTCTGGCCGCCGTCCGACGGCTACCAGCTGGCCTGCCTCGACCTCGCGGCCGAGACCCCGGACCTCGGTGATGGCTTCCTCGCCGGGCTGGCCGCGCTGAAGGCGGCCGTCGACGCCGATTGGCAGCGGGTCAAGGAGGCGGCGGGGCCGCCCGAGGACGCGCGGGAAAGACGGCGCTTCCACGCCCCGGCGCTGGTCGCCTCCGCCATGCGTGACATCGCCAAGCACCTGCCCGACGACGCCGACCGGCGCGCGCTCGCGCTGCGCGCCGAGGCCGTCGAGCACGGCTACTCCGCCGAGGCCCTGTGCGAGTTGGCGGAGCTGCGGGAGGACGTGACGCTCGTCGCGGGCCATCTCGGCACCTGGTCGGGCAAGGACCCCGGCGGGCTGCCCACGGCGTTCGCCTGCCGCGGCGACGACGTGGGGCAGGAGTTCGTGGCCGCCGCGCTCGCCGAGCGGCACCAGGTCGAGCCGTACCTGCGCACGCTCATGGCGGACCTCCGGCTCGGCGACCTCCCGGCGTTCGGCGCGACCCGGCTGTTCTTCATGGCCGGGGAGGGCAACCTGCACCCCAAGCACATCGCGTACTTCCTGCCGGAGGACGAAGGGGTCGACGAGTCGCCGTACAAGAAGACCTACTACTTCCGCAACACCCACCGGGCCGTGCTCGACACGGTGTCCGGGCCGCTCTCCGCCCGGTACGCGCGGGTGGGGAACGGGTTCGACCCGGCGGCCGAGCGATTCGCGGGGATTCCGACGCTCGGGGTGCTCAGCCATGAGTTCGGGCACTTCGTGCACCGGCCCGCCACGGACTTCACCCCGCTGTGGACGGCGGACCCGTGGGTCGTGGGGGTGCTCCAGGAGACGGCCGCCGACGTGTTCGGCATCCTCGTCCTCGCCGAGGTGTGGGCCGGGCCGCTCGGGCTGGACCAGGCCGACGTCATCGCGTACTACCTGGCCGAGTGCCTGCGCTACGTGGACCGCGGGCTCGGCACGTTCCCCGACAGCGACGGCATGTTCCTCCAGCTGTCCTACTTCGCGAAGCTCGGCGCGCTCGCGCTCGACGGCCCCGCCCTCATCGGTGAGCCGGACGCGGTGCTCGCCGGGCTGCGGTCGCTGGCCCGCGTCCTCGCCGAGACCCTGTTGTTGCCGGACCCCGGGCCCGCGCTCGCCTTCCACGCCGCGTACGGCCCGGCCGACCTCGGGCCCCTCGAGCCGCTGGTCGAGGAGTTACGCCGTAGGCCCATGCGGTCCGTCGAGTACGTCCAGGAACACCTCCATGTTCGTTGACTCCTTGGTGGACAGGCTCGCCGAGCACCCCGGGCAGCGGATGCGGTTCCTGTCGCGCGACGGGAGCACGCTGGTCAGGACGTACGCCGAGATCCACGACGACGCCCGCCGACTGATGACCGAGTTGCGCGACAGCGGCCTCGGCGCGGGCGACCTCGTCGGCGTGCTCGGCCCCAACTCCTACGAGTGGATCCTCGCCGACCTCGCGCTGCTCGCCCTCGGCTGCGTCCCCGTCGCCATCCCCGCGGAGAACCGGCACGATCCCGCGGAGATCGGCGCGCTCGTCGGCACGTACCGGCTGGCCGCGCTGCTGGTGACCCGGGCGCTCCCGGGCGAGGCCGGCCTGCCCGCGGCCACCGCGATCCTCTCCGACCGGCCGGTCAAGCTCGACCCGGTACGGCACGCCGACGCTCCGGCGCTGCCGCCCGGCGTGCGCACGATCGCGTTCTCCTCGGGCACCGCGGGGACGCAGAAGGGCCTGCTGCTCACCGACGACGGCATCGCCAACACCGTCGAGCTGTCGGCCCGAGCGTGGCAGGTCACGCCGGACGACGACATCGCGATCGTGATGCCGTACTCGAACTTCCAGCAGCGCTACCTCACCTACCTCGCGATCTGGACGGGCTGCGCGGCCACCGTCGTCCCGCCGGAGATCATGTTCCAGGCCTTCAAGACCGTGGAACCCACGATCATCCTCGGCCCGCCGTCCTTCTTCGAGCTGCTCCACAACCGGGTCATGGCCGCCGCCCCGGCCGAGCGCATGGACAAGGGCCGCGGGTGGCTGTCGATGTACGGGTCGCGGGTGCGGCTCATGTACACCGGGTCCGCGCCGGTGCCGCCGGCCATGGTCACCCTGTTCCAGGAGCTCGGCGCGCCGCTCTACGAGCTCTACGGCAGCACCGAGATCGGCTGGATCGCCATGAACGTGCCGGGCCAGGCCAGGGTCGGCAGCGCGGGACGGCCCGTGGACGGCATCACCGTCGAACTCGGCGACGACGGCGAGGTCGTCGTGCGCGCCGAACGGCCCCAGGTCGTCGGATACGTGTACGAAGGCGTCGACACGCAGGACGCGGTCTTCCTCCCCGACGGCAGGATCGCCACCGGCGACCTCGGGGTCCTCGAGGACGGGTTCCTGAGGCTCACCGGCCGCAAGAAGAACGTGATCATCACCCGGAGCGGGGTGAAGATCAACCCGGCCGAGCTGGAAGCCGACATCGAACGCGCCTTTCCCGGCGTCCGCGCCATGGTGGCCCTGCCGGACGGCGCCGCGCTGCTCGCCTGCGTCGTCTGGATGGAAGACGCAGGTAAGGCGGCCGACATCGAGGCGTACATCAAGCGGAGGAACGCGGGCCGCGAGCCGTCGCACCGGATCGCGACGACTCTCGTCCGCCTGGCGGAGGAGCTCACCGTGGAGAGCGGTCTGCTGACCCGGAACTTCAAGATCGACCGTGGCGCGGTCGCGCGCGCCGTCTGGGGGAGTGGCGACAGGTGACCGAGGACGCGCTCTGCCAGATCATCGCCAGCGTTCTGCCCGGCAGGGACGTGGCGCCGTCCATGAGCCTGAGGAACGACCTCGGCGTCGACTCGATCGGGCTCATGAGCATCGTGTTCGTCCTCGAGGAGCAGACCGGCATCGACGCCATGAGCCGCATGGGGGAGTTCATCGAGGCCGAGTACGTGCACGACATCGTCGGCATCTGCCTGGGAGCGAACTCATGACGATCATCGACTTCCACTGCCACGTCGCGGCCGAGATGTGCTTCCCGCCGTCGTTCCGCGACGGGGTCATCGACAACATGGCCGCGGCCATGCAGGCGCGCGGCCTGCCCGCCACGAAGGAACGGCTGCGCCGCATGCACGACGCGACCCTCCAGGACCCGCTGTGCGACCAGCTCGTGAAGGAGATGGACGACGCGGGGATCGACGAGGCCGTCCTGCTGCTGCCGGATTTCACGTACGCGCTGAAGGACAGTACGCACTCCATCGAGGAGATCATCGATCACCACAAGGCGGTCGTCGATCGGCATCCCGGCCGCTTCCGCGTCCTGGCCGGCGTCGACCCGCGCTGGGGGGCCGACGGGATCGCGCTGTTCGAGCGGGCCGTCGTCGAGTACGGCTTCGACGGCATGAAGCTCTACCCGCCGTGCGGCTACCGGCTCGACGACAAGGCGCTCTACCCGTACTACGAGATCTGCGCGCAGCACCGGCTGCCGGTGCTGTCGCACATCGGCGCGACCTCCCCGGCGCTCGACTTCGAGATCGCGCTGCCCATCTACGTGGACCGGCCCGCGCGCGACTTCCCCGGCGTGGACTTCGTGCTCGCGCACGGCAGCGTCCACTATCCCGACGAGTGCGCGATGCTCTGCAACAACCGGCCGAACGTCTACATCGACGCCAGCGGTTACGAGGCCCCCGACGGCGTGGCCGGGCTCAACCGGTTCTTCCGCCGCAACATCAACCACAAGGTGCTGTTCGGCACCGACTGGCCGATCTTCCGGCTGCAGGGCAAGCAGACGAACTTCGTGGAACGACTCACGGCCGAAGGAGCCTTCCCGGCTGAGATGACCCAGGCCGATCGCGACCTGTTCATGGGGAAGAACGCGAAACGGCTCCTCGACAAGAAGGGCACAGGCAGATGACCACGTTGACCGACGGCCTCACCGCCGAGCAGGTCCAGTTCTTCAAGGACAACGGCTACGTTGGCCCCTTCGATCTCTACGAGCCCGACGAGGCTCAGAAGATCTGGAGCAAGGCCATGATCGAGATGGCGCTGTCGAAGAACAAGCCGCACAACTCGACGGTCATCAACTATGACCGGCACCTGGACTGTGACACGCTCTCCGAGCACATCTCGCGGCCGGAGATCGTGAACAAGCTGCGCTCGCTCCTGGGTGAGGACATCATCTGCTGGAAGTCCAACATCTTCCAGAAGCAGCCGGGTGACGCGGGCACCGGCTGGCACCAGGTCGAGAAGTACATCGTCGGAGAGACCACGACCGCCGCCACGCCGTCGCTGAGCTTCGCGTACGACCGCGACGACGACGCGGTCCTCCAGGACGTCAGCGTCTGGACCGCCTTCTCCCCGGCCCAGCGCGAGAACGGCTGCCTGCGCTTCATCCGCGGCAGCCAGAAGCGCTGGTTCTACGACGAGAACAAGCGGCTCACCAAGGGCCCGCAGCGCAAGACCGACTTCTTCGGCTACGACTACTCCGAGCTCCAACTCGACCCCGACTGGGACCCGGAGAAGGAGGACGTCGTCGAGATGGAGATGGGCCCCGGGCAGTTCGTCCTGTTCGTCGAGAAGTGCGTCCACGGGTCCCTGCCCAACGTCAGCGACCAGACCCGCCTCGGCTACGCCTCCAGGTACGTGATCCCGCAGACCAAGGTGTACGAGCAGGTGGACAGGCTGGTCGAGTTCGGCGACGAGATCGCCCTCGACTACCACGGCTGCGTCCTGGTCTCCGGCGAGGACAGGTACGGCTACAACCGCATCTACACCGAGAACCTCAACGGCTTCGCGTTCCGGCGGGTGGCCGCCGATGCCTGACATCGACGACCGGCTGCGAAACTTCGTCGACTTCCTCGGCACGCAGCCCATGGCGCCGGACCTCACCTACGACGAGGTCGCGCAGAGCAGGTCGCGCGCCGAGCTCGGGATCAGCTCGCTCAACATCCTCATCCTCGTCAACAGCTACATCGAGGAGAAGGCGAACGGGCGGATCGCGTTGCGCCCCGAATGGGTGCCGATGCTCGAGGACATCGACGGCATCCTGTCGGTGATCGAGGAGATCGACGCGAGCGCGCCGGCCGAGGTCTGAGTGGGCGGCATCGGGTCCTTCGCGTACGTGGTCGGCGACGCCGAAGGCCGTCCTGAGGACATCCCCGGGTTCGAGGACCTGTGGCGCGCGGTGTCGCCGGACACCGCGTTCGCCGCGATGGGCACGGGCACGTACCGGAAGATGACCGGGCCGCTCGTCCCGTACGTCGTGGACTGCGTGGCGAAGGTGCTGAGCACGCACGGCGTCCGCGCGGGGGAGGTGGACCGGCTCGTGCTCGCGACCTCCGACGCCGTGCTCGGGCTGCTCGGCAGGGACGTCGCCGTCGAGGTCATGCGCGCCGCCGGGCTGACCGCGTGTGTTCCCGCGATCGTGTCGCTCCAGCAGTGCTGCAGCTCGCTCGAAGCCCTTCGGTACGCCTGGGGCCTGGCCGGCGCGGACGCGCGCAACGTCGTGCTGGTGGCGCTGGACTTCACCCCGGACGACCGCGACCGGGTGAAGTCCTTCGCGCTCTTCGGGGACGCCGTGGCGGGCTGCCTGATCAGCCGTGACCACGGCGGCCTCACGCTCGCCGGGACCGGGCTGGCCGCGGACTTCTCCGGCATGGTCGGGCAGGACACCTTCGCGTCCCGGCAGGCGGTCGCCCGGGCCGCGCTGGACCAGGCGTTCCGTCAGGCGGGCCGCGCGCCGGGGGACGTCACGAAGATCTTCACCTCGAGCCTGTTCGCTCCCATCGTGAGCTTCAACGCGATGGCCGCCGGCCAGGCCCGCGAGCTCCTGCACTTCCAGGGGCCGATGACCCGGTACGGTCACTGCGGTAACGCGGACTGGCTGATCAACCTGATGGACCACACTGACAAGTCCGGCCCGGAGCGAGGAGCGCTCTACCTCGCGCAGGCCTCCGCACCGGGCTTCTTCGCGTGCGCACTACTGGAGGCAGAGTAAATGAAGATCGTGGTCGACGACCTGCGCGGACCGGAGATCGCCGCGTTCCTGGAGGAACACCTGCGGGAGATGCACGCCATCACCCCCGCCGAGAGCGTGTACGCGCTCGACCTCGACGGGCTGCGCGTCCCCGAGGTCACGTTCTGGTCGGTGTACGACGGCGACCAGCTCGTCGGCTGCGGCGCGATCAAGCGCATCGACGACGGGCACGGCGAGATCAAGTCCATGCGCACCGCCCAGGAGCGGCGGCGCGACGGCATCGCGAGCCTGCTCCTCGCCCACATGCTGGAGGAGGCCAAGGCGATGGGCCTCGAGCGGCTCAGCCTGGAGACCGGCTCGACCGAGCACTTCGAGCAGGCGCGGAAGCTGTACGCGAAGTTCGGCTTCGAGCCCTGCGGTCCGTTCGCGGGCTACGGCCCCGACCCGCACAGCGCCTTCATGACCCGGACGCTCTGACGGCATGAAGGACGACGTCTACGACTACGACCAGCAGTTATACGACCGGTCGTTCCTCAACTGCTACCAGCGGCAGGCCATGGTCATGCTCGCCGAGCGGGTTCCCGACCTGCCGCTGGTCTTCTACAACTGCCTGGTCGGCGGCGACGACATCGCCGACCAGGTCATCCGCCTCGGCCGCCCGAAATACGACTTCCAGAGCAAGCTGCTCGACCCCGCGGCCCTCGCCCGCGTCGGGATCACCCGCGAGTACGTCCCGTTCGACACCTACGCGCAGGCGCGCGAGATCGTCATCGACACCGCCGGGCGTGCTGGTTACGTGATCCTGTTCGTGGACGTCTATTACCTGCCACACACCCCCGAGTACCGGACCGACCACGTCGTGCACACGATCACGCTCACCTCGTACGCGGACGGGCACTGGTCGATCCTCGACGACAACCGGGCGAGCGTGCTGTGCCGGTACGCCTATCCCGAGGACGTCATCGCCGCGGCGTACGACAACGGGAAGCTGCGGCACGTCAGCTGGTTCCCGGCCGGCCCGTACGACGCGGCGGCGGCGGTGACCGGGGCATCGGCGGCGTTCTCCGAGGTGCTGCGGACGTACGACGACACGTACGCGCTGCTGGAGGGGGTCGCGGACCTGCTGGGGACGCGGTGGATCACGCCCGCGCGGACGATCGCCCTGCTTTATGACGCTTTTTCGGTGTATGAGGGGTCGCGGGCCTGCCTGCGGGAGTTCGCCGCGCGGCAACCGGCGTACGCGGACGTCGAGCCGGCGCTCGCGGACCTCGTCGGCCGGTGCAAGGACATCAGGAACCAGCTGATGATCGGCAAGGCGATCGGCCAGGTGGACGCGTTCCGCGTGGCCGCCGCGTGCGCGGAACTCCGCGCGGCGGAGGAGGACACGCTGAAGCGGCTGCGGGGACAAGGGGGAGCCTGATGGCGATCGATCCACGCCTGGTCGTGACCGGGTTCGGCCCGGACGGCGCGGCGGTGATCGTACGTGACACGCCCGTCGCGCCGATCACGGCCCGCGCGCTGCCCGGCCAGGAGATGTACCTGCTGTGGGGCAGCCCCGACGGCGGCGCGACCGTCGGACCGAAGGCCGCCGACCCGATCACGCTGCCGTTCTTCGCCGGAGCCGGCGGTACGCGGCTGCTGCTCGTGCGCTTCCCGCCCGCGTCCTCGATCGTCGGGCTGCCGTCCGCGCCGTCGCCCGAGGACCAGGCCGAGATCGACGCCGAGGTCGAGGAGCGGCTCCCCGGGCTGATGGACGTCTTCGAACCCGGCGACCCGTCGGGGATGCACACCACCGACACGCTCGACTACGGCATCTGCCTCGAAGGCGAGCTCTGGCTCGAACTCGACTCCGGCGACGAGGTCCGGCTCACCCCCGGCGCGTGCGTCGTTCAGCAGGGGACCCGGCACGCCTGGCACAACCGCGCCGAGACACCGGCGCTGATGGCGTTCGTCGGCATCGGCGCGGAGCGGCCCTCATGAAGCGGCTCGTCGTCGTGGGGACAGGGCCGCGCCTGTACCGGGAGTTCATGCTGCGCCGGATCGGCGAGCGCTACGACGTCCACCTCGTCATCGGCCGGCCGGCCGAGTGGGAGACGCCGTACGTCTCCGGGGTCAGCGTCGTACCCGGCATGACGGCGGACGGCATCGTGGCCGCTGTCCGGGCGGTCGTGGCACAAGGCGCCGTCGACGGGGTCATGACGTGGGCCGAGGACCACGTCGTCGACACCGCGCTCGCCGCCGCGGCCGTCGGCCTGCCCGGCCCGGGCCCCGACGCCGCCCGCGCCTGCCGCGACAAGCACGTCACCCGCTCGGCCCTCGCCGCGCGCGGCGTGCCGCAGCCCCAGTCGGTGCTGGTCGCCGACGTGGCCGAGGCGCGTGCCGTGGCGGAGAAGTTCGGCTATCCGGTCGTCATCAAGCCCAGGGCCGGGGTCGCGAGCCAGGCCGTCGCGCTGGTCCGCGACGGCGAGGAACTGGCCGACCACTTCGCCTCCGCGCACCGCCTCCCGGCCGCCGATCTGCGCTCCCCGGACCGCTCCGTGATGATCGAGGAGTACCTGACCGGGGAGGAGATCGGCGTCGACTCCGTCGTACGGGACGGCCGGGTCCTGCCGGTCTTCGTCTCGCACAAGGAGATGGGCTACGCGCCGTACTTCGAGGAGACCGGCCACTGGACGCGCGGGGACGACCCGCTGCTCGGCGACCCCGCGATCACCCGCTTCCTCACCCAGGTCCACACGGCCATCGGGTACGCGACCGGTGCCACGCACACCGAGCTCAAGCTCACCGACGAGGGCCCGAAGCTCATCGAGATCAACGGCCGGCTCGGCGGTGACCTCATCTCGTACCTGTGCCACAGCGCCTCCGGCGTGGACCCGGGCCTGGCTCTGGCGGCGGTCTCGTGCGGCGACGTCCCCGACCTCACGCGGACGCGCGCGCTCTGCGCGGGGATCAGGTTCGCCTACCCGCCGTGGCACGAGACCCGCGTCGAGGAGATCGCCTTCGACGAGTCCGGCCTGCCGCCGGAGGCGGACCTGGCCGTCCCGCTCGTCCGCCCGGGCGAGGTCGTCCTGCTGCCGCACAAGGACCTCATGGAGGGCCGCGTCGCCTTCGCCACCGCCGCCGCGGCCACCCGTGAGGAGCTGTCCGCCGCGCTCGACCGGGCGCTGGCGGCGTTGCGCTGCACGTGGAGCCCCGCGTGACCGACGTGTCGAAGGCACCCGCCGACGAGGCTCCCGCCGGAGTGATCCGCACGCTGCGCGAGCTGCCGCGGCCGGCGATCGTGCTGCTCTTCGGCATCGCGCTGAACCGGATGGGGAGCTTCGTCGCGCTCTTCCTGGTCCTGTACCTGACCGGCATCGGCTACAGCCCCGCGCAGGCCGGCTTCGTTCTCACCGGGTTCGGGGTGGGGTCGATCGTGGGGACGTTCGTCGGCGGCAGCGTGACAGGGAGGTTCGGCGCGCGGGCGGTGATCGTGTGGTCGATGCTGCTGTGCGGCTTCTCCACCGCGGGGCTCGCCGCCGTGACGGCGATCGTCCCGTTGCTGATCGTCAGCTTCGTGGCAGGCGCGTTCGGGCAGATGTACCGCCCGGCGGCGGCGACGATGCTCGCCGAGCTGACGCCGCCGCAGCGGCTCGTGATGACCTCGGCCGCCAGCCGGTTCGGGCTCAACCTCGGCGCCGCCATCGGGCCGCTGCTCGGCGTGTGGCTGGCCGCCGCGTTCTCGTACCAGGTGGTCTTCGTCGTCAATGCCGTCGTCGACCTGCTCTTCGCCGTCGTCGTCCTGCTCGTCATGCCGGCCGGGGCCGGGCACCGCTTGCGCGAGGACACCGCCGCGCCGGAGGAGACCGCTCGGTACCGTGACCTGCTGCGGGACCGGCGGTTCCTGCTGTTCCTCGCCGGGATGTTCATCACGGCGGTCGCCGAGGTCCAGTACCAGTCGACGCTGCCGCTCGAGGTGCAGCAACGCGGCTACCCGACCGCGCTCTACGGCGCGGTCGTCGCGCTCAACGGCGCGCTCGTGATTCTCGTCGAACTGCCGCTGACCACCCTCATCCAGCGCTTCTCCATGCGGGCCACCGTCGCCGCCGGCTGCCTCCTCCTCGGCATCGGCCTGGGTCTGTTCGGCCTGCCCTTCGGCCCGTGGGTCTTCATCCTCGGAGCCGTCGTCTGGACGCTGGGAGAGATCATCAGCGCCCCGTCCATCGGCGCGTATCCGGCCCTCGCCGCCCCGACGCCCGCCTTGCGGAGCCGCTACATCGGCGCGCTGTCCACCTGCCAGACGGCGGGCTGGGCCATCGGCCCCAGCGTCGGCACGGCGTTGTTCGAGTACGTCGGTGGCGCGGTCTGGGTGATGTGCGCGGGTCTCGGCGTCCTCGCCTATCTCGGCATGCGCGCGGGCGTCCGCGACCTCGTCCCGCGGTAGTCACGGCCCGCAATTTTGGAGCACGCGCTCTGTTATTCTGAACCTCGGCGTTCTTCATCTGTCGTTCGAGGTAAGGAGTCGACTCCTCGTGCAGCTTCAACTTGCGGCCCTCGCCGTGGCCGCCATGACGGCGGTCCTGCCGGCACAGGCTCCCGCATACGCGCAGGCCACTGCGTACGACCACCAAGACCCGGCCGATACGGGCTGCTGGAACTCCGCCCAGGTGGTGCGGACCGGCACGCTCGCCAGACATCAGCCCCGCGGGGCCGCCGGACGGATCCACCTCTGGTGGTCCCCCCGGTGCAAGACCAACTGGGTCGAGATCAGGACCGACTCCAAGGCGAGCGGCACCATCTACGTGTACACGGTGGACAACAGGAGGGACGCGTACGACTTCAAGCCAGGCAACAACGGCCGTCACTGGGGCAACATGCTCCGAGCCCCCAGAACCTGCGCCTGGGGCAGGGTCGAGGTGGAGTGGAACGCCGGCCGCCGCAGCGTCCAGACCGGCTCCGGCGGCACCGCGAAGGCGTGCGGCTGAGCGGCACTCCGGGGAATCGTTTACGGTCCCGGCCGACCGGGCCCGGCCTCTGACCTGTGCTCCCGATCGAGCGCGTCCTCGGTGAGATCCGTGGTGCGAACCGGGGCGGCCGATGTCGCGTATCCCATGCAGTACGGAGGGCGCGCGCAGGGCCTGGTGCCGGGGGCGCGCTCTCGAGCGGGACGGAGAGGGGGACATATCGCCACATCGTCGCTGCGCCCGTCCTTGCTTGAAAGAGCTTCAACGAGCGAGATGAGAGTCACGACATGTCTGTAGCCACGATTGCCCCGCGGATTGCGATCAAGAACGTGACCCCCGAAGTCTCCAGCGCGATGAGCGCCCTGCACGAGGCCGCTCTGGCCGCGGCGCAGGCGGCGGACATCGCGCCGGGACTGCTCCAGCTGATCAAGATTCGCGCGTCCCAGATCAACGGCTGTTCCCTCTCGCTCGACCGGCACACCCAGGACGCGCGGGCCATGGGGGAAGGGGAGCAGCGCATCCGCGAGTTGCGGGCCTGGCGGAACAGCAAGCTCTTCAACGGCAGGGAGCGCGCCGCGCTGTCGCTGACCGAGGCGATCACCCTCGTCTTCGCGGGGCAGGTCCCGAACGAGGTGTACGCCGAGGCGGCGAGGCAGTTCGAGGAGACCCAGCTCGCGGCGCTGATCTGGGCCGCGACAGTGATCAACGCGCACAACCGGATCGCGATCACCACCCGCCTGGAGGGCAGCGGCGCGCCGCCCGACGCGGACGCCCGGGGAGCGGCGTCCATGGGAAGCCGGAGCATGTGGTGGACGTCAGCCCGGGCGGCGAATCCCGCCTGAGGATCTCCCGGACGGTGGAGAGCGCGATCCCGATCCCCGGTCTCGGCGCGCCGACCAGAAAGGCGCGCTTCTCGGGGCGGTCGGCTCTCCATGGGCCGGCCGGCAAGGCGCGCTCCTCGGTGGTGAGCCACCCGGTGCCGACGCCGAGCCGCCGGTTCTCAGGGGGTGTCGCCTTGGCGGAAGGCGAACCGCGTACGCCGCCGGCCGCCCCGCCGGGGTGAGCCGGTCGAGCTCCGTACGCAGCATCGTCTCCTCTAAGGCGAGCGCCGCACCCGGGCCGCCGTCGGCCACCGGCGGCGGGATCATCGTGGAGCGGCAGGCGATGGCCGGCAGGAATCCGGCGGCGGGTGGGTGGCGAAGCAGGAACTCGGTCAGTTCGAGCGACGGGGCGTCCGCCCAGTGCAGGTCGTCGAGTGCCGGCACGGCGCCGCGGCTCAGGAGCGCACGAATGCCTCGATACGCATGGAAGCGATCCAGCCTGCCCCGTGCGGTGTCGCTCGTCTTGCCCACCCCCGGCTCGCCGTCGATGAGGACCAGCCCGTATCCATCGACGACGGCCTCCTGGATCCTGGCCAGTTCGCCGGTCCGCCCGACCAGCTCGGGGCGCAGTGTCCGGACAGATCCCAGCCTCGCCGACGTGCCATCGGTCATGACATCCTCCGGATCATCCAGGCGATCAGGTAAGGATCAGGCGCCGAGTTGATCATACAAATCCGGGTGCGCGTAGTCCGGTGGCGTGCGTGACGGTCTGTCGTGGCGGCAGGCGCAGATGCTCTGTGGCGCCTCAGCACTCCGGGGACGAACGGCGCCGGGGATCTCACTTGCGAGGGGGTCCGAGGAGGGCAGCCGCGAGTATGGAGGCGAGCCACTCCTCGTACTCGGCCTCACTCCACCCGCACACCTCGGTCAGCTTCTCGAAGTTCTCCGTCGAGGTGAGGACATAGATCTGCTCGGCGGCCCTGGCCGGAGGGAGGTCCGGGCGCAGGGCTCCGAGAGCGTGCAGATGTTCGGCCGGTCCGCGGCTTCCCGTCAGCCTTTCGCGTTCGATGTCGGCCAGGAGGTCCTGGAGCCCCGCGTCGGCCGGGGACGCGGCGGCCGCCGCGCGCAGGACGCGGTGCACGGGCTTGATGCGCCGAAGGATAGCGGTGGCCATGGCGGCGTACAGGGCCAGCTTGCGTGCGGGGTCCGGTTCGTCGATGATCGCCTGGACCTCGGGGCGGTCGCTCTGCGGCAGGGGCTGGGCGTCTCCGGCCAGCGTGACGTCGTAGACGAGCTTGGCCAGCGCGGGTTTGCCGCCGGGGGAGGACGTGTACAGCGTCTGGACGGCCACGCCCGCCTCGCGCGCCACTTCGGCCATGGTGGTGTCGGCGTAGCCGTTCCTGATCATCAACTCCCGCGCCGCCGTCGCGATCTTCTGCCGCGTGGCCTGGGCCTGCTCCTGGCGCAGCGCACTGGAGTAAGGGCGTCGCTTCTTCTGCTCGGTCATCGCAAGCCATGATTTCAGACGTATATTGACTGGATGTACTTCTAATGAAAGAGTAGCAATACAGTTAAATCTTCGTCGTGGAGGGGCGTGCGGTGTCCCTGGTTCTCGTCGCGTCCAGGACGGTCGCGTTACTGCTGGTTGGCCTGTACGCGGGCGGCGTCCTCTTCGTGGTGATCGCGCCGTCCGTGGCTCGCCTGCCGGGGCCCGCGTACGTCAGGTACTGGCAGGCCCTCAACGTCGACTACGGCCGCGCCATGCCGCCGCTCCTCCTGGCCGGGATCGTGGCGATGATCGTTGTTTCGGTCCTGTCGTGGCGCCGCGGATGGCTCGTCTTCGGCGTCAGTTCGGCCGCGCTGATCCTGGTGATCCTCACCGTCGTCCTCACCCTGACAGGTCTGGAACCTCTCAACCGGATCGCGGACGCCTGGGATCCCGATCAGCTGCCCGCCGACTGGCAGGAGAGTCGTCGGCGGTGGTTGCACCTGCACCTCATCCGTACGGCGCTCGCCCTCGCGGCGTTCGCATGCCTGATCACCGCCCAGGCCCTCGACCGGGGGCCGAATCCCCTGCCCGAGGCAGGACCGGCTCGCGTTGATCAAGCGGTGTCGCCCGCGGCGGGATCGTGATCCGCTCCCACGCCCAGGACGTCACGTCCGGCCGCCGCGGTCCGCGTCGGCTGCGTTCTTGCAGACCAAGGTGGCCAGGGACCGGGGCCGGTCTGACCGCCTGCTGAGCGTCCCGGAACGCGCCCTTGGTTCCGGAGGTTGCTCCCATGCGTCGGCCGGTCGTCGGTCGTGGTTGCCGGCGACAGTGGTTCGCAAGGGCGTCGGGGTGAAGTATGGGTCATCTCGACAGGCTCAAACGGAGTATCGGTGCGTGGAAGTATGAAATGTCCGGACTGCGGTGCGGTGTTGTCCGGGACCGGGTCCCAAGGGCCGGTGTCCAGGTGTCCGGGGTGTGCGCTGCCTCTGGAGGGGCCCGCCGCGTACGAGCTCTGGCAGGTGGATCAGGCTCTCGCCGGGCTGAGGGATCAGCAGGCCAGGCTGCAGGGCCGGCGTACGGAACTGCTCGGCATCCTGCGCGCCGGCGGCGCGGGTCAGGGGACGGCAGGGACGGCAGGGACGGGTGCGGCGGGTCAAGGGGCGGCAGGCGCGGGTGTGGCGGGTCAGGGGGTTGCGGGGGTGGCGCCTTCCTATGCGGGTGTGTTGCCGCCGTATCCGGGGGTGGCGGCCGGGCCTGGAGGGGCGGGGGCCGGTGTTGGGACGGGGGCCGGTGTTCCGGGGCGGGAGGTCTCTCCGGGTACGGCGAAGAATGTCCTGCTCATCCTCGGTGGGCTGCTGCTGACGGTGGCGGCGGTGGTGTTCACCGTGGTGAGCTGGGGGCAGATGAGCATGGTCGGGCGGGCGGCCGTGCTGGCCGCGTTCACCGCGCTGGTCATGCTGGCGCCAGTCGTGCTGATCCGGCGCAGGCTCACCGCGACGGCTGAGACCGTGGCCGGGCTCGCGGTCGTGTTGCTGCTGCTCGACGGGTACGCGGCCAGGCGGGTGGGCTTCCTCGGGGTCGACTCGCTCGACGCGCTGCACTACACGGCGGGGGTGTTCGGGCTTAGCGCGCTCATTCTGGTGGCCTATGCCCGGGTCACCCGGCTGCGCGGGCCCGCTCCGGTCGCCGTGGTGCTGGCGCAGCCGGTTCTGCCGCTGCTGACCGGCGACCTGCCGGAGACCTGGCTGGTGGCCATGTTGGTGGCCACGGCGGCCTTGGACGTCCCTCTGGTCCGTTATGGCCGGGGAGCGGTGCGGGTGACGGCCGCCGTGGCAGGCAGCGGGGTCGCGACCCTCGCCTTGCTGGCGGGTGCGGCGGACGCGCTGGGGTCCCCTTCCGTCGGTCAGGCCCTGGTCAGGTCGGTGCCGCTGGTCGCGCTGGCTCTGCTCGGCGGGTTCGTGACGTGGCTGCTGGCCAGGCCGGGCAAGGCTCTGGGGGAGACCTGGGCGGCCGTGGTCACCGTCGGGACCGCGCTCACGCTGATCGCCGTCCCGGCGGCGCTGGCGCAGCCGGTGCTGGTCGGGCCGGGGACGAACTGGCGTCCTCTGGCGTACCTCGTTCCCGCACTCGTGGTGGTGCTCGCCGCCGCCTGGCTGCCCTGGCGGCGGGTACGGCTGGCGGGCATGGCCACCGGTGGGCTGGTGGCGCTGCTGACCACGCTGGTGGTGCTGCCTCGGCTCGTGGCCACGCTGGTGGCGCCGCTGGCCTGGCTGGACGTGCTCTGGACGGGCACGTGGAACGCGCGGCAGTGGCCGCCGTTCGAGATGGCGACTCCGGCGGACGTGGCGGTGCTGGGCACGTTGGCGGCCGGCCTCCTGGCGGTGGCCGTGCGCGGCATCGACGGGGGGCCGATGCCGATGAAGGAGGCGGCGTCCGAGGCAGCGGTGTCCGAGGCAGCGGGGTCCCGCGCGCCGGTGTCCCGCGCGCTGGTGTCCGGGGGGCTGGTGTTCCGGGTGCTGGCGGTCGGGGCGCTGGTGGCCGGAATGCTCATGGTCGCGGTCGCACCCCAAGCCTTCGCGATGCCCTACCCGGCCGCGGTGGCGGTGCTGGCGGTGCTGGCCGTCGCGCCGGCGGTGGCCGCCACACTCGGCAGGGCGCCCTGGTGGGCGGTGGCCTGCGCGCTCGTCGCCGGTCCGGCCGCGGTACGGGCGGCGGCGTACGCGTTCGGCAGCCAGCCGGCGACGCTGATCGTGCTGCCGATCCTGGCGCTGGCGGCCGCCGCGATGGCCCTGGTGGCCAGGCTGAAGGGGCTGCGGGTCTGGGGGCTGGGTTTCGCCGCGCTGTTCCTCGGGCTGGAGGCGGTGGCGGTGGGGTTCTCGCTGGGCCTGCGCGTCCTGGTCGCGGCGAGCGTGGGATTCGCCGTGGCCGGAGTGCTGGTGCTGCTCAGGTCGCTGTGGGCAGGCGGTGCGAACGGCCTCAGGTACGCAGGCACCACCCTGCTCCTGCTGGCCTCGTGGCTGCGGCTGGGAGCGGACGAGGTCACCGTCGTCGAGGCGTACACGGTGCCGTGCTCGCTGGTGCTGCTGGGATTCGGCTGGTTGCGGCGGCGCGGCACGCCGGTCTCGTCGTGGGCGGCCTACGGCACGGGCCTCTCCTTCACGATGCTCCCCAGCCTGGTGGTCGTCTACTCGGACACGGAATGGCGGCGGTCGCTGGCGCTCGGCGTGCTGGCGCTGGTGGTGCTGTTCGCCGGAGCCCGGTCCCGGCTGCAGGCGCCCACGATGATCGGGGGCGTCGTGCTCGCCGGGGTCGTGGTGCGGGAACTGGCCCCGTACGTGTCGGAGATGTTCCTCGCGGTGCCGCGCTGGGTGCCGATCGCCGTCGGCGGGGTGCTGCTCGTGGTCGTCGGGGCGACGTACGAGGCTCGCATGCGGGACCTGCGCCGGGTGCGTGACGTCCTGCGGGCGATGGGGTGACTGGCGAACTCCGCCGCCGCGCCTCTGACGTCGGGGGAGCTGACGACGTCCGCGGCGAAGAGGTTCTCCAGGGCCGTCAGGTTCCCCTCCTGGGAGGCGTCGAGGAAGGCCGACAGGAGGCGGTGGTGTTCGTCGGCGCCGATCGACCCGCGCCGGGTGGTGCTCAGGTGCTTGCGGGCGCGGCTCACCAGCTGGCGGACGTTGGCCGGGCTGAGCTGGATGATCTCGGCGATCTGCTCGTAGGGATAGACGAAGGCCTCACGGAGGATGTACGCGGCCCGCTGGGCCGAGGTGAGCTTCTCCAGCAGTAACAGCAGGGCGAGTTCGAGCGCCTCACCTCGCTCGGCTCCGGCGGCGGGGTCGGCGCCGGTGTCGATGGGCTCGGGCAGCCAGGGGCCGACGTAGGTCTCGCGGCGGGCCCGTGCGGACTGCACGGCGTTGATGGACAGCCGCGTCGTGATCAGGGTCAGGAACGCCGCCGGGTTGGCGATGGCCGAGCGTTCGGTGTTCTGCCAGCGCAGCCAGGTCTCCTGGACGATGTCCTCGGCCTCCGCCGAGCCGGCGAGCATCCGGTAGGCGATGCCGAACAGGCGCGGACGCACCTCGACGAAGGTGGCGGCGGCCTGGTCGAGGGAGCTCGCGTGGTCTGGTCCGTCAGCCGCCGTGGTGGTGCTCATGAGTTGTCCTTTCCGAAGAACCGCGATCGCCTGGGCGACGGCGGCCCGCGCGGCACGGGTGCCGATGGCGGGGTTGAGCAGCATGAAGTCGCGGCGGACGCTGGTGATGGGGAGGCACGCCTCGGCGAGGCGGCGGTGATCTCGGCGCGCTTGAGCAGGCGTGGGTGGTGCGGGTGTCCCGGAAACGGGCGGTCAGGCGGGGGCTGTCGGTTCGGCCTGCCGGCGGGCGCCTGTCGCCGACACCACACACTGTGGCCGGGTGGGTGCCCCGGTCGCATCAGGGAGATGCCTGGCCAGGGTCACCGGTGAGGAGCCGGTCCGCCCCGGGAGTCACCGGGCGGCCGGGCCGTACGAGCCCGCCTGCGACGTGCCTCCGTTGGGGAGGGGCGAACTCAGAGGATGTCGTCGAGCTGGTGGCGGGAGGTGACGCCGAGTTTCGCGAAGACCTTGCGCAGGTGGTATTCGACGGTGCGCGGGCTGACGTACAGGCGCTCCGCGATCTCCTTGTTGGTCAGGCCGGCCCGGGCCAGCCTGGCGATCTGCGCCTCCTGCGGGGTGAGCTGCTCCGTGGTCTCGACGTTCCGCTTCCTGGCGGTCTCCCCGGTGGCCTGGAGCTCGCGTGCGGCCCGGTCGGCGAAGGCCTTCATGCCGATCCCGGTGAACAGGTCGAAGGCGGTGCGGAGGTTCTCGCGGGCCTCGACGCGGCGGCGTTCGCGGCGGAGCCATTCGCCGTAGAGCAGGTGGGCGCGGGCGAGGTCGACGCGCATGCGGGTGCGGCCGAGCCGGTCGATGGCCTCGCGGTAGAGGAGGTCGGCCTGCTCTCCTTCGCAGAGCAGCGCCCGGCAGCGGGCCTCGAGGCCGAGGCCCCAGTCCGTGCCGCCCGCCCGGGTGGAGCGGGAGAGCCGCTCCAGCGTACGGGCGGCCAGGTCGTGCCGGCCGGTACGCGCGGCGGCCTCGACGAGTTCGAGGGGTGCCCATTGGACCCCGCAGCCGCCCGGCGCCCGGTGGTCCACGCCGGCCTGCAGAGCGGCTTCCAGAGCCTTCTCGTACTGGCCGAGCCCGTTGTAGAGGACGGACCGGACCCAATGGCTGATCTCCAGCGTCCTCCCCTCCCCGCGGACCGCTCCTTCCTTCGCGATGATCTCCGCGAGCTGCTCGGTCTCCTCCTCGTCTCCCCGCCACGCCGCGAGGCCGAGGTCGCCGCCCGTCTGCACCATCGCTCCCGAGGTGGTCCAGACGTCGGCGGCGACCGCGTTCGCCTTCGCCTCCTCGTTCTGGGTCTCGGCCTCCGCCAGGTCGCCCTCGAACAGGAACAGCATCGTGGACAGGCTGAGCGCCAGGGGCAGCAGCGCGAGCGCGCCGGAGCCGCGGATCAGGCGGAGATAGTGCCGGGTCAGGTCGCGACCGGCCTCGTCGTCCCACAGGCTCATGACGGAGAAGTTGACGAACCAGACCCACCGGAGCTGTTCGGCGGGCGGGGTCTCCTCGCTCATGATGGCGTCCACGGCACGCCGCAGGGCCGGTTCGGCCGTCAGGGTGTCCTGCGTGTAGGACAGGGAGAGGGCTTCGAGGACGAGATCGGCGGCGCGGGGCGCGCCGGGCGCGGGTGGCGCCTCGCGGGTGGCCGCCGCCACCTCGATGATGCCGTCCCATCCGGGCAGGACGCCGATCGCCACGAGCAGCGCCTGCAGATAGGTGTCGCGGGACAGGCCGATGTCGAGTGGTTCGAGCTGTTTGGCGGCCTTGAGCAGGATCGCCGGGGCGGAGGTGCCGCGGTTCGAGGTCAGGGCGATCTCGGCGCGCAGGGATTCGGCCTTGGCGCGGCGCAGCTCGTCCGGCGGCCCGGCCTCGGCCGCCGCCAGCAGCGCCAGCGCGGACTCGAGCGCGCCGGCCAGGTGCTTGGCCCGGGCGGCGTCGAGCGCGCGTTCGGCCCGGCGCCGGGCGTCGGGGGTGAGCCCGACGGCCCGTTCCAGGAAGGCCGCGGCGGCGGCCAGACCGCCGCGGGCCTGGGCGCGCCCGGCCGAGCGTTCGAGCTCGGCGGCGATGCTCTCGTCGGGGTGGGCGGCGCTCTGCGCGCGGTGCCAGGCCCTCCGGTCCGGGTCGGTGGCGGCGTCGGTCGCCTCCGCCAGCGCTCGGTGGGCCTGCCGGCGCTCCCTCGGGACGGCCGCGTTGTAGACCGCGGAACGGACGAGCGGATGCCGGAAACGTACCCGGTCGCTGAAGTCGATCAGTTCGTCGGCCTCGTCGACCGCGGTGGTGTCGACGCCGAGCACGTCGGCGGCGCGCCACAGCAGGGCCGGATCGCCGAGGGGTTCGGCGGCGGCCAGCAGCAGCATCATCCGGCTGGCGGCCGGCAGGCCGTTCAGCCGGCGCTGGAAGCCGTCCTCGAGGCGGCCCGCCAGCGACTGCCCGCTCGCCGCCGCCACGAATCCGCCCGCGGACGCGGCGCGGGGCAGTTCGAGCAGGGCCAGCGGGTTCCCCCGCGACTCGAACAGGATCCGGTCGCGCACCTCCTCGTCCAGCGGCCCTGGGACCACCCGGCTGATGAGGGTCCGTGCCTCGGAGTCCCGCAGTCCGCCCACTTCCATCACGGGCAGGCCCGGCAGCACGCCGGTCTCGCCGGCGTCACGGACGGCGAAGACGCAGGCCACGCTCTCGGCCATGAGGCGGCGGGCCACGAAGGTGAGGACCTGCGCCGAAGCGCGGTCGAGCCACTGGGCGTCGTCGATCACGCACACGAGCGGACGCTCGTCGGCGGCCTGGGCCAGGAGGTTGAGTACGGCGAGGCTGATGAGGAACTGGTCGGGAGCGGGCCCGGCGCGCATCCCGAAGGCGGTCCCGAGCGCGTCACGCTGGGGTTCGGGCAGGGTGTCGAGGAGGTCCAGCATCGGCACGCACAGCTGGTGGACGGCCGCGAAGGGCAGCTCCATCTCCGACTGGACCCCTGTCGCGGCCACCACTCGGCACCCGGCGGACTTCGCGATCAGGTGGTCCAGCAGCGCCGACTTGCCGACTCCGGCCTCGCCGCGCAGCACCAGCACCCGGCTCTCGCCGCCGCGGACGTCCGCGAGCAGCCGGTCCAGCGTCGCGCACTCCGCCTCTCGGCCCACCAGCCACCCCGGCCGCGGGGTTCCGCCTGTCGCGGACCACCCACCCCCAAGATCAGCCTTATCCGACATCCCCGCCATATCTTCCGCACCACGCATCACCGGCGATACCGGGACCGACGTTCATCTAATGCAATATCTCATCCAGACGGCCTGATCAACGAACCGGCTGGATGGCGCCGCGCGGCGGCGAGCATGGATGCGGCGAACGGCGTGTTCGGCGGTGAGGGTGCGGACTTCGTCAGGCGTTATCGCGGGGAGGAGCGGTCACTTCCCGGTACGGCGGGCGGGCAGCGGCCGGATCAGGTCGTCCATCGTGCAGCCGAGGATGTCCAGCAGCGCCATCAGCGTGCGGAGGCTGAGCCGTTCCGGCTTGCCGACCACGAGCCGGTACACCTGGCTCGGCGACAGATCGACACCGCGAGCGGCCAGCAGGGGGCGCAGCTCCACGGTGGAGGACATGCCGCGCTCCGCCATGACCTCGCGAAGACGCCAGCCATAGTCCAGATCGGCCATCGCCCGTCAGCCCCCTTCTCTTCTGCCGGGACAGGGTCCACCTGTCCGCGCCGCCTTCGCATCCGTGACGTCCCTAGCGTGACCGTCGTCGATGACTGGTAGGCCCACCAAAATCCGGACATCGACCAGGAACTTCTCGGGGGCTGTCACCAGCCGCGACGTGCCGAACACCGGAAAGGTCCACTCATGAGCGAGCAGCCCGTCATCGTCCTGGTCCACGGCGCCTTCGCCGAATCGGCCGGCTGGTCATCCGGCGCCGGTACGATCGCGGGTTGACCGCCGTCGCCGCGGCGAACCCGCTGTGCAGCGTGGAGGGCGACGCCGCGTACGTGCGTGACGTGATCAACGGGATCGGCCGTCCGATCGGCAGCGCCACCGAGCCGCCTGATCCGGCGGCACCGGGGCCGGCAGCCGCGCCGATGAGACCCATCCGGCACGGGACTCGCCTGCCGTCACCGCCGTTGAAGGGTCCTCGCGGGCCGTGGGTTCTGCCGTGGTTAGGGGGTTTTGCGTGGAGTGTCCAGCGTAAGCTGATGCATCTCGCTCACGCTGCCGCAGGCGGCCGGTACGGTGACGCGGGGCTGAGACGGTAAGGCAGGGGGCGATCGCGTGCGGTGGGTAGGCATCATGCGCGGGCGTCACGGAGCAGGCCGCCGCGATGCCGGCATGACCCGGCGGTTCAGAGGGGTCGCGGTGGTCGCGGTCCTCGCCGTGGCCTGGAGCGTCGCGCTTGAGACCGTCCCGGTCGCGAGAGTGGCGAGGGACGCGCGAGCCGGTGAGACGGTCGCCATCCCGCCCCCCGGACCGGCGGCGGTGACCTCCATCGTGGGGCTGGGCGATTCGGTGCCCGCGGGCTCCGCGTGTGACTGCGACACCTTCGTCTCGCTGATCAGGAAGACCCTGGCGACCAGGCAAGGCACCGGCGTCGCCGTCGACAACCTGGCCACTGGAGGGCTCACCTCGCAGGGGCTGCTCGAACAGATGGACGGCGGGTCGGCGACGGACGCCATCGTGAAAGCCGACCTGGTGATCATCACCATCGGCGCCAACGATTTCGACAGCGACGCGCTCGAGGACGACGACTGCGGTCCCCGCGCGGGGCTGGCCTGCTACAAGAACGATCTCGCGCGGCTGCGCGCCAACGTGGAAGGCATCCTCGGCAAGGTTCGCGCGCTGCAGACCCGCCCGCGCAGCCGGATCGTCGTGACCGGCTACTGGAACGTGTTCCTGGACGGCGACAGCGCCCGGGCCAAGGGGACGGCGTACGTGTCGAACAGCGACGCCCTCACGCGCGTCGTGAACCGGACCCTCGCCGGTGCGGCCGCGGCGAACGGCGCGCGTTACGTCGACGTCTACGGCCCGTTCAAGGGGGACGGCTCCCGGGACGACACCCCGCTGCTGGCCGCCGACGGCGACCACCCCAACGCCGCCGGACATCGGGTCATCGCCGACTCCATCCTGTCCGCTCTCGCCGCGGGCTGATCCCGTGCGGCCCGGGATGAAAGGTTCAGTGGTGAGCTCCCTGGTCAGGTGCGTAGGGAGCAGGTGCGGGGTTGACACTTCGGCGTGATCCCGCGAACCATCGTCTTCAAGAGACGGTTTGGGAGCGCTCCCATACGGACCCCGAAGGCGAGCGATGTCATGTCCGGTCCCCACACGCTGTCTGCCCGGCTCTGGGCAGTCGTCGCCTGCGTCGCCGTGGCGATCGGCGGCATCGCCGCCGTGACCGCCCCCGCTTCCGCGGACACCGGGTGCAAAGTGGACTACACCGTGAACTCCTGGCAGGGCGGCTTCACCGCGCAGGTGAAGGTGACGAACCTGGGGACGGCGCTCAGCGGGTGGCGGCTGCGGTGGACGTACACCGGGGACCAGCGGGTGACGAGCGCGTGGAACGCGCAGGTGGAGCAGAACGGCCGGGTCGTGACGGCGGCCAACGTCGCGTGGAACGGCGCGCTGGCCACGGGCGGCAGCGCCGAGTTCGGCCTGCAGGCCACCTGGACGGCGGCCAACCCCACGCCCACCGACTTCACGCTCAACGACGTGGCCTGCAACGGCACCACCACTCCGAGCCAGACCCCCACCGTCACGCCCACGGTCACCCCGACGGTCACCCCCACGGTGCCGCCCGGCTGCTCGGGGGCGACGGTCTGCTCCGGGTTCGAGGACCAGGCGGGCAGCCCGTCCGGCGACTGGCAGGTCGTCACCCCCAACTGCGCCGGCACCGGCACGGCCGTGATCGACACCGCGATCACGCACAGCGGCGGCAAGTCCCTGCGGGTCAACGGGGGCGGCGGCTACTGCAACCACCTTTTCGTCGGCACCACCCGCGACGTCTCCCGCGTCGGCCCGGTGGTCTACGCCAGGATGTGGGTCCGGCACACGACCGCCCTGCCCGCGACGCACGTCAGCATGATCACCATGGCCGACGCCAATGACGGCAACCGCGACCTGCGCGTCGGCGGCCAGAACGGCGCCCTGCAGTGGAACCGCGAGTCCGACGACGCCACCCTGCCCGAGCAGAGCCCGGCGGGCGTCGCGCTCAGCACCGCGCTTCCCGTCAACCGCTGGGTCTGCCTGCGCTACGAGATCGACACCACCAAGCAGTCGATGCGTACGTACCTGGACAACCAGGAGGTCGCCGGCCTGCGCGTGGACGGCACCCCGACGCAGGACATCGACTCCCAGTGGCTGCGCCGCGCCACCGCGCCGCGCCCGGCCACGCTGCGGCTGGGCTGGGAGAGCTACGGCAGCGACCAGGACACCCTCTGGTACGACGACGTGGCGCTCGGCTCGGCACCCCTGGCCTGCTGATCACAAACCGAATGCTGAGAAGTCCTACCGTGACCTACGCTGTTCGCATGCGCGTGACGATGCGGGAGGTGGCCGATCGGGCGGGCGTCTCGATCAAGACCGTGTCACGTGTGGTGAACGGCGAGCCGCACATCCGTCCGGAGAAGGTGAGCCGGGTGCATGCGGCGATCGACGAGCTCGGCTGGGTCCCCAACCGGGCCGCCAGGACGCTCAGGACCGGGCAGGTCGGGGTGGTCGGCATCGCCGTCACCGAGCTGCGCCGCCCGTATCTCGCGGGACTCGTCGAAGCCCTGGTCACCGAGGCCGATCGCTGGGGGATGCTCGCCGCGGTCGAGCCGACGCACGGCGATCCGGCCCGGGTGGCGGCGGTGCTCGCCGCCCGGGGGAAGACGTTCGACGGCGTGGTGCTGATCGGGCCGGTCGGGCCGGTCGGCGACGGGCTGGACGACCGCCCGGTGGTCGTCGTGCAGGGCGGCGCGGCCGAGGTGGGCCGGGTTGAGGTGGATCGCGTTCAGGAGGACGTCGCGGAGGCGGCGGCCCTGATGGCCCGCCACCTCGCCGTCATGGGCCGGTCCCGCCCGGCGCTGCTCGGCGCGCATCAGGATGAGCTGCGCGCCTGTCTCGACCGATCCGGTCCGGTGCCCGTGCCGTGCGCGGATCTCGGCGAGGTGGCCGACCGGCGCGCAGGCGCGCGGGCCGCCGTACAGGTGCTGGAGCGGCACCCGGACGTCGACGTGCTGCTGTGCGTCAACGACGAGGTGGCGCTCGGGGCTCTCGCGGCGCTCGTCAAGCACGGGGTGGACGTCCCTGGACGGGTGGCGGTCGCCGGCTACGGCAACCTGGAGGACGGGCGGTTCTCGACGCCGTCGCTCACCACGATCGACCCGGGACCGGCCCGGCTGGCGCGCAGCGCGCTGGAGCTGCTCGCCGATCGCCTCGCCGGCACGGCGCCGCGACGGCCGCGCGCGGTGGTCTCCCCGGTCGAGCTGATCCGGCGTGAGTCCACGCTCGGCCGGGACCCGCGGTGAAGCGCCCGACGCTGGCGGATGTCGCCGTGCGGGCCGGGGTCTCGGCGAAGACCGTGTCCAACGTCCTGCTCGGCCGCCCGCATGTCTCGGCCGCCACCCGGGCCAAGGTCCAGGCCGCGGTCGAGGAGGTCGGCTACGAGGCGGGACACGCCACGAGCCAGGCCGGGCGCGGGCTCGCCTCCGGCCGGACCGGCCGGATCGCCGTCGTCGTGCCGAACCTCTACCAGCCGTACTTCGCGGAGAACGCCGAGCGGCTCATCCTCGCCCTGGCCGAGTGCGGGTTCACCAGCACGCTGCGGATCGCCAACGGCGGGGAGCGCGAGCGCGACGCGGTGCTCGGCGTGACGACCACCGACGTCGACGGCGTCATCATCTGCCCGCACCACCTGTCGGACGAACTGCTCGCCGGCGCGGCGCCGCGGCGCCCGGCGGTGGCCCTCGGCGGCGCGCCGATCAAGACGCTCGACGGCGTGCTGATGGGGGAGCACGCGGGCTTCCTGGCGATCACCCGGCACTTGCTGGCCACCGGCCGGCGGCGGCTCGCGTTCGTGTGGAACGGTCCGGCGGGCGCAGTCCCGACCGGGGACCGCTACTCCGGGTTCGTGGCCGCTCTGGAGGAGCATGGCATCGAGCATGATCCTTCGCTCGTAGCCTACAGCTCCGACTGGGACCGCAGGGCCTCGGGCTACGAGGCGATGGTGGGGCTGCTGCGGCGCTCCGGCCCCAGGTTCGACGCCGCGGTCTGCGTCAACGACACGATCGCCGTGGGCGTGCTGAAAGCCCTGCGCGCGCACGCCATCCGCATCCCCGAGGACGTCGCGGTCACCGGCTTCGACGACACGGACGAGGGGGAGTTCACCATCCCGTCGTTGTCGTCGGTGAGCCCCGACCAGGGCGAGATGGTGGCCGCCGCCGTCCACCTGCTCATCGAGCGCCTCGACGGGTACGACGGCGCGGCCCGGCAGGTGCACACCGGTGTGCACCTGCTGATTCGCGACTCGTCCGGGCAGGCCTGACCCACTCCGCACCCCTCGACGCGGTCACTTCTTCCCCTCATTGTCTTGTCATTGACAACGCTGAATGACGGCCCCTAACATCGCTGAAACATTCACCGAGATCTCGGTCACACCCCTCCACCCCCCCTCAGGAGGACCGCATGGCCACCTCACCGGCTCTGTCCCGCCGGGCCTTCGTCGTCGCGGCCGGCCTCACCGCACTCGCGGGTTGCTCCGGCAAGAACTCCGGCGATCCGAACACGTTGCGGATCTTGGTCAACAAGCATCCGCTGACCAAGCCGATGAGCACGATGGAGTGGCCCAAACAGCTGGAGAAGATCGCGGGCGTGAAGATCCAGTGGCAGGAGATCTCCGCCGACTGGGACCAGAAGAAGTCCACCATGCTGGCGGCCGGCGACGTGCCGGACCTGATCATCGGCACGAACGCGATCACGAACGCCGACCTGGGCACGTACCGGACGCTCTTCGAGAACCTGGCCGACGACCTGGACGCGCTCCCGAACGTCAAGGCGTTGTTCGCGGCGAAGCCGCAGCTGAAGTCGATGGCCACGCTGACCGGCGGCGAGGTCTACGCGGTCCCGGGCTACAAGCGGTTCTGGCCGACGACCGTGACCCACCAGTACATCAACAAGCAGTGGCTCGACCGGCTCGGCCTGAAGGTCCCCACCACCTGGGACGAGCTCTACACCGTGCTCGTCGCGTTCAAGGAGGAGGACGCCAACGGCAACGGTGACAAGAACGACGAGATCCCGATGGACTGGTCACCGGTCGGCACGGGCGGCTTCGGCTACTTCCAGCCCAGCGTGCTGCTCGGCAGCGTCGGCCTGCCGATCGCGGGCGGCGGCGGCCAGGGCTACTTCCTGGAGGACGGCAAGGTCGGCAACTTCCTCGTCGACGAGCGCTACAAGCAGGTGATCGAGTTCCTCCATCGCTGCTACGCCGCCGGCCTGGTCAGCAAGAACGTCATGACGCAGGACTACTCGGCCTACCAGGCGGTCGGCCGCGGTTCCGGCAAGGTGGCCAAGGTCGGCTTCAGCTGGGGCTGGACGGCCAGCGACCGGTTCGGCGCCGAGCTGGCCGATCAGTACGTCGCGATGGCGCCGCTGCTGGCCAAAGCCGGCCAGACCACCCCGGTGACCTGGACGTACGACTCCAACGGCGAGAACTTCCCGTCGAACCAGATCCTCATGTCCGCCAAGACGAGCAACAAGCAGGCGGCACTCAAGGTCGTCAACGCCCTCTACGACAAGGAGATGTCGCTGCAGGTGCTGTGGGGCGACCTCGGCAAGTACGTCAAGAAGATCAGCGACAAGGAGTACGAGGTGCTCCCGCCGGCCGACCCCAAGGTCGACCCGTCGACCTGGAAGTGGACGGTCACCATCGCCGACGCCGGCCCGGTCTGGATCCGGGACGACATCGAGGTGAAGCTGCCGGCCGACCTCGACGAGGCCGTCGAGCAGACCGAGCCGCTGCAGAAGGCGCTGGCGAACATGGACGTGGACAAGGACGTCTACCCGTTCCAGTTCATCCAGATGAAGCCCGACGACACCAACCAGCTCGGGCTGAACAACACCACGATGCTCAACACCGCGATGACGAAGTTCGCCGAGTGGATCACCAAGGGCGGCGTCGAGGATCAGTGGGGACAGTACGTCCAGCAGATCCAGAACGCCGGCCTGCAGAAGAACATCGACATCTACCAGCGCTACTACGACGAGTACGTGAAGACGCGCTGATGGCGGAGTCTCTCGTCGCGGCTCGCAAGCCGGCCGGTGCCCGAAGGATGGGCGCCGGCCGGCACGTCAGGCGGTACTGGCAACTGTGGCTCATGGTCCTGCCGGCCGTCGGGTTCGTCGCCGTGTTCATGTACGTCCCGATGTACGGGATCCAGCTGGCCTTCCGGGAGTTCGACTTCACCGCCGGGCTCACCGGCGGGGACTGGGTCGGCCTGAAGTACTTCCGGCAGTTCTTCGACAGCCCGCTGTTCTGGCCGCTGCTGAAGAACACGTTCGTCATCGCCTTCACCACGCTCGTGGTGGGGTTCGTCGCGCCGATCCTGCTGGCCCTGATGATCAACCAGATCGCTGGCGGCCGGCGCAAAAGGGTCATGCAGACGGCGACATACCTGCCGCACTTCATCTCGATCGTGGTCATCGTCGGCATGCTGCAGGCGTTCCTCAACCCGTCCACCGGGCTGCTCACCCGGGTCTCCGCCCTGTTCGGCCTCGACGGGGTGAACCTCCTCGGCGACACGGCGGCCTTCGTGCCGGTGTACGTGATCTCCGACGTGTGGCAGCACTGCGGGTGGAACAGCATCATCTACCTCGCCGCGCTCTCGCGGGTCGACCCGCAGCTGTACGAGGCGGCCAAGGTGGACGGCGCGAACCGGCTGCAGCTCATCCGGCACGTCGACGTCCCGAGCATCGTGCCGACCATGGTGATCCTGCTCATCCTCACCATGGGCGGCGTGCTGAACACCGGCTTCGAGAAGGTCTGGTTGATGCAGAACAACCTGAACCTCCCCGTGTCCGAGGTCATCGCGACGTATGTCTACAAGATCGGCATCTTCAGCACGCAGTTCAGCTACGCCACCGCGATCGGCCTGTTCAACACGGTCATCAACTTCGCGTTCCTGATCGCCGCCAACGCGATCGCCCGCCGCGTGTCGAACTGGAGCCTGTGGTGACATTCTTCCGCAAGAAGACACCGGGCGACGTCGTCTTCACGCTGGCGCTCGGCGCGATCTGCGTGGCGGTCCTGTTCGCGGTGGTCTACCCGGTCTACTTCGTGGTGATCGCGTCCGTGAGCAACCCGTCGCTGATCTCCACCGGAGAGGTGTGGCTGTGGCCGAAGGGCGTCAACCTCTTCGGGTACCGGGAGATCTTCAACGACGAGCGGATCTGGACGGGCTACCGCAACACGCTGCTCTACAGCGTCGTCGGGACCGCGCTGAACCTCGTCGTGACCATCCCCGCGGCGTACGCGCTGTCGCGGCCGGAGTTCCGCCCCCGGCGGATCCTCATGCTGTTCTTCGTGTTCACGATGTTCTTCAACGGCGGGCTGATCCCGACGTACCTGCTCTATCGCGATCTCGGCCTGCTGGACAACTGGCTCGTGTTCGTCCTGCCGTCGGCGGTGAACGTCTACAACCTCATCATCGCCCGCGCGTTCTTCGAGCACTCGCTGCCGAAGGAGCTGTTCGAGGCGGCGATGATCGACGGCGTGTCCTACCTGCAGTATTTCGCCAGGGTCGCGCTGCCGCTGTCCAAGGCGATCGTCTCGGTCATCGGCCTGTACTACCTGGTCCAGCACTGGAACGACTTCTTCACCGGCATGGTGTTCGTCCGGGACAACGCGCTGCAACCGCTGCAGATCGTGCTGCGTGACATCCTCCTGTCCAACCAGGCGTTCGCCGGTGGCGTCGGGGCCTCCGGCGGCAGCGGCACCTCCTACGACCAGCAGTACGCCGACCAGATCAAGTACGGCGTGATCGTCGTCTCCAGCCTCCCGGTCCTGGTGCTCTACCCGTTCCTGCAGCGCTACTTCGAGAAGGGCGTGCTCATCGGGTCGGTGAAAGGCTGATGAGACGCGTCCTCACCTGGCACACCAGGGCGGGCGAGGTGGGCCTGCTGCTGCTCAAGCTGCACCTGCTGTGGATCGTGTGGACCCTGGCCGGCGGCGTCGTGCTCGGCGTCTTCCCCGCGACCGCCGCGGTGTACGGCGTCATCCGCGGCGAGCTCCTCCATTCAGCGGCCCCTCGCGAGTTCCGCCGGCTCTGGCGGCAGGAGTTCCGCACCGCCAACGTGGTGGGCTACGTCTTCGCGGCGGCCTGGGTGGTGCTCCTGCTGGACCGGCGGCTGCTGGAGAGCGCCGATCTCGGCGTCGTCGAGCCGCTGCTCGGCGCGCTGCTCTGGCTGGTCACGCTGTTCGTGTCGTGCATGACCGCGAACATCTGGATCCTCGCCGCCCACTTCGACGAGGGGCCGGGCGCGCTCGTCCGCCGGAGCGCGATCCTCGTCCTCGCCCGCCCGGTCCAGGCGCTCGTCACGCTGCTCGTCGTCGGCGTGATCCTCTGCGCGTACTACGTCGTCCCGGGGCTGGTCCCGGTCTTCGGCGTCGCCGTACCGGCCTTCGCCTCCTTCGCCTACGTCTGGGGCACCGCGGTCCTTCCCAGGGCCCCGGGCTCATTTCACGACACCCCGTTGGGAACACCATGACCATGACCTCTGCCGCCGCCTTGCGTCGCGAGCCGCTGCCGCTGACCGCGGTCACCATCGACGACGAGTTCTGGGCGCCGCGCCGCGAGCTGATCCGGACCCGTACGCTGCGGCACCAGGAGGGCCAGCTGCGCCGGCCCGGACAGCAGTTCGACGCCCTGAGCCTGTCCTGGCGGCCGGGGGACCCGGACGAGCCGCACATCTTCTGGGAGAGCGACGTCGCCAAGTGGATCGAGGCCGCCAGCTACTGCCTGGCCACCACCGACGACCCCGAGCTCGACCGGGCCGTCGACGAGGCGATCGAGCTGCTGGCCGGCGCGCAGCAGGACGACGGCTACCTCAACGTGTACTTCACCGTCGTCAAGCCGGGGGAGCGGTTCACCGACCTTCGCGACGCCCACGAGCTGTACTGCGCCGGTCACCTCATCGAAGCCGGGGTCGCCCACTTCGAGGCGACCGGCAAGACCCGGCTGCTCGACATCGTGCGCCGCTACGCCGACCTGATCGACACCGTCTTCAGCCCCGACGGCCCCCGCGCCGGCGGCTACTGCGGGCACCAGGAGATCGAGCTCGCGCTGGTCAAGCTCTACCGCGCGACCGGCGAGCGCCGCTACCTCGACCTCGGCCGGCGATTCATCGACTGGCGCGGGGAGCAGCCCTACTATTTCGAGGCCGAGCTGCGGCGGCGCGGCACCCCCGGCTACTTCGGCACCAGGCTCCCCCGGAAGCCCAGGGACCTGCGGCGCTTCCGCGAGTACAACCAGAGCCACCTGCCCGCGGCCGACCAGGCCGAGGCCGTCGGTCACTCGGTCCGCGCGATGTACATGTACAGCGCGATGACCGACCTGGCCGGCGAGTACGGCGACGACCGGCTGCTCCAGGCCGTGCGCCGGCTGTGGGCCAACGTCACGGACAAGAAGCTGTACGTCACCGGCGGGCTCGGCTCCGACCCGAGTATCGAAGGCTTCGGGCCCGCGTACGACCTGCCCGACGCCCACGGCTACGCCGAGACCTGCGCCGCGATCGGCCTCGTCCAGTGGGCCCGGCGCATGAGCAACCTCACGGGCCACGGCCACTACGTCGACGCTCTCGAACGCGCCCTGTACAACGGCGTCCTCAGCGGCGCCTCCGCCGACGGCACCCGCTACTTCTACGGCAACCCCCTCGCCAGCCACGGCACCGTCACCCGGCAGGAATGGTTCGACTGCGCCTGCTGCCCGCCCAACCTCGCCCGGCTGCTCAGCGAGCTCGGCCGCTACGTCTACGCCCAGGGACCCGGCGAGGCCGTCGTCAACCTGTACGTGGCCGGCACCGCCCGCTTCACCTTCGCCGGCGGCGAGGTCACCCTCCGCCAGGACACCGCCTACCCCCGGGAAGGCCGCCTGGCCGTCACCGTCACCCACGCCGACGACGGGGCGGAGTTCACGCTGGCCGTCCGCATCCCCGGCTGGAGCCGGCAGCCGGCCGTCACCGTCAACGGCGAGCCCGTTCACCGGCCTGTCCTCCGCGACGGCTACTGCACCCTGTCCCGCTGCTGGCGGGCCGGCGACGTGGTCGAGATCGATCTCGGCATGGAGGTCCGCCGGACCTGGGCGGATCCCGCCGTCGCCGCCACCGCCGGCAGGGTCGCCCTCGAGCGCGGTCCGATCGTGTTCTGTCTGGAGGGCGTCGACCACGACTGCGCCGTGCACAGCCTCACCCTCGCCCGCGACACCCCCGTCCACGCGGTCCCGGACGAGCGGACCGGCGTCGTCATCCTGAACGCCGACGCCACCGCGGACGCCGAGGCCGACGGCTCGCTGTACGGCGACCGACCTCCCGCCCGGCGCGGCGTCACGCTGACCGCCGTGCCGTACTTCTCCTGGGCCAACCGCGGCCTCTCCGACATGACCGTCTGGATCCGGGAGTGAAAGGGAAGCGTTGAAGTAGCCCCCGGCCGACGGGATCCCGCCTGATCCTGGTGATTGGGCGGATCTTGCCATCACTCCCGTACCCCCGTCGTACGATCATCACTCGCCGGCAGCACAGCGGGGGAATCGGGACGTGAAGGGGGCACATGGAATCGGAGGTGCGCTTCGCGCTGCTCGGGCCGGTGTCGGTCGACGGGCCTGACGGGCCGATCGCGCTGGGCTCACCGAAACAGCGGACCGTGCTGGCCGCCCTGCTGCTCCACGCGAACCGCACGGTGTCGGACGACCGGCTCGTCGACCTGATCTGGGGCGAGCGGTCTCCGCGTACGGCGGTCTCGCGCCTGCAGGTCTACGTCCACGAGCTGCGAGCGCTGGTCGGCAAGGAGCGCATCGGCCGCGTCGGCGCCGGCTACCGCATCCACGCCGGCGCGGACGAGCTCGACCTGCAGCTGTTCGAGCAGTACAGAGCCGCCGCGCGCGCCGACGCGGAGGAGGGTCGCCACACCGACGCCGCGGCCCGGTTGCGCGCCGCGGCGGGGCTGTGGCGCGGGCCCGCACTGGCAGGGGCCGGCGCCCAGCTGATCCACCAGGAACGTCCGGGTCTTGAGGACAGGCGGATCTGCGCCCTGGAGGAGCTGTACGACTCCGAGCTGGCGGCCGGGCGGCACGCCGAGATCGTCGGCGAGCTGCACACGACGGTGGCCGAGCACCCGCTGCGCGAGCGGCTGCTGGGACAGCTCATGCTGGCCCTGCACCGGTGCGAGCGCCGCGGCGAGGCGCTGGCGGTCTACCGGGAGGCGAGACGGCGGCTGGTCGACGAACTGGGCATCGAGCCCGGCCGCCCCCTGCGCGAGCTGCACCAGCGGCTCCTGCGGGACGACGAACCGGACTTACCGGGGGAGGGCATGCAGGCGGCGCCTCCTCCGCCGCGACGAGAACCCCTCGTCGCGCGGCCGGCCGAGTTGCCCAGGGACGTGCCCGAGTTCGCCGCCCGCGACGCGGAGCTGGCGTGGCTGAACGAGTGCCTGGCCGGCGGCGACGGCGTGTGCGTGCTGAGCGGCACGGCCGGCATGGGCAAGACAGCCCTCGCGTTGCGCTGGGCGCACCAGGCCAAGGACCGCTTCCCCGACGGGCAGCTCTACATCGACCTGCGCGGCTACGATCCGGACCACGAGCCGCTGACCACGACTGCGGCGCTGACCCGGCTGCTGGTCTCGCTCGGCGTCGATCCCGAACGGGTGCGGGGCGGCTTCGAGACCCAGCTCGGCCTCTACCGCTCGCTGCTGTCGGGGCACTCGTTCCTGCTGCTCCTGGACAACGCCCGCGCGGCGGCCCAGATCGAGCAGCTCCTGCCCCCGAACGGCGTGGCGCTCGTGACCAGCAGGCACCGCCTGGGCGAGCTGGTGGCGTTCGCGGGTGCCAGGCAGCACTCGCTCGGCCCGTTGTCCGAGGCGGACGGCCGGGCGCTGCTGGACGGCGTGCTCGGGCCGGCGGGCGGCCCGGCCGAGTCGGACGCGCGCGGCGAGCTGGTACGCGCGTGCGGCGGGCTGCCGCTCGCGCTGCGCATCGCCGCCGCGAACGCCGCCGCCCGGCCCGAGGACGGCACCGCGGCGGTCGCGGCGGAGCTGGCCGCCGGCGACCCGCTGGCGGGGCTCACCGTGGACGGCGCCAAGGACAACGCCGTCACCGTCGCCTTCTCCGCCTCCTACCGCGTGCTCGCTCCCGCCGAGCAGCGGGTCTTCCGCCTGCTCGGGCTCGTGCCCGGCCCCGATGTCACCGTGGCGGCCGCGGCGGCGGTCACCGGCCTCCCGCGGGACGCGGCCCGCGCCTCGCTCAAGGCCCTGGCCGCGGCCCACCTGCTCGAACACCACATCACCGACCGCTACCGCTTCCACGACCTGGTCCGCCTGTACGCGGTGGCGGAAGCCGGGCGCGATCCCGAGCGCGAGCCGGCCTGGCAGCGCCTGTTCGAGCACTATCTGGAACTGGGCGCGGCCATCGCCGCCCGGTGCGCGCCCGGCGAGTCCCTGCTGTCCGGCCCGCAGCCGGGCCCGGACGCCCGTGAGCTGCCGTCCCCCGAGGCGGCCGACGTCATCAATCTGCTGGCCGCGCTGAGGCGCGCGATCGAGCGGGATCCCGGCCCGGCCGTCTGGCGCCTGGCCGACATGGTCCGCGCCATCTGTGCCCGTACCGGACGTATCGGTGAGTGGATGGAGATCGCGCCGACCCTGCTGGAGGCCGCCTCCGCGCACGACGTCCCGGCCGTGATCGCCATGCTGCACACCGGCATGGGCGACGGCCTCTTCCGCGTCGGCCGCCGTGAGGAGGCCGTCGGTCATCTGGAGCAGGCCGTCCGCATCGCCCGCGAGAGCGGCGATCGGGAGGGCGAGGCGGCGGCCAGGATGGGGCTGAGCTTCGCGCGGGCGTGGACGGGCGACCTCGTCGAGGCGATGGCCGACAACGTACGGGCCGCGCAGCTCTTCGGCGAGCTCGGCTCGGTGCCCGGCCACGTCCGGGCACTCCACGCGCTCGGCTACCAGTACCACCACCTGGGCCGGCTGGACCTGGCCGAGGACTACTGCAGGCAGGCACTCGCGCTGAGCCGGCGCCACGATCTGCCCTACGCCGAGGGGGCCGATCTACGGCAGCTGGGCGCCGTGCTCCTCGACCAGGGCCGGTACGGCGAGGCGGAGACCTGCCTGCGGCAGTCGGTCGCCCTGATCACCTCGATAGGCGGCCACGGCGCGGCCACGACGCAGATCTGGATCAGCCGGCTGCACTGGGAGAACGGCCGGTGGGCGCAGTCGCGGGACGAGGCGCTGGCGGCGCTCGACGTGTGCCGCGGCCAGGGCGACCGGCTGGTGGAGGCGGCGGCGCTGGTCGCCCTGGCCGACGCCGGGGTCCGCCTCGGCCTGACGGCAGAGGCCGCGGACAGCCTGGACCTGGCCGACGGCCTCATCGGCGCGGGCGGCCTGAACTGGCATCTGGCCTACGCGCTGCTTGCCCGCGCCCGGCTGCTCGAAGCCGTGGGCGACCAGGAGGGCGCCGTCCGCCACGCGCTGCGGGGACACGCCGTGGCGGCCGAGAGCACGTACCGGCTGCCGGAGCTGGCCGCGCTGACGGAGCTGGCCAAGCTGGAACGGCGACGAGGCGACCGCGAGGCGGCGGAGCACCGGGCCGGCGAGGCTTTGCGGCTGTGCCGGCAGATCGGACACGCACCCTGCGAGAAGAAGCTCACGCTGTTGCTGGAGGACGCGAGGTAGGTTTCCCCTCCCAGGATGCGCGCGGACCGGCCCCTCAAGGTGCGATGGCGTCAAACTCGATCATGAGCTGGCGGGGGCCGCGCAGCGCCGGGTTGGGCCGGTACGGCGGCGGGTCGGTGACCAGCCGGGGATTGACCAGCCGGCGGGCCAGCGCGGAGAGCGCCACCTGCGTCTCGCTCCGGGCCAGCGGCGCGCCGAAGCAGTAGTGGATGCCGTTGCCGAAGCCGAGATGCGCGTTGTCTGCGCGGCCGGGGTCGAAGCGGTCCGGGTCGGGGAAGCGGTGCGGGTCGCGGCTGCCGGCGGCGAGGACGAGCGCGAGGGGTGAGCCTCGCGGGATGGTGGTGCCTGCGATGTCGATGTCGGCCAGGGTGCTGCGGCCGGTCAGCATGTGCACCGGCGGCTCGTAGCGCAGAAGCTCCTCGACCAGCGGGATGCTCAGGTCGGGTTCGTGGCGCAGCCGATCGAGCACGTCGGGGTGGCGCAGCAGGGTGAGCAGGCCGTTGGCGATGAGGTTGACGGTGGTCTCGTGGCCGGCGACGAGCAGCAGCGCGCCGGTGTTGAGCAGGTCGGTACGCGCCATCGGCCCGTGCGGGCCGATGGCGGTGAGCAGGCCGGAGATCAGGTCGTCGCCCGGTTGGCGGCCACGGGCCTCGGCGAGCGTGTTGAGATATTCGCCCAGTTCGCGGGTGACCTCGCTTCTCCTGCGCTGGCGCTCCTCGAACGTTCCGGTGGTCGGGTCGAAGGCTTCCACGGTGGCGTCGGCCCAGTGGTGGAAGCGCGGCTCGTCCTCGCGCGGCACCCCGAGCAGGTGGCAGATCGCGGCCACGGGCAGCGGGTAGGCGAACTCCGCGACGGCGTCGATGCGGTTCTTGCCGGCGAAGCCGTCGATCAGGCCGTCGGTGACCCCGGCGAGCCAGGGGCGGAGGGCGTCGACGCGCCCGGGCGATTGAGGCGGCCCGAACGGGCGCATCGCCAGTTCCCGCAGCCGGTCGTGCTCGGGCGGGTCGCGGTTGATGAAGGGCAGGAGCAGGCTGTCCTCGGGAGAGGCGGTGGCCTCGGCCAGGCCGGGGCGGCTGCGGGGGTCGGAGCTGACCCGCGGATCGTGCAGCAAGGCGACGATCTCCTCGTACGTGCTGACCACGTACGTGCCGTCGGCCTCCCTCGTCACCGGGGTCTTGCGCAGCTCGGCGTACAGCGGGTACGGGTTCGCCCGGTTGGCGGGGTCGAGGACCTGCTGGTAGAGGCTGGCCTGTGCCATGACGATGCCTTTCATGAACTCCGCGCGGGCAAGGTCGCTGTGGCTGCTCGGTGCGCCGCCCGCCGCACCGGAACCTTCCCGCCCCACGCTGTGCCTTGCCTCAGGTACCGGCCAAACCTCCGCAAGCAATCAAGCCTTCGCGTGACTCATTGGGGGCTCCACGGCCGCCCGAGTACGCTTGCCCGCGTTTCCCGCCGCGGACGCCGAGCCGTCGAACTTAGCCGGGCTGCTGCGCGGCCATCGGCATGCGGCACGACTGACTCTGGAGCAGCTCGCCGAGGCGTCGGGGGTCAGCGCCCGGACGCTGTCGGACATGGAGCGGGGACGCAGCAGGGGACCCCGGCACCGCACCGTCACCGCCCTCGCGGACGCGCTCGCTCTGGACGAGGCCGCCCGCAAACAGCTCCGCGTCGGAGGAGCAGGTCCGACCGCTGCTGCCGGGCGGTGGCGCGGGCAGGGTGCTGGTGACCAGCCGGCGGCTGCCGGCCGGTCTGGAGGGCGTACGCAGACTGAGCATGGGACCCTTGCCGCTGCTGGAAGCCACCGAACTGCTGACCGGGATCGTGGGCGAACGCTCCGTTTCGGACGGGGAACCGGCGCTCACCCAGCTCGCGCAGCTGTGCGGTGGCCTGCCCCTCGCGCTGCGGATCATCGGCAACCGGCTGGTCAGCCGGCCGGGATGGAGCGCCGCCGAGCTGGCCGCGCGGCTGGCCGCGTTCATGGCCGACGCGCAGGTCCCCTGGGGCATGGACGCCCTCGGCGGGGCGGTCACCGAACCGGCCTGGCGGCACAAGCCGAGCCGGTACCTGGTGGCCACCGAGGACCGCATGATCCCGCCCCCGGCCCAGCGGGCCATGGCCGAGCGCGCCGGCTCGTCCGTCGTGGAGGCCATCGGCAGCCACGCCGTGTACGTCTCGCAGCCCCCACGGTCGCCGACCTCATCCGCCAAGCCGCCGCCTGAGCCCGGCACCCTCCGGCCCGGGCGACGCACCGCGATCGCCCGGACAGGACCGAGAGTTGCGCCTCCGTGCCGCCTGAGCTGCGTGGATGAGGCTCTTCCCAGGTGCAATTCACCGCAAAGACATCCTGTGGCGCTCAAACGGTCATCGGCTGTCGTCACGATCGGCGAATGCACCGCTCACATGCCTTCCGGATGACCGCGGCCGCCGCCGGCGCCGCTCTCTCGCTCGCCTTGCTCGCCGTTCCCGCCCAGGCGACGAGTTCGCAGGACAACGGGACCAAGGGCGCCAGCCTGGCGTTCCTCGGCCGGTTCTCGACCGGGTCGGCCGGCACCGGGGCCTCGGAGATCACCTCCTATGACCCCGCCACCAAGCGCGCCTTCGTGGTGAACGCGCAGGCGGGAACGGTGGACGTCCTCGACATCCGCGACCCGCGCAACCCGAAGCGGGTCACCTCCCTGCCCGCTCCCGGAGCGAACAGCGTCGCGGTGAGCAAAGGCCTGGTGGCCGTCGCGCAGCAGGCGGCGAAGAAGACCGGCCAGGGGAAGGTGACGCTCTTCCAGGCCGGTTCCGGCAAGAAGCTCAAGGAGTTCCCCGTGGGGGCGCTTCCCGACATGGTGACCTTCAGCGAGGACGGCCGCCGGCTGGTCGTCGCCAACGAAGGCGAGCCGGAATCGTACTGCGCGGGCGCCGTTGACGACCCCGAGGGGTCGGTGAGCGTCATCGACGTGAGGAGCGGCACCGTACGCACCGCCGACTTCCGGGCGTTCAACGACCGGGCCGACGCGCTCCGGGCCGCGGGCGTGCGCATCTCCGGTCCGGGCGCGACGGTGGCCCAGGACCTTGAGCCGGAGTACGTCACCGTGGCCGGTGACACGGCGTGGGTGACGTTGCAGGAGAACAACGCGGTGGCGATCGTCGATCTCGGCCGCGCCAAGGTCCAGCGGATCGTGCCGCTCGGCCTGAAGGACTTCGGCACGGTGGGCCTGGACGCCTCCGACAAGGACGGGAAGATCGACATCCGTCCCCGGGCCGGTGTCAAGGGGATGTACATGCCCGATACGGTCGCGCACTTCCGCTCGAAGGGGGAGACGTACCTCGTCACCGCCAACGAGGGCGACGGCCGTGACTGGGACTGCCACACGGACGAGGTGCGTGTGAAGGACCTGACGCTGGCGGCCGAGGCGTTCCCGAACGCCGCCGCGCTGAAGAAGGACGCGGAGCTCGGCCGCCTGACCGTGGCCGCGGACTCGCCGAAGGACGCCTCGGGCGCCTACCGGCAGCTGAACGCCTTCGGCGCGCGCTCGATCTCCGTACGCTCGGCCACGGGCGCGCTGGTCTGGGACTCGGGGGACGAGCTCGAGCAGCTGATCGCCCGGGAGCTGCCCAAGGAGTTCAACGCCGACAACGAGGAGAACGACTCCTTCGACAGCCGCAGCGACAACAAGGGCCCGGAGCCCGAGGGCGTCGCGGTGGGTCAGGTGCGGGGGAGGACGTACGCGTTCGTCGGGCTCGAGCGGGTCAGCGGGGTGGTCGCCTACGACGTGACCGACCCTCGGCGCCCGGCCCTCGTCGACTATCTCAACACGCGCGACTTCGCCGGATCCGTCGAGGACGGGACCGCCGGCGACGTCGGCCCTGAGGGTGTCTTCTTCGTGTCCGCCGGGGACAGCCCGACCCGCCGGCCGCTGCTGATCGTGGGCAACGAGGTGAGCGGGACCACCGCCATCTACGAGATCCGGTAGGTGGCCTCAACCGGCTCCTGACGCGCCGTACGTCGGGGTTCGCGAGGTAACGTCATCGTCACAGGTGCCGCTCGCCGTGATCCGCGCACGTCTTGTTCTCGAATGCGCGGCAGAAACCTGACTGGAGGTCCCTCATGGCGCGACGAATCTCCCTCCTGCTCGTCCTGGCCGTCTCGGCGCTGGCGCTGCTCGCCGGCACCGTCGCCGGGCCCGCCAACGCCGCGACAGCCATCGAGTACGGGCTGATGGCCGCTCTGGTGCCCTGAGAGAAGACAGAAGGGCGGATGTCCGGCATCCGCCCTTCCCGGCCCGACGGCGGATGGCCTTCAGTCGGCGACTAGGCGGGTCTGGTCGGCCTGCTCGCGCTGGCGCCGCAGCTCGTAGGTGCCCGGTGCGATGCCGGTGAAGGCGTGTTCGGGGTGCGCGAGGTAGGCGGTCGCATCGTCGGCCACGGTCAGGACGCCGAGCACCATTCCGCCGCCGAAGCGCTCCGGCGTGAAGAACGCCTTGCCGGTGGAGAGCAGGAGGTGGGTGTTGGCCCCGCCCTGGCCGCGGACGATCGGGACGCCGGCTTCGGGGACGGGGGTGCGGGCCGGGTCCCGCTTGGCCGGTACGACGGCGACATCGCCCTGGAACTGCAGGCCGGACAGGACGGGGATCTCGGCCTGCCGGTCGAGATGCTCGTCGACGGTGACGCCGAAGGTGGCCATGGCCTGCTCGATGGTAAGCATCTTCTCTCGGGCTCCTTTGCCGGTGGGCGGGGTCAGGATCGTCGTTGCGCGCCGGCGTACTGTGCCGGGGTGAGGCCGTAGGTCCAGGCGGCGGCCTGGATGGGGTCGCTGCAGTCGGCGGGGACGGTGAGGCCGAAGCGGCGGCGGGTGCCGTCCCGCTCGACGGTGCCGTTGGTGCACAGCAGGACCCGCACGTGCGTGGCGTAGATGTCCTCGGGGACGTCGTGCAGGGTGAGGGTCTGGCCGGGATTGCCGGGGTCGGGTACGGCGGGCCCGATCTGCTCCAGGCCGGCCTCGATGATGAAACGGTCCCAGCCGCGGCGTTCGATGGCGCAGCGGCGGATCTCGGCGTTGGTCTCGCGGAGGATCTCGTCGGTGGTGAGGGTGTCGTCGATGACGGCCCGGGGGACGTGGGTGCCGTGCCAGAAGTAGACCCCGAACCCGTCGGACCAGCCGGCGGTGGGGCCGTCGGCGCGGTGCGGCCGGTGCACGGCTCTGGCACCCTCGCCGACCTGCTCGAGGTGCAGCTCGGCCGGGCGCGGGCAGAGCATGACGAAGTCGAGGAAGGGCCACCACCACCAGCCGGCGGGCGCGGACCGCGCCGGGTCCTGCCCCGCGGCGCCCTGCCACGGCCCGTCCTCGTCCAGCGGCGCGACCGCGGCGCTCTGCGACGGCCGGTCCTCGTCGCGCGGTGAGGCCGTGTCCTGTCCGAGGTCGTGCGGTGGGGCCGTGTCCTGTCCGGAGTCGTGCGGTGGGGCCGTGTCCTGTCCGGAGTCGTGCCCTGGGACCGCGTCCTGCCTGAAGCGGTCGACCAGGGGGAGCCAGCTGCCGGAACGCTGGAACGCCAGGTGGGCCCGCCACAGCCGCCGTACCTCGCCGCGGATCGTGTCCTGCCGCGAGCCGCCCACCGCCGCGTCCACCGCCGCCCGCACGGCCGCGTTCGACGCGTCGGCGACCAGGTTCAACACGCCGGCGGGCACATTCCGGCTCTCCTCGCGGGCGGGCACGTCCCGCACCGCCGAGGCCAGCGCGGCGGCCATCGTCGCGGCGATCTCGGCTTGCAGAGCGGTGGCCGCCGCGCCGTGCACCGGATCGCTCGCCGCCCCCTCGGCCGCGACCCGGACCGCGGTACGCACGGCGTGGCCGACGCTCTCACCGGCGGTGTCGTCCACCGCGCGATAGACGGACTCCAGGACGCGGTTGTTGCGGTGACCGGTGCTCAGGCAGGCCGCGATCGGTGCGGCGAACGCGCCGACGAGCGGTGAGGACACCCACACGACCCGTTCCGGGAACGGGACCCCGATCTCCCGGTAACAGGCGCGGGCGGCGGACTCCCACGCCCGCCTCTCGATGGCGCCGTCGTCGTCCCGGTCCGGCTCGGGACCCGGTGAATTCACGGTGGAGACCTCCAACTGAGGCGGGCCCCCTGGCTCCGCCCGAGAGCGCCGCAAACGACACCGTGCCGCCTGGGACACGTCGGCGATCATGTACTCGGCGCAGCACGATACCTGCCCGCGCGGTCACTCGGGGTCCGTTTACAGATGATGTGCGGCGCCTTGACACATCTGTCGATCTCCGTACATTCGTACGAATGCAAGTGACCGCCGTCGAAGACGCGTTACGGGCTCATCCCGACGACCTCGCCTCGTGGGGTGCCTACAGTGACTGGCTGCTGGAGCAGGGCGACGCCAGAGGCACGCTGATCCGCCTTGAACAGCGCCTGGCACGCACCCGTCCCGCCGACCGCCCGGCCATGGAGCGGGAGATCGCCGACCTCGTCGCGGAGCACGAGGGCGGATGGGACGACGGGTTGCCGGCGACGGCGCACGTGCTGGCCCGCCGGTACGGCTTCGCCACGGAGGTCGCCGTCCCGTGGTCGGACGACGTCCGCGAGGTCGTGGAGCAGGTGCTGCGCGGCCGGTTCGTCACCACGCTGAGGATCACGTCCCACGAGCCGTCCGACGAGGACGAGGAATGGGACGACGAGGACGACGACTGGGATGACGACGATGACGACGAGGACGAGGACGACGAGGACGACGACGGCCCGGGAGGCGGGGTTCGCTCCGGGCGCCTGGACATGCGGGCACTCGACGGGCTGGATCTCGGCCGGCTCACCGGGCTCGACCTCTCCTATCTGGACCTCGGTCCCAACGGCGCCGAACTCCTCGCCACCTTGCTCCGCACGGACGGGTTGCGGGCACTGGAACTGCGGTACTGCCGGATCGGCGACGCCGGTCTCGCGGCCCTCGCGGCGTCCCCCTACCTCGGCGGACTGCGCCGCCTGCACCTGCAGCGCAACAGGGTGAGCGCCGAGGGCGTGCGCTCCCTGCATCGGTTCACGGAGCTGACCGAGCTCGACCTGCGCTACAACCACATCGGCGAGGCGGGCGCGGAGGCCCTGATCGCGGCCCCGTTCGCCGGCTCCCTCGCGCGGCTGTGGCTGTACGGCTCCGATGTGGGCAAGGACGGCGTGCGCAGACTGGCGCACGCCGCGAACCTTCCGTCCGGGCTGCGCACCATGTGGAGGTCCATGTGAGCATCGAACTTCGGGATCGCTTCTTCGTCCTGTCGGCCGGGGACGCGCCCGCCGAGGAGGCCGCCCGGTATCGGGCAGAGGTGGACGCGACCGACGCCGAGCCGGCCGCGACGGTGGACGGACTGGACATTTCCTGGCATCCGTCGGCCCGGTTCAAGGCGGTGCGGTTCATCGACGCCGAGCGGATCGACGAGCGGGTGCGGGAGCTGTTCGCCCGGCCGAGCGCGGACGCGCCGTACCTGGCGGCGGTGTTCGTGGATCCGCACGAGTTGTCGTTCCGCACGTTCGAGAACATCGTCCCGCTGGACCGCCTGTTCGAGGACGTGCCGCTGGAGGCGGAGCTGGCCGAGCGGGCAGAGCACGCGGACGGGGTGTTCTCGTTCTCGCTGCGGCTGCCGGCCGAGGCCCGTGCCCGCCTGGAGCGGCTGGACGAGCTGAAGCTGTACGTGCCGCCGCTGAACGCCGGGTCCCGGGGCGGCGAACGGTTCATCTTCCACTCGGCGCTGCTGGCCGAGGCGTTGAGCGCGGCGGTGGCCGACGCGTTGCCGCCGGCGACGGCGGAGGGGTTCTCGCACGTGAACCCGGTGTTCAGGTGCAACCGGTTCGAGCCCGGTGACGCGAACTTCCACCGGCACCGGGACACGCCGTACTTCGACGCGGCGCGGCGGCACATCTCCCGGTACACGGTGCTGCTGTACCTGACCGGCGGCACGGGGTCGCCCGCGCTGGACCTGGTCGGCGGCACCGCGCTCAGCGAGATCGGCGACTTCACGTGTGTGATCTTCGATCAGCGGTACGAGCACGAGGGCGCCCCCTACCGCGACGGCCGCAAGGTGTTCCTGCGTACCGAGCTCATCTTCACCGCCGACGAGGTCACCGAGGCGCCGGAGATCGGCGAGCTGTTCAGCAAGGCGTGCTACCTCACCGGTGAGAGCGTGTTCGCGCCGGAGCTGGCCCGGCACGCCGACGCGTACTACAACCAGGTGGCGGCCGCCCACTGGAACGGCCTGGGGGAGGGCCCGACTCGCGAGACCTTCGTGCACAAGGAGTTCCGCGGGGTGCACTTCGTGGCCAACGGCTACGACTTCTGGTTCGCCAAGAGCGAGGAGCTGTCGCCGGCGGAGTGCGCCGCGATCACCCTGCTCGACTACTTCAACTGCAAGCTCGGCGACACCGCGTTCCGGACACTGTGCGAGACGGAGGTGATCGAGTCCGACGACGCCGCCTGGATCCCGGAGTTCCTGAGTGCCCGGCGCGGCGGGTCCGTCATGACACGGGTGGACAAGTCCGCGTTCTTCCCCGAGCCGGAGCGGCCCAACAACCAGACCTGCTGCCCGTTCCACTCCTCCGGACGCTACGACCCCACCCGCCACGGCGAGATCATCGATCTCTACACCGACGCGCAGTCCTTCGCCAAGGCGCACATCCTGCCCGCGCCGATCCTCATGCTCGGCGAGGACGTGGCCCTCGACCCGGACCGGTTCGTCATCCAGGGCGACCTCATCCACGTGCTCGGCAAGGGCGCCCTCCAGCCGGTGAACTTCGCCGCCTGCTGGAACGACGAATCCATCCCCGAGGACTACGTGGTCGTCGCGGCCAAGGTCGGCGTGGCGCAGTTCCTCGTCCCGCCCATCATCTTCACCGAGTCCGACGGCTGCTACCACCTCACGTTCGACTTCTTCCGCAACTCGTGGATGGTCGACCACCAGCGGGCCACCATCCCCATCCCGAGGATCACCGACGAGGATTGGGCCGACCCGGACGAGAGCCGCGCCTGGCGGCGCTACGTGGACGACTCGCTCGTCGACGACGAGCACCCGCTGCCGCCCAGCGACCTGTGGGACGACGAAGAGGACGACTGGGACGACGAGGACGACTGACGCGGCCGGGGAATCAGCGGCGGGCGTCGTAGACGCGGTTGGCGGGGCCCTCCGCGGCCAGCTTCCAGGTACGCAGGCCGGCCTCGTGCGCGATGCGCCGCAGGGCGTCCTCGCCGGCGTGGTTCCCCAGCGCGTACGGCCCCTTCTGGGCCAGCGCCCCGGGCAGGCACAACGTCGCGGACGTCGCGGTGAACGCGCGCCCGAGCGGGTTGATGTTGTCCTGGGGCGCCGCGGCGGCGTTCGGCTCGACGACCAGGCAGGCGCCGTCGGCGGCCAGCGTCGCCGCGGCCCGCCGGAACGCGGCGCCGGGGTCACCGAGGTCGTGCAGGCAGTCGAAGAAGGTGATCAGGCCGTAGTCGCCGCCGGGGAAGTCGCCCGCGCCCGCGACCTCGAAGGTCACCCGATCGGCCAGCCCCTGCTCCGCCGCCGCCCGCCGCGCGCTCTCGACGGACGGGCCGTGGAAGTCGAAGCCGTGGAAGCGGGAGGCAGGGTACGCGTGCGCCATGAGCAGCGTGCTGTGGCCGAAGCCGCAGCCGACGTCGGCGACGGACATGCCCCGCTCCAGCCCCTCCACGACGCCGTCCATGGCCGGCAACCACTCCTGTACCAGGGACGCCGCGTAGCCGGGGAGGAAGAACCTGGCCACCCCCTCGTACAAGGCGGGCTCGTGCTCCTCCCAGCCCACGCCGCCGCCCGTCCGGTAGGCGTCCACCAGCGCGTCCTCGGTGGCGTAGAGCGGCTGGAGCATGGCGAACGCCCCGGCCGAGTACGCGGGAGAGGCCGGGTCCGCGAGCACGGCGGCGTGTTCGTCGGGGAACACGTAGGTGTCCGTGCCGGGCTCGTAGTGCACGTACTGGCCGGCCACCTGGGAGGCCAGCCACTCCCGCACGTACCGCTCGTCGAGCCCGGCACGGGCGGCGAGCTCCCCGGAGGTCAGCGGCCCGGCCCCGGCCATCGCCTCGTAGAGCCCGAGCCGGGTGCCGATCGACGTGCACAGGCCCGCGAGGGCGGCACCGCTGTCGATCGTCACGCGTTCCAGGAACTCCTTCACCAGATCCTGGTCAAGCGTTTTCTCCATGATTTCCCCCGTTGTTTTGCGATCGCAAATCTATATAAACAGTGACAATCACAGCTATATAAACGGTGAAAACCAGCCCAAGCGCACGTCTTTGTTCGAAGAGGCGGGAACCGAACCCGGTTCCCGCCTTCTTCGCCTTCAGCGCGCGGTGGTGAACAGGAACGCGCCGTTCCGCACGGCCTCCATGGTCATGACCGCGGCGCGCGCCGGTCCTGCCGGGCCGCCAGTTCCTGCGGGCTGACCGGGACCAGCATCGGCTGCCCGGGCGCGCAGAACATCGTCACCACGAACGCCGACTCCTCGTCGGCCAGGTGGTTGCCGTCCTGGTAGTGGATCACGTCCCCACCGGGCTCCCAGAACGCCTCACCGGCCCGGACGACCCGCACGGGTTCGCCTTCGAGCTCGAAGTTGATGGCGCCCTTGACCACGTACCCGTACGCGGGGCCGGAGTGCCGGTGCGGCGGCGCGCCCGGGCTGTTCGGCGGCAACGTGACCAGGATCGTCATCGCCTCGGAGCCCTCCGGCGCGCGCGGCGCCCCCGGCACGGTGGCGACGATCTCGATCTTCGGCGGCGGCCCGCTCTGGTCGGGGTTCTCGAGCTGGTGGGTGTGAGCTTGGTCGATGCTCATCAGGTTCCTTTCACGGGACGTCGGCCGGCTCGGTCCGGCCGTGCACCAGCTCAGACAAGACAGCGTCCCGATGTGTGACAACACTCTGACCCGTCAGAGGGCCAGCGCGGCCATGAAGGCCATGCTGGCCGCCATTCCGGCCGAGCACACGTCCTGACCGAACATCCTTCGGTCCGCGCTCCGCTCGGGCAGGACGCGGAGGAGCCGGGCGCAGGTCCAGCCCAGCCCGATGGCCAGGGCCAGCACGGCCGGCGAACCGCCTCCGTGCGGGTGCCCGGCCGTGGCGCCGGCGAGAGGGGGCGAGCCGAACGCCGTCAGCACCAAGAGGATGGACATGACCACGAAGTCCTGGATGTGATGACCGGTCTCGGCGCGGCGGGAGGGGGAGCCGCAGAGCCAGCCGGCGGTCAGCAGCGCGAGCACCGCCGCGGACAGGAACCAGCCGCCCAGGTGCCCGGCCGCCATGCCGAGCGCCATGACGACGTGCGGCCACCTCCTGGTGGGACGCGCGGAGGGCAGCAGGGCCGGGGCGAGGGCCAGGGCGCACCCGGCCGATATCCCCACCGCGTGGAGGAAGGCCTGCATCAGGCGGTCTCGACTTTCACCGGGCAGGCACTCCTCGTTTTCCGAACTGGCCGAGATGGTAGTGGCCGGGACGATGCCGGCACCAGGGTGGTCACCCCCTCTGACAGGACAGCTCGGCAACCTGTGACAGGCGTATATATCTCTAGAAAACGACCTATGCCCTATATTGGCTTCTGTACTGAGGGTTGGCCCAATAATTGCCCATTCGACTATTAAAATGAGTCGATGTCTGATCCCCGACGCCCGCTGGACCGGCTGCGCAGGGCCTTCAACCGCCACGACCTGGACGGCCTCGCGGACACCTTCAGCCGCGGCGCGGTCCTCGTCGCGCCGGACGGCGTGGGCCAGGACAGGGACGAGATCGCCTCCTACTACGGCGCGTTCATCGAGGCGTTCCCGGACTCGAGGTGCACCGTTCAGTCGCTCACGATCCTGGGCGACACCCTGGTGGCGGAGTACACCCTGAGCGGCACGCACAAGGGCGCCTACCTGATGCCCGGAGGGGGCGTGGCCGCGGCGACCGGCCGCCCCATCCTCGTGCGCGCGTGCAGCGTCTCGACCGTGGAGGAGGATCTCATCGTCAGCCACCGCATCTACTACGACCAGCTGGAGCTGGGTGCCCAGATTGGCGGCGCGCTCCGCTTCGAGGAGGACGAGAGCCCGGCCTGAAAACCCTTTGCACGGCGGCGGTCGCGGCCGCCACACTCTCGGGGTGATCGACAGTGTGCCCCCCGACGGACGTGCCGGGATCGACGCCTCGCTGGTCAAGCGGCTGATCGAGGACCAGTTCCCGCAGTGGAGCGATCTGCCCGTGACGCCGGTCGAGGTCGATGGCTGGGACAACCGCACCTATCGCCTCGGCGAGGAGATGACGGTGCGCCTTCCCACCGCTGCCGGATACGCGCCGGCGGTCGACAAGGAACATCGATGGCTGCCGGTCCTCGCGCCGTCGTTGCCGGTCGCGGTTCCCGTGCCGCTGGCCAAGGGCGTACCGGGCGCGGGATACCCGTTCGGCTGGTCGATCCGCAGGTGGCTGGAGGGGCGGACGGCCACCCTCGACCGCGTCGACGACCCGTGCGCGTTCGCGGAGTCGGTGGCCGGATTCCTCCTCGCGCTGCGGCGCGTCGACGCCACGGGCGGGCCTGCGGCCGGTGCGCACAGCTTCTACAGGGGTGCGCCGCCGGCGCACTACGACGAGGACACCCGTCGCGCCCTCGCCGCGCTGGACGGTCAGCTCGACACCGGCCTGGCCTCGGCCGTCTGGGACGCCGCCCTGGAGGCGACCTGGTCCGGGCCGCCGGTGTGGTTCCACGGCGACGTCGCCGGCGGCAACCTGCTGGTCAAGGACGGAAAGCTGGCCGCCGTCATCGACTTCGGAACCTCGGGTGTCGGCGATCCCGCCTGCGATCTGGTGATCGCCTGGACGATGTTCTCGGGCGACAGCAGGGAGGCCTTCCGCAGGGCCGCCGGCCAGGATCGCACCATGTGGGCGCGGGCCCGGGGCTGGGCACTGTGGAAGGCGCTGATCGTGCTGGCCGAGAAGCTCGGCGCCGACGAGGAGCAGGCCGCCGTCCAGCGGCGGGTCATCGACGAGGTCCTGGCCGACCACAAGGACGCCGGCTAGCGATCGGGGATCGCCGGCCGGCGTCCAGGATCAACCGGCCAGGGGCGCGACGGCGCGCATGCGCTCGAAGTTGGCGACGTACTGCCGGTAGATCGCCTTGTTGTTGAGCCTCAGCAGCGTCTCGTCGTTGCGGCGCAGCGACGTCTCGATGTAGTTGTGGCTGCCCGTGATCACCCAGCGGGCGTCGCGGTCGCCGTCGTACGAGCCCTCGATCAGCAGGTACTTGGAGTGCACGCGGCCGGGCAGCGCGCCGCCGTCGCCCAGGGTGCGCAGCTCGACGCGCGGCTCGGCCAGCAGGAGCTGCTTGACCTCGTCGCTCATGATGCCGTACACGATCTGGACCGTGCAGCCGCGGGCGGCCAGGTCGCGGAGCTTGGCGGGGATGGCGATCCGGAAGGTGTCCCACTCGGACATGCCGACCCGGATCGTGGTGCCGCCCCGGCAGGACACCTTGCCGAGCTCGTCCACGATGGGGTCGCCGTCCGCCTTGGGGAAGAAGGAGGCCCGCACCGACCCGCCGGGGCCGCCGGTCTGGACGACGCGGTAGTAGTCGAGGTTCTTGCGCTCGGCGGCCAGGTCGCCGAAGTAGCCGGAGTAGGCGTCGTACAGGCGCCGGTTCCCGGGCAGGACGACCGCGTTGTTCCAGTACGTGGAGGAGTTGAGGTCGGTCAGGTTGGCCGACGACTGGACCACCACGTCGGAGGCGTCGCCCGTGCGGGAGAACAGGTAGAACTTGTTGTGCTGCCCCTTGTTGCCGATGCACGCGGCGGTGCCGCCGGAGAGCGGCCCGCTGCAGACGTGCGTCCACGAACCGGCCGCCGTGTCGGTGCCCAGCGCGGCGGAGAGCTTGCCGGCCACGGCCGCGCCGCGCGTGTCCCCGTCCAGGATGACCTGGACGTCCACGTCCCGCTGGTGCGCCTTGATCAGCTCGTCGGCGAACTCGGTGCCCGCGGCGCCCGACATGACGAAGTGGGCGACCTGGATGCGGGCTCCCGCGGGGGTCTGCCGGACGAGGCCGCAGAGCGTACGCACGAGGGCGGCCGGGTCCCCGCCCGCGGGGTCGTTGAACACGGCGGTCGTCGTGACGTGCGCGGGAACGGGGGCGTCAGCGCAGGCGGAGGCCGCGGCCGAGGCCGGGGCGGCGCCCGTCAACGTGGCCGCGGCCATGACGGCGGCAGCGGCCACGGCCGGCACTGACAGGGACTTGCCAAGCATGGATCACTCCTTCTGGACGCGGCCATGATCGGCTGCGGGTGTCGCCGGTGCGTCGGGGAAGTGGCACGCGACCGGATGACCCGTGTCCCGGCCGATGAGCGCCGGCTCCTCGTCGCGGCACCGATCCTGGACCTTCCAGCAGCGTGTTCGGAAAGGACAGCCTGAAGGCGGGTCCAACGGTGAGGGAACATCTCCTGACAGGACGATCTCGCCGCGTTCGCCGCCCCTCCAGTCGTCCACGCTCGGCGCCGCCGACAGCAGCGCCTGCGTGTACGGGTGGGCCGCGCTCCGGTAGACGTCCTCCTTGGAGCCGGTCTCGACGACCTTGCCCAGGTACATCACCGCCACCCGGTCACACAGGTGACGGACGACGCCCAGATCGTGGGAGATGAACAGGTACGCCACACCCAGGTCCCGCTGGAGCTCCCCGAGCAGGTTGAGGATCTGGGCCCGTACCGAGACGTCGAGCGCGGAGACCGCCTCGTCGCAGACGATCAGGCGGGGGCGGACGGCGAGCGCGCGGGCGATGCTGATGCGCTGCCGCTGCCCGCCGGAGAACTGGTGGGGGTAGCGTCCGGCGTGCTCCGGGCGCAGGCCGACGCGGTCGAGCAGGGCGCCGACCTCCGCGTCCCACCGCTCGCGCGGCACCAGCCCCGGATGGATCCGCCAGGCCTCCTTGATGAGGTCGGCGACCTTCATGCGGGGGTTCAGCGCGGCGTACGGGTCCTGGAAGACGAGCTGGATCTCCCGGCGCAGCCTGCGCAGCTCCCTGGCGGGCAGGGCGGCCAGGTCGCGGCCCTCGAACAGGACCTTGCCGCTGGACGGGCGCACCAGGCCGACGATGGTCCGCGCGACCGTGGACTTGCCGCAGCCGGACTCGCCGACCAGGCCGACGGTCTCTCCCGCGTGGACGGTCAGGCTGACGCCGGCCACGGCGCGCACCTCGCCGCCGGGCCGGCCGATCCCGGCCCGCAGGCGGTAGGTGGTGACCAGATCGGTGAGCTCGAGCAACGGCTCAGCCATGCGCCGCCACCTCCTCGGCGAAGTGGCAGGCGCTGGCCCTGCGGGTACCGAGCTCACGCGGCAAGGGGTCGTCGGTGCGGCAGACGTCCCTGGCGAACGGACAGCGCGGATGGAAGGAACAGCCCGCGGGCGGCGTGGCGAGGTCGGGCGGCTGACCCTCGATGGCCTCCAGCGGGGCGCCGATGTCGCGGGGATCGGGCACCGCCCGCATCAGGCCCAGCGTGTACGGGTGCGCGGGCCGCTCGTACACCTCGGCCACGGTGCCCGTCTCGACGACGCGGCCGGCGTACATGACGGCCACGCGGTCGGCGGCACGCGCCACCACGCCGAGGTCGTGGCTGATGAGGATCATGCCGAGCCGCTGGGCCTGCTGGCGCTGCCGCAGCAGCCGCAGGATCTGCGCCTGGACGGTGACGTCGAGGGCGGTGGTCGGCTCGTCGGCGATGAGCAGCAGGGGATCGAGCGCCAGCGCCATCGCGATCATCACGCGCTGCCGCATGCCGCCGGAGAAGCGGTGCGGGTGGTCGTCCAGGCGCCGCTCGGCGTCCGGGATGCCCACCTGCGTCATCAGCTCCGCCGCCCGCCGCCTGGCCTCGGCCCTGCGGGTGCCGCGGTGCCTGCGGAACATCTCCGCGATCTGGTAGCCGACGGTCAGCGACGGGTTCAGGGCGCTGAGCGGATCCTGGAAGATCATCGCGATGCGCTCGCCGCGCAGTTCCCGCCATTCGCGGTCGGACAGGCCGACGACGTCGCGGCCCTCGATGGCCACGCGACCGCCCGCGATCCGCGCGTTCAGCGGCACCAGGCCCATCAGCGTCTGCGCGGTGACGCTCTTGCCGCTGCCGGACTCGCCGACGATCGCGAGCGTCTCGGCCTCGCCCACCTCGAAGGACACCCCGCGTACGGCACGCAGCGGCCCCTCCGGGGTGTCGAACTCCACCGCCAGCTCCCGGACCTCCAGCAGATTGGCCATCGTCACAGCTCCGTCATCGGGTCGGAGGCGTCGCGCAACAGGTCGCCGAGGACCCCGATGCTCACCACCACGAGGGCCAGCGCGGCTCCGGGCGCGGCGGCGATCCACCAGGCCGACGCCAGGTAGTCGCGGCCCTCGGCGATCGTCGCGCCCCAGGACGCCTGGGAGGCCGGGACGCCGAGGCCGAGGAAGCTCAGCGACGCCTCGGCGACCATGGTCAGGCCGACCTGCACGGTCGCCGCGACGAGCAGCGGCGGCAGGCACGACGGCAGGATGTAGTGCACGAGGATGCGCCCGTGCGAGGCGCCCATCACCCGGGCCGAGTCGACGAACTCCCGGTCGCGCACGGCGAGCGCCGAGCCGCGCACCACCCTGGCGAAGATCACCCACCGGGTGACCGCCAGCGCGATGATCACGTTCACCATGCTCGGGCCGAGCACTCCTGCCAGCAGGATCGCCAGGAGCAGGCTGGGGAAGGCCAGCTGGATGTCGCCGACCCTGGAGATGATCCCGTCGGCCCAGCCGCCGAAGTAGCCGGCGAACAGCCCGAGCACCAGCCCGACCGTCCCGCCGACGAGCACGGTCACCAGGGCCACCGTCAACGACGTGCGCATCCCGGCCAGCACCTCGGCAAGGATGTCCTGGCCGACCTGATCGGTGCCGAGCCAGGCCACGGCGCCGTCGGACAACCGGGTCCCCGGCGGCAGCAGGCGGTCGACGGGACTGGTGCGGGCGGCGTCGAACGGCGCCAGCAGCGGCCCGAGCACGCCGGCCGTCGCGAACACCAGCACGGTCCCGAGCGCCAGGCGAGCCCGCAGCGGCAACGCGGCCGGTCGGCTCGGGGCTTTCACTGACATCAGGCGTTCTCCAACTGGATCCTGGGGTCGAGGTACACGTAGAGCACGTCGACCAGCAGGTTGAGCACGATGTAGCAGACCGTGATCACGGTGAGGACGGCCTCGACCACGGCGTAGTCGCGGAAGGTGATCGAGTCGATCAGCAGCGAGCCGATCCCGGGCCAGGCGAAGATCACCTCGACGATCACGCCGTTGGCGATGAAGTAGCCCATGAGCAGGCCGAGCATGGTCACCACCGGGACCAGGGTGTTGCGCAGCACGTGGATGTAGAAGACGACCCGGTGACTCAGCCCTTTGGCGTGGGCCGTCCGGACGTAGTCCTGGTTCATCTCCTCGAGGATCCCGGTCCGTACGAGCCGGCCCAGCCAGCCGACGAACGGCAGCGCCAGCGTGAGCGCCGGCAGCAGCAGGCTGACCAGGGTCCCGTCGGCGGTGCTCGGCAGGATCTGCAGCCACCGGGCGAAGATCAGCGACAGCATGATGCCGATCCAGAACGGCGGTAGTGCCTGGCCGACCAGCGAGGACACCGAGACGAGGTGGTCGGCCCAGGTGTTCGCGCGGCGGGCGGCGAAGGAGCCGGCGGCGAAGCCCAGCACGATGGTGATCACCATGGCCCAGACGGACAGCGACAGGGTCGGCCCCAGCCGTTCCAGGCAGGCGTCCAGAGCGCTGACACCCTGCCGCCAGGACTGGCCGAAGTCGAGGGTGACGATGTCCTGGAGGTGGTGCGCGTACTGGATGGGCAGGGGGTCGCGCAGCCCGAGCCGGTCGCGCAGCGCCTCCAGCGCCTCCGGCGTGGCCTGGCTGCCGAGGATCAGCTCGGCCGGGTCGCCCGGCAGCACGCGCAGCGCGATGAAGACGATGGTGATGGCGCCCCAGACCTGCAGCAGCGCCTGGGCGAGCCGCCGTCCGAGGAAGGCGGTCATGTGACGCCCCCACCGCTCGACGCCCGGATGACCAGCCGCGGCGGGAACAGGATCTGCTCGGGAGGCCTCCCTGCCGCCGGCCGCCCCAGTCGCCGGAGCATGTGGTCGACCGCGGACACGGCGATGTCGGCGGCGGGCAGCTCGACGGTGGTCAGCGAGGGGATCACGTACGGCGCGAACGGGTGGCCGCCGTAGCCGACGACCAGGATGTCGTCGGGGATGCGCAGGCCCTCCTCGTTCGCCACCCGGTAGACGCCGAGCGCGAAGTAGTCGTTGCCGGCGACGAACGCCATCGGCCGTTGAGCGGTCCGCACGACCTCTCTGCCCAGCCGGTAGGCCTCGCTCGGGTCCCATGGCATCGCGCTCTGCTCCAGCCGCCGGGTCGGCACCTTGATCAGGGTGTCCGGCTCGATGGGCAGGCCGCTGTCGGCCATGGCCCGCCGGTAGCCCTCGACGCGGTCGGCGACGGACGAGACGTGCAGGTCCTCCTCCAGGAAGTAGATCTTCCTGGCGCCCTGGGCGACGGCGTGCCTGGCGGCCTCGTAGCCGCCCTGGACGTGGTCGACGCCCACCAGGTCGGTGTTCAGCTCGGGCACGTCGCGGTTGATCAGGACGAGAGGCACCCCGGCCGCCCTGAACCGCCGCCAGTGCTCGGCCCCCTCCTGCACGGTCACCACGAGCACGCCGTCCACGCCGCGCCGCAGCAGCTCCTCCGCCGCGCGCCGCTCGTTGTCCAGGCTCTCCTCCGTCGCCATCAGCAGCAGGGAGTAGCCGTGCTCCCGGCAGCGCTGCTCCATGCCGCTGATGAGCTGGGCGTAGAACGGGTTGGACGGATTGGTGATGACCATGCCGAGCGTGCTCGCCGAGCCCAGCACCAGGGATCGGGCGGTCACGTTCGGCACGTAGCCGAGCCGCTCGGCCTCGGCCTTGACCCGGTTCCTCGTCTCCACGCCGACGCTGTCCTTGTCGGACAGCGCGCGGGAGACGGTGTTCACCGAGACGCCGAGGCTCTCGGCGATGTCCTTCAGAGTGGTACGGCGTGCCTCGCGCATGTCACTCTCGTTCCGTAGGGATCATCCGGCGGTCGACACCGTGCGGAACTCGGGCTGGCTGTTGGCCGCCGGGACGAATCCCGCCACCGAGGAGCGCAGCCCGTACGTGCTGGACAGCGCCGCCGGGAAGACGCCGACCGCGTCACGCCAGATGATCTCGCACGCCTGGGCGTACAACGACTTGCGCTCGTCCTGGCCGGACGTGGAGCGTGCCTTGGCGAGGATGCCGTCGAGCTCCTTGTTCCGGTAGCCCATGCGGTTGGCCTCGCTGGTGTAGAGCCTGCCGAGCGTGTAGTCGGCGTCTCCCGTGGTCACGGTGTTGACCTGGAGCTCGATGTCCCAGTCGAGCGCGGTCAGGCGCTTGAGCCAGGCGGCCTTCTCGATCTGCTGCGGCTCGACGACGACGCCGACCTTGGCCCAGGCCGAGATGATCGACTGCGCCAGCTCGGTGGCCAGCGGGCCGGTGTCCTTGAACCACATCATCGAGGTGCGGATGCCGGAGCCGTGGCCGGCCTCGGCCAGCTCGCGCTTGGCCAGATCGGGGTCGTAGTCGTACGGCTGCTGGGGCGCGTGGCCGAAGACGGCCGACGGGATGGGGGCGTCCATGACGGCGGCGGCGTCGCCGTACAGGCTGGAGACGATGCTCTTGACGTCGAGCGCGTGATGGAGCGCGCGGCGCACCCGCGGGTCGGAGAAGGGTTTCCGGCCGCAGTTGAACCAGGCGAGGAAGTAGTTCACCCCCGGCTTGCTGTCGATCTTCACGCCGTTCACGCCGCCCAGCCGCTTGAGCTCGTCGGGAGGGATGATCCAGGTGACGTCCACCTCGCCGTTCTGCAGCGAGGTGATGCGCGTGGAGGACTCGGGGATGTACGGCAGGCGCAGGCCGGGCAGCTTGGCCGCACCGCCCCAGTAGCCGGGCACGGGCTTGAGCAGGAGCTGGGACGACGGCGTGAACGACTCGACGGCGAACGGCCCGCTGCCGATCGGGCTGCGCGACAGGTCGGCCTTGCCGATCCGGGCGGCCGGGATGATGAAGGCGAGCGTCAGGTTCACCAGCATCGTGCCCAGCGGGTCCTTGGTGGTGATCCTGATGGTGCCCGCGTCGGGGGCTTCGACGGCGTCCACGGCGGACCACAGGGGTTTCTGCGGCCCGTCGGACGCGGCCAGCCGCTCCAGCGACGCCTTGACGTCCGCCGAGGTCAGCTTGGTGCCGTCGTGGAAGACGACGTCCTCGCGAAGGGTGAACTCCCACGTCGTGTCGTCGGGCTGCTTCCACGAGGTGGCCAGGCGCGGCACGAGCCGGTCGCCGTCCCTGGCGACGAGCGTGTCGTAGATCTGCCGGTTGGCGAGGAGCGAGGCCTCGTCGACGGCGCTCGCCCCGTGCGGGTCCAGATCGTTGATCGCCTGGTAGAACGCCGCGTTGAACGGCCGGTTGCCTCCCGAGGCCGATCCCGTCGCCGGGCCGCCGGGGGCGCACCCCGCGACTGCGGCGCCGGCGGCTCCCAGGAGGGTCAGGAACTGGCGCCTGCTTGTTGCCATGGTCGTACCTTTCTCAGCTTTTCAGGGCCAGGTAGATCAGCACCTTGGCCCGCGGGTCGCCGCCCGCCAGCGTGGCCCGCAGCCGCAGCCAGTGGCCGAACTCGCGCACCCGCAGGGACACCAGGCCCGGCTCCTTCACGATCTGCTCGGTGGTCTCGTCGTCGTCGCACCAGTGCAGGCCGTCAGGGGAGATCTGGGCGGTCAGGCGCAGTTCCTGGCCCTCCAGCTCCAGCGTCCGCACGAACCAGCGCGCCTCGGCCGCCCATCCGGCCTCGTACGGCTCGGTGACGAAATCCTTGGTGAAGGTGGTGTTGCGCTCCAGAACGGCGGTAAGAGCATGCCTCATGCCGGTGTTCACCAATCCACGGAAATGAGTGCGGAATCGAGGAAGAGGAAGTTGCGTACCGGAGAATGGGTGCGCACGCTCACGTAGAAATTGAGCAGGTTCTCCAGGCCGTCATATTTGTCGGGATACTGCGGGACCGGGACATGTCGCATGTCCATGACCCGGTCGTTCACCTGGAGCTCGATATTGGTGCGGGTCCTGGTGTCGAACTGCCAGCGCAGGTAGTGCCAATTGACCTTTGTCGGCACCTCGTTGTAGCAGAGGTACTGCGGTTTGTCGTCGAGCGGGCGCCAGTCCTCCGGATTCGGGGCGGTGAAGTCCTCGACCGGGGACAGGTTCTCCTGGTTGTGCAGGTTCTCCCTGGGGGTGGGCTCGGGCACCACGGGGTAGATCCAGCGCCTGGTGAACCTGTTGTCCAGGTCGGTGTTCTGGTAGCGGGCGACGCAGTGATAGCGGATGCCCTCGCCGTCGCACAGGTCCGTGGCCACGGTGAACGCCCCGAACTGGGCTTCGGACGGGTGCAGGTTCCCGTCCCATTCGATGTCGCCGAAGCTGTTGCCGAGCGAGGACTCGGCCGTGGCCGCCTCGCTCTTGTAGGTGAAGTACGTCTCGAACTGCACCACGCCGCGCCTGGCCATGGTGAGGCGGCGGATCGCGACCGCCGTGTGGCCGGCCACCGGGCGGGTGGCGACCTTGAGCGCGTAATTGCCGCTCATCGCGGCGTGCGTGCCGATGTCGAAGAAATCGCACGAGCTGAGCTGCGGCGGCCGGAAGTCGCGCATGTGCACGTCCACCGTGTCGAGATTTCCGTGGCCATCGTGATTGCCGATGAGCTCGCACCATCCGTGCGTTCCGGTGGTGAACTCGTCGAAGGCGAGTATGCGGGGGAGGGGATTGAACTTGGACAGCTTCGGATCGGCCGCGATCAGCGCGCGGCGTAGGTCCTCGGCCGGAACATGGGTGGTCTCCACGCTCGCAGGCGTCCTTCCCATAGAAATTCCGGGCCCAGGATTAACGTTAACGTGAACGTTAATCCTGGGTTTCGAGGACGCTAACTCGTCACATCCGCGGATGTCAAGGGTGTGCGGTCGCGAGCACGCTCAGCGGTCCCTGGCCGCGCGGCGGGCCGCGTCGATGGCCTCGGCGGGCACCGATCGGGCCGGGCGGGTGAGGATGCGGCGGATGGTCTCCGCGGGCACCTTGGGCTCGCGGTCCTCGGTCAGCAGCCCGTTGCGCTCCTGCTCGGTGTCCGTCAGCTGGGTCCAGCACAGACCGGCCAGCTCCGGATTGTCCAGCACCGCGTCCACGAGCTGCCGGAACCCCTCGGTCAGCTCCTCGGTGGAGCCGACGGTGCCGTACCCGTGCCAGGCCTCGTCCGGCGCCGGGCGGAGGCTGGTCCCGCCGATCTCGGACAGCACGACCGGCTGCCCGCGCCGGACCGGGTCGCCGAGCAGGGCGACGCGCCGCGCGGGCGGGCGGTCGCCGAGGATGCGCGCGAGCGCCTCGGGCCCGGCGTAGCGCTCGCGGATCGACTCGCCGGTGGGCGCGTAGTCGTGCAGACCCCAGATGTCGCTCTCCGTGTGCTCCCACCCGTCGTTGGAGATCACCGGCCGGGTGCCGTCGAGCGCCTTGGTGAGGTGGTAGAGCGCGGCGGTGGCGTGCCGCTGCTCGGGCACGTCCGCCGCGTGCCAGACGCCCCAGCTTTCGTTGAACGGCACCCACGTCACCACGCACGGATGGCTGCGGTCGCGGGCGACGACCTCCAGCCATTCACGGGTCAGCCGCTCGACGGCGCGGGGCGAGTACTCGTACGCGCTGGGCATCTCGCTCCACACCAGCAGGCCGAGCCGGTCGCACCAGGCCAGGAACCGCGGATCCTCGACCTTCTGGTGCACCCGCACGCCGTCGAACCCGAGCTCCTTGGCCAGTTCGGCCTCTCGGCGCAGTGCGCCGGGAGCGGGGGCGGCCAGGTGGGAGCCGGGCCAGTAGTTCTGGGCGAGGACCAGGCGCAGGAACCGGGGCTGGCCGTTGAGCAGGAACCTGCCGTCTCTGACACCGACGCTGCGCAGGCCGACGTACGAGGTCACCGCGTCGATCAGGACGCCGTCGCGGCGCAGCTCGACGCGGGCGTCCAGCAGGGTCGGCCGCTCCGGCGTCCACAGGAGCCCGCTGAGCTCCATCTGGTGCCGGGCGGCCGGGACGGCGATCACCCACCGGCCGTCCCGCCGGTCGGCGCGGCACGTCTGCTCCGCCAGGACCTCGTCCCCGAGGGTGAGGACCACGTGGACGTCCACGGCCGGGTCCGGCCGCTCGGAGAGCTCGACCTCGACGGCGACCGCGGCGCCGGGCACGTCCGGGGTCCAGTGCAGCCGCCGGACGTGCAGCGCGGGTACGACCTCGGCCCAGACCGGCTGCCAGATGCCGGTGGTGCGGTGGTACCAGATGTCGTGGGGCTCCCCGCGCCAGTCCTGCTTGCCGCGGGGCTGGGTCGCGTCGTCGCACTCGTCCTGCGCGCGGACCACCACGACCTGCTCCCCGCCGGGGACGACGGCCTCGGTGACGTCGAAGGTGAAGGGGGTGTGACCGCCCTCGTGGTCGCCGGCGTACTCGCCGTTGAACCACACCCGCGCCCGGTAGTCCACCGCGCCGAAGTGCAGCAGGAGCCGCTCGTCCGGCTCCGGCTCGCGCTCCAGACGCAGCGTGCGGCGGTACCACACGATCGGGTGCGGCTCGGGCTCGTGGACGCCGGACTGCTCGCTCTCGGGCGGGTACGGCACGATGATCGCGCGGGTGAAGGCCCCGGCGTCGCGGTGCCGGCCCTCGGCCAGGCCGCGGTCGTGGTCGTCGGTCGCGTAGCCCCACTCGCCGCACAGGTCCTGCCAGTGCGGGCGGACGAGGAGAGGACGGGGGTGGTCGGCATCCTGGGTCACGAAGGCTCCTCGAGAAGGGTCAGCACGGTCACCGAGTGCGGCGCGATCTCCCACGCCCCGCCGCTCGCCTCGACCTCGCCCAGGTCCCGCACGGCGATCGTGTCCTGCGCGCCGAGCGTGTTGACCGCGCCGAGGCCGGGGACGTCGCCGCCGACGGTGCGCACCCGCGCGCGGGCGGGGGTGGCGCCGGAGCTGCCGTCGAGGACGAGCCGGACGCGGATGGTCTCGTCGCGGTGCCGGTTGACGACGGCCACCCGCACCGAGCCGTCGTCGGCGCGGGTGGCCGACACGTCGATGTACGGGACGGTCATGGGCGCGGTGAGCAGCCGGCCGTCCGGACCCCAGTTGTCGCCGAGCCGGACCGCGGTCGTCCTGGCCGGGCCGTCCACCTCGGACGGCAGCACGGTCCTGCCGGTGTGGTGCCGGTAGAGGTGCCAGACGTGGTAGATCGCCGAGCGCAGCGCGCCACCGGGGCGGGCGACCACCAGGCCGTTGGCGTTGACCAGGTTGACCGGGTTGGCCATGGACACGGGCGCGGGCAGAGCGGCGGAGCGGTGGACGGCGTGGAACACGCCCGCGCAGAAGACCAGGTCGGCGACCGTGCGGGGGCTCCACCGGTTCACCCGCACCCGGCGTCCCGGACCGTCGCCCGCCTCGGGCAGCTCGCGCTCGGCGACGCCGCCGTCGTCACCGGGCAGCGGTTGCGGCCAGTCCTCGGGTTCGAGGTGGCGCATGGTCCACTCGTCGAGCGCGAGCGCGGGCGGGCGCTCCAGGCCCACCTCGGCGGCGAGCTCGGTGACGAGCTGCGAGTAGGCGTGGATCTCCCGCTCGAAGTACAGCGCCTGGGCCACGACGGCGTCGTAGTCGTCGCCGGTCCACAGGTGGGTGCCGGCGCCGTACAGGTGCAGGGACAGGTAGTCCAGCAGCTTGCCCGCGCGGGCCAGCACCGGGCGCGTCCACTGCTCCTGCTGCCAGGGGATGCCGACGCCGATCAGGCGGATCTCGGGGTCGACCAGGCGCATGAACCGGGCGTGCTCGCGGGCGGCGGCGGCGTACTCCTCGGCCGTGCGGTGGCCCATCTGCCACGGGCCGTAGACCTCGTTGCCCACGCCCCAGTAGCGCACCTTCCACGGCTCGGCCCGCCCGTTCGCGGCGCGGCGGCCGGTGAGCGTGGTGGCGCGGGCGGAGTTGGTGTACTCGACCCAGCGCACCGCGTCGTCCACGTTCCGGCAGGAGTGCACCAGGTACGGCTCCGCACCCGCCGCCTCGCACCAGGCCAGGAACTCGTCGGTGCCGAAGCGGTTGGACTCCTGCCCGCCCCAGGCCAGCTCCAACCGGCTCGGCCGCGTCTCGCGCGGGCCGATGCCGTCCTCCCAGTGGTAGGCCGAGGTGAAGTTGCCGCCCGGCCAGCGGATCGGCCCCGGGCCCAGCTCGCGGACCAGGTCGAGCACGTCGGTGCGGACGCCGTTGAGCAGGCCGGGCTCGGCGACGGACAGCGGTGAGCCCTCGTCGAACACGCCGCCCTCGATGTTGCCGAAGAACGCCGATTCCAGGAAATGTCCGTAGACGTCGTCGTCGATCCGGCCCGCCGGGCGGCGGGTGTCGATCGTCACGAGTGCCTCGCGGCCATGGACAGACATATGGTTCAGAACTCCGTTCTTTTCACTGCGACGCCCCTGTCACTGCTTCACCGCTCCCGCGATGCTGTCGACGAACTTCCGCTGGAGGACGACGAACACGGCGATCACCGGGATCAGCGAGATCACGGCGGCCGCGGCCATCCCCGACCAGTCCGTTTCCCGCTCGCCCACGAAGACCGTCATGCCCACGGCCAGCGTCCGCAGGTCGGAGTCGCTGAGCGTGAACACCAGCGGAAGCAGGTAGACGTTCCAGGCGAACAGGTACGTGAGGATGACCACCGTGGCGGTGATCGGCCAGGCCAGCGGGAGCATCACGCGGAAGAAGACGGTGAAGTGGCCCGCGCCGTCCAGCCGGGCGCACTCCTCCAGCTCCTTCGGCAGCTTCCTGAAGAACCCGGCGTAGAGGAGGGTCGAGGCGATCTGCCCGCCCGCGCCCAGGCCAAGTATCACGCCGGCGTGGGTGTTGAGCAGCCCGAGCTGGTCGGTGAGCTGGGTGATCGGGATGATCGTGTAGCCCTCGGGCAGGAAGAACGTGACCAGGAACAGGCCGATGACGAATTTCTTGCCGGCGAAGTCGTAGCGGCCCAGCACGTAGCCCGCCAGGGCGCTGCGCACGACGACGAGCACCACCGTGCCGGCGGTGATGACGAGGGTGTTGACCAGATACCTGGCGAAGCCGACCTCGCTCCAGGCGCGGGCGTAGTTCTCCCAGACCGGCTCCTCGGGCAGCAGACCGAGCCCCGTGCCGAAGATCTCGGGTGAGGTCTTCAGCGACGCCGAGACCAGCCAGACGAACGGGTAGATCCACAGGCCGCCGAGCACGAGCAGCAGGACGGCGGTCACCACCTGCCCGGTGCTCGGGCGGCGGCGCGGCCGGCGGCCGGGCCGCGGGGCCGCCTGGCTGACGGGCGGGCGGGCGGGCCGGGTGTCCGCGGGCGCGGTCATGCCGAGCCCATCCGGCTCCTGGCCCAGCGCATGCCCAGCGCCTGGGCGATCGCGAGGACCATGGTGAGCAGCCCGAACAGCACCGCCGCGGCCGAGGCGTATCCGAGCTGGGGGACGGTGGCCTGGAAGGCCGTACGGAAGATGAAGATCTCGATCACCTCGGAAGAGAAGGACGGGCCCCCGCCGGTGAGGGTCTGCATCAGGTCGAAGACGTTGAACGCCGCCACGGTGTCGATCAACGTGATGATCACCAGGAACGGCACCAGCAGCGGCAGCGTGACGCGCCGGAACTCCGCCCAGGGGCCCGCGCCGTCGATCATCGCGGCCTCGTGGACGCCCTGCGGGATCGTCTGCAGCGCGGCCAGCCAGTAGATGAGGGTGATGCCCAGCCACTTCCACACCCAGACGGCGATCCCGGCGAAGAGCGAGGTGCCGGCGTCGGCGGCGAAGTTCGCCGGCGACTCGATCAGGCCCGCCCAGACGAGCGACATGCTCACCGGGCCGCCGGCGTCCAGCAGCAGCGTGAACACGATGCCGACGATGGCGCCCGTGGTGACGACCGGCAGGAAGAACAGCGTGCGGAAGAAGCCCTTGAACGGCGTCTTCTTCCGGTTGAGCACGATCGCCAGCGCGAGCGCCAGCCCGACCCGCAGCGGCACGGCGATCACGAGGAACACGATCGAGTTCCAGAACGCGTTCCAGAAGAGCTCGTCCTCGATCAGCCGCGCGAAGTTCTCGACGCCGATGAACGTCCCGGCGTCGGCGAAGCCCGGCCAGTCGAGGAACGCGAACCACCACGACGCCAGCAGGGGATAGATGGTGTACGCGCCGTACCCGACGAGGGTCGGCAGGAGGAAGAGGTAGATCCACCAGTCCTTGCGCAGGCGCCTCAGCCGTCCGGGCCGGGGGTGTGCGGAGGTCTGCCCGTGGGTTGTCGTCATGGTGCTCCTGTCCGGCCGCCCCTCAGCGGCCGGCGTAGTCCTGCTGCTCGTAGTCCTTCTTGCGGTCCCAGTTGGCGAAGACCCAGGCGTCGAGGCCGACCTCGACCCCCTTCTCCTCCTTGACCGCCTTGATGGCACGCTCGCGCTCGGTGCTGAGCTGGTCCTTGTAGCGCCGGAGCTGGCCGCCCACGTCGGAGTTGGAGCCGGTCAGCACCGACTGGACGATGTCGCCGAGGTCGGGATGGATGTCGCGCATCTCGGCGAGCACCTGCCACACGCCCGGCGTGCCGACCTCGGGCACCGGTCCGATGCGCACGTCGTCCTGGAAGTTGGCGACGCACTGCCGGTAGGCGGGGTGCACCTCCGCCTCCGCCACCACCTCGGCCAGCGCGGGCGGCTGGTCCATGGCGGCGGCCAGCTTGAGCTGGAACTCCCTGGTGGTCATCTGCAGCAGCACCTCGGCCGCGGTCTGGGCCTTCTTCGACTGTTTCGACACCCAGAACGTGCCGGGCGCCGGAGGGCTGTAGACGAGGTTCCTGGTGGTCTCGGGACACGGGATGTGCCACACGCCGACCCCGCGCTCGACCGCCTCGGGCTCGTCCACGCGCAGGCCGCCGACGAACCACGCGCCCCACGGGTAGATGGCCGCCTGCCCGGCGGCCCAGCGGGCGCGGGCGTCGCGGGGGCCCATCGACGCGGACGCCGGGTGGACGACCTTGTCCTTCTGCAGCGAGACGAGGAACTCGACGGCGTCGATGTACGGCTGGGAGTCGTGGACGTACTCGCCCGTCTTCCAGTCGATGGCGCCGGGCCCGGGGGCGCCCGCGGCCATCGCGAGCCGGTGCACCAGCGCCGCCAGGTACGCGGGGTCCTTGAGCGGGATCACCATCCCGTACGCGCCGGCGGCGTTCCCCTTGGTCACGCGGCGGGCGACGTCGCGCAGGTCGTCCCAGGTGGCCGGCTCGTCCTCGGGGTCCACCTTGGCCTCCTTGAGCAGCGCCGTGTTGAACCACGGCACCGCCTCGTGATTCCGGCCGGAGAACGGCGCGAAGGAGTAGATCTCGCCGTTGAAGCGGTGGATGCCGTCGTAGAGCTGGCCGGCGACCGGGCTGCCGGCGAAGTCGGCGAGCTTGCCGACCGGCTGGAACCAGCCCTCGCTGACCAGGGCGGCCGGGGAGACGGCGCCCAGCCCCGCCAGCGAGTGCACGTCCGGCATCTGGTTGCTGCGCCGCGCCACCTGCAGCGCTTGGCCGAGGTCGGGCGCGTCCATCTGGCGCCGTTCGATCGTGACGCCCGAGTGGCTCTTCTCGTAGGGGCTGAAGAGGTCGCTCTCCAGCATCTTGGTCAGCGGCCTGAACTGGTCCCACCACTGCAGCCCGCTACCGGCGGCCTGGCTCTGGCGGCTCATCTGCCCGCCGCCGGTGCACGCGGTCAGCGCCGCCGCCAGGACGGCGGCGCTCGTGCCGCCGAGGAACTGGCGGCGGCTGACGTCACGGCGCCCGGCGCCTGACACATCGGGCAGGGTTCCAAGGATTCGGCGATGCGACCCCATGGCGACTCCTCTTCGTCGTCGAGTCGGTCACGATCCCGCCCAGCCCTGAACCTTCAGGGACCCCCGTGAAGCGGTTCCATGTTTGCGCTAACCTATGACCGCCACCTATCAGCGTCAAGGTCATGACGGTGAGGTTTCTTTGAGCTGCAGCTCAGGTGCCATGATCTCCGCTGCTGACGGTGAATCCGATGTTTGCGGAAACAAGCATGGAGGCCTGATGAGCCAACCCACGAACGTGCTCTTCCTGATGACCGACCAGCACCGCGTCGACACCCTCGGCTGCTACGGCAACCCCCACGTGTCCACACCGCACCTGGACGCCCTCGCCGCCTCGGGCACCCGCTTCGACGCCTGCTACACCCCGTCGGCCATCTGCACCCCCGCCAGGGCCAGCCTGCTGACCGGCGTGCTGCCGTTCCGGCACCGGCTGCTGGCCAACTACGAGCGCAACGTGGGGTACTCGGAGGAGCTGTCGGACGAGTTCACGCCCTTCTCCCACCGCCTGCGCGAGCACGGCTACAACGTCGGCATCGAGGGAAAGTGGCACGTCGGGCGGCGGCGCGGCCCCGGTGAGTTCGGCTTCGACGGCGCCCACTACCCGGGCTGGCACAACCCGGTGGGGCACCCCGACTACCTGGCCTGGCTGGAGCGCCACGGCCTGCCGGGACCCGAGATCAGCGAGGAGGTGCGCGGGGTCTTCCCCAACGGAGAGCCCGGCAACCTGCTCGCGGGCGTCCTGCACCAGCCGGGGGAGGCCACGTTCGAGCGCTTCCTCGCCGACCGCACGATCGACCGGCTCGAACGCTACGCCGAGGACTTCCACCGCGACGGCCGCCCCTTCTACATGGCCGTGCACTTCTACGGGCCGCACCTTCCCTACCTGCTGCCGCGGGAGTACCTGGAGATGTACTCGCCCGACCTGGTCGAGCTGCCCGAGTCGATCAAGGAGACGTTCGAGAACAAGCCGCCCGTCCAGCGGCGCTACAGCGAGCACTGGACGCACGACACGCTCGGCGAGGAGACCGCGCGCCGGCTCGTGGCCGCGTACTGGGGGTATGTGACGCTCATCGACGAGCAGGTCGGCCGCCTGACCGAGGCCCTGGAGCGGCTCGGCCTGACCGGCAGCACGGCGGTGGCCTTCACCGCCGACCACGGCGAGTTCACCGGCGCCCACCGCCTGCACGACAAGGGCCCGGCCATGTACGACGACATCTACCGCATCCCCGGCCTGCTGCGCGTCCCCGGCTCGCCGGGCGGCGCGTCGACCGGGGCCTTCGTCAGCCTGGTCGACTTCACCGCGACGATACTCGACCTGGCGGGGGCCGGCCCCGAGCCGGGCGCCGACGGCCGCAGCCTGGTGCCGTTCGCGCTGGGGGAGGAGCCCGCCGGCTGGCGCGAGGACATCACCGCGGAGTTCCACGGCCACCACTTCCCCTATCCGCAGCGCATGTTGCGCACGCGCCGGTTCAAGCTGGTGGTCAACCCGGAGAGCGTCAACGAGCTCTACGACCTGGAGGAAGATCCGTCCGAGCTGACCAACCGCTACGGCGACCCGGCGCTCGGCGAGGTCCAGTCGGCGCTGATCGGCCGTCTCTACCAGCGGCTTCGGGCCTCCGGCGACAATTTCCACCACTGGATGACGTCGATGTACGCTGTCGGCGGCAAGGACTACGACACGTCCTTGAGCGACTTCGAAGGAACCAATCACCAGGGCCTGGCCTGACCTTGTTCAGCGCTGCTACGAGGAAGGGAGAGCACCCCGCGTGGCTCGGCAACCAGGAACGGGGGCGTCCGGCGGCCCGTCGATGGCGGATGTCGCCAAGATCGCCGGTGTGTCAGGACAGACCGTGTCGCGGGTCGTGAACGGCAACGACCGGGTGACCGCCGCCACGCGGCTCAAGGTCGAGACGGCCATGAGACAGCTCGGCTACCGCGCCAACATCGCCGCGCGGGCGCTGGCCACCGGCCGGTTCGGCACGATCGGCGTCGTCATGTTCAACCTCAGCGCCGTGCTCAACGTCCGCATCCTCGAGGCCGTCGTGACCGGCGCCCAGGCCCGCGGCTACTCGGTGAGCGTCGCGATGGTCAACGGCCCGACCGAGAAGGACATCCGCGCCGCCGTCCGCGGCCTCACCGACCGCGCGGTGGACGGCGTGATCGTGATAGAGGCCCGGGTGCTCGACACCCCCCACCTGCAGCTTCCCGAGGAGGTGCCGGTGGTGATCGCCGACAGCAGGGCGGCGCACCGGCACCCCACCTTCGGCATGGACGAGGCCGCCGGCGTCCGCGCCGCCGTGGATCACCTGCTCGGGCTCGGCCACGCCACCGTTCACCACGTGGCCGGGCCGGCCGGCTCGAACCCGGCGCAGCGGCGCCGGGCCGCGTGGCAGCGGCTGCTGAAGCGGTCGGGCCGCGCCGTCCCGCCGCCCGTCGTCGGCGACTGGTCCCCCCAGTCGGGGTACGACGCCGCCCGCCGCCTGCTGGCCGACGACGACGTGACCGCCGTCTTCGCCGCCAACGACCAGATGGCCGTGGGCGTCCTGCAAGCGGCGGCCGAGCTGGGTCGCAAGGTGCCGGACGACCTGAGTGTGGTCGGCTTCGACGACCTCGACTTCGCGCCGTTCCTCATCCCGCCGCTGACGACCGTCCGCCAGGATCTCGCCACGGTGGGCCGCCGCTGCCTCGAGCACCTGATCATGCAGATCGAGGCCCCGCAGAGGGCCGAGGCGTCCGCTCCCGCCAGCAGGTTCGTCCGGCCGGAGCTGGTGGTGCGGGCCTCCACCGCGCCGCCGCGCCGCTGACCTCACCGCCACCGCCCAGGCCGTTGACAGGCCGCTCGGGTTAGCGCAAACATGAATGTGCTGAGCTGAACAACGCATCGGCCTTCCCTTCCGAGAAAGCAGGTCACATGCTGCGCCGACTGTCGATCATCGCCTTAACCGCGGTTCTCGCCGTCTCGCCCGTCACCCACGCCGCCGCGGCGGAAGGAGCAGAATCCGTGCCCGACGCCAAGCCCCTCGCCCGCGCGTACGGCGCTCTGGGAGCCAACTTCAACCAGAACCTCGACGCCCTCGACTACCGGGAACTTCGCGAGGCCCGTGCGCGGTGGGTCCGCGGGTTCTTCCCGATGCCCGCCGCCGACAAGGGCGACCCCGCCGAGCACTTCGCGATCAGCACCATCACCAAGGCGGCGGCGCGCGGCTACGACACCGTCCTCAGCCTGAAGTTCCCCTACGACGCGGCGTCCTTTCCCGCGCCGGGCAGCCCCAGGATGGCCGCGGAGCTGGCCCGGCTGGACAAGGTGCTGCCCACGGTGATGGGCAAGGTGGACATCCTCACGATCGGCAACGAGCCCTTCATCGAGAGCCTGCCCGCCGAGCGTGACCGGCGCCTCAACGAGTTCTACGAGACCGTCGCCCGGCACGTGATCGACTACCGGCGTGAGCGGTGCGGCGCCGACTGCGGCACCGCGCTCTACATGGGCGCGCTGAACCGGCTCGACCTGCCGGACCGCCGCACGCCGGCGGCCGAGCGCTGGATGACCTTCGTACGCCAGACGCCGGAGATCGAGGGCGTGGACATCCACCCGCACATCCCCGCGCCGGAGAACGCGCAGCCGTTCCTGGACTACATCCTGCCGAGGATGCGCCCCGACCAGACGTTCCTGGTCACCGAGTTCTCTCTCGTCTGGTACTGGCAGCAGCACCTGAAGGACCCGGTCGCGGCCACGTTCGCCCAGAAGTACGGCTTCCCCTCCGGCACGCTGGTATGGCAGGTCATCAAGGCCGCCATCGACAAGCCGTTCAGCGAGCGGAAGTGGGACGACTTCCTGGCCGGCAGCCCGTGGTTCACCAGCCAGGCGGGCTTCCTGCGCGACCAGATGAAGCTGTACCGGGACACCGGGCGGCTGGCGGTCGCCACGTACGCCTTCAAGCAGGACGACCTGATGGTCGAGAACTTCGGCCCCGGCAAGGCCCCGTGGCTGCTCAACAGCGTGTACGCCCCCTACACCGTGCAGCCCCGCGGCGCCCTGTCGGGGCGCGGCTACTGGCTCGACGACTTCCGCGCGCTGCAGCGCCACTGACCAGGCCGCACCGGCCGCCGCTGACCGCGGCGGCCGGGCTCGCCGGCGCGCTCGTGGGATCACCAGTGCGCCGTCCGCGGCTGGCTACGATCTTCGGTGGCGACCAGGACGTCGAGCAGCAGCTCCTGCAGCTCGGCCCGGACCGCCGCATGAGCCGGGTCGTCCCACAGGTTGTCCAGCTCCATCGTGTCGGTCTCCAGGTCGTACAGCTCGCCGGAGCGCGCTCGGGTCGTGGACGGCGCGCCATGGTAGACGACGACCTTCCAGCGGTCGTGCCTGAGCATCGTGGTGTGCACGGGCTCCTCGTACGGGTGGCCGCTGTTGCGGTACTCGCACAGCGCCCAGTCCCTTGCCGGCGCGTCCTGCTCGCCGCGGGCCGGCGGCAGGAGGTTCAGCCCCTGCCCGCGGGGGAGTGGCGGTGCGCCCGCGGCCGCGAGGAACGTCGTCGCCAGGTCGATCCACTGGACCAGCCCGGCCCGCCGCTCGCCGGCGGGCAACCCGGCGGGCCAGCGCATGACGAGCGGCACGCGGACGGCGCACTCGTACATCATCGGCCCCTTCAGCATGAGCTGGTGATCGCCGAGCATCTCGCCGTGGTCGCTGGTGAAGACGACCAGCGTGTCCTCGGCCAGGCCCGCCTCGTCGAGGGCGGTGAGAATCCGGCCGACTTCGTCGTCGACGAGACTCACCATCGCGTAGTAGTTGACCCTGACGTCGTGGAGCTCGGATTCCGTGTACTCCGTGTAGCCGCGTGCGTGGCCGGCGTAGGAGCGGTGCGAGGCCTCGGTCTGCACGGGCGGCTTGCCGGCGAGCTCCTGGTCCCGGGTGACCGGACGCCGCAGGGCCTTTCCGCGGTAACGATCGACGTACTCCTTCGGCGCGCCGAACCCGTGGTGCGGGTCGAAGAAGTTGGCCACGAAGAAGAACGGCTTGTCCGCGTCGCGCGAGCGCCGCAGGTAGTCGATGGTCTCGTCGCCGATCCACCGGCTGTAGTGGAACTCTGTGGGAAGCGTGTCGAAGCCGGCCCCGGAATTGGCCTGGGCGGCGGCCTCGTACAGGTCCGGCCGTACGGCCCGCAGCCACCGGTGGTAGGCGTTCTCGGACGATCCGACGTAAGGGTCGTGTGCCCACCGGAACACGCGGAAGCCGTCGTCCAGGCGCGGTTCGAGACGGCCGCCGAAGCACGCCCCGCCGACGTGGAACTTCCCGGCCAGGCCGCAGTCGTAGCCGTGGTCGGCCAGGGTGCGCGAGAACAGGTGCTCGTGCGCGGGCAGCCCGACGCCGTTCGCCCAGGCGCCGTGTGCGTGAACGTAGCGGCCCGACATCAGGCTGGCGCGGGAGGGGCCGCAGACCGGGCTCTGTACGTAGCAGTTCTCGAAGAGCACGCCCTGGGCCGCCAGCCGGTCGAGGTTGGGCGTGTCGATCTCGTCGTTGCCGTAAGCGCCCATCGCGTCGAAGCGCTGCTGGTCGGTGCAGATGAGCAGGATGTTCGGTTGATTCATGTCTCTCATTCGAGGTCAGGACTTCACGGCCCCGGCGACGCCTTCGACGAAGTAGCGCTGGAGCGCGAGGAAGACGACGAGCAGCGGAATCAGGGAGATGGTGCCCGCGGCGGCGAGGCCGGACCAGTCGGTGGAGTTGGTGCCACGGAAGGCGAGCATGCCCACCGAGAGCGTACGCAGGTCCGGGCGGCTGAAGGTGAACACCAGCGGCAGGAAGAAGTTGTTCCAGGCCGCCAGGAAGGTCATGACGCCCACCGTCGCGGTAACCGGTCCCGCGAGCGGCAGCATGACCCGGAAGAACGTCCGCAGGAAGCCGGCGCCGTCCATGATCGCCGCTTCTTCGAGCTCACGCGGGATGCGGCTGAAATAGCCGGCGTAGAGCAGGACGGCGGCGACGTGGCCGCTGCCCGCGAGGGCGAGGATGACGCCCGTGCGCGAGTTCAGCAGTCCCATGAGGTCACTGAGCTCGACCACCGGGATGATGGTGAGCCCGTGCGGCGCGAACAGCGTCGCGACCAGCACGGCGACCACCGCGCGCTTGCCGATGAAGTTCCGGCGGGCGATGACGTAGCCGGCCAGCGCGCAGCGCAGGACGACCAGCGCCACGGTTCCCAGGGTGATGAGCACGCTGTTCGCGGTGTACAGCCCGAAGTCGGCGTCCCGCCAGGCACGTACGTAGTTCTCGAAGTGCAACGATTCGGGGATCAGGCCGAGCCCTCCGGAGAAGATCGCCAGCGAATCCTTCAGAGAGGCCGAGACGATCCACAGCAACGGATAGATCCACACCAGGCAGACGACGGCGAGCACGATCACCTGTGCCCAGATCCCGAGACGGCGGCGTCCGGCGGCGGCGTTCATGAGCTGCTCCTGGCGCGGTTGGCGAAGCGGATGCCGATGGCCTGGATCGCCGCGAAGGCGAGGGTGACCAGCCCGAACAGGACGCCGAGCGCCGCGCCGTAGCCGAGCCGGGGCGTGGAGCCGGCGAAGGCCTGCTGGTAGATGTAGACCTCCGTGGCGAGGGTGGAGAAGAACGGCCCGCCGTTGGTCATCGTCAGGACCAGGTCGAAGATCTGCATGGTCTCGATGGCCGTGAGGAGGGCGATGATGATCAGAAAGGGCTTGAGCATCGGCAGCGTCACGTGGCGCAGCGCGGCCCAGTTGCCCGCGCCGTCCGTCTTGGCCGCCTCGTGCACCGAGGCGGGGATCGTCTGGAGCGCGGCGAGCCAGTAGACCAGGGTGATGCCGAACCACTTCCACATGTGGACGCCCATCACGGTCCACAAGGAGGTTCCGGGGTCTCCCAGGAAGTCGACCGGCTGGTCGACGATCCCGAGGTCGAGCAGCAGCTGGTTCACCGGGCCGCCGGCGGGGTCGAAGACGAACCCCATGACCACGCCGATGATCGCCGTCGTCGTGACCACGGGAACGAACAGCGCGGTCCTGAACAGCTTGGCGAACGGCAGCCCCGGGTTGTTCAGGACGAGCGCGACCAGCAGGCTCAGCCCGACCCGTACCGGCACGGTCACCGCGATCATCGTCAGCGTGATCCCGAGCGACTTCCAGAAGAGCGGGTCACCGAACGCCTCGCGATAGTTGGCCAGGCCGATGAACGGCCGCTCGGCGCCCAGTCCGTTCCAGTCGAGCATCGAGTAGTACAGGCTGGAGATGATCGGCCAGACCGTGTACGCGCCGAACAACAGCAGGGTGGGCAGCAGGAAGACGTATGCCCACCGCTCCGACCAGATCCTGGCGGCGAATCCTCGGCGACGCGCCGAGCTCTTTCGCGTCACGCTGCTCATGGCTACTGGTACATCTCCGCCGTGTAGTCCTTGCCCGGCTGCCAATTCGGGAACTTCCAGTCGTCCAGGCTCACCTTCACGCCCTTCCCGGACACGACCCGCGTGGCGCGCTCCCGCTCGGCGGCGAGCTTTCCGGTGTATTCGCGCAACGTCTTCCGGATGTCGGTGACCTCGCCGGTGAGGATGCCCTGAGCGAGCTCGCCGAGCGTGGGCCTCGGCTCCTTCATCTCGCTCATCACCTGCGCGACGGCGGAGTTGCGGGCGATGGGGCTGGGCGCGAGCCGTACGGTCCGGCCGAACAGCTCGACCGCGCGCTTGTACGACGGATGCACGTCCGCCGTCGACACGGCCTCCAGGTCGAGGGGCACCTGGTCCATGAACGCGGCGAGCCCCTTGTAGAACTCGGGGCCGGTGAACCGGGCGAGCAGGTCCGAGGCCGTCTCCACGTGCTTGGACTGACTGGACACGAACAACTGGCCCGAGGCGGGAGCACCGTAGAGGACGGGCTTGCCGTCCGGCGACGGAATGGGGCCGATCCCGACCTTGTCGATGAACTGCTTGAACTGCCCGTTGACGACGCCGATGTTCCACGGTCCGTCGAAGAACATGCCCGCGACCCCTGTCGCCCACCTGGCCCGCGCGGTCCTGGCGTCGAGCGAGGTCGACGCGGGGAACACGACCTTGTCGCGGACCAGGGACAGCAGGAACTCCAACGCCTGGACGAACGGCTCGCCCGCGTAGGCGTATTCGCCGGTCCGCGGGTCCACCAGGCCCATCGCGTTCGCCCCCTGAGCCATGGCGAGCGGGGCGCCGGCGGACATCGCCAGCTCGATCACGTGGGTCTGCAGCCGCTCGTGGAACTGCAGGCCCTGGATCCACCCGTACGCCCGGCCGCCGCCGTCCTTGGTGATCCGCGCGGCGAGAGAGCGGAACGCGTCCCAGGTCGCCGGGCCGTTGTCCGGGTCGCCACCGGCCTTCTCGACCAGCTCGCGGTTGAACCAGTTGAGCGTGGCGTACTGCCGATGGCTGAAGATGGGGAAGGTGTAGAGCTTGCCGTCGAAGACGTGCAGCCCCTCCAGCAGGCTGTCGGCGGGAAGCTTCGCGCGGAACGCGTCCTGTCCCGCCAGCGGCGAGAACCAGCCGCCCGCGACCAGAGCCGCCTCGGACGATCCGAGGCCGGCGATCGAGTGGACGTCGGCGATCTGGTTGCTCTTGAACGCGAGCTGCAGCGCCTGGCCCATCTCGTTCGGGTTGAACACCTCGTGCTCCACCCGGACGCCTGGCTTGGCCTTGCCGTACTCGGCGAAGATGCGCTCGTTCAGCGGCTTCAGCGGCTGGAAGTGATCCCACCAGCGGATCACGCCGCCGCCGGCCGCCGTGGCGGCCTCCTGCCGCGAGGTACGGGTGCACCCGGCGACGCCGAGGGCGCCCGCGAGAGCGGCGCCGGACAGCCCGAGAAATCGTCGACGGCCGAACGTCGTCATGGAGGTCCTCTCCTTCTCGCCGGAACTGAGGGGTCCAGATCCCAAGGCGAACGTTCGCCTATGCTGTGCCACCCCAAGTGACTCCGTCAACCCCTGTAAGCGACGGCGTTGAAGAGCTGGTCGCCGCCTGGCAGAATTCGGCGGTAGGGTCAGTGCGAACGTTCGCCTACCGGAGGTAACCGCCGTGGCCAGTGTCTCGCTCAGGGACGTCGCCGCGCGCGCCAACGTGAGCTTCCAGACGGTGAGCAAAGTGCTCAACGGCAAGGGCACCGTCACGCCGGCCACCCGGCGACGCATCATCGAGGCGGCCGAAGAGATCGGCTACATCCCCAACGCGCTGGCCCGGAGCCTGCAGTCACGCAGCTCCCTGACCCTCGGAGTGATCACCGTCGACTTCAGCAACACGACGCCCGCGCAGTTCCTCGTCGGCATCGAGCGCGAAGCACGGCAGCACGGCCTCAGCGTGATCCTCAGCAGCCTCGAGCCGGACGGCTCGGACTGCGTGCGTTATCTGCGCGTGCTGATGGAGCGCCGGGTCGACGGGATCATCATGAACGCCCCGGCGACCGAGGAGGACGAGGAGGTCGGGCGATTGCTGCGGGCCGGGCCTCCCTCCGTCAGCCTGCACGACATCGCCGGCGGCGGTGTCCCGACCGTCGGCCCCGAGTCCGAGAGCACCGCGGAGCTCCCGATCCGCCACCTGCTCGCGCTCGGCCATCGCCGGATCGCCATGGTGACCGGCTTCCGGCAGCGTCACAGCGCGCAGCGGCGCACCGCCGTCTACCGGCGGGTGCTGGCCGACCACGGCCTGCCCTACGATCCCCTCCTCGTCGAGGACGGCGCATGGGAGGTCGAGGGCGGGTACGCCGCCACCCACCGGTTGCTCGACCGGGCCTCCGGCATCACCGCGATCTACGTGCAGAACGACCTCATGGCGGTCGGCGTGCTCAACGCGCTGCACGAGCGAGGGCTTCGAGTCCCTGATGACTGCTCGGTCGTCGGCTGTGACGACCATCCGGTCGCCGCCCGGACCATTCCGCCGCTGACGACCGTCCACATGCCGTTCTTCGACGCCGGAGCGGCCGCCGTCCGCCTCCTCCTTGATCGCATCGCGTCCGGAGGCACCTCGCCGGAGGATGTCGTGCTCCCCGTGTCCATGGTCTACCGCGCCTCCACCGCCTCCGCGCCGGCCTAGTGCCAGTTGTGTGACGCGCGTTTGAGGGTGTAGACCGCCTCCGGCAGGTCGTCCCGGACGCGGATCATCCAGCGGGCGAGATCGGTGGTGAGGGCGGCGCAGATCTCGGCGAGCGCGGGATCGTCGTACCGGTTGTCCAGCTCCGCGGGGTCGGCGTCCAGGTCGTAGAGCTCGCCGGCGCCGCGCTCGTCCAGGAGCAGCTTCCACTGCTCGCGCCGGAGCATCACCGTCGTGCCGGACTGGGTGACGGTGTTGAGCTCGTCGAAGGTCCGGCCCTCGTACGGGAAGTGCAACGGCGGGCGCTCGTCGACGTCGTAGGACAGCCCGCCGAACCCGCGTTCGCCGTATCCGCTGGCGAACTCCTCGGCCGGATACGGAGCCCCGGTGAGCAGGGGCCACAGGCTACGGCCCTGGACGCCGGGCGGGATCTCGACGTCGATCGCGTCGCAGACCGTCGGGAACAGATCGGCGAGCGAGACGAAGTCGGTGCGGTTGTCCATGGCCCGCACGCCCGGCCCGGCGACGGCGAACGGGATGCGCATCAGGCACTCGGGCATGCCCGCGCCCTTGCGCTGCAGCCCGTAGTCTCCGACGTAGTCGCCGTGGTCGGCGACGAAGAGCACCAGCGTGTCGGCGTCCCGCCCGCGTTCGCGCAGGTGCGCGAAGAACCGTTGAAGCTGGTCGTCGATCAGCCGGAGCATGCCGCAGTAGTTGGCGCGGTAGCGCCGCCACTCGGCGTCGTACCCGGGCCGCTTCTCCTCGATCAGCTTGCGCAGCCAGGTGTAGGTGCCGCCCTTGCGCGCGGCGCCCTCGGGCCCGGCCAGCCGGTCGGGCACCTGGTCCGGCCCGAAGAGGCTGAAGTACGGCTCCGGGACCTGGTACGGATTGTGCGGTTCCGGGAACGACAGCCAGGCGAAGAACGGCCGGTCGCCGGGCGTCCGGTCGATCGCGCTGATCGCGTCGGAGACGATCCGGTGCGGGAACTGGCACTCCAGCGGGAACGGTGTCGGCTCGTGGCTGACCGAGTGGTCGAGCGCGCCGAGCCACTGCTCGAACCGCGCCTGGTCGGCGGTCGCCGCGCCGGCCGGGCCGCGGTTGTGCCAGTACGGTGCGGCGAAGGTGTCGAAGTCGCCGGGCTGGCGGTGGAAGTGCGTCTTGCCTGCCAGGTGCAGCGCGTAGCCGGCGTCGCGGAGCACGTCCACCAGGTCGGGGCCGCGCAGCACGTGCTGCGCGGCGCTGTTCTGCCGGACCCGGTGCGCGGACGGGTACCGTCCGGTGAGCAGGCTGACCCGGGCCGGCACGCACAGCGGGGACGTGGTGTGCGCCCGCTGGAACCGCGTGCCGTCGCCCATCAGCCCGTCGAGGAAGGGCATGGTGTCCAGGGCGAAGCCGCTCGCGGCGGTCCAGCCGGCACGCTGCTGGTCGGTCATGATCAGCACGATGTTCGGTCGGTTCACGGGATGAGCCCCCATCGCTAGCGCTCGGCGTACATGGGCTTGAGGTAGTCCGCCCGCGGCTTCCAGTTGGGGAAGGCGTAGTCGTCCAGGCCGACCTTCGCGCCCTTGCCCTTGGCCGCCGCGATCGCCGCGTCCCGTTCCTTGGCGCTGTCGCTGGACAGCTTGGTCAGCGCCGCGCGGACGTCGGTGACGTCGCCGCTGAACGCGCCCTGGACGATGTCCCCGAGGGTGGGGGTGACCGGCTTGGACTCGATCTGCACCCGCTGGACGTCCTTGTTCCCGGCGACCGGAGTGGGGGCGAGATAGACGCTCTCCTTGAACCAGGAGATCAGCTTCTTGTAGGCGGGGTGCGCTTGGGACTGTTCGACGACGGCGATGTCGCGGGGTGGCTGCGACATGGTCTCGGCGACCCGGCGCGAGTAGTCCTCCGTGGTGAAGTAGTCGCCGAGCAGTTTGTTCGCCGCCGCGGCGTGCTTGCTTCCGGGCGACAGCCAGTATTCGCCGGGCTGCGGCACATGGTAGGTGGCCACGGTGTCGCCCGCGTTGGGCACCAGGATCGGCCCCACGCCGAGCTTGTCCGCGAAGTCGGGCGTGCTCTGCAGCGCCACGCCGGGGCACCACGGGCCGTCGAAGTAGTACGCCGCCACCCCGGCGGTCCACCGGGCGCGCGCCACGTCGTCGGTCCAGGAGTTCGCCCCCGGCACCAGCAGCTTGTCCCGGCTCAGCGACACCAGGAACTCGATCACGTCGAGGTATTCGTCGGCGTGGAAGGCGTACTCGCCGGTGGCGTACCGCAGGCCGAGGCCGCCCTCGAACCCGGCCGCCTGCGCCAGGTCGTGGACCTGCTCGCCCAGCCGCTGCGGCATGCCGACGTTCCACACCCAGCCGTACGACTTGCCGCCGCTCTTGCTCTGCACCGTCCGGGCCGCGGCCCGGAACTCGTCGTAGGTCCTGGGCGGGGCCTGCGGGTCCAGCCCGGCACGCGCGACCAGCTCCGTGTTGAACCACGACGCCGCGACGTAGACCTGGTGGCTGAAGACGGGAAACGCGTAGATCTTGCCGTCGAAGACGTGCAGGCCCTCGATGAGCGAGTCCTTGATCCGGGCCTTCGCCTCGTCGCCGAGGTCCAGCGGCTGCGCCCACCCGGCGGCGATGAGCGCCGCGGGCGGCACGTTGTTGAGGCCGGCGTTGGAGTGGACGTCCGGCAGCTGGTTGCTCTGTTTGGCCAGTTGCAGCGCCTGGCCCATCTTCGCGGGGTTGTAGTACGTGTACTGGACGGGGACGCCGCCGGCGCTCTTGGCGAACGTGGCGAAGATGTCCGCCTTCGCCTTCTGCAGCTGGTTCTGGTGGTCCCACCAGGTCAGCGACCCGCCCGCGGCACCGCCGCCGCCACCGCCTCCGCCGCCACCGCACGCGCCGGTCGCCGCCACGGCGGCCAGGGTGCCTGCTGCGGAGAGGAATCCCCGCCGAGTCATCGCGGTCATCGGTCCTGCCTTCCACCGGCGGCTGTGAACGTCGCGTAAAAATGTTGCCGCGCGGCAAATTCATTCTTGCCACGCGGCATGCCGCGCGGCAAGACTCTTGTATGAACTCAATGTCATCGGCTTCCCCTGGAGGATGTGAACGACTGTGGTAACACAGCGTGACGTTGCGCGGCTGGCCGGAGTCTCCGTACGGACCGTCTCCAACGTCGTGAACAACTTCGCCTACGTGTCGGAGGAGACCCGCGCCCAGGTCCAGCGCGCCCTGGACGAACTCGACTACCGGCCCAACGTCGCGGCGCGCAGCCTGAACCGGGGGCGGTCGAACCTGCTGGCCCTCGTGCTGCCGCTGGACGTGCCGTACTTCACCGAACTGGCCGCCCACGTGGTGGATCGGGCCGAGGAGCGCGGGTACACGGTGCTCATCGACCGCACCGAGGGGGTGGCCGAACGGGAGCGGCAGATCGTCATGCGGCGGGACCGGTCGGCCCTCTTCGACGGGTTCATCTTCAGCCCGCTCGGCCTGACCGAGGACGAGCTGCGTAGCTGGGCCGGCAACTGCCCGACGGTGATGCTGGGCGAGATGCGGGTGGAGGGCATGGACCACGTCGCCATCGACGACACCGCCGCGGCGCGCAGTGCCACCGCGCACCTGATCTCGCTGGGCCGCACCCGGATCGCCGCCATCGGCGTGCCCCACCTGCCGCGCTCGGAGACCGCCGCGGCGCGGAGGCAGACCTCGGCGCACCGGACCGACGGGTACGAGCAGGGGCTGGCCGAGGCGGGGCTGCCGCTCCGGCCCGAGCTCACCGTACGGGTGCGGCGCTACCAGCGCGAAGACGGCCGGCGCGCGATGGACCAGCTGCTCGATCTGGCGGAGCCGCCGGACGCGGTGTTCTGCTACAACGACCTGCTCGCCATCGGGGCGGTGCGGGCGGTGGTGTCCCGGGGGCTGCGGGTGCCCGAGGACGTCGCCGTCGTCGGGTTCGACGGCATCGAGGAGGGCCGGTTCGCCAATCCGGCGCTCACCACCATCGCGCCCGACAAGAAGCGGATCGCCGAGCTCGCCGTGACCCGCCTGCTGGCGCGCGTCGAGGGAGACCAGGGCCCGCCCGTCCATCTGGAGGCGCCCTGGCGGCTGGTGGTCGACCAGAGCACCACCGGCGGCACCGGGCAGAGCGCTCCGGAGACGCGCGGATGACGGTCGCACTCCCCGCCGCGTCGGGAACGCGACCGCGCGGCACCGCGTACGTCTGGCTGTTCCTGGCCCCGACCGTGCTGCTGTACGGCGCCTTCACCGTCTACCCGATCATCGGCAGCTACGCGTACTCGCTCACCGACTGGAACGGGTTCGACACGGGCCGGACGTTCATCGGCGTGGCCAACTACCGCGAGGTCCTCGCCGACCCGATGTTCTGGAGCTCGTTCCGGCTGACGCTGACGTTCATGGTCTGCGCGGTGCCGCTCCAGGTGCTGGTCACCCTGCTGGTCGCGATCCTGCTCAACTCGCCCCGCATGCCGCTGCGCAAGCTGTTCCGCACCGCGCTGTTCCTGCCGGTGGTCACCACCACGGCGATCGTCGGCGTCGTCATGCAGTTCGTCTTCGACCCGGCCAGCGGCCCGGTGAACCTCGCGTTACGCGAGGCCGGCCTGGTGACGGACGGCATCGACTTCCTCGGCCAGTCGTCGACGGCGCTGGGCACGACGATCGCCGTGTACGTGTGGAAGTGGTTCGGGATCACCCTGGTTTACTGGCTGGCCGCGTTGCAGACGGTGCCGAACGAGGTGTACGAGGCGGCACGCCTCGACGGCGCCGGCGCGCCCGCCATCCTGCGGCACATCACCCTGCCCCTGCTCAAGCCCTTCCTGGTCATCATCACGCTGCTGTCGATCGAGGCGTCGTTGCAGGTCTTCGACCTCGTCCTGACCATGACCGGCGGCGGCCCGTTCTACTCGACCGAGGTGATCGAGGTCTACATCTACCGGTGGGCCTTCGCCGCCACCATCCCCAGGCTCGGGTACGCCTCCGCGGCCGCCGTCCTGTTCGGCCTGTTCGTCTGCCTCGTCGGCATCCTGCAGCTGCTCGCGGTTCGCGCCGCCCGGCGGACCAGGAGGGCGGCATGAGCACGGTCGCGCAGACGCGCCCCCGCCCGCGACGGACCTGGAGCGCGACGCTGCGCCGGCTGCCCTGGTGGCTGGCCGCCGCCGCACTCGCCATCGGCTGCCTGCTGTGGATCTACCCGTTCCTGTGGATGGTCTCCGCGTCGCTGAAGACGTCGGCGGAGGTGTTCACCCAAGGGCTCGGCCTGCTGCCCGACAACCCGGCATGGGAGAACTACGAGCGCGCGTGGAGCAGCGCGCAGTTCGGGAAGTACCTGCTCAACACCGTGATCGTCACGGTGAGCACGGTCGTGGTGGTGCTCGTCCGGTGCGCCATGGCCGGCTACGTCCTGGCCCGCCACGACTTCCGTGGGCGCCGGATCGTCATGGGCGTCCTGGTCGCCACGCTGTTCGTCCCGGCCGGATACACCATCATCCCGCTGGTCGACCTCTCCCAGCAGCTCGGGCTGCTGAACTCGCTGACGGGCATGATCGTGGCGATGTCGGGGGCCGCGAACGTGTCGGCGATCCTGCTCTACGCCGGATACTTCCGCGGCATCCCCAAGGAACTGTCCGAAAGCGCGCTCATCGACGGCGCCGGGTTCCTGACCGTCTTCTTCCGCATCATGCTGCCGCTGGCCAAGCCGGTGACGGCCACGGTCACCGTGCTCACCTTCCTGAACACCTGGAACGCGTTCTTCCTGCCGCTGGTCTTCACGTTCTCCCGGCCCGACCTGCGCACCGTCAGCGTCGGCATGCTGGCGTTCGTCGGCGAGAACACCACCGACTGGTCCGGCATGGCCGCCGCGGCGACGATCTCGCTGCTGCCCGTGGTCGCGCTGTTCGTCGTCCTGCAGCGGTACTTCGTCGAGGGCATCGCCGGTGCCGTCAAATCCTGAATCCCCGGAGAAAGCGAGTCTTGTGAACACCGTCATTCCCCGTCCCGAGTACCCGCGTCCGCAGTTCGTCCGCCCCGCATGGCGGTGCCTCAACGGAACCTGGCAGTTCGAGAGGGACCCCGGCGACTCCGGGTTGGAGCGGGGCCTGCTCGACCGGGATCTGACCGGCGAGATCGTCGTGCCGTTCTGCCCGGAGGCGTCGCTGTCCGGCATCGGCGATCCGGACTTCCATCCGGCCGTCTGGTACCGCCGTACCGTCCGGGTGCCGCAGGACTGGGCCGGACAGCGGGTGCTGCTGCACTTCCAGGCGGTGGACCACGACACCACGGTGTGGGTGGACGGCGTCGAGGCCTGCCGGCACCGGGGCGGTTTCACCCCGTTCACCTGCGATCTGACCGCGGCGGCCGATCCGGCGCACACGTACACCGTGGTCGTGCGCGCCCGCGACGCCCGCTCCGGCCCGCAGGCGCGCGGCAAGCAGACCACCGACTACGAGGGGCGCGGCGCGCACTACGGGCGCACCACCGGCATCTGGCAGACGGTGTGGTGCGAGCCCGTGCCCGGCACGCACCTCGGCCGGCCGCGGATCACGCCGAACGTCGCGGCCTCCGCGTTCCGCGTCACCGTGCCGGTGTCGGGCGACCGCTCCGGGCACGCCGTCAGGGTGACCGTGTCGGACCAGGCCGGCGACCTCGCGCAGGCGCAGGCTCGCGCCGACCGCGACCTGGCCGCCGAAGTCTGGCTGCCGCTGCCGGAGGACCGGGTACGGCTGTGGTCCCCCGAGGACCCGCACCTGTACGACCTGCGCATCGACCTGCTCGACGGCGACGGCGCCGTGGTCGACACCGCCACCAGCTACGCCGGGCTCCGCTCGGTCGCCATCGACGGGCACGCCGTCCTGCTCAACGGCGAGGTGCGCTACCAGCGGCTCGTGCTCGACCAGGGCTACTACCCCGACGGCCTGATGACCGCGCCCACGGACGAGGCCCTGCGCCGCGACATCGAGCTGGCTGTGGCCGCGGGGTTCAACGGCGCGCGGCTGCACCAGAAGGTGTTCGAGGAGCGGTATCTGTACCACGCCGACCGGGCGGGTTTCCTGGTCTGGGGCGAGTTCGGGGACTGGGGGGCCAACGTCGGCGGGCCGCCCGGCGACAACCAGCAGCCGACCGCGTCGTTCGTGACCCAGTGGCTGGAGGCGGTCGAGCGCGACTACTCCCACCCGAGCATCGTCGGCTGGTGCCCGCTCAACGAGACCTGGCAGCGGCTGCACGACCGGATCACCGTGCTCGACGACGTCACCCGGGGCATGTACCTGGCCACGAAGGCGGCCGACCCCACCCGCCCGGTGATCGACGCGTCCGGCTACGCGCACCGGGTCCCCGGCGCCGACGTCTACGACTCGCACTGCTACGAGCAGGATCCCGAGGTGTTCGGCAAGCTGATGGCGGGGCTGGCCGACGGGACGCCGTACGTCAACGCCGATCCCGACGGCACGGCGTGGTCGGTGCCCTACCAGGGGCAGCCGTACTTCTGCAGCGAGTTCGGCGGCATCTGGTGGAATCCGGACGCGCGTCCCGATGAGAGCTCCTGGGGATACGGCGAGCGCCCCGCCGGCGAGGAGGAGCTCCAGCAGCGGTTTGCCGGCCTGGTCGGGGTCCTGCTGAACGACCCTCGGATGTTCGGCTACTGCTACACGCAGCTCACCGACGTCTTCCAGGAACAGAACGGGATCTATCGCTTCGACCGCTCCAGCAAGCTGGACGTCTCGCGGATCCGCGCGGCACAGCTACGTCCGGCCGCCATCGAGCAGGCGCGATCTGAGGCCGAGGGATGTTAACCATCCTGAAGAAGCGGCGGGCGTTCGCCGTCGGGCTGGTCACCGTCTTGACGCTGCTGTCCCCGGCCGCCCTCACCCCCGCCGCCGCTTTCGCCGTCGCCCCCGTGCAGGGTGGGACGATCGAGGTACGAGGCCGGGTGGTGGACGCCCGTGACGGCATGCCGATCGCAGGGGCCGGCGTGCACGCCTCGAGGTCCGGGGTCTACGCGACGACCGCGATCGACGGCACCTTCACGCTGGCCGGCGTGCCCGACAGCAGCGCCCTCGTGGTCGCGGCCAAGGAGGGCTACGCCTTCGCATCGACGGCCGTGGGAAGTTCGCTCACCCTCAAGCTCAAGCCTGACGAGCCGGCCAGGACGGAGTACCCGCGCCCGGACGCCGATCGGCGCCCGTTCACCGGCGACGCGTGGCTGTCGCTCAACGGCACCTGGTCGTTCGACTTCGACCCCGGCGACGTGGGCGAGCGTGAGCGGTGGTTCGACCCGGGTCACCCGCTGGGCAAGGCGATCCGGGTGCCGTTCGGCTACCAGTCGCTCGCCGCCTGGGGCGAGGAGGAACTGGCGACCAAGGAGATCTTCCGCAGCGCCTTCTCCGGCTACCGCGGGACGGTCTGGTACCGGCGCTCGTTCACCGTGCCCAAGGGTTTCTCCGGGCAGGTGCGGCTGCGCATCGGGGCCGCCGACTGGGGCGCGGCGGTCTGGCTCGACGGCAGGCCGGTGCTGCCCTACACCGGGAACGGCTACACCGAGATCAGCGCCGGGCTGGGCGCACTGGCTCCGGGCTCGACCCACACGGTGACGATCCGGGTGGTCGCGCCACCGACGACGCCCGAATCGCCGTACCCCATGGGCAAGCAGACGGGCGTGCCCGACGGGGAGAACACCGGCTGGTTCACCGACGTCGGCGGCATCTGGCAGTCGGTGTGGATCGAGCCGTACACCGACGCCCGGCTCGTCCAGACGCGGGTGACCCCGGAGCTGACCTTCGAGGGGGACGCGCGCGGCCCGTCCGCGGCGGCCGCGAGGATCGACGTCACCGCCGTCGGCGCGCGAACCGCCACGGTGAAGATCAAGGACCCCGGCGGAAAGGTCGCCGGCGCCGTCACCGTATCCCTGAGCGACGGCAAGGGCTCGGCGCGGATCCCGATCGAGCGCCCGCGCCTGTGGGAGCCGGACGATCCGGCCCTGTACACCGCCGACATCCGGCTGGGCGACGACGACGGCATCCGGACCACCTTCGGGATGCGCACGATCGACCGCCAATGGGCGCCCGGCCACACCGGCGAATACCAGTACATCCATCTCAACAACCGGCCGGTCTACCTGCGCGGCGTCCTCGACCAGGGCTACAACCCGTGGGGCCTGTACACCTACACCGGGGTCACCGCCGGCCCCGATCTGCGCACCGGGACGGAGGCCGAGCCGGGCCGCGGGTCGATCCTGCTCGACCTGAAGAACGCCAAGAAGCTCGGGTTCAACGTGATCCGGAACCACCTCAAGGTCAACGAACCGGCCTACTACCACTGGGCGGACAAGCTCGGGCTGATGATCTGGTACGACCTCCCCAACGCGGGCTGGCACTCCCTGGGAGAGGAGGCGGAGCGGCTCTTCGAGGGGTTGCTGCGCGACACGTTCCAGCGTGATCACAATCACCCGTCGATCGTGATCTGGACGATCTTCAACGAATCCTGGGGCATCAACGACGAACCGTGGCAGCAGCCGATCCCGGCGGCGGCATTCCCGTACGTGCGCAGGATGGTGCAGATCGCGCACGGCCTCGACCCGACCCGGCTGGTCGTCGACAACTCCGCCTGCTGCCAGAACGGCCACCTCGACACCGATCTCAACGACTTCCACTACTACCTGTCCACCTACGACGAGTGGAAGAGACTCCTGGACGGGTTCGACGCTCAGGTCAAGCCGGGCTCCACCTGGAACTTCAACGACGGCGCCCAGAGCGGACAGCCCTGGCTCAACTCCGAGTTCGCCATCAGGTCCGGACAGTTCCCGCACACGGCGAGCCGCTTCCGCGCCTATCCCCGGCTGAACGGCTACGTCGGCGTCCAACTGGCCGAAACCGAGCAGGAGGTCCACAGCCCGGTCACCTTCGACCGGCAGCCGAACCAGCCGGAGTTCACGGACCATAACGGCAGGTCTCGCGGCATCGAGATGTTCCAGGGCGACGACGCGATCTCCCTGATGGGCCCATCGACGCGCACCGTCGAGCGTGGAGGCGCGATCGACGTCCCGGTCAGGACCAGCCACTTCTCCGATGACGATCTCTCCCGGGCCGAGCTCCGGTGGAAGATCGGCGGATACGACGACGAGGGCCGCTGGGTCTCCGACGCCGGGGGCGGGTCGCGGCCGGTCGCCCCCTCGCGGTACGGCGTCTCCGACGCCGGCACCGTGTCGGTCACCGCACCCGCCAAGCTGCGGGCCGGGCACCTGTGGATCTGGCTCGAGGCCGGCGGCAGGACCGTCGCCGAGAACTACCTCACCTTCGACACCCCCGGCCCTGACGGCGAAGTCGGTTTCCCGGCAGGCGAGGTGACCGCGCAGGAGTGGACCGGCGGAGCCCAGGCCAGGACCACCGGCGGGTCGGACTGGGTCACCGGTTACGGCCGTGGCTACTTCGAGTACAAGGTCCAGGTGCCGGAGGAGGTACGCACGGCCCGGGCGCGCGGGGCGACCCTGGTGGCGGAGATCGCGGCCGCCCAGGCACGCGGCTGGTACGACCCCAACAACGTGACCAGCGCGCGCCGCTCCCCCGCCCGCCTCACCGTGTCCGTCAACGGCAGTTCGCTGCCGATGATCGAGTTGCCCGACGATCCCCACGGTCCGACGGCGCTGGCCGGTCGATCACGCGGCTCGATCGCGGGGGACTTCGGCAACCGCTACGGCTATCGCGTCGCGATCCCGATCACCACGCGGCAACTCGGCGACGCCGACACCGTCACCCTGCGCTTCGCCTCCGACGGCGGCGGGCTGTCGATCTTCGGCGCCCGCTCGGGCCGCCACGGCACACCGCCCACGCTGGTCAGCGGTCGTGTCTCCGTGCCCGACGAGCGTCCACGATTCCGGGCCGTCGACTCCCGGCTCTCGGTGTACCAGGCTCCGGCCGCGATCTCTCCCGGATCCGGCGCCGGGACGACGATCGTCTCGGTGGTCAACGACACCGCCAGGACGGCGAGGAACGTCCGAGTGCGGCTGTCAGCCCCGAAGGGCTGGACCGCGACCGCCGCCGAGTCTGATGTGATCAGCTCACTGAAGCCCGGCGAAGCCCGTCATGTCGCGTTCACCGTACGGTCCGAATCGGCCGTGTCTACCGGCGGGACCGCGGACTTCACCGCCACCGCGAGCTGGGGTGAGCACGCGATCCAGACGATCAGCAGATCGACGGTCGACTTCGCCCCCGAGGCCTACCCCGAGGTCGGCGTGGACGACACCTTCGACACCGACTCCAGCGCCGGCTACACGCTCCACAAGCCGTCGGCGAGCGAGGCGTTGCCGCAGCTGACCTTCGGCGCGGGCACCCTGCGGGCGCAGGGGCCGGGCGCCTACTACGGGCTGGTCGCCCATGGCTCCGGGCCGAAGGGCTCCCGGGCGGTGGTGATCGTCGACCACGGCAACTGGGCCGGCACGGGGAAGGGGCAGGACGCCCTGTTCAACGGGCTGGTCAAGGACGAGCGCAACTACGTCATGGCCTGGACTGGGATCAAGGGCCAGCACGGCATCGACATCAGGATCGACGGCAAGCTCACCAGCGCCTGCTGCGCCACGGGGCCCCTGGAGCCCGCCGATCGCTGGGCGTTCGTCCTCGACGGCAACGCGATCAGCACGTGGGTCGACCGCGGGCGCGGCTGGGGCTGGTCCCAGATCATGACGAGCACGACCCAGGGCCGCGTCGACTTCACCCAGCCCGGTGCGCTGAACGGCTGGCACTACGCCGCGGGCCTGCGCGGCAACGCCGGAACCCAGGCGATCAGCCGCCTCGAAGGCCGCAGCGCCTCCGGCTGAGGAGGGGAATCGTGATCGGGCCGCGCCCGTGGCGGTCCGGTGCGGCGACTCCGGCTGAGGAGGGGACCGGTGATCCTGATCGTCACCGGCCCGCTCCCGTCGCGGTCCGGTACAGCACCGCGACCGCCCCGTTGGCCGTCCGGTACGGCCCGGACAACTCGATGGGGTACTGGCCGGTAGCTCCACAACACCGGCACGGCCGGAGAGGTCCCGGCGCGCTCGGCGAGGCGCCCCCGTACGGGAGTCACCGTTCCACACCGGCATCGGCTCGGACGCGACGAACCAGTCGAGGCGCTCACCATGGACGGCAGATCAGGCGTCGTACGTGCGTCATTCGAAGAACTTGAGGCTGTACCCGACGTTGGTGTTGGCGCCGGGCACGTTCGCCCGCCGGTAGGTGGTATTGCTCCACCACACAGCCGTGCCGGTGTACCAGTACCGGTTGGACCACGAGTACGGCGTGCCCTTGGCAACCGCGTGGTACATGGTCGGGAACCGGTTGCCGGACGGCGGGCTGGTGGCGATGTCCCCGCGCTCCAGCACGAACGTGTGGTGACCCGGGCCGTCCACGTGCAGCGTCGGGGTCCAGCCCGCCATCATGTACTCCGCGTACGAGCCGAACAGGCAACCATTGCTCTTGTACCAGTCCCACACGTTTGTCGGGTCACCACCGGAGCGCAGCCGCAGATCGGCGAGGCAGTACTTGCTGCTCCAACTGCCGTTCGCCGAGTACACGATGTGCAACTGCCCGTTCGGGTCGAGGATCGGCTCGGGGCCCTCGTTGATGAACGGGTTGCCGACGACCCGCTCCCACGGCTCCCGCGGCTGGGAGATGATGTACCGGCCGCCGGTGGTCGTGGTCGGGCTGCTCATCCGGGCGAGGTAGAGGTTCTGCTCGACGTTGGTGTCGCCCGCCCAGCCGGACCACACGAACCAGCGCTGGCCGTTGAAGGTGAACGGCACGCCGTCGATGGCCCACTTGTCGCCGGGCAGGGCGACCTTCGTCGCGGCGGAATAACCGGAATCGGCGGTGGCGGAGCTGATGTGGTACATCCGGTGGGCGGCGCCGCGGCCCGCCGCGAAGTAGATGTGGTAGCGGCCGTCGTGGTGCACGATCTCGGGAGCCCACACCTCACCGAGGTTGCCGGTGTCCATCCACACCTGACGCGGGGACGCGGCGGCGATGCCCTCGAGAGTGGTCGCCGTCCGTACAGCGACGCCGCCGTTCACCGACTTGGCCGCGACGTAGAGATTGCCGACCTTGATGACGCTGGGGTCGGCGCCACCCAGCGTGGTGCGGCCGAGAGGCACGGGCTGATCGGCGTTGGCGGGGGAGGCGGGGATGCCGCCGACGGGGGTCAGGGCGAGGGCGATGACCACGAGTCGAAGAGCATGTCTTTTCATAAGGCTCTTTCTACCTGCGAGCCGTCCGGAATTTAAAGTAAAGTTTATTAATAGATTAGCCGCTCATTCGAGCGGCTCGCCGGAATGGCGCGACGACAGGCACGCACGGTGTCGGCGCCGGCTTCGGAGACCGGGTCTGTCCGGAAGTGCACCTGCCGAAAATTACCTCCATACAGGTCACGCGGCATGTGAGTGCTCGTGGAGGACTCCGCCGAGCCGGTCTCGTCGGCGTATGTCCGTGGTGTGCGACGACGTCGTGCAGCTCCCGGGCGATGCGCACCCGCTCGCGGGTCACCGCCCGGCGGGCGGCCGCGTCCCGTTCCGCGGCCAACTGCTCGGCCAGCGCCAGCAGCGGGCCGATGCTGTTGAGCCCCGGGTGGTGGCCCAGCAGATGGTAGAGCAGCGCAGCCGACGTCGAGACGACCAGGACCGTGAACGGCGCCCGCCTGCGCAGCGCAAGGGGCGCGTTCACCAGCGCGGTCAGCGCCAGCGACTGCGCATCGGCCGGGCGCCCCTTGCCCAGCTCCGGCACCTCCCACAACGAGGTGCCGACGCCCAGCGCGACCGCCAGGGCGACGTCGAGCAACCGCGGGTCCAGAGCGGAAAGCCGACGGGCGAACGACGCGGGCCTGCCGGACAAACCCTCACCCCCGCACCCGCGTCATGGTCCGCCTCCAGGAAGGGAACGGCGCTTCTACGCGGCCCGGCCGCGGGGGCCGCCGCAACAGACGCGTGCCGTCACGGGCAAGCGCAGGCAGCGACCGCCGCGAGGGCGGGTAGCGGGCAGGCGGGGAACGAACGCCGGCGCGTCCTGCCCGGCCTCGCCGTCCTGCGCCGCGGCCGCCGGCGACGTCGTGACCACGTAGATCCGGTTCCGAGGTCCGGAGGGGCCTGAACGAATCCTCAACATGGACTCAACACAGCCGCACCTACCTTCCTCTCATCAGCTACAACACTCGAGAGGAAGACGACGATGACCATCAAGCTTCGTAAGTCGCTCACCGCCCTGGCCATCGGTGGCGCGGCCTCCATCGCCATGCTGGCGGCCGCCCCGACCGGTGCCGTCGCCGACACTGCCAAGGCACAGGGCAACACCCCCGCCTGCGTCGCCATCTGGCAGAAGAGCGGCTGGGTCAACAAGACCGGCTACGCGCGCAACGACTGCGGCGTCCGGATGCGTTACCGCATCGACTGGTCGTACGGGGCCGACGGCCGCTGCTTCACCGTCGACCCCGGCCAGACCATCTCCAGCACCGTGCCCAAGGCGCCGCGCAGGTTCAACGGCGCCAGCTACTGCTAGACGTTGCGGCGGTACTGACCGCCCGCCTCGAAAGCGAGCGCGATCGGGCCGCCAGGGTGTCATGCCGAGGTGTGCTTGATCGCTGTGATTGTGGGACGGGATCCGGCGGCAGCGGTTTCGCGTACGCGCGATGCATCTGTCCACGGACACCTCGAGGAAATCGCGGGGCGCTGCCTGACGGGCGGCGGCCGGGACCGGCCGGAGAGCCGCACGCCCAGGTCGGCCGATCCGCCAGGCAGCGCCCCGCGCCCGCGAGCCGAGCCCGTTCAACCCACGCGACTGCTGGAGATCCACCCGGCCCGCCGCAAGTGATCGTCCTGTTTCGCGGTTCGCTGTAGCTTCGGGAGCTCCAGGCCGGTCCGGGAAGCCCCCGATCGAGCAGAATGGCGGACTTGATGGTTCCTCTCACTTCTTCCGACCCGCACCGCCTGGGACGGTACTGGCTGGTCGGCCGTCTCGGCGCGGGCGGCCAGGGCGTCGTCTACGAGGCGTACGGCGAGTCGGG
>NZ_JBEXMW010000032.1:0-123672 GCF_040610775.1 Nonomuraea sp. NPDC003709 | reverse complement strand
CCCCGATCATCGCCGCGCTGAAGATCCTCAAGGGCGAGGAAGTGCCCAAGATGTGGAACCTGCCGCAACCGAAGGTCACCAGCGAGAACCTGTCGACCTACCTGAAGCCGAACATGCCGCCGCTGCACTACGCGCTGTGCGGTTGCGAGAGCCTGCCCGGGTTCCCGGAGACCTGGGGCGGGAAGAAGAGCTGACCATTTCCCTCCGCCCATTCGACGACGAAGAGGGACGCCATGTACTCCATCGGAGTGAACACCTGGGTCTGGGTCTCCCCGCTGACCGACGACGAGCTGACGCGGCTCGCGCCCCGCATCGCCGGGTGGGGCTTCGACGTCATCGAACTGCCCGTCGAGCAACCCGGCGACTGGAACCCAGACAAGGCCGCCGCGGTGCTGGCCGAGCACGGGCTGGCCGCATCCGTGGTGCTGGTCATGCCGCCGGGGCGCGAACTCGTGGCCGCCTCCCCCGAAACCATCCGCGACACCCAGGACTATCTGCGGCACTGCGTCGACGTGGCAGCGACCGTCGGCTCCCCCGTGATCGGGGGACCGGCGTACGCCTCGGTCGGCCGTACATGGCGGCTGTCACCCGAAGAGCGCCGCGCCGCCTACGCCGAACTGCGTGAGAACCTGCGGCCCGTCCTGGACCACGCGGCCGAGCGCGGGATCAAGCTCGCGGTCGAGCCGCTCAACCGGTACGAGACCAGCCTCATCAACACCGTCGAGCAGGCCCTCGACGCGCTGCCCGAGGACTGCCACCTGGCACTCGACACCTACCACATGAACATCGAGGAGAAAGACCCCGCGCACGCGGCACGGGCCGCGGCCGGCCGGATCGCGCACGTGCAGGTGTGCGGCACCGACCGCGGCACGCCGGGCGCCGACCGATTCGACTGGCCGAACTTCACCCAACGGCTGCACGACGCTGGCTATGACGGGCCGCTCGTCATCGAGTCCTTCACCGCGCACAACCAGACCATCGCCACCGCGGCCTCCATCTGGCGGCCCCTCGCCGAAAGCCAGGACGCGCTGGCCACTGACGGGCTCGCCTACCTGCGCACCCTCTGACACCGCTCGCCCATCCGACACCGGGTCACCTTCGCGCCCCCGACGCCTGCTCGCCGTCCGACTCCAGCTCACCTGCGCACCCCCTGACCGCCCATCGGCGTGCGCCCTCGTGGCGCGCGCCTTCGCAGCAGCGTTCCTTCACACCTCGGTCCGAGGTGTCGCCGCTCCCCCCAGGAGATTCGCCATGCGACGATTTCTCACTGCCCTGTTACTCCCAGCCTTGTTGCTGGCGCTGGCGCTGGCGCCGGCTCCCGCCCACGCGACCAGTGCCACCCTCCACGGCTTCCGTGCCCTGCTGTTCACCAAAGCAGCGGGATACGTGCACGCCTCCATCCCAGCCGGCATCCAGATGGTGAACGAGCTGGCCGCGGCCCATGACTTCGAGGTGGTGCAGAGCGCCGACTCCTCGGTGTTCAACGACACCGACCTGGCCACATTCGACGTCCTGATCATGCTGCAGAACTCCGGCATGGTCTGGGAGAACGACGCCCAGCGACAGGCGCTGCAGAAGTTCGTCCGGTCGGGCAAGGGCGTCGTGGCCGTCCACAACGCGCTCGACATGGGCATCGAGAACGAGTTCCCCTGGTGGGACGAGCTCATCAACGGCGGCGCCCACATGCCGGCGCACTCGCCCGGCACGCTCCAAGGGCTGGCCAAGGTCGTCGACCGCGTGCACCCCTCCACCAAGAAACTCCCGCAGCGGTGGCAGCGTGCGGAGGAGTGGTACAACTTCGCGCCCAACCCGCGCGGCAACGTGCACGTCCTGGTCGCCGCGGACGAGACGACCTACGACCCCGGCTCCTCCGCCATGGGTCCTGACCATCCGATCTCCTGGTGCCGCCAGGCCGAAGGCGCCCGGGTGTGGGCCACCGCCATGGGACACGAGTCGGCCGCCTATGCCGAGCCGGAGTTCCGCGAGCACGTTCTCGGCGGCGTCGAATGGGCGGCCGGCGCCCAGCCGGGCGACTGCGGGGGCACCGTATGGAGCAGCTTCGAGAAGGTCGCCCTGGACGACAACACCAGCAACCCGATGGAGCTGGACGTCGCCCCCGATGGGCGGGTGTTCTACGTCCAGCGCCAGGGCGAGGTGAAGATCTACAAGCCCGACACCCACATGACCGTCACCGCCGCCACCCTCAACGTCTACACCGGTGGCGAGGACGGCCTGGTCGGCATGGAACTCGACCCGAAATTCGCCCAGAACGGGTGGATCTACGTCTACTGGTCGCCTGCCGACAGTGCCCAAGACGTCAACCGGCTGTCCCGGTTCACCGTGCAGGGCGACACCATCGACCTGAGCACCGAGAAGAAGATCATCGAAATTCCCGCCTATCGCGCTCGGACCTATCCCGAGCCAGGCCACACCGGCGGCGCGGTTGAGTTCGGCCCTGACGGCAACCTCTACCTGAGCGTCGGCGACGACGTCCCTCCGAACCTGTCTCCCGACTGGCAGGGCTACGCGCCGCTCGACTGGCGGCCCGGTCAGCACATGCTGGACGCCGCCCGCACCGCGGGCAACACCAACGACCTGCGCGGTAAGATCCTGCGGGTCAAGCCGAAGGCCGACGGCGGCTACGACATCCCCGAGGGCAACCTCTTCCCGCCGGGCACCGCGAAGACCCGTCCCGAGATCTACGCCATGGGCTTCCGCAACCCCTTCCGGTTCACCGTCGACGCCAAGACGGGTTACCTGCACGTGGCCGACTACGGTCCGGACCGGGGCGGCCCCACCACCGACCGTGGCCCCGAGGGCCTGGTGGAATACGACGTCATCAAGAAGCCGGGCAACTTCGGCTGGCCGTTCTGCCACGGTGACAACCAGGCGTACGCGCCGTACAACCCGGACACCAAGGAGATCGGCGCCAAGTTCAACTGCACCGCCCCCGTCAACGAGTCACCGAACAACACCGGCCTGACCGAGCTGCCGCCGATCGAGAAGCCGATCATGTGGTACGGCTACAGCACCTCCCCGACCTTCCCCGAGCTCGGCTCGGGCGGCTCGGCGCCGATGAGCGGCCCCGTCTACCGCTACGACGCGGACAACCCCTCGAAGACCAAGTTCCCGCCCTACTTCGACGGCGTGAACTTCTTCTACGAGTGGTCGCGCCACTACATCAAGGAGATCCACCTCGACTCCAACGAGCAGGTCCTCAAGATCAACAGCTTCCTGGGGACCACACCCTTCCTCAAGCCGATGGACATGACCTTCGGCCCGGACGGCGCGATGTACCTGCTGGAGTGGGGCACCGACTTCGGCGGCGGCAACAACGACTCCGGCCTCTACCGGATCGACTATGCGGCCGGCGCCCGCTCGCCGGTGGCGAAGGCCACCTCCTCACGGGTCGACGGCGTCACCCCGCTGACCGTCGAGTTCGACGCCTCCGGCAGCTACGACCCCGACGGCGATTCCCTCACCTACGCCTGGGACTTCGACAGCGACGGCACCGTCGACTCCACCCAGGCCAAGGCCACCCACGTGTACGAGACCCCAGGCAGGTTCACCGCCCAGCTCAAGGTCACCGACAGCACCGGCAAGGAGGGCTTCGCCAACATCGAGATCACCGCCGGCAACAGCCGGCCCACAGTGACCATCGAGACCCCGCTGAACGGCACGCCGATCCAGTTCGGCCAGGACGTGCCGTACAAGATCAAGGTCACCGACCCCGAGGACGGCGAGATCGACTGCGCCAAGGTCTTCGTCAACCCGGCGCTCGGCCATGACGACCACGAGCACGAGACCGTGGAGATCCCCGGCTGCGAGGGCGTCGTCAACACCGGCGACCTCGGCGGCCACCCCGACGGCGCCAACCTGTTCTACGTCCTCAACGCCCACTACACCGACGGCTCGCAGGAAATGCCGCTCACCGGCCGTGCCAAGGCAGTCCTGCAGCCGATGCGCAAGCAGGCCGAGTTCTTCGACGCCCAGACCGGCGTGCGCGTCATCGACCAACCCGAGGCCGAGAGCGGCAAGCGCATCGGCGACATCAGCAACAACGACTGGATCTCGTTCACCCCGATGAACCTGCACGCCGTCAAGGGCGTGAACTACCGCCTGTCCAGCCCAACCGGCGGCGGGCTGATCGAGCTGCGCGCCGAGTCCCCCACCGGCCGGCTACTGGCCAGCGCCGCCGTCCCCAACACCGGGGGCTGGAACAACTACAAGCAAACCCAGACCGTCCCAGTGGCGGCGAACGCGACCACCTCGACGCTCTACGTGGTGTTCAAGAACTCCGCCAACAACGCCTTCGACCTGGACGCCGTCCAGTTCGTGGGCGAGGCTCCCCCTCCCGCGATCGAGCCCGGCGTCTACAAGGTCACCGCCCAGCACAGCGGCAAGAACGTGACCACTGAGAACGCGTCGACCGCGGACAACGCCAAGCTCGTCCAGATGGGCGCCGCCGAAGACCCCATCCAGCGGTGGGAACTGATGACCGCGCCCGGCGGCTACCAGCTCAAGAACGTCGGCAGCGGCAAGTGTGCCGACATTCCGGGCACGGCCACACCCGGCACCCAGCTGGTCCAGTGGACCTGCCACGCCAGCGGCAGCGGGGACGCGCCCAACCAGTACTTCACCGTGGTTCCGACCGGCGGCGGCGAAGGACTCTTCCAGATCGTCTCCGCCAAGACCGGACTGTGCGTCGACATCAACGGCGTCTCCCAGGCCGACGGCGCCGCGGTGATCCAATGGAACTGCACAACCTCCCCCAACCAGACCTTCCGCCTCACCAAGGTCGGCAGTGGCCCGGCCGACCAGACCGCGCCGACCAGCACGGCGAAGCAGAACCCGGCCGAGCCGAACGGCAAGGACGGCTGGTACACCGCCGCTCCCGTCGAGGTCACCCTGACCGCGGTGGACGAGGAGAACGGCAGCGGCGTGGCCGCCACCGAGTACCGCGTCGACGGCGGAGCCTGGACCGCGTACAGCATGCCGTTCACGGTGAGCGGTGACGGGGCGCGCACCCTCGAGTACCGCTCGCGGGACGGCGCGGGCAACGTCGAGCAGGCCCGCTCTCTCTCGTTCAAGATCGACACGACCGCTCCGCAGACCACCGCCTCGTTCGCCCCGCCGAACGAGAGCGGATGGAGCAAGGACTCGGTCCCGGTCGAGCTGGCCGCGCAGGACGCCCACTCCGGCGTCAAGCTCATCGAGTACTCGCTCGACGGCGGCGGCTGGAAGGCCTACGCAGGAACGCCCGTGGTGGTCGACGGTGACGGTGAGCACGAACTGCGCTACCGCACGACCGACACGGCGGGCAATCGCGAGGAGGAGAAGGCTGCGGTGCTGAAGATCGACGGCACCAAGCCCATCCTCCTTGTATCGGGCGTGGCCGACGGCGAGGTGTACGGCGATTCACAGGACGTGGTGATCACCTGGGAGGCCGTGGACGCCACCTCGGGCATCCGCACCACGACCGGCACCCTCGACGGCGCCCCGCACACCTCGGGCTCGGTGCTGCCACTGTTCACCCAGGAGCTGGCCAAGCACACGGTCGCAGTGACGTCGACGGACAACGCCGGCAACGCGGTGACCACGTCGGTGCGATTCAACGTCACCACCTCGCTACGGGACATGCAGAACCTGCTCGACCGATTCCGGGCCACCAGCTGGCTGTCGGCGAGCGCACACGACAAGCTGACGAGGAAACTGACCCAGGCCCGTAAGGCCGAGGCATCCGGCAAGGACGAAACAGCGGTGCGGCTCCTCGCCGAATTCAAGAAACTCGTCGCGGACGGGAAGCTCGTCCCGCGCGCCGACGTACGCCAGGTGCTCACCCGCGACGCCGACAAGATGATCTCGGTCATCAGCGGCTGACAACCGAACACCCCTCATAAGCCGCTGCCCCGCTACGAGCGGGGCAGCGGCACGGGCATGCTCTCACGAGCGGCGCGCCGGATGGGCGCGAAGACGACCTCCCGGCGCGGTACAGGCCCCCGGCCGCGACCTCGCTAGGCCGCCTGCCATCTCTGGTTGTCGCCGTCGTGGCAGGACCAGAGCTGGACCCGGGAGGTTGGCACGTCCACGTCCAGGCACAGGCCTGAGCCGACTCCGCGGATCGTGCCATCAGCGTTCAAGGCCCACTTCTGGTTGTCTCCTCCCTGGCAGTCGCGGATGCCGACCGCGGTGCCGTCGGTCTTGCCTTGATCCAGGGCATCCAGGCACTTCTGGCCGTCGTAGACGGTGATCTGCCCGGAGGGCGTTCTGGTCCACAGCTGGGCGCTCGTGCCGTTACAGCTGTAGACCCAGATCTGCCCGACGTTGTTGCGGCTGCCCTCGGGGACATCGAGGCAGAGTCGGGTGCCGACGTTGCGCAGGGCACTCGTGGTGACCGGGTCGATGTCCAATGTCGTGGGCCCGGGCGGGGCTGTGGCGGTCTTCCGGGGATGGCGTGGGGTGGTGCACGACCGCGCCTTGACCTGGCCGCCTGCCTGCCCGGTGCATCGGTCCACGTCGGTGACCCGCGTGCGTGGGGCCGTCCTGGCCGTGGAGCCCGCGGTCGGCTTCAGAGTGTCTTTCTGCTTGGAGGTGGACTTCGGTGTGGGTGTGGATGATGGTACCGCCCTCCACGTCGACGCGGCGGACGCCTGTGGGGGTGATGCCGCTGGGAGCTGGGGATCCGGCGGCAGGGTCAAGACGACTGCTGCGGTAGCGGCGACCACCGCTACCGCAGCGGTCACCGGGATCGCCCAGCCCGACATCCCGATGGCGGCCCCCTTCGATGCGGTGGCCTTCCCTACGGCGAGCGGCAGCAGCACGATCGGCAGCGCGGCCCGCAGTGTGGAGTTGAGGTCGCGCAGCTCGGCGAATGCCCGTGCGCAGCTTGGGCAGACGTCGAGATGCGCACGCAGCGCCCGGGGAATGCGACCGCTGGGCTTGCGGACAACCGTCGCCATCCGGTCGGCGAAACTTTGGCACTCGGGCGAGCCGGCCACAACATGAGCGGCCAGGTATGCCTTACGCAGCCCTTCGCGCGCGCGGAAGGCCAGCACGCTCACATTCCCGGGAGTGATGCCGAGGATCCGTGCGACCCGCTCGGGCTCCTCCTCCTCGATCAAGGTGTGCCACAGTACGGTCTGCCAGCGCGGCGGCAGCGAGCGGTAGGCCCGGACAACGAGGTCGTCGGAAACCTCGGGCTCTGTCACGAGCAGATCGGCGAACTCCTCAGCCCTGAACTCGCCCATCAGGACCAGACGCTGGTCGGTCCGCGCCCACTCGGCCGCCGTGTTACGCACCACGGCATACAGATAGGGACGCCACCCGCCGGACGGACCGCCCGCACCCGTGCGGACGGTCCGTAAGGTTCGGGTGAACGCCTCGCTGGCCAGGTCCTCGGCGGCCTGCGGATCCGGGGACAGACGGCGGGCGAAGGCGAGGACGGCCGCGTGGTGCCGCTCATACAGCTCCGCGACGGCATGGCTGTCGCCGGTCCTGACCCGCTGGGTCAGTTCCGCGTCCTCGCACATACGACCTTCCGTCATCTGATCAAGAATCTGTGCATCCCTCCCGGATACGACGCACCGGCGTACCTGGCCATGACCTTCTTGCCCGAGCTCCTTTCACTATTAGGAGTGAGTTGCGTCGCGCCTGCGGGTTACGCGATTTCTGAGATTTTCGGCCCCATGAGCAAGATGAGGCCGGAGACGGTGGGATGAGCCACCTACGCGCCTCGCTCAGGCAGGACTACTTGGCGGCGAACACCTGCGTCCAATGGTTCGTCCCACTGGAGTTCTTGGCCAGGCCGACACCGATCAGGGTGTAGCCGCAGTTCATGATGTTGTTGCGGTGGCCAGGGCTGTTCATCCAGCTCTGGACCACCGAGGCCGCGGACGACTGGCCCTTGGCGATGTTCTCGGCCCAGCCGGATCCTCCGGTGAACCCGGCCGCCCTGATGCGGTCCATGAAGCTGCGGCCGTCCTTTGATTCGTGGCTGAAGTAGTTCTTCTTGGCCATGTCGTCGGAGTGGCCGAAGGCGGCGGCGCGCAGTTGCGGATCGGGTGTGAGCGGCTTGCAGCCGCCCTTGGCCCGCTCGGCGTTGGTCAGGCGGACGACCTCGTTCTCCTCTGCCGTGCCGACGGGTCCCGATGACGGCGGGGGCGTCTTGGTGGAGCTGGGTGAGGGTGCCGCAGGCGTGGGGGACCCCTTGGTGGGCCTTGAGTCCGGCACCTTCGGGTCCTTGGGCAGGATGCTGCCGGACCAGACGTTGGCGGCGGCGGTGTAGACGCCGTACGTCTCTCCGTCGAAGAACGGGGAGCCGATCTGGTCGTAGCGGCCGTTGTCGTCGGCGTCGATGAAGGTGGAGGTGACGCCGTTGACGTAGCCGAGGCGCTTGTCGTTGCTGTACTTCAGCAACCAGGGGCCTCCGTCGAAGCCGTAAGTGGCCGCGCCCTTGAGAACGATCTGCTCCTCGATCTTCAGAGTGGCGTCGACCACTGTCTTGCTGGTGTTGCCGTAGAGCCACTTGGGGCTGACGCCGGTGTAGGGCTTGTCACCGTCGGGGTGCTCACCGGCCGGGTAACCGAACGCGAAGATCTTCTGGCCTGGCTTGATGTTATAGGCCATGCCCTGACCTCCGACAGCGTCACCCAGACGACCGGCGTCCTCCAAGACGGCGTAGCGCCACTCGCCGTTGTAGGTCCACTTCGGACCCAGATAGGCGTCGTACTCTGCCTTGCTGCCCCTGCCGACCAGCTTGACCTTGAGTCCGTTGTAGACCGAGACGAACGCATAGTCACGGTCGAAGTCCTCGTAGACGTCGAAGTCGTAGTGGGTGAAGGCCTGCTTGGCGGCGTAGATACCCCACGGGGCCCTGCCCTGGTAGTAGCCCGGGACGAAGACCCAGCGGTCGAGGACATGGCCGTCGTCGTCGGTGTCGTAGGCGCAGTGGCCGGCGGTGGCGACCAGGTTGCGGTACTTGGACTGCACAGAAGTGGCCGAGCACCAGTACGGCTTGCCGTCACGAACGAAGAACACCTTGCCCACGGTCTTGGGCAGGTTGATGTTCTTGGACTTGGCGGTCTTCGTCCGCTCGTCACCGATCGCGGGGATGGCACCCGGCTTGCCGTCGCTCGCGGGAGCGCCCGTGGACTTCAGGCGAGCGGTGCGGGTGTTGACCTTGTAGTCCGGGTGGTATTCCTCGGAGTCCTTGAGGGCCTTGCCGTTGCTTCGCAGCCAGAACGAGACAACATCGAAGGCGTCCTGGGCGGCGACCGGCTCTCCGGATGCGGGGGCCCCTTCAGGGGCGGCCTGAGCCGGAGCGATGAGTGCCGAGGACAGAAGGCCGACGGTCGCGAGGATGCCACCGGCAGCGAGGATGCGATGCAAAGGGGAACTCCTTGGTCTGTCGTGGGACGCCTCTTGCGTCCCAGACGTCAGGAAAGGGATCACGAGGACATGCGTGCGTGGCGTGATTCGATTCGGCGCACCCGCTCTTGACACCATTGGCAGCAAGAGATTCCGATCTCCTCTCGCTCAGCAGCACTCCCTTCGCTCACCAAGAAGGAGTTCGTCGCCCCGTACGGATTACGCGGTTTCGTGAGCGCACTCGGTCGTCGTGGCGCGCTTGGCACGGGACACGTCGTGCCATCCCGGAGGAGGCTCGCGCCCCTGCCGACGCACTCGGGACCGAATGTCGCCGTCAGGAGCGCCGCGCGTCAGCCTGCGCCGGCTCCGTCTCGGAGTCAGTCGCGGCGAAGCGTGAAGTCGTCCACGTCCAAACTGGAGCCGTCGAAGGTGAGGTAGAGCTTGACGGTCTTGCCGGGCACGTTGGTCAGCCGGATCGAGACGTCCTGGTAGGACTCCCATCCGCCCGTGTTGGGCACGGTCACCCGGCCCAGCACCGGCCCGGTCGGCGAGTCCGTGCGGATCTCGAAGCCCCCCGTCGGGTTGACCGAGGCGACGCGGGCGGTGAAGGAGGTGACGCCGGTGAGGTCCACCTCGTCGTAGGCCGCCCAATCACCCGGGTTGACGAAGCCGAGCACGGTGCCGCCGTGTGCGGGGGTGTGCGGGTAGGTCTGGACGCCGTTGGCCTGGGACCAGCCCTCCGCCTGGATGACGGTGTCGCCGGTGGGCGCGCCGAGTTCCTTGACGCGGATGTTGCGGAAGGAGACGGTGTCGCCGTTGCCGTGGTTCTGCAGGCCGATGTGCCCGTCCTTCAGCGAGCGTGCCGGATCGGTGTTGGTGAAATCGTTGATCTTGACGCCGTTGAGCAGCACCTGGACGCGTTCGCCCTCGACCCTGATCTCGAAGGTGTTCCACTGGCCGGGCGGGTTGAGCGCCTTGTCGCGTGCGGCGATGTCGGCCGACTTGAAGCCGTAGATCGCGCCGGTGGTCTTGTCGGCCGCGTCCGTGGCGTCGATCTGGATCTCATAGCCGTTGTTGACCGCCGACCAGGGATCGGTGGAGGGCGGGAATCCGATGAAGATCCCGGAGTTGTCATCTCCGGTCAGCTTCCAGTCGGCCTTGAGCGAGTAGCCCTTGGTGAATTCCTTGGCCTTGTACCAGTACAGGCCCATGCCGCCCGTGGAGGTCAGCGTGGCGTCGGCGTTGGTGAAGCTGCCGGGTCCGGCCTGCTCCCAGCCGGTGGTCGAGCCGTTGTAGAGGGCGGTGTAGCCGGCCTCCGGACGGCAGTCGGCCTGTGCGGTCCCCATGGCGTACGCGATGCCGCCCTTGAGGTGTTGCAGGAAGGCCTGCTCCGAGTAGGTCTCGGCGGTGTGGCCGAGACCGGTGTAGAAGGAGCGGCCGCCCTGGTAGGTCTTGCACCAGGAGATCGGGTGGTCGGCGCCCATCTTCCCGCCGCTGTAGGACGACTCGTCCAGCGTGGCCAGGACGTGCGCCGTGGCACGCGGGTTGGACTTGTAGTCGTACCACTCGTCGGTCCTGGGCCAGGTGGTGTCCAGGTGAGCGGTGGCCGGGTTCGCCCGATCCTCGATCTTGACCTTGGCCTGCTGGATCGCCGGGTGAGAGGAGAACCAGGCTCCGACGAGCTCGCCGTAGAACGGCCAGTCGTACTCGGTGTCGGCTGCCGCGTGCACGCCCACGTACCCGCCGCCCGCCTTGATGTAGGACTCGAAGGCGGTCTGCTGGTCGGCGTTCAGCACGTCACCGGTGGTGTTGAGGAAAACCACCGCCTTGTACGAGGCCAAATTCGCCGTGGTGAAGGCGCCTGGGTCCTCGGTGACAGTCGCTTTGAAGCCCATGTTCTTGATCGCTTGGATGCCGGCCGCGATGGAGTCATGCCGGAATCCCGTCGTGCGGCTGAAGACCAGCACGTCACCGCCGTCGGCGGGCGAGCTGCCGGGCGGGCTGAACTTCTGGTTGGCACCCCCGTCGCAGGTACGGATGACCAACTGCGCCCGGTCAGTGGCGTCCAGGCATTTGCCGAGCGCCTTGATCGTGCCGGACGTGCCGTCCACGGTCCACTTCTGGGCGTTGGTGTTGTTACAGGTGTAGATCTGCACCTCGGTGCCGTCAGCGGCGACCGCTCCCCTGACATCCAGGCATTTGCCCAGCGCCTTGATCGTGCCGGCGGTGCTGTCGATGGTCCACTTCTGGGCGTCGGTGCTGTTGCATTCGTACATCTGCACCTTGGTGGAGTCGGCGGCGTTCGCTCCCGCGACGTCGACGCAGCCGCCGCCGGGCCCGCCGATCGTTCCGGTGACGGGTTGCGTTCCGGCCTCGGGCGACAGGATGAAGGAGTCGACGTCGAACAGCGCGCCCGAGCCTCCGGTGAACACCAGGAACAGGCTGTCGGTCTTGGTGGTGACACCGGTCAGTGCGGTCTCGACGTCCGTAAAGGTCTCCCATCCGCCGGTCTTCGGCACTGCCACCTTGCCCACCAGCGGCCCGCTCTGCGAGCCGGTACGGATCTCGATGTTTCCGCCCGCACCTGCTGACGAGACCCGGAAGCGGGCGGTCTTGGCGCCGCTCAGTTCGTAGGGCTTGAAGGAGATCCAGTCGCCGTTCTCGATGGACCCGACCGTCTTGCCGCCCTCGGCGGCCGTCGGCTTGTTCACTTGCTCGACTCCCGAGGAGGCGGCGGCATAGTGCTCGGCCTGCCGGTGCCTGGGCTGCAGGATGTGCTCCTTGCTGCCGGTCAGCTTGTCCTTGTCGGTGTAGGAGGCGTTGAACACGGCGAAGATGTTGGCCGCACTGTCGTGCTCACCGTCCTTGGGAATGGTCAGCGTGCCCTCACAGCCGTTCTTCGAGGTAATGGCGTGGCCATGGCTGTCGTGTCCGAGGATGTAGGTCACCTTGACCGCCGCACAGTCGATCGTGCCGTCCTCCGGATCGGTCACGGTGACCTTGAAGGGCACCGTGTCGCCCCAATCGAACAGCTGGCCCTCGCGCGGCGTCTGGAATGCGATCGTCGGCGCGGTGTTGCCCACGGTGATCGGCATGCTTGACGTGCCTGAATTTCCCGCCGGATCCTTCACGGTGAGTGTCGCCTGGAACTCGCCTCTGGCGGTGTAGGTGTGCGTGGGGTTGGCCTGGGTCGAGGTGCCGCCGTCGCCAAAGTCCCAGGTGTAAGTCAGCGCCTGGCCGTCAGGGTCGCTCGAGCCTTCGGAAGAGAAGGCGACGGTCAACGGCGGCTGTCCCGAGGTCTTGTCCGCGGACGCCTTGGCGGTCGGGCTCCGGTCGCGGCCCTTGATGTACTCGATGCGATACAGAGCGGAGTTCGCGTCTCCGCTGAAGTAGCCGGTGCCGTAGTCCAGCACGTAGAGCGCGCCGTCGGGGCCGAAGGCCAGGTCCATCACCTGGGTGCCGCTCCACGGGAAGTTCAGGATGTGGTTGTCGGCCAGGCTGACGGCCTTGATCCAGCGGCGGCCGAACTCGCCGAGGAAGACCATGTTGTCCAGTTCCTGCGGGAACTTCACCTCCGACTGCAGATCCGGGTCGTAGCGGTAGGCAGGGCCGCCCATCGGCGACTCCGACCCCGTGCCGAACTCTGGCGGGCTGCCCGCGTCGCCGCCATACCTGATCCAGGCCGGTTGCGCGGGCGGCAGCTTCGTCAGGCCCGTGCTGCGGAAGGAGTTGTTGGCCGGGCCTCCTGCGCAGTCGTATTTGGTGCCCGAAGGCCCGGAGGGGAAGGTGTATTCGTTGTAGGTCTCCGCGGACGTGTTGGTCCCCGTGCAGTAGGGCCAGCCGAAGTTGCCTGCTTGGCTGACCTTGTTGAACTCCACCTGCCCTGAGGGCCCGCGATCGGGATTGGTGCCGCCCGCGTCCGGGCCGTAGTCGCCGACGTAGACGACCCCGGTCTTCTTGTCGACGCTCATCCTGAACGGGTTGCGGAAGCCCATGGCGTAGATCTCGGGCCGGGTCTTCGCCGTGCCCGGCGCGAACAGGTTGCCCGACGGCACGGTGTAGGACCCGTCGGCGGGATTCACCTTGATCCGGAGGATCTTGCCCCGCAGATCGTTGGTGTTGGCCGAGGTGCGCTGGGCGTCGTAGGCGGGGTTGCGGTCGGTCCGCTCGTCGAGGGGCGCGTAGCCGGCGGAGTCGAAGGGGTTGGTGTCGTCGCCGGTCGACAGGTAGAGGTTGCCCTGGGCGTCGAAGTCGATGTCGCCGCCGACGTGGCAGCACATGCCCCGATCCGCAGTGACGTCCAGGACCTTCTTCTCGCTCGCGACATCGAGCGTCCAGTCGGCCTTCAAGGTGAAACGCGACAGCCGGTTCACCCCCTGCCAGGCACTCCAGTCCGTGCCCGTGGCCGGTGCGTCACCGGCCGGGGTGGACAGCTTGGGCGCGTAGTAGAGGTAGATCGTCCTGTTGGTGGCGAAGCCCGGGTCGGCGGCCACTCCCTGCAGGCCCTCCTCGTCGTGGCTGTAGACCGGCAGCGTGCCGATGACCTGGGTGTTTCCACCCTTGTCAGTACGGCGGAGCGTCCCGTCACGCGAGGTGTGGAGGACCGACAGATCAGGTAGCACGGCGAGGCTCATGGGTTCGCCTGTTTCAGCGGCGCCTTTGGCCAGCGTCACGGTCTGGTAGTCGGCTGGATCGATGGCGTCGTGGGCTCGGGCCGGCAGGACCATGGCCGTCATGCCAGAAACGGCCAGGGCTAAGACGCTCAGGCGAGCGAGCCAGCGGGGGGTTCGACGAAACATGCGCGCGATCCTTCGTTACGAGGGCGTTGCGGCGAATTTCACCTGAATTTAGACACAGAGCGCGGTTAAGTCCAGCATGTTTCGCTGATAAGAATCGAAAGTTGCCATGTTGATCATCCGATGCTCTGAGCACCCCGCCGAATGACAGACGGCGCCGCTGTACGCGGACAGAACTCTCCTATCTCGGGAGAGTGGCAGGAGACCTGGGTGATTACGCGCATTGCAAGATCTTTCGGCACACCTGAGCCACTAACCGCAGAGCGGACACCTCCGCAGGGTTGTGCCGTCTACTTTCCTACTTATGCTTGACGGTCGGCATAAGCCGCCATAGCATCCGGCAATATGAGGGATATAGGCCGGAAATCGGCTGATGCCCTGCGCTGGGGCGTCATTGGCGCTGTTTCACCGGCCGACCAGCCCTCGCCCCAGCTCTGACCCCGGAGACCCCCATGCGTCGAGTTCTTGCTGCCCTGATCACCCCCTTCCTGCTGTTATTACCTTCAGGTACAGCCGTCGCCGTCACCGCCCAGCACGACCTCTTCCGCGCGCTGCTGTTCACCAAGGCCGTCGGCTACGTCCACGGCTCCATCCCCGCCGGCATCCAGATGATCAAAGATCTTGGAGCCGCCAACCACTTCGAGGTCGTCCAGACCGACGACTCCAGCGCCTTCAACGACGCCAACCTCGCCACCTTCGACGTGCTGATCATGCTGCAGAACTCCGGCATGGTCTGGGAGAACGACACCCAGCGGCAGGCCGTACAGAAATACGTCCGCTCCGGCAAGGGCATCGTCGGCATCCACAACACCCTCGACATGGGCATCGAGAACGAGTTCCCCTGGTGGGACGGCCTGATCAACGGCGGCGCGCACATGCCCGCCCACTCTCCGGGCGTGCTGCAGGGCACCGCCAAGGTGACCGACCGCGTCCATCCCTCCACCAAGGACCTGCCGCTGCGCTGGCAGCGTGCGGAGGAGTGGTACAACTTCGCGCCCAACCCGCGCGGCAACGTGCACGTCCTGGTCTCTGCCGACGAGACCACCTACGACCCCGGGCCATCCAAGATGGGAGCCGACCACCCCATCTCCTGGTGCCGCAAGGCCGAGGGCGGCAAGGTCTGGGCCACCGCCATGGGCCACGACACCGCCGCCTACGCCGAGCCCCTTTTCCGCCAGCACGTGCTCGGCGGCATCCAATGGGCCGCGGGCGCCGCGGAGGGCGACTGCGGCGGCACGGTCACCAGCAGCTTCGAGAAGATCACGCTGGACGACAACACCGCCGACCCGATGGAGCTGGACGTCGCCGCCGACGGGCGGGTCTTCTACGTGCAGCGCAAGGGCGAGATCAAGATCTTCAAGCCGGACACGCACACGACAGTCACCGCTGCCACGCTCAACGTCTACACCGGCGGCGAGGACGGCCTGGTCGGCATGGAGCTCGACCCGAACTTCGCCCAGAACCGGTGGATCTACGTCTACTGGTCACCGGAGAGCAGCGCCACCGATGTCAACCGGCTCTCCCGCTTCACGGTCAGCGGCGACAAGATCGACCTGGCCACGGAGAAGAAGATCCTCGAGGTGCCCGCGTACCGGCAGCGCACCTATCCCGAGCCCGGCCACACCGGCGGCGCCATCGAGTTCGGGCCGGACGGAACGCTCTATCTGAGCACCGGTGACGACGTCCCGCCGAATCTGTCGCCCGACTGGCAGGGGTACGCACCTCTTGACTGGCGTCCCGGGCAGCAGATGCTCGACGCCGCCCGCACCGCGGGCAACACCAACGACCTGCGTGGCAAGATCCTTCGCATCAAACCGAAGACGGACGGGACGTACGACATCCCAGCGGGCAACCTCTTCCCGCCGGGAACAGCCAAGACCAAGCCCGAGATCTACGCCATGGGCTTCCGCAACCCCTTCCGCTTCACCGTGGACCAGAAGACCGGATACGTGCACGCGGCCGACTACGGCCCCGACCGCGGCGGGCCCACGACCGACCGCGGGCCTGAGGGACTGGTCGAGTACAACATCATCAAGAAGGCAGGCAACTACGGCTGGCCGTTCTGCCACGGCGACAACCAGCCCTACGCTCCCTACAACCCTGACACGAAGGTCGTCGGCCCCAAGTTCAACTGCGCCGCACCCGTCAACAACTCCCCCAACAACACCGGGCTGACCGACCTGCCGCCGATCCAGAAGCCCGTCATGTGGTACGGCTACGGCGCCTCGCCGACCTTCCCCGAACTCGGGACCGGCGGTGCCGGACCCATGGCCGGACCGGTGTACCGGTACAACGCCGCCAACCCCTCCGCCACGAAGTTCCCGGCCTACTTCGACGGCAAGAACTTCTTCTACGAGTGGTCCCGGCACTTCGTGAAGACCATCCACCTGGACGACCAGGACAACGTGCTCAAGATCGACCCGTTCCTCGGCTCGTTCACCAAGCCCATGGACATGACGTTCGGCCCCAACGGGTCGATGTACCTGCTGGAGTGGGGAAGCCAGTTCGGCGGCGGCAACAGCGACTCCGGCCTCTACCGGATCGACTACTCCGCTGGCGCCCGCGCCCCCATCGCCAAGGCGACCGCGTCGAAGACGGACGGACCCACACCCCTGACGGTCGAGTTCGACGGCGCGGGCAGCTCCGATCCCGACGGCGATCCGATCAGCATCGCCTGGGACTTCGACGGCAACGGCACCGTCGACTCCACTGCGGCCAAGGCGTCGCACACGTACCAGGCCAAGGGACGCTTCACCGCCCAGCTACGTGTGAAGGACTCCACGGGCAAGGAGGGCTTCGCCAACGTCGAGATCACCGTCGGCAACTCCAAGCCCGTGGTGACCATCGAAACTCCCCTGAACGGCACACTCATCGAGTTCGGCCAGGACATTCCGTACAAGGTCAAGGTCACCGACCCTGACGGCGGCACAGTCGACTGCTCGAAGGTCATGGTCAACCCCGCGCTCGGCCACGACGACCACGAGCACGAGACGGTCGACAAGCCCGGCTGCGAAGGCACCATCCCCACCAGTGACCTCGGCGGCCACCCCGCCGGCGCCAACCTCTACTACGCCATCAACGCCCACTACACCGACCAGGGCGAATACCCGCTGACCGGATACACCAAGGCCGTCCTGCAGCCCAAGCGCAAGCAGGCCGAGTACTTCACGACCATGTCCGGGATCCGCGTCATCGACCAGGCGGGCGCCGAGAGCGGCAAGCGCATCGGCGACATCAGCAACAACGACTGGATCGCCTTCACCCCGATGGACCTCAACGCCATCACCTCCGCCGCCTTCCGCATCTCCAGCCCGTCCGGCGGCGGCAGCATCGAGCTCCACGCCGACTCTCCCACCGGGACCCTGCTGGCCACCGCACCCGTCCACAACACCGGCGGATGGGACAACTACCAGATGACCGCCGCCGTCCCGGTGAAGTCGGACGTCCGAACCAAGTCCATCTACGCGGTCTTCAAGAACAGCCAGAACAACGGCTTCGACCTGGATGCCATCCAGTTCGCGGGCGAGACCCAGGGCGGCCCCGCTGCCGGCGTCTACACCATCACCGCACAACACAGCGGCAAGAACGTCACTCCCAAGGACGCTTCCGTCGCCGACAACGCGCTGATCGTGCAGACGGCCGCGGGCACGGGCGACGAGCAGAGATGGCAGGCCATCCCGGTGGCCGCGGGCGGCTACCAGTTCAAGAACGTCAAGAGCGGCAAATGCCTGGACGTCCCCAACGGCTCCACCACGGGCGGCACCCAGCTTGTCCAGTGGTCCTGCCACCCATCCGGCCACGCCCACCTCGTCCACCAGCGGTTCTTCCCCGTCGCGAGCGACGGAACCTACAAGGTGACCGCCGCCGCGAGCGGGCTCTGCCTCGACGTCAGCGGCGTCTCCCAGGCCGACGGCGGCGCCGTCATCCAATGGAACTGCACCAACGCCGACAACCAGAAGTTCCGTCTCACCAAGGTCGGCTGATCTCCTTCTCAGGCTGAATCGGCTGATTCTTCGGTGTCGCCCGTCATCGGTGGGACTCGTCGGCGCTGCTGACGCCGTACGGGTCCCCTTGATCAGGAGTTGATTCCCGGCCAATGGCCCAAAGCAAAACACCGGCCGCCAGCCCATTGGTCGCCGGCTGGCGTGTCTGGCGGTCCGACACCGGCCGGTATTGGGCGACCCGAACGAAGCCGTTCAGTCACACCGCCGAGTACGCGGGCGCGGCGCGCACTGTCGACGGGGACACGCTGCCGCATTTGTACTGCTCCATCGCCAAGCAAGAGAGCACAGCGAAGTGCGTCGGACCCCCGTTTAGGGAGGTAGGCCATGCGACTCCGATCCATACTGACCTCGCTGATCCTCTGCTTCACCCTCGCGCTGACCGGTGAGCCCGTCTGGGCGGAGCCCGGTGACAACTACGCGCCCGATGATGTGTTCACGTCGGCACGCACGCAGTGGTGGCGGGACGGGCGCTTCGGGATGTTCATGCATTTCGGCCTCTACAGCGCCTTCCGGGGCGAGTACCGGCGCCCCGACGGAACGATCTGCCGCGACGCGGAATGGATCAAGCGCAACTGCGCCATCCCGTGGACCCGCTACGAGGCGAAGGCCACCACGTTCAACCCTTCCGGCTTCGACGCCAACGCCGCCATCAGCGCCGCGAAGACCGCAGGGCAGAAGTACTTCGTCATCACCACCAAGCACCACGACGGCTTCGCGATGTGGCCCACCAAGGTGAACGACTGGAACATCCACGACCGCACGCCGTTCAAGCGGGACATCCTCGCCGAACTCGCCACCGCCGCCCATGCCCAGGGCGTGAAGCTCGGCTTCTACTACTCCATCTGGGACTGGCACGACCCCGATGCCCAGCCGGGCTCCACCGATTACGCCGCGTACGTAGTACGGATGAAGGCGCAGCTCAAAGAGCTGCTGACGAACTACGGAGACATCGCCGTCCTGTGGTTCGACGGCGAGTGGGAGGACCCGTGGACCGCGCAGGAGGGCGCGCGTCTGGAGGAGTACGTCCGGGCCCTCTCCCCCACCACCATCGTCAACAATCGGGTTGCCAAACGGGGCATCTCGGACGGTGACTACGGCACCCCGGAACAGGAGATTCCCGCGGCCCCGACCGACGGCCAGCTGTGGGAATCCTGCATGACGATCAACGGCACGTGGGGATATGCCGCATACGACACCAACTACAAGTCCACCACCACTCTGACCCGCAATCTGGTGGGCATCGCCGCGAGCAGCGGAAACTACCTGCTCAACGTCGGCCCCGACGAAAAGGGAGTCATCCCCTCAACCACAAGCTCGACAGGCTCAAGGGGATGGGAGACTGGCTCCGCGCGAACGGTCCGGCCGTCTACGGCGCCTCCTACACCGGCCTGGTCGCCAAACCCTCCTGGGGCGTGGTCAGTCGCAACGGCAACAAGCTCTACGCATCCGTCTATACCTGGCCCGCCTCCGGCCCAGCACTGCATCTGACCGCCAAGTCCCCGTTCACGGTGACCGGCGCCCGCATGCTCGCCACGGGTGTGGCGGTGTCGGTGACCGCCTCCGGAGACGGCTACGACCTGCGGCCGACCGGCTCGGCACCGGATCCGATCGCCTCGGTGATCGAACTGGACATCACGCCGCCACCCGCCCATCCCGTCGGCACAGGCACCGGACTGACCGCACAGTTCTGGACCAACAACACCTTCACCGGAACCCCAGCGGTCACCCGCGTCGACCCCACCGTCAACGCCGACTGGAAGTACAGGCTCCCCCGCACCAGCCACCCCCACCACGAACTTCTCCGCAGCTAGATGCAGGGGATCGGGGCCGCGGGTCAGAGCCTCTTCGAGTTGGCGGTCGATGCGAAGGCGCTCCAGGGTGGCGGTCAGGCCCCGAACGGCGTTGGTGACCCAGAGCTTGCCGACCGGGAAGTTCTCCATCGCGGTGTGCTGAGTGAGCAGCAGGTGGGGGTTAGCGGTGTTCGGCCAGCGACTGCGCCGGTAGTCCAGCCAAGCGAGGAGCGCTTGACGGGTGAGCTCGTCGAGGGGGCGAGGATGACCGCCGATGGTGATGCGATGGTTGCCCAGGTCGATGTCGTCGAGCCGGAGGTCACGGATCATCTTGGGTCGGGCCGCGTGGACGGCGGCCAGGGCGAGAATAAGGCGGATCGCCGGAGTCGTCGCGGTGGCGACGGCGCGGTCGATCTCGCCGGAGGCGAGGGGGAGGATCACCTTTTCCGGCCGGCGAACGATGCGGATGCGGATGGTGGGGTCGCGAAAGATCCGCCCGCTCTTCCTGCAAAAGCGCATGAGCGAGCGCAGTGCCACGATGGTGTTCTCCCGTTTGGCGCCCTGCAGGGTGTCCTTGATGGTCACGATGTCGTCGCGGGTGACCTCCCGCAGGTGATCGTAGGTTCCTGACCAGGCGAGCAGGACAGGCCGGATCTCGGTGACGTAGCTCCAGACGGTCTGGATGCTGCGCGCTCGCTGGCGAGGCCCGCCCTCAGCAGGCGGGCCCATGCCTCGACGTCGGCGGCGATGCCGGGAGCGATACCGCTCAGCTTGCCGGCCAGCCAGCTGTCGAAGGCGGGGACGCGGTCATCATCGAGCAGACCGATGTGGGCGAGGACTTCGACGGTGCGTCCGACGCTGAGGCCGTGGTGACGCAGCTTGGGAAACACTTCCGCGAAGCGGATCATGTCGCCGGGAGTGTGGGTGGACAGCAGCATGACCAGGGCTCGGTCGACGTCGCTGATGATCCACCGGGTCCAACCCCGAGCCTCGGCGAGGGCAGCGGTCGCCGCGCGGGCCGTGCGTAAGGCCGGGTTGGCCGGGTCGGCGTGCCGGCGCCGGTCGAACCTGGCGTAGTCGCGACGCACTGTGATGGGCAGCCGCAGCTGAGCCCAGCGATGGGGGAAGATCTCTGGCTGAGCGGGCAGCGGCTGGGGACGGGAGCGTCGGCGTCCCTGCCGTCCAATGCGCGGCCCAGGACCTTGGAATCGCTGCCGGTGCATGTTGCTGAGGAACAGCTGCTGGCAGGTGAGCCTGCGCAGGAACGGTTCCAGCACGGTGACCTCGTCTTTGGCCTCCAGGCTGGCCTGCAGCCAACACAGCCGGCAATACCCTTTCTTGATCGGGACCTCGCGGTGACAGCTTGCGCACTGGCCGACTTGGTGGAGTTGGCCGAATGTGTAGCAGGCGCGGCAGTATCGGCCCGGGAGCACGCCCCAGGCATAGCAGCCCACGCAGGTCGCCGCCGGTTTGGTCGGGGAGATGAAGCCCATCAGGCGGGTGGCAGCGACCGTCCGTCCCGCCGCTTGGGCGTCACCATAGGCGTCTCGCCCACGGCTGTGACGCGGGCCTGGCCGCTCTCGGCAGGAGCGGGCACGAGCTCCGGTTCGGGGATCAGCAGCTCTGCGATGCCGCAACCGAGCACGGCGCAGATAACGTCCAGATCCTCCAGCTTGACGCTGGCCGGATGGCCCGACCATAGGCCGGACATCTTCCCGGCGCTGATTACCATGCCGCGTTCGGCAAGCAGACGCTGCAGCTCGCTGGCCTTCCAGATGCCTCGGTTGGCAGCGGCCAGGCGCAGGTTCCACTTCATGGCATCAATCCCTTCAGCCGGTCGGCGGCTCGTTGCTGTCCGGCGAGCCAGGCCTCTTCGACGTGCGTGCGATGGACGTGGATGTACTTCATCGTGGTGGCCACCCACGCGTGGCCGAGGGCCTCCTGGATGGCGATCAGATCCATGCCGGCGAAGTAGAGCTGGCTGGCGCAAAAGTGCCGCAGAACGTGCGGTGTCAGCTTCTCTTTCCAGTCCGGCAGGTGCCGGGCGGCGGCTTCGGCGAGCGCGGCGCGCAACGCTTCGGTGCCGACCCGGGCGGCGCTGCCGTCGGCGTTCTTGCGCTCGGAGGGCAGGAGCGGGACGCCGTGACGGGTGTGGTCGTCGCCGAAATGGCCCCAGACGTCCTCGACGAACCAGCGCAGCGTCCGGCCAGCATCGTTGATCAGCGGAACCATCCGCTCGCGCGGGCCGGAGCCGCGGGCACCCTTGCCAAGGCGAACGTGGAGTTTGCCGAACCTGCCCAACTCCCATTTGACGTCGGCCAGGTCCAGGCTGCGGGCCTCGTTCACCCGCAGGCCGACCTCGGCCATCAGCCGGGCCGCGGTGTAGTTGCGGGCTGTGGGGGCGAACTTGCGACAGGTGGCAAGCTCTGCGCGCCAGCCGGCGAACAGGCGGGTGATCTGCTCGGCGCTGGGCGGGATCCGCAGCGCCGCGTCCTTCTGCCCGCGCGGCCGGTTCATCTCATCGATCGGGCACTCCACCACGTGCCCGGTCAGCTGATGGATCTCGATCTTGTGTCGTAGCTCCAGGAACAAGAAGTAGGTCTTGATCGCCTAGGCCCGCGACAGGCGGGTGCCCTTGGCCGCACCGCGTAGTACCTGGCCGAAGTAGGCGTCGGCGTTGGCCGGTTCCATCGACCACAATGGCCGGCCGAGCCATGCCCGGACCTGCTCAATGTGGATCACCTCGGAGCTGATCGTGGCGTCTGACAGGCCGGCAGCCGCACGCGCGAGCACGAACCCGGCCAGCACGTCGGTCTCGAACTCAACCAGCTCTTCAGGGCCGACCGGGGCACGTGCCTCACGGAGGTCTCGCACGACGGACAGGCTCAACCCACGCCTCCTCGTCTTCATCGGCGATGTCAGACGATCGAGGAGAACGATAGACCTTCAGAATCCCTGAAGTCTCATCAACTTCGAAAACTCCCGGAGCCCCAAGCAGAAGGTGCAGGTCCAGGGACTAGTCAGGCCACAAAGACCTCAAGGAACCCAAGACTTATCTCTTAACTCGGACCCGCCGCGGGTGGTGCTCGATCACCGCGAGCACGAACATCCGCGTTCCGGGTGTCCGGGCGTACGAGCAGCCGCAGTCTCCGCAGCGTCTGCTGTGGTAGCAGGTGCAGTAGCGCGGCCAACAACGCCCGGTCTGCCGCGGTGAAGTGCACCCGCCGCTGGCCGAGTTGATGTTCCAGCGGCGATCTAATGCCGCAAGTCGGCAGCAGCCGCAGCACCACGAACGCGTTCGAGACGGCCAGATAGCCCAGTCGCAACAGTACGAGCCTGCATCATGCCGCGCGGTCGACCCGTGCACCCGGCCCCCATCCCCGCAGCCGCGATCAACACTGCGACCCCCGGCTCACCAGGCCGGATGAAGTTTTCGGCAAGGACAACGTTGAGGTCGACTCGGGCGCTGTATGAGCGTGAGCCGGCGTGGGCGCCGCCGCACGTCGCCGACGGACTGCAGGGTAAGCGACTTACCTTTTGACTTGCCGCGCAAAGGTAAGTCGCTTACCTTATCGAGGGAGAAACCTCCCTTTGAAGGATCAATCCATGTCCGTGAGAACCTTCGATCCGCCCCGGGCAGGGGCCACCCGCTCGATGATGGTGGTCCTCGTCCCGCTGATGCTGGTGCTGTTCATCTCCAACCTGGACCAGACGATCGTGGCGACGGCACTGCCGAGCATCGGCCGCGACCTGAACGACCTGTCCGGTGCGCCGTGGATCGCGACCAGCTATCTGCTGACCACGGCGGTCAGCACCCTGATCCTGGGCAAGCTCGGCGACATGTACGGGCGCAAGCGGATCTTCCAGGTGTCGATCATCGTGTTCCTGGCGGGGTCGGTACTGTGCGGCCTCTCTGGCGACTTGCTGTGGCTGGTGCTCTTCCGCGGTTTGCAGGGCATCGGCGGCGGCGGTCTGAACTCTCTGGTCATGGCGATCATCGGTGATGTAGCGCCGCCCAAGCAGCGTTCGAAGTACCAGGCCGCGCTCGGCGTGGTCGCCACCCTCGCCCTGATCTCGGGACCGCTGCTGGGTGGTGTGTTCTCCGACGACCTGTCGTGGCGGTGGATCTTCTTCATCAACATCCCCGTCGGCGCCCTGGCGGTCTTCATCGTCGGCGCGCGCCTGCATCTACCCCGCCCGGCCGACAGGCAAGACCGCAGAGTCGATGTCCTAGGTGGCGTCGTCGTGTCCGTCTTCACCACCACGGTGCTGCTGTTCACGACGTGGGGCGGCACCAAGCGCGCCTGGGACTCGCCGGTGATCGTCTCGCTTATCGCCGTCAGTGCCGTCACCCTGATCGCCTACCTGGTGATCGAGGCGCGGGCGCCAGAGGCCATCACCCCGTTGCGGCTGTTCACCAGCAGCGTCTTCAACATCTCCGCGATCCAGTTCCTGCTCGCCACGATGGTGCTGTTCGTCGCCATGCTGTACACGCCGCTGTTCCTGCAGACCGTGCAGCACAAATCGGCCTTCGACGCAGGCCTTTACGTCATCCCACTGCTGATCGGCCTGGTCGCCGCCACTTCGGTCGCAGGTGCCCGGATCTCCAAGACCGGCGGCTACAAGTGGTACCCGCCAGCCGGCGCGGTGATCACTGGCGTCTCGATGTGGGGGATGAGCCGCGCCGACGCACACACCGGAGCGATCGGCCTCATCGCCGCGCTGTTCTTCGCCGGCATCGGCATCGGCTTCTTCGTCCAGGTCGCGCTGCTGTCCGGACAGAACGCGGCCGACTACAGCGACCTCGGCGTGGCGACCGGCACCCTGAACTTCTTCAAGAGCCTGGGCGGAGCCTTCGGCGCGGCCTTGTTCGGCACCATCCTCACCCACGCCATGGGACACGCCGCACGCCCGGCCGACGCCTTCCACACCGTCTTCCTGTGGACGCTGCCCTTCATGGTCCTTGCCCTGCTGCTGGGTCTGGTCATGCGGGAGAAGCCCCTGTCGGAAGAGATGGTCCAGGTGGTCGAGGGCAAGATCGAAGTCCCCGAGTACTGACCGAAGCCCGTACGTATCCCCGCCGCCTCGCCCTGCCCCTTATTGAGCAAGGGGCAGGTGGAAAGGACACAGCGTGACATTCGACGTCCTCGTCGCCGGTGCAGGCCCCGTCGGCCTCTTTCTCGCCTCCGAGCTGCGCACCTTCGGTCTCAATCCACTCGTGCTGGAAAGCGCCCAACCGGAGGGCCAGTGGGCGACCGACCCGCGCGGTTTCACTGTCCAGGGCAACCGCGGCATGAACGAGCGCACCATACGCACCCTTGCGCTTCGCGGCATCACCGAGACCGACCTGATCAACGTCAGCGGCCAAGCCCAGCGGCACCTGAACGCCCTGTCGGGCATGCTCAGCGCGGACACCAGCACCATGGGCGCACAGTTCCAGGCCCTACTCGCCGACATCGGCAAGAACCGCAAGCGTGTCCTGGGTCACTTCGCCGCCCTGTCCATCGTGGCAGACAAGGGCGAACTCGGAGACCGCAAAGGCCCGCTGGTGGTCCAGCAGGAAGACCTCCTCGACCTGCTATACGCTCACGCCCGCGCGGCCGGTGTGACGATCCGCCACGGCGCGACGGTGGCCTCCGTCGAGAACACCGCCGACGGCGCCCGTGTCGTCCTGGAGGACGGCGAGCGGATCGAGGCCCGGTGGGTTGTGGGCTGCGACGGCGGACGCAGCAACGTCCGCAAGTCCACCGGCATCCCCTTCACCGGCACCGACCCGACGATGGTCACCCGCGCGGCCGTCGTCGAACTCGACGCTCCCTCCGCCCTGCCGAACGGCGTCACCGCGACCGAGCGGGGCCTGCTGATGGTCACGCCTTACCCCGGCTCGATTCGCGTCATGGAATCCAGCACCGAGGAGCTCGACCGCCGGGCCACCGTCAGCCGTGAGGAGTTCCAGAACAGCCTGCGCCGAGTCAGCGGAACCGACGTCACCGTCACCAGCATCTCCAACGCCTACCGCTACACCGACCACGCCAGGCAGGCAGACACCTACCGCCACGGGCGCATCCTGCTGGCCGGCGACGCGGCCCACGTCCACCCGCCCGTCGGTGGGCAGGGCCTCAACCTCGGCCTCCAAGATGCCGCCAACCTCGGCTGGAAACTGGCCCTGGTGGTCCGCGGTCTGGCACCCGAAACCCTGCTGGACACCTACACCACAGAGCGCCACCCACCGGCCGCGCTCGTACTGCGCAACAGCCGTGCGCAGAGCGTCCTGTTCCGGCCCGACGCCCAGTCCCAGGCCCTGCGCGAGGTGTTCGCCGAAGTTTTGAACCTGACCGAGGCCAAGGCGTACTTCGCCGACATGGTTGCCAGCGCCCTCGTCGACTACGGACACGCCGATGGACAACACCCCCAGGTCGGCCGCTTCTCCCCCGTCTTCGACGTCTACGGCCACGACGCCGAACACGCCAGCACCCCCACGCACCAGGGTCTGCTCATCACCGCCTCGGAGGACGCCGAACTCGCCGGAGCCCTGGACGGATGGCGTAACCGGGTCACTCCCGTCACCCTCAGCTCCCATACGGGCCTCGACACGCCGCACGCCCTGCTGGTACGGCCCGACGGCTACATTGCCTGGGCCACCGATCACCCCCACAGCGACATCGATGGCCTGCGGCTCGCCCTCACCAACTGGTTCGGCGCACCCGTACAGCCCCAGCACGCCTGATCCGCGCGCTTCGCTCCCCTCTCAAACTCCCGAAAAAGGAGATGGACATGACGCGACCTGCAGGAAAGTCCGCACTGATCACCAGGTCCACGGAGGGGATGGGCATCCCCCACGCCCGCGCCCTGCCAGCGTCCCTCCCCGCCCTCCGCGTTGCTGTACGTGGCTCCGTGCGAGCCGTCCGTGGTGCGATTACGAGCGGTCTCGCCGTCGTGGCCACAACCTGATCGGCGACAGCATTGTGGCGGGCATCTGCAGGAATCCCGCGGATGCGCGCCGTCAGGATTGCGGCACGGAGCCGTCTCCGCACGCGGCAGCCCGCAGCCAGTCGCTGAGCGCGGTCAAGGTCTGTTCAGGCGTGAGCCCAGTGATCATGGCGCGCACCTCCAGGGTGGTCACGCTGCGGATGAGGCCGACGAGCCAGATGGCCTGCAGGCGCATTGCCGGCGTCGGCGTGGCGCCTGCCTCTTCGGCCAGGAATGCGGTGATCCGATCCTCGTAGTCGGCCCACATCTTCAGCATGCGTGACCGCAGCGCATCCGATTGCCCGTAGCCGCGGTGGAACCCCTCGATGCCTTCGCCGGGCGCCTGCCCGCTGGAGCGCAACGCTCCGATCAGGGCCTCGCCGACCGCCTGGCCGTGGGAGATCGACGGCGCACGGTTCTTCATGGCCTTCAGGACGGCGTCAATCAGCCGCCAGGTGTCGGTGAACACCAGGTCTTCCTTGGAGCGGAAGTAAACGAACAACGTCTTGACCGACACGTTCGCAGAGTCAGCAATCTCGGCCACCGTCACATTGTCGTAGCCACGCTCCTCGAACAGACGTTCAGCAGCCTCGAGAATCGCCGCGCGAGTCATAGCCTTCTTGCGCTCCCGCAGCGGGAGCGCTTGAACGTACACCTCACTCACAGCCTCAGCATACTAGACACTACACTCACTCACCTTTTACACCCTAAGCACCTTCGGGAGAATGATCAGCGATTCTCGGCTTGAAACCCAGCACCCGAGAGATCCTTGTCCAAGTGCGGTAGTCCGCCGTCAGGGTCAGGTGCTGGCGGGCCATGCTCGCAGAGACGAGTCGCCCAAAGATCCGAACGACCACTCGACACAGTCTGCCCAGGCACCTTCATCGACGCCGCCACATGAAAGATTGGTGACCAACATGTCGCCGACCCCCCGGTCGTGCTCCCCGCGCACGCGGGGAAGGGTCCCACGCTGCCTGTGAGTGCCGAATATCGTGTCACAGGGCTTGATCTGGGGCTTTGCTGTGCTCGATAGCACGACTCCGGCGGGATCGCAGGATGGCTTTACGGCTGCTGTACTTGATCGTCTTACGAGTGTTCGGCTGGATCGCGCTGCTCGCCCGATCACAGGCGTCCAAAGACGCAGAGATCCTGGTACCGCTGGTGCAGAGCGTCGTCGCCCCGTGGGCGGCTCGCATGCAGGTGACTCAGGCACACGAGCCGGAGCGGCTGCCGGCGGACGAGCGGCCCGCCGCCGAGCTCGCCGACGCGATCTGCACCGCCGCCGGAGGCCCGGACGCGGGCGATGGCGGCACGCCGGCCGACCGGGACGAGGTGCTGGCTGCGTTCGCCACCCGAGCCCGCGCGACCAGGTCCGCTCCCCCGGCCCGGTGCCCAGCTATCACCGCACCAGGACGGCGACGGCGGCCTCGTCGTCGTGGGTCGCCCCTTGGCCCTGCTCGGTCTCGACCATGAGCGTGTACTCAACGCCCGTGTGGAATTCGGCGGAGGATCCTCGAAGGGTCAGTGTGTGCCGACCGGGCTTCAGCGGCTGGAGACGTGCCCAGACGCCGCAGGCGTGGGAGATGACGGTTCCCTCCTCGCCTGTTAGAGGGTTCCCCGCCACACCTGTCACAGTGACGTTGTCCCAGGGCCAACGCGGAGATCGCTTCGCGCACCAGTTCCTCGGGCAGGTCCATCATCAGCGTTCATGAACCTGAACTCTAAAGCGAGATTTATGCCACCATGATCGCATCGTTCCGGCAAGGGAGGCTGCTTGGTCGTTTTCGCCTGCGCAGGATGCGGCGCGATGATCACCACGCGAGTGGCGCGAGTGGCGCTTCCCGACCACGCTGGCCAGAAGTACGGCCATGTCCTCCTCTCCGGTCTTCTGGAGCCAGGAACATACGCGGTGGACACTGGAGACGGCCGGCCTTGGCAACCATTGCAACCCGAGCCGGAAGAGCATGGCGTCCGACTACAGACGTACTGCATCACAGGACCCCCGAACAGGATCGGAATCGCGCCGGGCGACGTCCGCGAAACCACCTTCATCCCGAAGCGGTTAGGCGGCTGCTGTTGCGGCTGGGACGGCCAGTACGGTCCCAACCTCGCGTGCGCGGAGTGCGGCAGTCCGGTGGCGACCCGTGTCGACGACTGCGGGTTCTGGCAGGTGGTGTGGCTGGAACCGGACTCCGTGCGCCCCGTCGCCGTCGCCGGCCCCGTCCAGCGGGTGATGGACTGGGAGGAACTGCCGAGCACACCGCCCGTTGATCCACGCGGTTTCTGGAGCCCACAGTGGGAGGCCGCGGTCGCGGTGGCACTGGCGCACCTGCTGGTGGTCTCGGGTGGTAAGCGGGTGTCTGTCCCTGATAGGCCTGTCGCAGAGGCGTTTCGCCGGGCGATCGACAGTCTGCTCCCTCCGGGGCCACCGGAACGACACCTCGTCCTGGCCGGGCCCGGCCTGTCTGCCGCGATCACGGACATCGCCCTGGTGCCGCGGCATCCGCAGACCGGTGAGGTGTGGCCGTGCGAGGCAGATGTGGTGGTGCCGCTGGCCGCGGACGTGTGGACGTACATGGCCTTCAACGATGATCGGCGGCTCGTGCCGGCGGCGTACGGGATGCCTGCGGACGTTCGCCGTGATGATCCGCCCCCGCTGCTGCCGCACACTCTTTTCCATCCTGATGGGCGGGTATTTCTCAGCGCGCTAGAGCGGCTGGCGGCGGTTCGGCAGCCGTGGTTGCGTCGCATCTATGACCGGGTGAAAGACCACCCGTACATGTACCCGTTCTCATAGACGTCAGGCTTCGAACCCGGGCGCATGCGCCGCGAGAAGGGCACACGGCAGCCAACCAAGTCGTATTCTTCGCGCAAGGGCTCTTTGTCGACTGGACGCGTGGGGAATCAGCGATCCAGCGCTTCGATGAGGGCGAGAGATTGCTTCTACCAGGCCGCGCGTCAATCTCATCAGGGGTGGCGGGCTCCAGATCCCTCGTTCTCCAGGCCGTCACGTCGTGATGTTGAATCGGGAAGGGATACGGGGTGCCGATGCTTCGCTGCGGCGCCCCGTCCCAACGCGCGCGTTAGAGGTCGTCCATCTGCCGAGACCTCTTATAGGCGTTCAGGTGCGACTCGCAGCTGGACCAGCGTCGGCCGATGCTGTCAACTACGGTGTACTTGATGTCCTCGGTGCAAGGGTCGTTGGATCCGTTCCCTCCCCATGTGCACCGGTCTCGGCTGGTCCGACCCGGACGGAAGTCGTTCGGGTCCCAGGGCTTGATGTCCTCGATCTCCATGAGATGCCCTTTGCGGCTTGTGACGAGCGAGTGGAGTCAACGGTGGCTTTCAGCCAACGGCGAGATTCTCCCCCGATACGTGCCAATGCGCCCCATCCTCCCTCGTGAGTGAGGGCTTTTCATCCGGCTTCGCGCAGCTGTAGCACGAGGATGGCTTTCACCAGTTGACCTGCCAGAAGAGGGCGGCAGCGGAGTTTGTGAAGGATCGCCGAGGGTGAGCCGGCCGGACAGGGCGGAGTACACCGCTCAGAGCAGCCCGGCGCCGCTGACCGCTGGATCTCCGCGTGCTCCTCCACGACGCACAAGTAGTGGTCGGTGAGGCGCGCGACCACCTCCCGCAGGGTCGACCCCAGCGGCACGTCCTCGGCCGCCATCCCCTGCCACAGCGCGAGGGCCCGGGTGTACGCGTCCAGGGCTCCGCTGGGATCCCGCCTGGCCAGCGCCTGGCGGCCGTGCGCGGACAGCGCCTCGAACTGCAGCAGGTCGAACTCCTCCGGCTCGACCCGTAACAGGTATCCGGCGTCCGCAGCGGCCCGAGAAGCCGGAACTTCACCTCACGCCGCCTACAGGGCGGATCCGCCCAGCCTTCGCAGCGCGACCCCGAGCAGGCGATCGCCCGCGAAGAAGCCGCGCTGCCGCGAGTCGACGCTATGGGGGTTGTCGCCGTAGACCACCAGCGAGCCCGCGGGCACGCGGTCCACACTGCCGTCGATCCCCGGCGGCACGGGGTCTCCCGGGAGGGCGACGGCGCGCTTGATGTTCCAGTGCCGGCCGTCCGTACCGGGAGGGCCGGGCAGGATCTTCCCGGTGGGATCGAGCGGGGGCTCGAGCACCACGACGTCGCCCTTGGACACCTGGTCGAGCCGGCGCCGCCGGACCAGGACGCGGTCGCCGTCGCTGAGTGTCGGGGCCATGCTCGTCCCGTTGACGGTGACCACCACGTAGCGCCGGCGAGCCACCAGGGCGGCGGTCACCGTCACGAGAACACCGGCGAGCAACCCCAGGCTGATCAGCTTCATCGCTCACCTCCGCTCGGCCCTATTGATCTTCGTGTGGTTAAGATCGCCGCCGACTCTCCGAACTGTCAACACCGGGGCTCTGTCGCGTGGCAGCGGCGATGCGTTCGGCCAGCTGCCGCGAGCACGCGACCAGCTCGGGCGGCCCCTCGATCGTGTACGGCACGCCCACCGCGGCCAGCATGACGGCCAGCCACTCCCAGGAGTCGGCGGCGGTGACGTAGCGGCACGTGTCGTCGTCGATCGCCTCCAGCGAGCCGGCCTGGGCCATCAGCCGTCCGGAGACGTGGGCCAGCGGGGCGGCGAACCGCACCACGCCATGGCAGGGGCTGCCCTGCGGGAAGACCACAGCCTCGCCGGAGGGCGGCTCGTGCGGAATGAACGTGGTGCCGGGAACGGCGAGGCGATCGATCCGGTCGAGGCGGAACGTGCGCCAGTCCTGGCGGTCGGCGTCCCAGCCGAGCAGGTACCAGTGGCCGCCGAACAGCACCTGCCGGTACGGCTGGACCCGGCGTTCCGTACCGCGCCCGGCGCGGCTGGTGTAGTGGAAACGGACGTCCTGGTGCGCGTGCGCGGCGGTGCCCAGCAGCTGCACGGTCCGCAGGTCCAACGGCCGGGCCACCCGCGACACGGCCTCGGTGGAGGCCGACAGCGCCTCGATCCGATGGCGCAGCCGTGGCGGGAGTGCCTGGCCGAGCTTGCGCAGCGCGCTGTCCGCCGCGGCGACGGCGCCGTCGGCGCGGGAGAGCGCGGCGAAGCGCAGTCCGACCACGGTCGCCACGGCCTCGTCGTCGGTGAGCACCAGCGGCGGCATGGCGCGGCCCGCCAGGAGCTGGTAGCCGCCGCCCGGACCCCGGAGCGAGGAGACCGGATAGCCGAGGTCGCGCAGCCGCTCGATGTCGCGCCGCAGCGTACGCGGAGAGGTACGCAGCGCCTCGGCGAGCGCGGCGGCCTGCCAGGCCCGGCCGTCCCGCAGGAGCGACAGGAGCTCCAGCAGCCGCTTGCTCGGATCGGGCATTCTGCCAGGTTCGCACATTGTGGCCATGATCTGACCACAACCCGGCCTAGCTTCACCGCATGGCACGCGATCACATCCGCATCGCCGGAGCACGGGAGCACAACCTGAAGGACGTCACCGTGGCCGTACCGAAGGGCCGGCTCACGGTCGTCACCGGCGTCTCCGGCTCCGGCAAGTCGTCGCTGGTCTTCGACACCATCGCGGCCGAGGCCCAGCGCCAGCTCAACGAGACCTTCACCGCGTTCGTCCGCAACCGGCTCCCCCGCTACGGCCGGCCGGACGTGGACGAGATCGAGAACCTGTCCGCCGCCATCGTCGTGGACCAGCGGCGCCTCGGCGGCAACGCCCGCTCGACGGTCGGCACGATCACCGACATCTACGCGCTCATGCGGCTGCTCTGGTCGCGGGCGGGCCGCCCGTTCGCCGGGTACTCGAACGCCTTCTCCTTCAACGATCCGCAAGGCATGTGCCCGCGGTGCGAGGGCCTGGGCACGACGCGTACCGTCGACGTCGACCGGCTCGTCGACCGCCGGCTGTCGCTCAACGAGGGCGCCATCCGCTTCCCCACGTTCCAGGTCGGAAGCTGGATGTGGCGGACGTTCGCCGAATCCGGCCTGTTCGACCTCGACAAGCCGCTGTCCGGCTACACGCCGCGGGAGTGGCAGGCCTTCCTGCACGGCGAGGGCGTGCCCGCGAGCCCGCGCGGCCGGAGCGGGCCGGCCGCCAACTTCGAGGGGCTGCTGCCGCGCTTCGAGCGGATCTGGCTGCCCAAGGACGTCGAGTCGCTCAGGGGCAGGACCCGGGAGGCTTACGAACGGGTGGTCACCGCGGGACCCTGCCCCACCTGTCACGGCGCCCGCCTCTCCGAGGCCGCGCTGTCCAGCCGGGTCGGCGGTCGTAACATCGCCGAGTGCGCGGCCATGGAGGCCGGCGAGCTGGTCGAGGTGATCAGGGCACTCGACGCCCCGGAGGCGCGGCCGGTGGCCGCCGCCGTCATCACCCAGCTGGAGCGCCTGATCTCGGTCGGGCTCGGCTACCTCACCATGGACCGGCCGACCTCGACGCTGTCCGGCGGTGAGTCACAAAGGGTCAAGATGGTACGCCACCTGGGCAGCAGTCTCATCGACATGACGTACCTCTTCGACGAGCCGAGCGTCGGCCTGCACCCGCACGACGTGGCCCAGCTGACCGCGCTCCTGCGTGAGCTGCGTGACAAGGGGAACACGGTCATCGTCGTCGAGCACGACCCCGACGTCATCGCGGTGGCGGACCACGTGATCGACCTGGGGCCGGGAGCCGGCCTGGACGGCGGCCAGATCGTCTACCAGGGCGACGTGGCCGGGCTGGCCGAGTCCGGCTCGGCCACGGGGCGGCACCTCCGGCACCGGCCGCGGCCGAAGGCGGTCACGCGCGGCCCGGCGGGGTTCATCGAGATCCGCGGCGCCACCCGGCACAACCTGGACGGCGTCGACGTCGACATCCCGGTCGGGGCGCTGACCGTGGTGACCGGCGTCGCGGGGTCCGGCAAGAGCACCCTCATCCGGGGCTTCCTGCCCCAGGTGTGTCCCGACGCCGTGCTCGTCGACCAGGCCGCGGTCCGCGGGTCCCGCCGCTCCAGCCCCGCGACGTACACCGGGATCCTCGATCCCGTCCGCGCGTTCTTCGCCGCAGAGAACGGGGTGAGCGCCTCGCTGTTCAGCCCGAACGCCGAAGGCGCGTGCCCGCGGTGCGGCGGGCTCGGCGTGATCTACACGGATCTGGCGTTCATGGACCCGATGGTCAGCACCTGCGAGGAGTGCGACGGCCGCCGGTTCACCCCTCGCGTCCTGCGGTACCGCCATCGCGGTCGCACGATCAGCGAGGTGCTCGACCTCACGGCACGGGAGGCGCTCGAGGTCTTCCCCGAACGGCGGATCCGCCGGGTGCTCGAGAGCCTCGTGGACGTGGGGCTCGGCTACCTGCCGCTTGGACAGCCGCTGAGCACCCTGTCAGGCGGGGAGCGGCAACGGCTCAAGCTCGCGAGCGAGCTTGACCGGCCCGGCCGCGTCTACATCTTCGACGAGCCCACCGCGGGGCTGCACATGTCCGACGTCGCCGGCCTCGTCGAACTGCTGAACCGCCTGGTCGACGGCGGCGCCACGGCGGTCGTGGTCGAGCACGACCTCGACGTGATCAGCCAGGCGGACTGGGTCATCGACCTCGGCCCCGGGCCGGGCCGCCACGGCGGGCAGGTGGTCTTCCAGGGCCCGCCACGCGACCTCGTCCACGCGCCGGGCTCCCTGACGGCCCGCCATCTGCGAGCACTCGGCTGACGCCTGGTGGCTTCGACCGAAGCCCGGCCGAACGGCGCGCAGGCAGGGCCGCGGTACTCGGCGTCGGCTCTGACCGTGGCACGTAACGGCCGCCAGCACTGCCGACACCGGCGAGAACTCGCCATACGTTCACCGTACGCTCGGCATCCCCCGCGCTGTCAGGAGGGTGGGCTGAGGGGGACGCTCGACACCGACAACCCTTGTGCCTCGTCATCGTTCCGGCAGGCGGCGAAGCCCTGCTCGAGAGCAGGGCCTCGTTCCGGGGCCGGCAAGGAGCGCTTCGAGCCGCCGGCCAGATCCGGAGCGAGCGCGCCTGCACGTTCCAGGCCACCTACGCTGCCGGCTCCGGCCGGTTCCGCTGGCTGACTATGACGGACGAAGACGAATGAATCAGAAGTGGCCGCGCATCCGTACTGCGCTCCAGTAGGTGTGGGCTACCAGATAGCAGTTCGCGTTGTACCGCCAATCCAGTTGGATATCACACTCGCGCCGCATCTCCGCATAGAAGACGGTGTCAAGGTGATGCCTTTTACTGGCACTGGTCCAGCCGACGTCGGGGTAATTGCGGTAGCTGAAGTCATGGCGGGTGCATGGCGGTCTGAAGTCCACCCGTTTGAACCCGAATATAGGCCCCCACCCCCAGACCGGCGGCTGGTCGGGCCCGGGGCGCGAACAGAGGTCGGTGCTCCAGTTGAAGTTGTAAACCCCGTAGTGGTCGAGGGTGTTTCGCGCCTGCCAGAACATGTTGCGGCTGGAATCGGTGTTCAACGTCATGAGGTACAACAGCGAACGTTTACTGGTCCAGAGGGTGCCGTACGCGACATTGCTGTCGGTGGTGCCCGCCCTGTTCTCCGCCGTCACCTTGAACTCGTAGTCGCCCCACTGGACGTATTTGAAGGTGAGCGAGGTCCTCACGACCGGGTAACCGCCCGGCGCCAGAAACCGCCTACTCGCCGATACCAGACCCAGTAATAAACGTTGCTCGTCGAGCTCGGATTCCAGTCGAGGTTGACGTATCCCAGGTGGCCATCCGCCCTGAGCGCGGTCGGTGCCTGGGGGGTAGGGGTCTAGGCCCGCCGCGCACCACGTTGGACGCTGGGCTCTGGTCGACGAGGTTCGCCGCGACAATCTTGAAATCGTACGGCTGGTCGTTCCACAGCGGGTATCCGAGCCGGGCGGAGGTCTTCAGAGTCGGGACCTGGAAGTAGTACCAGTCGCTGGAGGTGGCCGACTTGAAGAACACCCAGTAATAGACGGGGGGATCCGGGCTCGGCTGCCAGGACAGCTCGACCCTGCCATCGCCGGTGCCCGTGATTGCCAGACCCGTGGGGGCCCGGGGCCGGGTCATCCTCGGAGTGGCTTCCACCGTGTTGGTGGCGGAGCTTGGCCCGTAGCGGTTGACCGCGACGACCCGGAACTCGTAGCGGAAGTTGTTCCACAACGGTTTCTCCGCCCGTGCCTTCGAGTCGAGGGCCTTGAGGGGGAGGATGTAGCATCCGCTGCCGCCGTACGGTTTGAAGTGAACCTGATACCAGGGCCTCCGTATCGCGGCTGGGGTCCCAGTCGAGGTCGACGTATCCGTCGCCGACGTGGGTGACCCTCAGGTTGCTGGGTGGCCCGGGGAATCCGGGGATGTCGTCGGCCTCGGGCCTTGGCGTCTGCGCGGCGGGCTGGGACACCATGGACGGCGTGGCCGGCCTGGACGCGGACCCGGAAGCGGTGGAGGCGGTGACGGTGACGCGCGCGCGGTCCGACAGCGGCCCGTCGCCGGCCTCGTTGGTCCCCGCGACGGCGAACTCGTACTCGTGCCCGCCCGTGAACGGCCCCACCTCTGCCTGCGCGCTGGTCGCCGGATATTCGAGCTTCGTGAGCGTCGTCTCCCCGGCCGTGACGTCCCGGTAGTAGACCCAGTAGAAGGCCCCCTCGACGGCGTTCCATGACAGGGCGACCTTCCCGCCTGCCCGCGCGGTCGCGGTCAACCCGGTGACCTTCGGCGGCAGCGGGGGCATGGGCCGCGCGCTGACCACCGCGCTCGCGGGGCTCTCGCCTCCCTCATTCTCGGCGGTTACCTTGAACTCGTAGGTGTGGGAGTTGACCAGCAGCCCGAGATCGGCGCGGGGCTCAAGAGCGGGCAAGGACTGCTTGACGAACCCGGTCTCGCCGGCGGTGACATCCCGCCGGTACACCCAGTAGTGGCCGGCCGTGGCCACCTTCTGCCAGGTGAGCGTGACCTTCCGATCGCCGGCGGCGGACAGGCCCGTGGGGGCTCCCGGCCGCGGCATGTCGGCCACCGCCCTGGCCGGGGCGCTCGCCGGGCCTTCCCCGCCGTCGCCGACGGCGATCACCTTGAACTCGTAGGTGTGCCCGCTGAGCAGCCGATCGGCCGTCGTCGTCGTGGCCTCGACGGGCGAGTCCATCGGGGAGAACGCGGTCTGCCCCGCCGTGACGTCGCGCCGGTGCACCCAGTAGGCACCGGCCCGCTCGGCCGCGTTCCAGGTGAGCTTGATCGTGCCGTCAGTAGTGGCGGTCGCGGTCACGTTCGCCGGGGCCGCGGGCGGGCGCATGAGAGCGGTGGCGCTCACCACGGTGCTCGCCTGCCCCTCGCCCCCCGTGTTGAGCGCGGTCACCTTGAAGTCGTAGGCGGTGCCCGAGATGAGCGGTGAGGTCCGTACGGTGGTGGTTTCGGCGGGCAGGTCGAGCGGTGTGAAGTCGGTTGTGCCCGCGGCGCGGTGATACACCTGGTACGCGTCCGGTGCAGCTCCGGCCGGCACGGTCCACCGGAGAGTGACCGTCGCGTCCGCCCCGGCCGTCGCGGTCAGGCCCGTCGGAGCCCCCGGCACGGCGAAGTTCGCCGTCGTCTGGACGAGGTTGCTCGGTGCGCTTTCCCCGACGGTGTTGCTCGCCGTCACCTTGAACTCGTACTGGTGGCCAGTCTCCAGGGATTCGATCTTCTGCGTGGTGGCCTCACCGTCCTCCACTGCCGCCTGCGTGAACTCCGTCTCGCCTGCCGTGATGTCCCGCTGGTGCACCAGGTACGCCACCTCCTCCTCCGGCGCGGTCCACGTCAGCGTGACGTCGCCCGTCGTTCCGGCGGTGGCGCTGAGACTCGTCGGCGCGGGCGGGGCCGACCTGCTGCCGCGGGTGGTGACCACGCCGGTCGGCGTCCCTTCCACCCCGGCGGCGTTGACGGCCCGCACGTAGTAGGCGTAGTCGACGCCCGCGTCCAGCCCTGCATCCTGCAGGCTCCGCTGCGCGGTGGGGTAGCCCGTCCGGGCGAAGTGCGTCTGGCCGTTGCTGAGGTTCTTGCGGTAGACCCAGTACTCGAGTGAGTTGCCCGCCGGAGGCGTCCAACTGATCGTGGCGGTGCCGTCGCTGGACGTCTTCACGCGCAGACCGGTGGGCGCCGCCGGTCCGCCGCCCGACGTGGGCGGCCACGGCACCTCCAGGAACCGGGGCCGGTAACAACTCGCCCGGATCGGAGAGCTGCGGATGAACCCGGCCGTGTCACGTCCGTCGGTCTGCAAGCTCATCTCCTCCAGCCCGGCGAGGTCGTGCGCGTAAAGATCACCGACGGTTACGGTGTCCTGCAGCCCCGACCAGGTCGCGTTCACGGTGCCGTGCAGCGGCACAATGAGATGGACCACGTCCTCATGCTCGGAGCCCGCGCGGCACGGCTCGCGTTGAGCCGTCACCGGATGAAACCTTTTCACCTCCAGCACGGCCACGCCGAGATCGAGCACACGTGCGCTGGCGCAGAGATCCCCCCTGTCGATCTCCCGGCTCATATCCGCGCCAGCGGCCCAGTCTCTCCAAGTCATCACACGCGAACGAGACGTTTGTTCTCCATTCACCCGTATCCTCATTTCTCAAAGTCAGCGCAGAAGTCAGCGTTACCGGCGTATTTCGGGATGTCCAGCGCAGAGAATCGCCGAGATCTCAGCGCAGCATCCACAATCTCGATCGCGAGGTTCTCCCCAGTTTTTGGGATCAGCAGATCGGGACGTTTGCTTTTGCGACGGCGGCCACGTGGGCCGGATGGGTGAGCTGTGGATGGTGGCCGGTTCCGGGGATGACGGTCACCCGGGCGTCGAGGGTGGCGTCGATCAGCGGATCGAATTCGCCGGTGACGAGGCGAACCGGCACCGGGCAGGTGGCGGCCAGTGTCCGTAGCTCGGCGCGTTCACTGTGCCGTTGTGCTCGGTCGAGCCACCGCGCGGTTGCGCGTGCTCGACCCCGAGGTGAAGCTGGCCGTCGACACCCCCGGCGGCGTGGTCGTCGCCCTCGGCGCCACCGAGATCGCAGGCCGCGCGCAGCTGCTCTCCGGCTCGGCCACGCGGGGCGGGCGGTGCTGGTCAACGGCCTCCCCGGGATGCTCTCCCGGCGCGAGGACGGCACTCCACTATCGGTCCTCATGTTCATCGTCGCCGACGGACGGATCACGGGCATCGCGGCCCTGGTCGACCCGGCCCGGCTGGCGGCGATGGACCTGCCCGACCCGGCGTGAGTCGCCGACCGGAATCGTCAGAAACGGTAGTGCGCGACCGTGGTGCCCAGCCTGGAGAAGGCCGCGCTGAGCGCCGACAGTCGGGTCCACAGGCGCAGGGCCGGAGGGAACTGGTCGACCTCGGGCTCCCGAGTGAGCAGGATGTGCCGGATCAGGGTCAGTCGCGGGTTCCACCGTACGGGGTCGAGGCGGTCGAAGCCGGGGGACTTGAAGAGCGGGACCAGGAACCGGCTGCCGGAGTAGTGTTTCGCTGCCCAGACGGTGAATCTGGTGTAGACGTTGAACGCTATCTCCCCACTGGGAAAGTGGCTGGTGAGACGGTCCAGCAGCGTGATCATCTCTTCCTGGGAGAGGAAGGGCAGCACGCCGTCGGCGACGATCACGGCGGGGCGGTCGGCGGGGAGCGCCTCCAGCCAGCCGGGCTCGGTCAGGTCCGCGCCGATCCTGTGCGTGTGCGGCCGATCGGGGATGACCCGGTGCCGGGCGTCCACGACTTCGGGGAAGTCGACGTCGTACCAGTCCGCTGTGGGCGGCGGGTCGATGCGGAGGGCCCGGGTGTCGAGGCCGGCTCCCAGATCGATGCCGATCGCGTCGGGGTGGCGGGCCATGAACTGCTGGGCCACCTCGTCCAGCTTCTTGGCGCGCTGGGCGACGTCGATGGCCGAGGCCGCGCTCCAGCGGAGTTTGCGGTGGTCGTAGCCGGTCTTGTGGATGATCTCGTAGGCCATGCGGTCGCCGAGTACGGGGCGTGGCAGGCGGCTGTCGAGCGCCCGGCCGCACAGCGTCACCCACAGGGTTTCCTGCAGCGGGGTCAGGGTAGGAAGGGTCACCCCCATGATGTCCTCCAGGCTCAGGTGGTGGGCATGTCGCGTCGGGTGAATCCGGCCAGGCCGGCCGCGACGAGGGCCGCCGCGACGACGGTCATGACGATCAGTGGCGTGGCAGTCATGACCCCGCCGGGGAGTTTCGGTACGTGCTCGAAGACCGACAGGTCGATGACCCACTGGTCGAGCTGCAACTCCAGGCCGACCCAGCCGAACAACATGCTCACCATGGCCACCGCGAACGTGCCGGCGACCAGCCGGGGCAGCAGCCCGAACAGGGCGAACGCGACTCCGGTGAACACCCACACCACAGGGAGTTGCACGAGAGCGGCGGCCAGGAGGCGGGACAGCTCACGGGCGACGTCGCCGGTGTTGAGTCCGTGCGCCAGACCGGCGGCCGTCCCGAAGGCGATCAACCCGAGCACTGGGCCGAGCAGTATGAACGCGACGTGGCTGCCCGCCCAGCGCAGCCGGCGCACCGGGGTGGCCAGCAGGGGCTCGGCCCGCCCGTCGCGCTCTTCGTTCCTGAGCAGCAGCGCGGCCTGGATGGCGAAGCAGGCGCTGACCAGGCCGAGCATGGTCATCATGGGGGCGAGGAACTGGTCGACGAGCGTGCCGGGACCGCCGAGCCGGGCCAGCGCCTCTCGGGCCGCGGCGCCGCTGTTGTCCATCAGCGTCCCAAGGCTCGCCGACATCGCGCCGACCACGAGCCCGACCAGGGCGAGTCCGGCGAGCCTGCTGATCAGCGGCCCGCGGTGCAGCCGCCAGGCCAGCGCCAGCGGGCTGCGCAGGCGGGGTCCGGCGGCGGCCGGGCCCAGGCGGGCCTGGAACATGCCGGCGCCGAGGTCGCGCCGCTCCGACAGCGCCACGGCCAGCACGATCAGCGCCAGCACAGCGCCGGCCGCGAGCGTGAGCACCCACCAGCGTTCGCCGCTGTAGGGCCGCAGCGCCTCCGCCCAGCCGAGCGGCGTCATCCAGGACACCCAGGCAGGCCCGTCACCGGACTGCGCGGCGACGTCGCCGACGCCGCGCAGCAGGATCGCGGCGCCAAGCGTGCTGATCCCGATGGCGCGCGCGCCTCCCGCGCTGGTCGTGAGCTGCGCCGTCACCGCGCCGATCGAGGCGAACGCGCAGGCGGCCACCGTGAACCCGAGTCCGAGCGCCAGGGAGCCGGCGGCGGGCAGGCCCTGGCCGATCAGCGCCACCGCCGAGGCTATGCCCAGGACGAGGGCGGCCCCGCAGGTGACGATCAGGGTGGCGGCCAGGTCGGCGTGGCGGGACACCGCTGTGGCCCCGACCAGTTCGCGCCGCCCGGCCGCCTCTTCCGTACGCGTGTGCCGGATGACCGTGAGCAGGGCGAACAGCGCGACCATGAACGTGACGAATCCCGACCGCCAGGCGACGAGCTCGCCGAGGCTGGATCCGTTCAGCACGCCGTAGGCGATGGTGAAGGCCCTGGTGTGGACGCTGGTCTCGTAGTAGTGCTGGCGGGCCTCGGCCGTGGGGTACGCGCCGGTGAAGGCGCCGACGAACACCACCGGGATCATGCAGATGAAGGCCACCCACAGCGGCAGCAGCACACGATCGCGCCGCAGCACCAGGCGGATGAGCTTTCCCGTGCCGGCGAACGCGTTCATCGTCCTGCCTCCGTGTGCCGGCCCTTGACGTTCGCGCGGTCGTAGTGCCGCAGGAACAGTTCCTCCAGCGTCGGAGGCCGGCTGACCAGGCTGCGCACGCCGACCTTGGTGAGGTGGCGAAGTGCGAGGTCCAGCGCGGCGGCGTCGACGCTGAAGCGTACCCGGCCGCCGTCGGCGCGCAGGCCGTGCACGCCCGGCAGGCCGGCCAGCCCGTCCGGTGGGGCGGCCAGCTCGGCGTCGATGGAGGTGCGGGTGAGGTGCCGCAGCTCGGCCATGGTGCCGGTCTCGACGGTACGGCCGTCGCGGATGATCGTGATCCGGTCGCAGAGTGCCTCGACCTCGGAGAGGATGTGGCTGGACAGCAGCACCGTACGGTCACCCGCGCGCCGCACCTCCTGGATCGTCTGCCGGAAGACCTCCTCCATCAGCGGGTCCAGACCGGAGGTGGGTTCGTCGAGGATGAGCAGCTCGGCGTCGGAGGCCAGCGCGGCGACCAGGGCCACCTTCTGCCGGTTGCCTTTGGAGTAGGTGCGGCCCTTCTTGCGCGGGTCGAGGTCGAAGCGTTCGATCAGCTCGTCCCGGCGCCGCCGGTCGAGGCTGCCGCGCAGCCGGCCGAGCAGGTCGATGGCCTCGCCACCGGACAGGTTGGGCCACAGGGTGACGTCGCCGGGCACGTACGCCAGGCGGCGGTGCAGCTCAGCGGTCTGTGTCCAGGGGTCGCCGCCGAGCAGCCGGGCGGTGCCCGCGTCGAGGCACATCAGGCCCAGCAGAATCCGGATCGTGGTGCTCTTGCCCGCGCCGTTGGGCCCGAGGAAGCCGTGCACCTCGCCAGTCCGTACGACGAGGTCGAGGCCGTTCAGTGCCCGTGCCGGGCCGAACGACTTGACCAATCCGGCCATGGAGATGGCATCGGTCTCAGTCATCATGAGTGTCCTTGCGTGGTGGTGATGAGGAGAGGGCTAGAGATCGTCTCCCCGCTGGGCCTCCCAGGCGGCCTGGGCGGCTTTGACCATGGTGTCGTCGGCGTACAAGCCGTGGGTGTAGATCTCGAGCATGGGCAGCCCGATGCGCCGCAGCACGTCGGGACCCATCCGCTCGAAGCCGAGCGCGCGGGCCAGGGGTGGCGCCATGGTCAGCGTGGCCAGGCTCACCAGCACGGTGAGCACGGCCAGCGCCCGCACGTCGGAGGACTGGCGCATCGAGCCGCCGGCGATCCCGTCCCGGAAGAGCTGCTCGGTCTCCTCCACCAGCGTGTTGACGAACGTGGTGGCCGCGGAGGAGTCCTCCTCGATCGCGCGCACCATGTACTGCACATGGAGGCGGTACTCCTCCGAGTCCGACAGATATTCCTGGGACAGATCCCGCATGCCGATCAGGTCGGCCACGGTCCGGGCCCTCCGCACCAGGATCTGCAGAACGTGCTCGTCGCAGACGCTCCGCAGGTTGTCCTTGCTGCCGAAGTGCCGGATGACCAGGGCGGCGCTCACCCCCGCGGTGGCCGCGATGGCACGCAGGTTCGTCTTCTGGAAGCCGTCGCGGGCGAAGTGCGCGATGGCGGCGTTACGGATCTTGGCCTGGGCGGTCAGATCCGCCGAAGTGGCTGAACACACGTTTACTATAGTAAACACGTGTTCAGCACCGTGGCAACCGGGGTCAGAACGACCGGCTGACCAGCCACGGGTACGCGCGCACCGGCGGCGTCAACCGGGCCGTGGCGACCAGCGCGGAGCTGGCCTACGACGGCCTCGACCCGGCCGGGCGGGAGCTGACCCGGCAGCTGTTCCAGCGGCTGACGGCCGTCTCCCCCGACGGGCGGCTGACCCGCCGAACGATGGCGCTGACCGATGAGCCGGGGCTCGCCGAGGTCCTCGAGGTGTACGCCGGGCGGCGGCTAATCGTGGCCGACACCGGCTCCGCGCAAATCGCACACGACGCGCTCCTGACGAACTGGTCCAGGCTGCGCGGCTGGTTGGAGGCCGACCTGGCCGGCCACGCGCTGCGCAGCCAGCTGATCGACGATGCCTTCGACTGGGACGCCAGCGGCCAGGCTGCCGCCTACCTGTACCGGGGGGAGCGGCTGACCGCTGTCCTGAACGCCAGGTCGCGCTGGCGGGACAACCCGCTGACCGGAACCGCCGCGCGGTTCCTAGACGCCGGAGTCCGCGCGGAAACCCGGAGCCGGCGGCAGCGCCGTCGGGTGCGCGCCCTGTTCAGCGGGCTGCTCACTGTCGCGGTGCTGCTGGCCGGGATCGCTGTGGTCCAGGTACGGTCGGTGCGGCAGGAGCGGCAGGCGGCGCAGGAACAGCAGCGGGTCGCCATCGCCCGGCAGCTGATCGCCAAGGCAGAGGCGGCGCTGGACACCGACCCGCAGACCGCGCTAATGCTGAACGTGACCGCGCACCGGATCCACCCGGACCCGGAGACCTACTCCGCACTTCAGCGGGCGATCACCACCACACCGTACGCCGGGCAGCTGACCGGGGTTCGCAGCGAGGTCTCCTCGATCGCGTACGCGCACAGCGGGCGTTATCTGGCGGCCGGTTTCAGCTCGGGTGCCGTGATGCTGTGGGATCTGGGCGATCCACTTCGCCCGCGTCAGGTCGGCACGCCGTTCGTAGATCCCGGCAACGCCGAGATCTACGCGCCGTACGTGGGCGTGCTGGGGTTCTCGGCGGGCGACGACCAGCTGATCACCGGTGTCGCCGACGCGGCCGTGACGATCTGGGATCTGGCCGATCCGGCACGACCACGGCGGCTGGGCCGGAGGGTGATCGGCGAGCCCAACCAGCAGGCGGGCGCGTGGCTGTCGCCGGACGGGTCGATGCTCGGCACATCCAGCGAGAAGACCCCCGGACTGCAACTGTGGGATCTCTCGCAGCCCGGCCGGATCCGCAAGCTCGGAGCCCGGCTCGGCGCGCGCACACTGATCGACCAATTGGTGTCCTCCCCCGACGGTGGCCGGGTCGCCATGGCCGGGAACGGCCCGAGCGACGCGGTGACGATCTGGGACCTCAAACGGCAGCGGCTGCTCAGCAGCCTGTCCAAGCAGAACGACATCGTGGGTAGCCTCGCGTTCTCCGCGGACGGTGAGCAGCTTGCCCTGGGCGGCTGGTTCAAGGGCGTGGCGCTGTGGCAGATACGCGACCCTGCCGCCCCGCAGGCCGTAGGCACGATCCCGGTACTCGCGGTCAGGGCGGCGTTCGCCCCGCGTGGCACCACCCTGGCCGCGGAGGGCCTGCGCGACACCGGGGTAGTCCTTTACGACACGGCCAACCCCGTCTCGCCCCGGCAACCCGACCAACTGCGCGTGGATGCGGACCAAGGCCGCCTGGCGTTCTCTCCGGACAGCCGGATGATCGCGGGCGGCGACAGCGACGGCCGAATCACGCTGTGGAACCTGGAGAGAGCTGGTCGGCCGGCCACGTACGGCCCGCCTCTTGTCGGGCACCAGGACGGTGAATATAAGGATATTTACGCGCTTGCGCTGGCGGTGGACGGCTCGATGGTCGCGACCGGCGGACGGGACACGACCGTCGAACTGTGGGACACCGCCGACCCGGCCATGCCGCGCAGGCTCAGCGCGCTCACCGGCCACCACGGCCCATACGAGACCGGTGCGGTCGGCGGCGTCGCGTTCGCACCGGACGGCACCATGCTGGCCACCGGCGACGGCACCGGAACCGTGATCCTGTGGGACCTGGCCGACCGGGCGCGCCCTCGACGGCTGGCGCCCTCGCTCACCGGGCCGACCGGCATCGTCCGGTCACTCCTGTACTCCCCGGACAGCGCGACCCTCATCGTGGGCGGCGACAGCGGCACGATCTTCTGGGACGTCCGCAACCCGACCAGGGCACGCCGCCTGGCGCTGATACTCGAACAACTGCAGGTGATCGGCATCTGGCAGGTCAAGGACGGCCGAATACTGGCCGTCGTCCGGGGAACCGGCGTCGAGCCCGAGCCCGGCCTCCACGACCCGCTAGCCGTACCCGCAGGTGGCGGCCTGAACGGCCAGAAGGGCACCAGGCTGTGGGACATTACCCACCTTGCGCATCCGCGGCAGTTAGGCCTCGGGCTGATCGGGCACCGCGGGGACGTGGCCAGTGCGGCGCTGTCGCCGTCCGGGGACCTGCTGATCACTGCCGATAATCAGGGCGCCGCAATCTTCTGGAACCTCAGCGACCCCGTCCATGCCCGGCGACTCGGCGACCCGTTCGTTCCGTACGGCCGCAATGGATTCAGCCTGGCGGTCGCCCCTTCATCCGACATCATGGTCACCGGCGGCATCGACGGAAACGCGTTCCTGTGGGACCTCGGTAACCGGATCCTCCCCCGGCAACTGGGCATCGCCCTGGCCGCCAATCTCGACGCCATCGGGCACATGGTGTTCTCCGCCGACGGCGACACGCTGGCAATCTCCGGCACCCAGGGCGACGTCGCCCTATGGGACCTGCGTCCGGTGTACGACCTACGCCATCGGCTGGCCGCGACCGCGTGCCTGGTGACCGGCGGCGGCTTGAACCACGAACAGTGGACCCATTACATACCCGCCCTGCCGTATCAAGACACCTGCACGCAGTGATGCGAGGCCAGCCCCCTGCAGTCCGGGAAGGCGGTCCGATCAGGCAACGCCCGTACTGTCACGAGGCCGTCTCGTTCGAAAACACGGTTTTGCGCTGTGAGCTGGGTTTTTACTGCATGATCAGAGCGGTGGCCGCGACCATCTCGAGGTGTTGTTGTCGCTGATTTACCGGTTACTTAGGGGCTTGTTCGGCCTGCTGACCGTGCTGAGCCGCTCTGATTTGTCCAAGGACGTTGAGCTGCTGGTGCTCCGCCAGGAAAACCAGGCGCTCCGTCGGCAGCTCAATGGCCGTCCGCGGTGGGGACACGCCGACCGGCTCTGGCTCGCGGCGTTGTCGCGGTTGATCAGCCGCTGCCCGTGGGCGGAGATGTTCCCGGTCACTCCGGCGACCGATCTTACGCTGGCATCGCACCCTCGTGAGGCGTAAGTGGACCTTCACTGACAGACGACACCCGGGACACCCTTGCGCTCGCCAGCCGGTCAAGAAACTGGTCGTGCAGATGGCACAGCAGAACCCGGCCTGGGGGCACCGGCGAATCGAGGGTGAGCTGGCGCGCCTGGGCTATTCGATAGCGGCCTCCACGGTGTGGGAGATCCTGCACGGCGCCGGCATCAATCCCGCGCCCCGCCGGAGCGGGCCGACCTGGCGGCAATTCCTGACCGCCAAAGCCCACGCGATCATCGCCTGCGACTTCCTGGTGGTCGAGACGGTGCTGCTCAAGCGGCTGTATGTGCTGGTCTTCATCGAACACGGCACCCGGAGACTGCACCTGGGCGGAGTAACCGCGCGCCCAACCGGAGCATGGACGGTGCAGCAGGCCCGCAACCTGGTCATGGACCTGGGTGACCGCATCTCCGGGCCGCGGTTCTTGATCCACGATCGGGACCCGCTCTTCACCTCGGCCTTTCGTGAGGTCTTTGCAGCTGAAGGGCTACGGAGCATCACCACGCTGCCGCGGACGCCGAGAATGAACGCGATCTGTGAGCGAGTCATCGGTACCTTGCGCCGCGAACTCCTGGACCGGATCCTGATCCTCAACGAACGCCACCTGACTTTCGTGCTCCGCGAGTATCTGATCCACTACAACGGGCACCGTCCGCACCAGTCCCGGAACCAACGCCCTCCGGACATCGCAACGCAGCCTGCCTCCGACCTAGACGACCTACCATCCATCCGCCGAAAACCCGTCGTTACAGGAATGATCAACGAATACCAAACGCCGCATAGCCGCAGCTCAAAGCACGTAACTCAATATTCGGGCGGTACACGCCGACGAGAAGCGGAGGGAGAGTCATCGATGCGGCCGTACCGGCCGGATCCGCGTCGATGCGACGAGAATGAGCGCAGAACCACAACCGGCACGCCGGCCGGGGGGCCGCACGCGGCTGATCAGCAAGCGTCTGTGGGCGGCCACGCTCGAGATCCTGGCCGAGAAGGGGGTTGACGGCCTCCAGTACGAGGACCTCGCCGCGCGAGCACAGGTCGCTCGGGCGACGGTGTACCGACGTTGGCCGAATCGAGGGGACCTGTTCCGCGACATACTCGCGCGGTTCGCGGAGGCCTTTGTCCCCCTCCACGACTCCGGTGACATCCACGACGATCTGGTCGCGTTCGTCTATGCCTTCGCCGAGGCCTCCGCCACTCCGGAAGGTCGCGCGGTCCTGCAAATCCTGATGCGGAAGGCCGACGAGAGCGACGGCCTGCGCGAGGTAGCCCTGGAACTTCTTGAGCGGCGCACGGATGATCTGCAACTCCGGCTCGATGCGGCAGCGGCCCTTGGCCAGCTTCCAGCCGTCGATGCGCGTTTCGTCAACATGATGCTCGCCGGACCTGTGCAGTGGTTCCTTGTCCGCCGGACTCGACCATTCACCAGGGACGACGCGGACAAGGTCGTCGGCGTGGTCCTCGCCGGTTTGCGGCACGGAGATGCCGTATAGGTCTCGGAATCTTCGCGAGCGCGCGCTCGAGTGCCGTTCCCTGCGCGCCGCGCGGTGGAGGCCGACCGACCGCACCTAAAGAGATACTTTGTCTCATTAACGAGCGAGGTCGGCTCGCTTCGGCGAAAGGAGCCATGATGGCGAATGCGTCCAGCTTCGGATGGGCCGGTCACGTGCCGCCCGCGACGCTTGAGGAGTACTCCGAGAAGTACGCGGCGTTCTTCAAGATGCGTCGCGAGAACGGGATCATCGAGCTGCGGCTCCACACCGACGGCGGCCCGTACGTCCACAACTGGGCTGCCCACAACGCGTGGAGCCGCGTGTGGCAGGACGTGGGCAACGACTCGGAGAACCACGTGCTCATCATCACCGGCACGGGTGAGACCTGGTTCCAGGGCGACCCGCGACAGACGTGGCCGAAGCCGCTGGTCGAGGAGGAACCCGACTTCATCTTTCAGCAGACGATCGACGCCTGGAAGCTGATTGAGAACTTCGTCAACAACATCGACATCCCCACGATCGCCGCGGTGAACGGGCCAGGCATTCACACCGAGTTCGCACTCATGTGCGACGTTACCCTGGCCGCCGAGGACGCCGACTTCATGGATCCCCATTTCATGGTCGGCACCGCCCCCGGTGACGGTCTCGCGCTCGCGCTGCAGCATCTCATGGGGAGCAAGCGCGCCGCCTACGCGATCTACAGGGGCAGCTCCATCCCGGCACCTAAGGCGCTTGAGTACGGGCTCGTGAGCGACGTCCTGCCTCGCGAGGAACTGCTGCCCAAGGCGTGGGAGCTCGCGCGCGAGATCATGAAGCGGCCGCGATTCGCACGATGGGCGACGCACAACATCATCAACCGCCCCTGGCGCAAGCTCGTCGCGGAGGACTTCGGTTTCCACTTCTCGCAGCAGTCGCTCGCGACGGTCGGGTCGAAGGCGTTGATCCCCGACCCTGATCTGGTCGCGGACGCCCGCCAGCGCAAGGTCTGGTGAGACGGTGCCCGGGGGTGAGGGGGCGGTCACCGTTACCAACGGTGGCCGCACTTCCTTCCGGATCGACGGAGCGGGGCCCCCGGTTGTCCTCGTCCACGGACTGCAGATCGGGCAGGACCTCTTCGACGCACTCCGCCGTCACCTCATCGGCACGTTCACGGTCGTAACGTACGATCAGCGCGATCGGGGTGCCAGTGTCTTCGCCCCGGAGCCGTACACGATCGACGATCTTGCTGATGATCTCGCCGCGCTGATCTCAGCTCTCGGCTTCGACCAGGCCCACGTCCTGGGCACCTCCTACGGGGGAATGATCGCGCAGGCGTTCGCACTGCGGCATCCGAATCGATTGGACCGGCTCATCCTCGGCTCCACGAATCGGTTCCCCTTCGACCCCGACCGGCTTCCTGACGGCGTCCGCGCCCTTCTCGGGGCGCTTGAAACGGGCGATCACGCGCGAGCCCGAACTCTTCTGGCTCAGATGGCCCCCGCCGCTGCGAGATCGCGGGATCCGGAAGAGGATCCGCCGGAGTCCGCGAGCGAGCAGCTCGTGCGACGGTTTGCCGCCACGCGCGGGTTCGACACGCGTGGCCTCCTCGGCTCCGTCACGTCGCCGACCCTCGTGGTGCACGGTCGACGGGACGCAACGATACGGGTCGCCGACGTCCTGGCGATGGCGGAGGAGATCCCCGGCGCCAGCGTTCTGCAGCTCACGGACGCGGGTCACGCATGGGAGAGCGAACGACCCGAATCGGCGGCCGCGCTGATCGCAGCCTTCCTGACCGGCTCGGATTAGTGCAGGGAACGGGTCCCCGGCGGGGATCCGTTCCCTGAACGAGCTCTCAGCGGACGCGAACACCCGCGAGCCACACCTGACGGATCCGGCCTCGAATGCCTCGAAGATCGAGCAGGTCGCCGTCCACGACGACGATGTCAGCCAGCCCGCCCGGCTCGATGACGCCGAGATCGTCGTGCCCGAGCAGCTTCGCCGCGCTCGACGTCGCGGCTCGCCACGCCTCGATCGCCGACATGGAGGACGCCTCGGTCATGAGTCCCAGCTCGTCCAGGTTGCTGGCGGACGGGCTCCAGTACGGCGGGGTATCCGTTCCCATTGCGACCTTCACGCCGGCGTCGACCGCCAGCGCGAAGCTCGCGCGGTGAGCCTCGAGCGCCTCTTGGGCGAGTGCGAGACTTTCGGCCGGTATCGGTACCCCGCTTGCCGCCGCGTCGATGATGGCGCGCGTCGCCGAGAGCGTGGGGACCAGCCAGGCCTCGTTCTTCAGCATGAGGGCGACCGCCTCGTCGTCGAGATAGTAGCCGTGCTCGATCGAGCGAACCCCGTGACGCAATGCCGCTTTGATCCCCTCGGTCCCCTGCGCGTGAGCGAAGACGTAGGTTTCGGCTGCCGTAGCCTCCGCCACGATGGCTGCGAGCTCGTCGTCACGGAAGTGTGAATGCCGAGGATCGTCTCCCGGCGACATGACCCCGCCAGTCGTAGCGATCTTGATCACGTCGGCGCCGGCGCGCAGGACCTCCCGGACGCCACGCCGGACGCCGCCGGGGCCGTCCACGCCATCGACGATCGAGCGTGGTCGGCCAGGATGCTCGAGCATCATCGGCACCGAGCGTTCTCCGCCCGATGAGAGATGCAGATCGCTGTGCCCTCCGGTCTGTGACAGCATCACGATGGCGATCTGCAGCCGCGGCCCCTCGATGAGCTTGCGCTCGATCGCCTGCTTGACGCCGAGGTCCGCCCCCGCAGCGTCTCGCGCGGAGGTGATGCCCTGGTCCAGTAGCAGGGACAGATTGCGACCGGCTTCGAAGTACTGAAGCGAGAAGGCTTGCTGTTCGGTGCGCGCGACGTTGAGATCGCGCGCCATCACGTGGACGTGACAGTCGAACAAGCCCGGGACGATCGACATTCCGGTGCAGTCGATGACCTCGTCACCATCCAGGTCCACGCCTATCGCGACGACGCGGTCACCGGCCACGGCGACATCGGCGTCGGAGACGGACGTGCCGTCGAAGACGACGCCGTTCTTGAACACGGTACGAGAGTGCATGCGGGCTCGCTTCTCCTGGACTGATCCGGCTGGGCGCATGGGGCGCCGATCAGCATTCGACGACGTTGACGGCGAGGCCGCCGCGGGCGGTTTCCTTGTATTTGTCGCTCATATCCGCGCCGGTCTCCCGCATGGTCGCGATGACCTGGTCGAGGGAGACGTGGTGTTCGCCGTCCCCCCAGAGCGCCATGTTCGCGGCGTTGATGGCTTTGGCTGCGGCGATGGCGTTGCGTTCGATGCACGGGATCTGGACGAGTCCGCCGATAGGGTCGCAGGTGAGGCCGAGATTGTGTTCCATGGCGATCTCGGCGGCGTTCTCGACCTGCTGGGGCGTGCCGCCGAGGATCTCGGCGAGGCCGGCGGCGGCCATCGACGAGGCGGAGCCGACCTCGCCCTGGCAGCCGACCTCTGCGCCGGAGATGGACGCGTTCGCCTTGTAGAGGGTGCCGATCGCCGCGGCGGTAAGCAGGAACCGTTGGACGATGTCGTCTTCGCTGGTGGTCGTGGATCGGCTGGCCGGCGTGTTGTGCAAGGCGTAGTACAGCACGGCGGGGATGATGCCCGCGGCGCCATTCGTAGGCGCCGTGACGATACGTCCGCCGCTCGCGTTCTCCTCGTTCACGGCGAGGGCGACGAGGTTGACTCGTTGCTGCCAGTACCCGTTGGCGTGGTCGGGGTCTTCCGCGGCGAGACGGGCGGCCCATTCCCCGGCGCGGCGGCGTACGCCAAGGCCGCCAGGCAGAATGCCGTCGCGGGCGATCGACGAGCGGACACACGACTCCATGACCTCCCACAGACCTCGCAGTAAGTGCCGAATGTCGGTTTCCGAGCGCAGGACCCGTTCGTTCGCCATCATTACCTCAGCGATGCTGAACCCGGTCTCCTCGCAGACGGTGAGCAACTCGGCCGCGGTGCGGAACGGAAAGGGCCGACGCGCCGCCGGAGGTCCAGCATTTTCCTCGTCACCCTCCCGCACGACGAAGCCGCCACCAATCGAGTAGTACGTATCCGTGGCAAGCTCCGCGCCGGTGGAGTCGAACGCGGTGAAGGACAGCGCGTTGCTGTGCCGGGCGCGGACCGTCAGCGGGCGGAGGACGAAGTCTTCGACGCGGCAGCGGATGCGATGACGGTCGCCGAGAGCGACAGACCCCGTGTCCTCGATCACGGCGAGCTTTGCAGTGACCTCCGCTGGGGTCGCCGCATCGGGCCGGACTCCCTCCAGCCCGAGGAGCACGGCACTGAATGTGCCATGTCCGGCACCGGTCGCGGCGAGGGAACCGAAGATCTCCACGCGTACCTTGTCCACCCGATCGATGATCGTCTCGCCCGCGAGGCGATCGACGAACTCGGCAGCGGCTCTCATGGGGCCCACCGTGTGCGAACTCGAAGGGCCGATACCGATCTTGAAAAGGTCGAACACGCCGACAGTTGGCTCCGAGACAGTCATAAATGGCGACCGTACGCACCATGGCGGTCCCGATCCATGCGATGCAGGTTTCTATCGCAGAGGCGCTCCCGTACGTGGGGAAGACATCGGAAGCGGCACAAAATCGCCGGTTGCATTCCCGTTCGCGTCGAGGTGGCGGCCCTCCTTCTTGAGCGTCCGCAGCACCAACGATCGATCCGCGATAGCCACTTCCGGGATGTTCTCTTCGATCGCCACCTCGAGCCTCTGAACGTCCGCCAGCGTTTTCATCCAGACGGAGAGGACGAGATTGGACGGGCCGATAGTCGAGACGGCGAGGCGGATCTCGCTGATGCCGGCGAGGGCTGCCCCCGCCCGAGCGGTCAACCTGGCAGGGACCCGCAGGAAATACCATGCGTGCACGGGCCAGCCGGAGTGCGCCCGCGCGAGGTCGAGACGAACCACCAGGCGGCCGCTGCTCGCCAGCGCGGCCATGGTCTCCCGCACGCGCCGCTCACTGACATCCAGAACCCTCGCCATCGAGGCGATGGTCACACGCCCGTTCACACCGAGCAGTTTCAGAAGTTCACGCTCAAGTTGGGGGTCGATGCGCGCGGGTGCGGGCGTGTCAGCCGAGACCGTGCGTTTGACCGCGGCGACCTCGGCGGCGCTCAGCGAGCGGAGTCGCCACTGACCCGCGTCGGTGAACGGCGAGGAGAGGAGATGTGTCCGCGTCGTGCGGACGCCCTCAAGCCGGCTCATCCGGGTCATGACGTACTCGCCGAGGGCGTCCAGGCTCTTGGCGCCCACGATGACCAGCATGTCGCGGCCGCCTGCTGTGAGGTCGACGGTGAACGCCTCCCGATCGGCCGCCAGTGCCCGAGCGATCTCAAGGGTCGAACCAGGGTGGGATTCCACTTCGAGGATCGCGGAAGGTCCGCGAGCGTCAGCCCCCGGATGCCCGGTGATCCAGGCAAGGCCGTCGCCGGACAAGCGTTCCCAGCGGCGGGAAAGAGTCACCGGATCCACCCCCACGATGGGTGCGATCGCCGCCCATCGCGCCCGAGGGTGGATCTGAAGCGCGTGGATCAGTCGCCGGTCGATCTCATCCAGGCCGCGAATCTGCGGATTTATGTCTTCTTCATCCATAAACCGTCACTTTAGTGCCGTCAGCGTACGACTATCAGCACATAACCGGCCGGAAATCACCTGATCATGGTCTCGGCGATACGGTCACCGCGAGGACTTGGAGAACCTCGGCGGTGCGCTCGTCACGCCGAGCCTGATCGACGTCCGCACCCACTCCGTCTACACGGGCAACCGCGACGCCGGGCGCGATCACCCCGGCCGGTGGCGGCATCGGCTCCACCGTCACCGTGACGTGCGGCACCGACCCGTGAACCTGCGCGACGGCGCGCGCGAGCGCCTGCGTGAGATGAAGCGTCTACGTCCGTGCTGACATTGGAGTCATTGATGATGCGATTCGCCCTCCGCTCCCGATCGCCGTTTGGCGTCGTGGGCTTCCTGGTCGTCATGGAGCTGGGGAGCGGCATGCTGCAGGGGTGGTTCTCGCCTCTGCTCGCCGCGATCGGGCAGCAGTTCTCCATCAGTGCGAGTTCCCTCAACTGGGTCAACGCGATGTACATGCTGGTCACGGTCGCGTGCGTCCCGATCCTGGCGAAGCTCGGAGACATGTTCGGTCACAAGCGGCTCCTCGTCGCTGCGGCAGCACTCGTTGCCGTCGGCTCGCTGGTCGTCGCTCTCGCGCCGACCTTCGAGCTGTTCCTTCTCGGTCGCGCGCTTCAGGCGCCGCTTGCGGCTTTCCTGCCGCTCGAGTTCGCGATCGTCCGCTCCCGCGACGCGAAGTCGGCAAGCAGGAACATCGGCGTCCTGGTCGGTGCCCTCACTCTTGGCGCAGCTGTCGGCTCGCTCGCCTCTGGCCTGCTGTACGCCTCGACGCAGAACCTGAACGTGGTCCTGCTGTTCCCCGCGATCTTCATCGCCCTGTGCGTTCCGGTGGTGATCTTCCTCGTGCCCGAGACGACCGTACGCAAGAAAGGCCGCATCGACTGGGCGGGCGCGATCCTGCTCACGGCCGGTCTCCTCGCCACCCTCACGGGAATTTCGAACGGCGGCGCCTGGGGCTGGCTCGAGGCGAGGACCCTCTCTCTGGTGCTCGGCGGCGTCGCCGTGCTCACGCTCTGGGTGTTCGTGGAGCGCCGGGTGGAGAACCCCCTGGTCGATCTGTCAATGCTGGCGAAGAGCGGCATCGGCTTGCCGATCGTCGTATCCGCCCTCTTCGGAGCGCAGACCTACGGCGGGCAAACCGCGAGCTTCCTCTGGCTTCTCAGCGATCCGACCCGGGAGGGATACGGACTCGGTCTGCCCCCGGCCGCTGCCGGTGCCATCATCGTGCTCTACGCGATCGCCGCGTTCGCCGGGACGCTGCTCGGCGAACGCCTTGCACGGTGGGTCGCCCCGCCGAGAGCCGTCGCGCTGGCCGGCGTCGTCGCGGGGGCGAGCTTCGCCATCATGATCATCTTCTCCGGATCGGCGGCGATGTTCATCGCTTGGATGGCCTTGGGCGGTCTTTCCGCCGGTGTCCTCCTCGCCGTCCTCCCCTCGATCGTGGTGCGCAACGCACCCGCCGATTCCGTGGGCATCGCCTCGGCGTTGTTCAACACCGCGCGCACTGCGGCGGGCGCGGCCGCGGGCGCCATCTTCGCGCTGGTGATGTCTCTCTTCGTCACCACGCGGAGCGTCGAAGGATCGACCGCAGTGAGTTCGACGCCCCTGTCGTTCTTCGCCGTCTGGGGGATCTGCCTGGCGATCTCCCTGGCGCTCTCCACCCTCGCCCTGCGGATGCGCGTGGCGAGAGAACCGGACACCGACGAGACATCCACCGCCGAACCGATCGAGGAAAGATGACCATCGCAGAACGCCCTTCCAGTCCAGAATCGTCCAGCTCTGTCCGGGAGGCAATCCTCGCCTCCCGGACGGAATGGGAGGAGTCTGCGATCGCACTCAGCCGAGAGATACACCGAGTTCCCGAGATCGCCTTCCAGGAGCGCCACGCGTCGACCCTCGTCGCGCGAGAGCTCGAGGCGGCGGGCTTCGACGTCGCGATCGGCGCGTACGGACTCGACACCGCGGTCGAGGCAACCTATGGGAGCGGCGACGTGACCGTGGCGATCTGCGCCGAGTACGACGCGCTCCCCGGCATCGGTCACGCGTGTGGTCACAACATCATCGGCGCGGCAGCCGTCGGCGCGGTCATCGCACTGACGGCTGTCGCCGATCGAATCGGCCTCCGTATCAAGCTGCTCGGCACCCCCGCGGAGGAGCACGGCGGCGGAAAGGCGATCATGCTGGACGCGGGCGCGTGGGACGACGTCACGTTCTCCCTGATGGTGCACGGTGCTCTCGGCGAGGACGTCCGCTGCCTCGATGTCCGCACGCAGGCCGTGTGCCGATTGCACATCATGTTCCAAGGCCGGCCGGGACATGCGGGCGGGCCCACTCCGACCAGCGACAACGCCTCAAACGCGGCGACAATCGCACTCGTCGCCCTCGGTCTGCTCCGCCAGCATCTCCCCGACGGCGTTCGCGCCAACGCGTTCGTTTCCGAGGGCGGGCAGACGACCAATGTCATCCCCGCCGCGGCCGCCGTGCGTGTCGAGGTTCGGGCCGACACCCTTGAGGACCTGCAAGAGACACGACGACGAATTCTCACCTGCTTCGAGGGAGGAGCGACGGCGGCGGGATGCACATGGAGCTGGGATGAAGCGGAGCCGACATACGCCGATATGCGGCAGGATCCGATCCTGGCAGCCGCATGGGACCGCAGCCTTGCATCGCTCGGCCGCAAAATACGCGAACGGCCGCGCCCCGCGGCTGGGTCCACCGACATGGGAAATGTGTCGCACGTGGTGCCATCGATTCACCCTCTTATCGCGGTCCTCGGGAGTACGTCCTCGCCACACACCCCCGAGTTCGCCGCAGACGCGACAGGCCCGGCTGCGGAACGCGCCGCCATCGACGGCGCCCTGGCGATGGCTCTCACCGTCGTCGACGTCGTCACGGGACCTCACCTCGGTCAACTCTCACATGAGGCGTTGCGCGCGGGTCTCGAGCCCACCGGGACGTGAGTCGGGAAGGCCCCGACCGTCATCACCGGTACCGCGGTCATCGGAGGTCGGGCGTGTTTGAGAAGTGGTGATTCCAGCCGGTAAGGGACGGAGCCGAACGCGGCGGCCAGCGACGTGCGCGGGCCCAGCCGGCTCATCACGGTGGCCGCACGTCCGCGCAGCCGCCACTGTCGAGCACCTATCCTGCTTGCATGGGTGACGTACTGAAAGGGCGAGGTTGCGCGTGGGAGTTCGAGGACGAGGGGCTGCGCATTACGCCTGAGCCGGGTAAGGCGTCGAAGCTGAGCATGGAGCTCGGTGAGCGGTTCGTGCCGTACGAAGCGCTGGCCGATGTCTTGATGGAGCCCGGTGCACGCGGCAGGGTGGTATTGCGGGTGGTTCCCCGGGAGGAAGCCGATCCGGTCATGTCCGCGGCAACGGGGCAGCTCCAGGAGTCGCTCGATCCGTACCGGCTGGTGCTGCCCGCCGCCACGAAGAGGCTGGCCGACCAGTATGCCGACGAGATGCGCGCGGCCCTGTCCGAGCGCGGTCCGGCTGAGCGGTTCTTGATCGCCGGCCCCTCGGTGCCGCGTAGCTTCAAGGCATGGGACGGTGAGGCCGCCTTCGACGGGCAGGCTGTCACCTTCACCTGGTTCTCGTCTGGAGCTTCGCCGGCCAAGTTCACGGCAGGCGACCGGCGTTACCCGATCACCGAGATCGAGGGCGTCGAGTGGAACGCACTGGAGGAGGCTCGCGGGTCGTTGCGGCTGCGCATCCGTGGGCAGCAGGCCCCCTCCAACCCCAACAACGATCCCGCCTCCGTGGTGTTCGGCATTGGCTGGGGAGCCACGCATCACTCCCTGCCCTTCGCCGCCGCCGTGCTGGCCGCCGTACAAGCTTTCATGATCGAACAGGTCGCGGCGGACGACTGAGCTGCTGTCCCATATGTGACTTTTGCGCACCTTAGCGCCTTGGAACCCAAGGCCGTGGGGTGCCAATATCCCGTCATCGGTCTGAGCTGCTGAGTATGGGCGAGGATGTCAATACTCGATTCATGGCTGTGACCTGCGGTGATGTTCTCGCATCCTTAGTCGAAGCGGTGTCGGTATCGGGCATGCTGGGTACTCGTGGCGCTGTGTCTTGTCGATACGATCTTCTGCCAGGTTGGCGGCTGGTTGCCTTTGCCTGATCGTGCGCAGGTGGCGTTCGTTCAGGATGAGGATCCGGTCGAGTAACTCGCGTCGTACGCTGCCGACCCACCGCTTGAAGGGTGTCAATACTCCGTGCACGGTTGTGAGCTGCGGGTCTGTCCAGGCCCCCTGACCGAAGCAGTGGGCGAAGTCGGGCATGCTCGAGGCTCGTGGCATTCCGTCTCTTCTACATGATCTTCTGCCGCATAGTAGTCAGCTGGCTGACGCTGCTGCCCCGTAGCGACGCGTCCAAGACCTTGGAGATCCTCGTGCTACGTCACGAGGTCGCGGTGCTGCGCCGCCGGGTAGACCGTCCGAGGCTGTCGTGGGCGGATCGAGCGATCATGTCCGCACTGGCCCGGGCACTGCCGGCGACGCTACGTGCCCACCGGTTGGTGACGCCGGGGACGCTGCTGCGCTGGCACCGACGTCTGATCGCGCGTCACTGGACCTACCCGAACCGAGGGATGGGACGGCCTGCGACCGATCCGGCGGTCGTGGCGTTGATCCAGTAGTTGGCGCGGGAGAATCCGCGCTGGGGCTACGAGCGCATCCGCGGCGAACTGCGGCATCTGGGCCACCAGGTGAGTGGTGCGACGATCCGCCGCATCCTGAAACGAGCGGCCTGGGTCCGGCGCCGCGACGGGCCGACGACCGCTGGCGCGATTTCCTCCGCGCCCATGCCGCGAGCACGCTGGCGTGTGACTTCTTCACGGTGGACACCGTCACGCTGCGCTGGTTGTACGTCTTCTTCGTGGTGGAGGTCGGCACCCGATTCGTGCACGTGCTCGGCGTGACCGCCCGCCCTGATAGCGCATGGGTTGCCCAGCAAGCCCGAAACCTTCTCGCCGATCTTAAGGACCGGGCAGCGACGTTCCGGTCCTTGATTCGGGATCGGGACGCGAAGTTCACTGACAGCTTTGATGAGGTGTTCGCAGGCGACGGCATTGACGTGCTGAAGATCCCGCCACGGTCGCCTCGCGCGAACGCGTTCGCCGAGCGATGGGTACGCACCGCACGCACGGAGTGCACCGACCGACTGCTGATCTTCGGCGAACGACACCTTCGCACCGTGCTGGCCGAATACACCGATCACTACAATCGGCACCGCCCGCACCGCTCCCTCGGCCTCCGACCTCCCAACGACGACGACTCCGACGTGATCCCGCTGTCGCTGGGCCGGATCGAGCGCCGCCAAATCCTCGACGGGCTGATCAACGAATACCAGCGAGCCAGCTGACCAACTGGATGCAGTTAAGAAAGAGCAGGTCAAGGCCTTGGGCCCAGTTTTGACACCCTTCAGGGTCTTCACAGCTGAAGGGCTGCCGATCATCACTACGCTGCCGCGGACGCCGAGGATGAACGCCATCTGCGAGCGCGTCATCGGCACGCTGCGCCGTGAACTTCTGGAGCGGATTCTGATCCTCAATGAACGCCACCTGGCCCGCGTGCTCCAGGAGTACCTGATCCACTACAACCGGCACCGGCCGCACCAGTCCCGGCAGCAACGTCCCCCGGACATCGCAGCGCAGCCCGCTCACGACGTGACCGACCTCAACGACCAGCGGATCGTCCGCCGAAAACCCGTCGCTGCCAGCATGATCAGCGAATACCACCACGCCGCTTAACCGCAGCTCAGGACCCATAACTCAATATTCGAACGGCACATGACCGTTGGCGATCAGGGCGCGGAGTTTCAGGACGGCTTCGGCTCCGGCCAGGCCCCAGGGTGCCCCGGCGAGGTCGAATCTGTCGGCGATCAGATGGCGGCAGGCGCCTTCGATCACGCCTGTCACGATCGGCCAGCCCGCCTCCAGCGCCTGGTCGTAGCGCAGGTACTCAAGGTTGTAGGTGAGGAAGCGGATGCACGCGTCGATGCCCTCGCGGCGGTGGGCGGCCGTGGTGATGACCTGGCCTGTCAGCGCCGTGATGACGTGGCCGGTGTGCCCGGCCAGCAGGGCCAGAGCGTGACCGGCGGCCCAGTCCTCGGCGGCCGGTGCCGCGGGCGGATGATCCGATACCCCGTTACGCGGAGAATTTCTGGATAGGCGCTTAGGGGAAATTCTCCGTCACCAATGTCCGCTGAACGCTGTCAAGCCACTCACTCGAGAGCGTGACGCCGCTCGCCGTGGACATGATGGTGAGCGCTGCCGAGCTCAAATACTTACCGGGCTGCGCCCGCCAGGCGACACGAAGTTCTTCGATGTCATCCGCCAACGGCACACCCACGCCAAGTGTATCTTCACGAAGAATGTCGTTTGTGCTCATCTGGGTTTGCCCGTTGACCAGATAATTGAACGTGTACCGCGCCGGCCCCGCAAAATGCACGCTCCAGACGAGCGAGTCGTCCCCCAGAAGGCGTTGCAGTCGTCCATGCCGATCGGTGATGTCGTAGGTGTCGAACAGGAAGAAGGCATCCCCCTGGAAGTCGATGAACAGATGAGGATTGTCCTCGTCTTCCATTCCCTCCTTGACATGTATGCCTTCCACGTGGAAGTCGTGCTCGCCCGACACCTTGTTTCCGATCTCCTGAAGCGACCATGGGCCGCCGAACGGCTCGGCCACCATCCAGGTCACAGGGTTCCAGAGAATCCACTCATCCACTGTCAGAACAGAGTCGTAATGCTCAATAACTTCACGAACATTCAAGGGTGATCTCACACGAATAGGGTGCGGAATGCGGCATTCCGCACCCTATCATCACCTATATGCGACGGTCTAGGGGCCGCCACACAGGTTCTCCCTCGAGAGGGCCTCTATATCGGTCTCGGCGAATCTGTTGGTGAACTCGTCTCCGAGGATGACGCGATCCTTCTGATAGAACTCCTGAAGGGCGGTACCGGCATCGCCGTTCTGCTGGGCCGCGATGGGGCAGAACGACCAATTGCCGGTGTTGGGGCCGTTGGTGCGCTCACGGGTCGAGGCGAAGGGGAACTCATCACACTCCTTCCCCTGGCCCGGATATGCCGTGCCGAATATAGATTTGCATATAGGGGTCGTCTTGTTGTGATTGCTCTCCGTCTCCGTTGCGGATACTCGCTGTATGTATTGTTTGTCAAGGGGTCGCCCCGATCCCGGGACGTCGCAACCGCTGATTATCTTGTCGGGATTATCCGGATACGTTTCACCGTCCGCGTCCGAGCAGGCATTCCAGTAATGCAAGTATGCCTGCTTCATGTACAGGACCCGGTCCTTGGCCTGCGCCGTGAACTTCCACTGCACCGCTGCCCGCGTGAGATAGAAGATACATCCGCCGGTCGAGTATCTGGTGCCCGACGCGTTGTCGCAGCGGATGGTATTTCCCTTGAATCCCTGCACGTCCTTGTTGGCCATCACGTATCTGTACGTGGTGCCAGGCCAGTTGGGGAATTCAGCCCACGCCCGGAAGGTGCCGTAGGAGACACGATCATCGTTGTCGATCTGCTCGTAAGTGTTTCCCTGGCTGTTCGCCTCGTTCCACTTGATCTCGCGCTTGCTTGCCGCCTTGAGCGGATCGCATTTGAAGCGGAACGTCGCTCGCCCGTTTACCGCCCATGAGCTGATCAGACGCGACTGGCGATTCGAGACGGTATTGCCGTTCCAGGATGTGACGTTCTCGCAGTACGGGCGGTTCCCGATGTCCATGTTGAGGACCATGGTCCTCGCACCGACCGGGGTGCCGCGCACCTCCTGGTTATAGAGATAAGCCTCCACCACCAGATCGCGTGACGTCTCACCTTGCTTCTTGCGGTCCCCCTTACCGTTGAACGTGTACCCAATCAGTATCACATCGGCCTTGTATCTTTCGAACTGCATACCGTAGTCGTAGGTAGCTGTGATGACTCCCATCTGACACCAGGAGAAGTGGTTCGAGATCCACCCGATTCCCCGGCCGGAGAGCGCTTTACGCTCGGCGCACTTCGCAGGTGTGAGCCGTTCGAAGATTTGAGATGCCTTCTTCGGCACATTTTCCGCGGGCGGCCACAACGCCGCGGCGCTGGTTCCCGACGCCGATTCCCGCGCGCGCAGAGCTGCCGGGGTGGTCAACGTCTGCCAGTCCGACCAGAATCCTTCCGCTCCTGCCGTCTCGGCGCGGGCGCGCCAGTGCACGACGCGATTCGGCATGAGCTTGTCAGCGGGCACTCGCACGCTTGCGATCTGCCCCGCGGCCACTCGGTCAACGGTCGTGGACCAGATGGTGTTGCGAGCGCCGAACGAACCAGCAGGTGGTTGAGCAACCTCGAAGGTCACCGACGATGCGAGGCGCTGCGGGCCGTCTACGTTCACCAGCAAAGAGGGAGTCGTAGCCTCTGAGGTGACGGCCGCACGAACGCGAGGCTGCTTCACTACCGGTGCCGCGCTCGCTGACTTCGCCTTGCCGGCGGCGCTGGTCCAGTCCTGTGTGTACCACGACCACATGTAGTCGGGCATCGAGTTTCCGGCGTCGTCCTCGACTCCGGAGACGGTGGCCTCGTAGTAGAACCCGTCCAAGGGTTGGGAGAGCTCGAACGTGAGCACCGTTCTGTCATCGCTGAGGGTGGCGGTGCCTGGCACATCCTCCTCGAAGATGACCTCGCGCAACAGCAGCGACGCGTGCGATACCGGTTCACTGAACCGTACGGATATCGCTGTGTCGAACGGCACGCCCTCGGCGCCGTCCTCCGGCGTCACCTCAACGACTGATGGCGGCAGCGTGTCGTCCCCTGGGGGAGGGCTGCCCTGGCCCGTGTAGGTCACGACCAGAGTGGGGCGTCGGGAAGCGTCTACCGACGACTCCGACGAGTGGAACCCACGATCGTACAAGGGAGCATCGGCCGACTGATCCGTCCCGCGTAGCACGAGGCCGTGGTTGGGCTGGCCGGAGGCCCACGCCCGGACTATGTCCGTTGCCGGCCACTCCCACTGAGAATCGTACTTCTCGCATTCCTCGCCATCATCGGCCAAGGCCTGCCCTTCATCGGTCGAGGAAGGACGGGTATTCCAATCTATAGTGGTGGCGCTCCAGTTTCCGGTGACACGGCGCACGGCGATCGCTGACGCCTCATCACCGCATCCGTACGTTCCGCTGTTCCAGAGTTGGAGTTTGGCCTCGGTGACAGTCTTCCCTGCGAGCTGGCCGGCATCGAATTTCAGATATGCTTCTTCGTGCCAGGACGTATCGTCACCGTCGTCGTACCGGCCCACCCACAGCGAGTCTCCCTGATCATCGCCGTACAGATCATCGTTGATGAACAGGTCAGTCTGCAGGGGCAGGGTGACCGTGGTCTCCGCCGGTGCCGCACCGCCTGTGGTGAACGACCATGTGTAAGGGGTCGTCATCGTGTTGCCGGAAGTGTCTGCGGCATCCTTCACGGTGGCCGAATAGACCGTGTTCTCGCTCAAGTTCTGAGTAGGCTTGAAGACGAGAAGGCTGTCGGCCTCTCCCATCGTGGTGGTGCCGGCGACGACCTCCCCCGAAGGACTCGTCAACGTCACCGCCGCACCAGTCACCCCCTCGCTGAAAGTCACCTGAACCGCGGAATCGGTGTAGATGCCTTCAGCGCCCGTGCGCGGATCGGTATAGAGGACCATCGGAGCCGTGCTGTCCGGGTTGGGGGCAGGTCCTGGCTCGTCTGCTTCGGGGTCGTCCTGAGCAGCGTCTTCGACCGATACGTCGATGGTGTCCTGAGGCGATTCCTCTCTTGCCTCGATCGCCTCTCTGTCCGTGATCGACGGCACCGCAGGCTCAGTATCCGTGGCACCGACGCTGTCCGGGTCAGCGTTGATCCGCTCGATGTCTTCCCGCGTTTCTATGCCTGGCTCGTCAGGATCGGTCCAGGCCACGGCGCCTAGAGGCTCTACCGGTTTGGGCGTGTACTTGATGATGAGGACGGGGCCGCGGGGAGTAAAGGGGTAGGTGTCGTAGCCGCCGTATTCGTCGGAGCGGTACCAGCGCCAGTTGGTGGGCACACTTTCGCTGGCGGAGGACAGTTGGACGCCGTAGTCGTCGGCGCCGTTCATCCATTCCTGTGTGATGCTCTCTATGGTGTGCCATATCTCGCCTTCGCCTTCGGGGCAGTCCACCCCGTAGGCGCCCTTCTCGCCGCTCTGGCCGTTGGGCGTGACGTCGGGTTGTCCGCTACCGTAGGTCATCGTGTTGATGTCCCAGGGTTTGGTGATGCGGCGGACGACGATGCCGGCGGTGGCGGTGTCGCTGCAGTCGTTTGTGTCGTAGTTCCACAGCCGCAGGTCGGCGTTGTCGACGGTGCCGCCTTCCAGCGGCGTGCCCTTGATGTTGAAGCGGATGTAGCCGCGCCAGGTGACCGTGCCGCTGTTGGAGCGGCCGACGATGATTCGGTTGAGGCCCTTGTTGCTGGCGCTGCTGGGGTAGCTGTGGCTGACGAAGGTGTCGCCGGCGATTCCCGTTCCGACCCAGTCCTCCAGCGGCGCGGCCAGCGTGACCGGGTAGGTGACGGCCGGGTCGGCCAGGAAGTCCGCGTCGGGCTTGAGTACCAGAGCGCCGTCGCCGTCCAGGCTGGTCTTGGCCTGGCTCATGCGCCCGGTGGCGGGTTCGCGCATCTCGGTGGCGTCCAGTACGAGTGTGGAGGACAGGTCGGCGATCTCCTTGCCCTTGCTGTCCAGCACCCTTGGCGTTTTGTCGCTGCCCTTGCCCAGCTTGAGCCCCTTGGGTAGGCCGAGCGGGATGCGAAGTTTGAGCTCCTTGGTGGGGCGTTGCCGCAGCACGATTTCGTGCCGGAAGCCTTCCGGGTGGGCGCTGATGACGAGGTCGGCGCCGGTGCCGTAGACGTCGGGGTAGGTTGCGGTGTTGCCCTTAACCACCGGCTTCGGCAGCACGTCCGGGACGGAGACGCTCCCCTTGCCCTTCTCGCCGCTGTAGGCCACGGCGGTCGTGTCGCCCCCGAGGGACAAAGTGATGTCACCCTTGGTGGCTCTGGGCCGCAGAACGCCGTTCTCTTCGATCAAGGTCGGATCGATCGACTGCCAGTCGCCGTTCCTCTTCACCCGGACTGGGGCGCTGGCCACCTCGGCAGTGAGAGTCTTACCGTCGGGGTTGGCGTAGTAGGTGCCGGTCTCCGAGCGCAGCGTCTCGATCTCGACGCGCTTATTGCCCTCCTTGGCCTGAGCCATTGCTGCGGCAGCCGGCGTGCTGGGGGCAGCTTCCGTGACCTTGTAGGGGGCAGACGGCGTTGGGGGTGGCGTGAGGTCCTGAGCGATCGCCGGTGCCGTCATCAACGAGAGGGGCAGCGAAAAGGCGGCGATCAGAGCGGCTCGGTGGCGCGTCCGGATGGATAAACCTGATGCATTGCGGTGTTTCTTCACTCACAACCCTTCAATAACCGGACAAAACGGAATGATCATCACATAAAGCGGAACTAAAAGTAAAGATCGTTATCTGTGTCAGGACGTGGACGTAGAGCGACAAAGGGTGTGGCTCTTCCTCAACGACTTGGAGCGATCAAGCCGTGAGGGAGTATCCGTCCTGGTAGTCGCTCTGGTGGACCCGTTCGTGTTGCCGGGCGAGGTGGAAACGCCAGTATTCGTCGAGGTGACCGTTGGCGATCAGGGCGCGGAGTTTCAGGACGGCTTCGGCTCCGGCCAGGCCCCAGCGTGCCCCGGCGAGATCGAATCTGTCGGCGATCAGATGGCGGCAGGCGCCTTCGATCACGCCTGTCACGACAGGGCCGTTGCGTTCTCGACTGGTGAGACTGCTGTACCCCTGAGCCGGGTGGGCGAGTAGGGCGCCTCGGTGCGCATATGGCAAACGCGACCCCTCATGATCGTCGGTGTCTAGCCAGTCGATCAAGAACAGGGGCCGCGTTCGCGTGCCATCATCCACGATCGACGTGCTCTCCCGCCACCTGGAGCACGTCGCCCTCACCGACCCCGCCTCCGACCTGCCCACCCTGGCCCAGGTGCTGGATGCCGTACCCGACCCTCGGCACCGCCGAGGACGTCGCTACCGACTCGGCCCGCTGCTCGCGTTATCCCTGCTCGCCGTCCTCAGCGGAGCGACATCCCTGGCGAAGATCACCCGGTTTATCGCCGGATACAACCCCCGGCCTGCGCACCCGACCTCGGGCTCCCAGCCACCGTCCAGCTGGCCGCCAGCACCCTTGGACGGCTGCTCGCCCGCCTGGACGGTGATGCCTTCGACGCCGTGACCTGCGCCTACCTCGCCGCGCTCACCTGTCCGGTGCCAGAACTGATGCAGAGGGTCTGACTTGGTCTTCTAGGCTTGACTCTCGTGCTGTTTCGACTTGTGTATGTGCTGGTGGTCAGGGTGTTCGGCTGGCTGGTGCTGCTCACGCGGAGCAGTGCCTCCAAAGAGGTAGAGATCTTGGTGTTGCGTCATGAGGTCGCGGTGCTGCGTCGCCAGGTCGCCCAGCCCAGGCTGGACTGGGCCGATCGGGCGCTGCTGGCCGGATTGGCCAGGCTGTTACCCGCTCGCCTTCGATTTCATCGCATCGTGACGCCCGGCACGCTGCTGGCCTGGCACCGCAGGCTGGTCAAGAAGAAGTGGACCTACCCCGCCAAGCAGGGCCGACCTCCAATCTCCGAAGAGATTCGCGACCTGATCATCCGGCTGGCTCGGGAGAATCCACGATGGGGACATCGACGCATCCAGGGCGAACTCCTCGGTCTTGGATACAAGGTGGGAGAGGGGACGGTCCGCCGGGTCCTGTCGGCGGCGGGATTTGGACCCGCGCCGCGCCGGGCTTCACCAAGCTGGCGCCAGTTCCTCATCGCTCAAGCCTCCGGCATCCTGGCGTGCGACTTTCTCCACGTCGATACGGTGTTCCTCAAGCGCCTGTACGTGTTGTTCGTCATGGAGATCGAAACGCGCCGCGTGCACATCCTCGGTGTCACCGCTCATCCGACCGGTGCCTGGACGGCGCAGCAGGCGCGCAATCTGCTGATGGAACTGGGTGAGCGAGTCGGCAGGTTCCGGTTCCTGATCCGGGATAGGGATGGCAAGTTCGGCGGAGGATTTGACGAGGTGCTCGCCAGCGCGTACATGCGCGTCCTGAAGATTCCGCCGCGCTCGCCACGGGCGAACGCGTTCGCCGAGCGGTTCGTCGGCACGCTCCGGCGCGAATGCCTCGATCACCTTCTGATCCTTGGTGAGCGGCACCTTCGACAGACTTTGGCCGAGTACAAGCGCCACTACAACCAGCACCGTCCGCATCAGGCGCTATCACTACGCCAACCCCTTCACGATCCGGCCGAGGTGGTCGATCTCACGGCTCGAATACAGCGACGAAGCGTCGTCTGCGGTCTGATCTGTGAGTATCGCAGAGCCATTTGACGACGTGCGAAACCGCAGGTCAGCGCTATGAGCGCGTTTTGGCACCGGACAGGCCAATCGCTCACACGCCCGCCTTCGCGGACCTGGCGAACGCGCGAACGCCCAGCTCAAGAGCTGGCGCATCCTCCGCAAGCTCCGCTGTAGCCCCAGCAAGGCCGGCCATCTCTGCAAGGCCATCGCCGTCCTTCAGAATCACCAAGTTTGCTCAGGCAACGTGAGGATGAAAAGCATTCACGAATACTCGCAGGCCGCATGAGGCGACACGATATTCGGCACCCACAGGCTGAGCGAACGTTCGGTTGGCCGATGCTCCACCGCCGCCACGCCCGCGGTTACGAAGCACGCCCCGACCACTCCAAAGCCGTGATCCACATCGCCATGATCGACCTCATGACCCACCGCCTCACCGGCGAAAACACCTCCACATGGCGCGGCACCTGAACCCGGAACCAGACAGGACAAAACGCCCACTTACCGGTGGATTTCTTCTTTCTCCCGATCGAATCATCCTCCTTGTAATCCTTTATCTGAAGGTAGCGGACCAGCACGGGTTGTAGGGCAACTCGCGGATACGTGCGTCGTACTCCGCATAGTCGGTCTCGCCCGGGCTGACCTGGCGCGTCTACAGGTTGACGCGCTGTAATCGAAAGCTCCGCTTTGAACCGCGGCTGCGGTTGCGCCCGTTCTCGCCTGCGTCGGGGACGCAGCCGCGGGTGCGGGGCTTGTGTCCACTGTGAACACACCGGCGACGTCATCGGCGCTCATGGGCCGCTGGTGGATCTGCACCTCGTCGAGGCTGCGGCCTGGCGAGGTCAATGGCCTGAGGTTGTATTCGCCATTGAGAACTGCCTCCATGTGACCCGGCACCTGGAGGCCGACCTGTTGCCGGCCGGCTACCGTGTCGTGCGCGTGACGACGCAGCCGGTGGGCCAGCCAGCGCCGCGGCGGACGGGAACGCGGCAAGTCCGATCCGATCGATGCGCTGGCGGTCGCCCGGGTCGCGCTGCGCGAGCTGGACCTGCCCATCGCGCATCTGGACGGCCCCTCGCGTGAGGTGAAATTGCTAGCGGACTACCGGGATGACCTGGTCGTCCAGCGGATCCGGGTCTGCAGTCAACTACGCTGGCACCTGCACGAACTCGATCCCGAGCTGGGCATCCTCTTTCGCGGCCTGCGCCGTCAGTGCTTGCAAGACCAGCTCGCCCAGCGCTTGGCGGACATGCCAGGAGTCGTCGCCCAAATCGCTCGTGAGCTGCTGGAACGCTGCTGCCAGCTGACGGCGCGCATCAACCAGGTGGAAAGCCAGTTGCGTCAGCTCGTGGGCGTCCTGGCTTCGCAGCTGCTAGCCATCCCGGGCTGCGGAGTGCTCGGCGTGGCCACCATCATCGGTGAAACTGCCGGAACCGTAGCCACCCCGACTGCTGCGCCGTCGCTTCTTCGGCGTGGTCCATCGCACCTCAAGGCGGATGAACGTACGGACAGGGCACACGGCGACGACTGCTGCAACCTGGAGGTTCACCGTCGCCCTCTTCGTCACGGATCATACCTTTCCTATCACAGGAAACGATCTTTACTTTTAGTTGCGCCTTATGTGATGATCACCCCGTTTTCCCATATTCGTTCGAAAGGTAGTGAGTGAACACACGCCGATCATCATCCGGCTTACCCATCCGGATGCGCCACCGTGCTGCCCTGGTGGCGGCGCTGGCCCTGCCGTTCTCGCTGATGAGCGCGCCCGCGACCGCCCAGGGTCCCACGCCATCCCCATCCCCGAGCTCCACCTCGGCGGCTCCGTCAAGCGTCCCAGCGGATCCCGCTCTCAAGACCGCCTGGGATAAGGCCACCGAGTCCGGCCAACCTGTCGAGGTGCCCTCAAAGTTCACCGAGACCATGAAGGTCTGGGCGAACCCGGACGGCAAGAACATGCGAGCCGAGCTGTACACCCGGCCTGTCCAACTGAAGAATCCGACCAGCGGCGCATGGGAACCCATTGACACCCGAATCATCACCCGCGACGGCAAGCTCCAGGCCACGCGGGTCAAGAGCCCGCTGATCTTCGGCGGACGGGGGACCAAGCAACTGGTTGCAGCGACCGGGAAGCAGGGAATCAGCGGCCTGGGCGTGACTCGGGCGCTGCCGGAGCCGAAGATCGGCGGCAGCTCGGTCACCTACCCGGACGCCATCGCACCGGGAGTGGACCTGCTGGTGCAGGCCCAAGCCGACGGGTTCATCTCCCAGGTGGTCTTCCGGCAGCGACCGACCGGTCCAGTGACGGTGAGACTGCCCATCACCCTGCCCGAAGGCACCAAATTCGGTAAGACGTCCGAAGGGCTGCCCCAGCTCAAGAACGACAAGGGCAAGGCAGCGGCGGCGCCGATCGTGCTGACCGCGATGGACGCCAAGGTGGAAGCCTCCCCCGACGAGGGCAAGAGCTCCCCGGTCACCGCGCGCGTGGAAACCTCCGGCACAACGCCAGAACTGGTGTTCACCCCGGACGACAAGTTCCTGGCCGACCCGGCGGTCACCTATCCGGTGACCATCGCCGCCGCCTCCGAATGGTTCGGCGGCGGCGTACCCACCGACGCCTGGGTCAATAAGAACAACCCCAGCACCAACAACGCCGCAGCCGGATGGCTGCGCGCCGGCACCACCTCCACCAGCGCCGACATCGCCCGCGTATACCTCAAATTCAACACCGATGCCCCGGAGCTCGAGGGCGCCACCGTCCTCGACGCGGACCTGTGGATGTGGAATTACAAATCCGGCGGCCCCAACGGCCAACTGTGCGGCGAGAACCTCGGAAACGGCATCGCGGCCGAACGCGTCACCTCTTCATGGAGTACCAGCAGCCTGAGCTGGTCCAACCAGCCCTTGACCTTAGGCACCCTAGAAGGAGGAAACAAGGCCGGCTACAACTACGAAGCCGACCCTGCCAGCTGGTGCGCCAAGGAAGCGACGCTGCTCCACCAGGTCAACGCCATGACCCGCGCCTGGATCGAACAGGACAAACCCAACTACGGTCTAGTGCTGCGGGCCCTCCCCGAGAACGCATCAATCAACTGGCGCCAGTACTACTCCAGCGAATATAGCGGCGACCCCTACCCCGGGTACCGGCACCCGCCCACCCTCATCGTCGAATACATACCAGCGCCCCCTGCTGTGCAGGAGGAGATCCTTATGCTCTCCCCTACACCTTTGACAGGCGCTCCTGAGCTTTACGAAAACGCGGTCGCCCAGTCGATCTACCAACCGACGCAACCCGAATCAGTGCAAATCACCGACGCGCTGGCTCAAGCCATCGGCACCCAGCGTGATGGAGACGGTTACCTGGTAGACACGGGGAAGCTTGACCTGGACGACGGTGGAGATGGGAGCGGTGAGGAGGACGTAACAGCACCGTCCGTGATCACTGTCGAGCCCGGCCACGGCACCGTGGATGTGCCGCTTGTTACCACAGTCAGGGCGACATTCTCGGAGAAGGTCGCAGATGCCAAGGTCGTTCTCAAGTCGGCAGGCGGGGCTGAGATCGCGGGATCCTCGGCCCTGACCGATGAGCAGGTGCTGATTTTCACTCCCGCCGCCCCCTTGGATCCAGGCGTCACTTACACAGCCACGATTTCCGGGGCGATTGACGCGTGGGAAAACACCATGCAGCCTTTCTCATGGTCGTTCAGCACCATCCGTCAGGCGGCAGGCCATTGGGATTTCGACGAGGGAGAGGGTCGTACGGCCGCCGACTCGTCGGGCAATGATCACGATGCGACTTTGAACAACACGGCGTCGTGGATCGCCGGAAAGAACAGCAACGCGATCTCCAACATGCCGTCGCAGGCGCAGGTCGCCGCTTCCCAGGCGGCGGCCAAGCAGGGCAAGCCCGTCGAGGTCGCCGACCAGACGACCGCGACCAGCATCACCTACGCCCAGCCGGACGGGAAGACGTTCAAGACGGAGGTCACCGCCGGTCCGGTGCGGACAAGGCAGGGCGCCGGATGGGTGCCGATCGACGCCACCCTGGCCGAGCAAGGCGGCAAGCTGCGGCCGAAGGCCCTCGCCGAGGGCGCGGTCGTGGAGATCTCCGCGGGCGGCACGGATCCGTTCGTGAAGATGTCCGCCGATGGCAAGTCGTACGCGCTGCGCTGGCCGACGCCGCTGCCCAAGCCGACGGTCAAGGGCAGCGTGGCCACCTACACCGACGCCGCCGGCGTGGGCGCCGACCTGGTGGTGACGGCATTGTCGACCGGGTTCCGGTATGAGGTGGTGCTGCGCCAGCGGCCCGCCAAGCCGCTGGAACTGCGGATCGGCGTAGATGACGAGGGCCTGACCCTGACCGAGGGCAAGGGCGGCCGACTGCTGCTGAAGGGCAAGGACAAGAAGCTCCTCGCCGCAGGAACACGGCCGATCGTGTCGGACGGCAGCGCCAAGGGCCCACTGGCCAAGCGCGCCGAGGCCGGCACGAACGTGGTCACCAAGGACGGCCGCACGGACCTGGTGGTCAAGCCCGACCAGGCGTTCCTGGCCGACGCCGACACCACCTACCCGGTGCGGGTGGCCGCGGCGGTCACGCTGCCCGTCGGCGCCGACGTGGATGTCAGCACGCTCGACGTGGACGCCCCCTCCTACCCGAGCGGCCCGAACCTCATGGCCGGCACCATGACCGGCGGGATGAAGATGCGGGTGCATCTGAAGTTCGACACCACGGGCCTGCAGGGCAGCACGGTGAGCGACGCCAAGCTGTCGATGAACACCGTCGACAGCCACAGTTGTGGCCCCGCGCTCGCCAACGGCATCCAGGTCGCCCGGCTGACCAGCGCGTGGGACCCGACCGGCATGTATTGGGCCACCAAGCCCACCCTCACCACCGAGGACGCCTCCACCAACTTCAAGGGCGTCAACTCCGACTGCGCCACCTACCCGGACAGCATGGAGTGGAACGTCACCGGCATCGCCCAGGACTGGGCTGCCGGCGCCGCCAACCACGGCCTGGTGCTCAAGTCGCCCGGCGAGGCGAACATCGACAACTACCGGGTGTTCACCTCCTCCGAAGACACCGACTTCAACCAGCCGCCCACGCTGACCGTCACCACCAGCGGCCCGGCATCGCAACCGGCCGTCTCCGCCCCGGCCATCACCCCGGCGCAGACGGTGAACGGCACCACGGTGACCACCTCGCTCACCCCGCAACTCGCCGCGACCGTCGCCGACCCCGCGAGCGGCAACCTCACCGGCCAGTTCGAGGTCGAGCACGACCCGGCCGCCACGGGACAGGGCACCGGCCAAATCTGGACCGGCGCCTCGCAGACGGTCACCTCCGGCGGCCAGGCCACCGTCAGCGTCCCCGCAGGCAAGCTGACCGACGGATGGAAGATCCGCTGGCGGGCCCGCGCGGCCAACGCCACCGCCTCCACCACCTCGGCGTGGTCGAACTGGCAGACGGCCACGGTCGACGTACCGAACCCGACCGTCAGTGCCTTCCAGGTCACACCCTCCCAGGTGGTCGACGGTGGCATGGTGGCCACAAGCCTGACCCCGGCCCTGCGCGCCACGGTCACCGACCCAGCCGCACAGCCGGTACGGGCCGAGTTCGAACTCGAGCACGAGCCGACCGCAACCGGGCAGGGCACCGGCCAGATCTGGACCGGCACCGTCGATAACGTCGCCTCCGGCACCCAGGCGTCCGCGACCGTGCCCGCCGGGAAGCTAACCGACGGGTGGAAGGTGCGCTGGCGGGTCCGGGCGATCAACACCTCCACCACGGTCGGCTCACCCTGGTCGGACTGGCAGACCCTGACCATCGACGTGCCGGACCCGGTCTCCGAACCCGCCGTCGGCGCGCTGCAGGTCAGCCCGTCCGAGCAAGTGGACGGCACCACCGTCACCCCCACGCGCACCCCGGTCCTGCTGGTCCAGGTGAGCGACCCCGCCGGGAAACCGCTGCGGGCCGAGGCCGAGATCGAGCACGACCCGGCCGCAACCGGTCAGGGCACCGGCCAGATCTGGACCGGAAGCGCCGACAACGTCCCGGCCGGCACGCAGGCGAACGTCACCGTCCCGGCGGACACGCTGTCCGACGGATGGAAGGTGCGCTGGCGGGCCCGCGCGGTCTCACCCACCGCCGCCTCAGCCTGGTCGGACTGGCAGTCCTTCACCATCAGCCTGCCCAAGCCCACCGCCACCGGCCTGACCATCACCCCGTCGAAGGTGGTCGACGGCGTGACGGTGACCGCCACGCTCACCCCCACCCTGCAGGCCACCCTCACCCACCCGACGGGCCAGGCCCTGCGGGCCGAGGCCGAGATCGAGCACGACCCAGCCGCGACCGATCAGGGCACCGGCCAGATCTGGACCGGCGCCATAGACAATGTCGCCTCCGGCACCCCGGCGAACATCACCGTCCCGACGGGCAAGCTGACAGACGGATGGAAGGTGCGCTGGCGCCTGCGTGCCGTCACCGAGCAGGCCCCCTCAGCCTGGTCGGACTGGCAACAGGTCACCATCGACGTCACCCAGCCCGGCGAGGAACCCCTGGCCCAGACCGCCGGACCGGTGATCCGCACCGACCAAAACTTCACCGCAGCCGCCTGGCTGCGATGGAGCGACAAGGACGGCGACTACACCGTCCTCGAGCAGAAGGGCACCCACCAGGCACCCTTCCGGCTCGGCAACACCCCGGACCACGGACTGGTGTTCACCTTCACCAGCGCCGACACCGCCGACGCGACGGTCGAGGGCGCGCTGTCCGACGTCGAACCACCGGTCGGCGAGTGGTTCCACCTGGCCGGCGTGTACGACGCCATGGCCAAGACCGCCTCGCTGTACCTCAACGGCAACCTGGTCAAGACCTCGCCAGTGAGCTTCACGGCATGGAATGCGGACACCGCCATGACCCTGGGCACCAAGACGCTAGGTGATCTTGACGACGTCCAGCTTTACCAGAGGCCCCTGTCCTCCGAAGAACTCACTGCCGTCGTCAACGGAGCGTCAGTGAGGGCACTGATCACTCAGCCGGCAACGGGGTCCGCGCCCAAGGCTGCCAGCTCCGCCACAGCCGCCTCCTCCTTCAACCCTGACCACTTGACGCTGGAGGACTGTTACAACACCCCAATCGAACCGAAGCACGCAGCGTTACTGGCACGGATTCAGGAACGCGTCTACGCCTCCTGCTGGTCGTCCTATGTGTCCTACACCGTCTACGAGTCGGATGGAGATGACGACGACCCGGACAGACCAAGGCGTAGAGCAGGTAACAGGTCTACGAAGCTCCGCGGCGTCTTGGGCATGACGCTCGAGGAGATGCAGCAGAAGCTCTCTCCTGACGTCATCTTCCAGATGCGTGTCACTTGGGTCGTGCACACATATCTAGGCAATGCCTCGGGGAATGGGGTGGTCAACGGAGAAGGGACTGGCGTCACCCCGCAGAGCATCAAGGTGTTCGCGCGTCTGGGTGAATTCGGACTCTATTCGGATGGACGACGGCTCAGCGCCTACGATGACAAGCTGGAACAGGCCAAGATCGGGTTTAATGTCGAACTCGAGTCACAAGCGGGAAGGCCGTGCCGAATCCAGTCAGGTAGCGAACAGGTCAGGACGATAGAAACCTGGCAGTCGAACAGTGACGCCGCCTTCGTGATCGACGCGGACACTGATGCGCAGCTCCAGAGTTCGGTCTGCACGATCAAACCTATGTGGAGCAACGTGTTCGGGTACCCCGTCACGGAAGGCCGGCTCTGGTCGCAGGAATATCTCGACGAGAAGGGGAAGCGCATCGGCGTGATCCGCAAGGGAGATGGCGCCGCCACCGGCAACCTGTACGCTCCCCACGTACGCTGCGACTGGAGGACATCCGGTAGGGAGGACGACCCCGCCAACGAAGTGGACGATCACACGGGCGGATGTGTGAACACCCGAGGGCACAAGGTCTTCGTCATGTCCAAATCCCAGAATGCCAACTTCCGGCAGGTCATCGACCACATCGAGACGGCGCTCAACACGGCCACGAACCCGAGAACGCATCCAGCGGTGCGTCCCAACGAGAAGCAGGATCCCCCGCTGCGAACCTTCGACGGAACCGAGCAGATCAAGAAAGTCCCGGGCAACTGGGCCGCCGATCCCGGTACTGTTCCAGGTGGCCCGCTCACCAGGAATTCGACCGCCGGCGCAAGGCTGAACCGCGATGTGTTCTCCGGTCGCAACTTCTCCTTCACGGCGGAAGGTAAATACTATCGGAGCAATTACTGCAGGTATTATTACGAGGACCTGTATGGCGACCCCGCGTACATCGCCAGAGTCGACCCGCGATGGAATGAGCTGCAGTGCGACGAGTACCCCTTCGCCTCGTCCCAGCAGGGCGCCGCGAACGCCACCTTCGACTATTCCCTTCGCGCCATCGGAAGAGAACACAACCGGCTGCACGGTGTAGCCTTGAACAAGTTCTACAGCAAGTACCGAGTCGTGGACGTGGGCGACCCCTACTGGGTTCTGATCGTGTCATGATCCCGACTGCCGACTGAACAGGACCAGATTCGCCGCCGCCCGCCGGGCGGCGGCGAATCGCATAACAAGAAGGTTTCCATGACAAATAACGTGAGTCCGTCCCCAATCGAGGATCAATGGGGATTCCTGTCGTCGCACGGATTCTCGGCACGGTTCGCCGGCACCTGGGTGGAAGGCAGTGATCCTGAGTCGGCCGCCCATATTCTCCGTGCTGACCCGGCCAGCAGACTTGATTGCGATTTCGAAACGGCTATGCAGTGGTACGACCCATACTCGTCCGAGGAGATAGTTTGGGTAGGCGTACACGCTCCCGAATGGCTGCACATCATCAGCCTCAGCGGCGTCGGGATTGCCCCTGGCCCTCTTAGCGCGGACGGACGGCGGCTTTTCTATCTAGAGTACGATGATGGAGAAGGTGGCGTCCACGGCCTCAGCTATTGGCGTGACGGGAAGGGTCGAGGGCAATACGGACGAAATTCAAACACGCTGGGGGAACTTGAAGTACTGTTCAACAGACACAATGTCGACGCCACTGCGGCCCAGGATGACGAAAGCGAACTAAATTCCTACCTACACCTACTAGGACACGTCACCGGGAGATTCATCGATCAGGACTGGCTCATGTCCCCTCGAACGCTCTACCGTATTCCAGATGACGCCTGGAGTTGGTAAGCAATACGCCCCAGGGATTGTACTGAGGCTTTTCGTCCCCCGGGCAGCCAGCACCGGTCACAGCATGATCGCGAGCTTGACGTTTGCCTGACGACGTAAGAAACCCCTGGTAGACGCATTGATCACCACAACCAGATCCGTCACAAGCAGGGGCCTCGGATGCTGTTTTATCGTGCTGCCGTCGATTTGTCGCGTTCAACGCTGAACTACGTCGCCGGGGTGATCCGCCAGCGCCGCAAGGCGATCAGGTCGGCCTGGCGACTGCTCAACGCAGGACAGCAGGCCTTGGTGGTGCTGGTCTACCCGCGCAAGGGCGAGACATTCACCGAACTCGGAGCCGGATTGGGGGTCTCGCCCGCGACCGCCTGGCGATATGTCGAAGAGACCGTGATGCTGCTGTCGGCGCGTTCACCCAAGCTCGGCCAGGCGCTGCGCAAGGCCCGGCGCGATGGGCTGCACTACCTGGTAGATGCGGCTGCGTGGATGCGAAAACAGGACGTCAGCAAGGTGTCCCGCTCGAAAACACGGCTTCATGCTGTGAGCCGGGGGTTGCTGCGCGATCAGAGCGGCGGCTGCGACGATCGCGAGGTGTTGTTGGCGTTTGTCTACCGATTGGTGAGGGGCTTGTTCGGCTTGCTGGCGGTGCTGGTCCGCGCTGATCTGTCGAAGGATGTTGAGCTGCTGGTGCTTCGCCACGAGAACCAGGCGCTGCGCCGTGAGCTCGGTGGCCGGCCGCGGTGGCGTCACGTCGACCGGCTCTGGCTTGCGGCGTTGTCGAGGCTGGTTCGCCGCCGCCGGTGGGCGGAAGTGTTCCCGGTCACGCCAGCGACGATCTTACGCTGGCATCGCAACCTGGTAGCGCGTAAGTGGACCTTCACGGATAGACGGCGCCCGGGACGGCCATGCACCCGCCGACCAGTCAAGGCACTGATTATTCGGATGGCGCGGGAGAACCCGACCTGGGGGCACAGGAGAATTCAAGGCGAGTTGGCCCGCCTGGGTTATCCGATCGCGGCCTCCACGGTGTGGGAGATCCTGCACGCGGCGGGTATCGATCCGGCACCTCGCCGGGCGGGGCCGAGCTGGCGGCGGTTCCTGGCCGCCCAGGCCCACGCGATCATCGCGTGTGACTTCCTCGTGGTCGAGACGATAATGCTCAAACGGCTGTATGTGCTGGTCTTCATCGAGCACGGCACCCGGAGACTGCACCTGGCCGGTGTGACCGCGCACCCCACCGGGGCATGGACAGTGCAGCAGGCCCGCAACCTCGTGATGGACCTGGGTGATCGCATCGCCGGGCTGCGGTTCGTGATCCACGATCGCGATCCGCTCTTCAACTCCGCCTTCAGGGAAGTCTTCACAGCCGAAGGGTTGCGGGACATCACCACCATGCCGCGGACACCGAGAATGAACGCCATCTGCGAGCGCGTCATCGGCACCGTGCGCCGCGAACTCCTGGACCGCATCCTCATCCTCAACGAACGTCACCTGGCCCTTGTGCTCCAGGAGTATCTGATCCAGCGAGGTAGGCCGTCAGGCGAGGTGCCAGCGTGCTGGTCCTTTTCCCGACGGCCCCCTCCCGAACCCGCCGTGCCCGTTTCCGAGCAACGGGCTCTCCAGTGATTTTAGGTGATCCCATGTTCATCCTTGTTGTACGTATCGAGCGTGATTTAGGCGCCCCATTCATCTCCTTGAATTCCCTCATTGGGAATCGCTCCACACCCCGGAGGATGCATCGACCTTGTAGTGATGCCGATGCAGGGTCTGGCGCCGGTTGCAAATGCCATTTCCGGCGGACGTGCCCTTTCGTCATCTGGAGATTAGGGTTCAGGCAATCCAGCTTTCGCCGTGTCACGCGGGCCCCTCGACGCATCGCTTCTGGCACTTGAACGCGACCGCCGATTTTCTGGCATGCTGTGGTCCCCGATCACCTTTCGGATCCGGGTCAGCCATCAGGCCCAGGAACCTCCCTCCGAGTCCCTCCCAACTGAGTTGGGGATACAAAAAGGCGCCTCATGGCGCAGCTACAACGGGCACCGGCCGCACCAGTCCCGGCGCCAACGGCCTCCGGACATCGCAACGCAACCCTCTCACGACGTGACCGACCTCAACGACCTGCGATCCATCCGCCGAAAACCGGTAGTTGCCAGCATGATCAGCGAATACCGCCACGCCGCTTAACCGCAGCTCAGCCCACGTAACTCAATATTCGAGCGGTACACCCCAGAAGGCCGATGTCGATCATGCGTGTGCGGGGTTGGTGCGCGCGAGCACGCACGGAGCACGCAAGCGCTAGACAAAAATTCTAAACGCATCCGATCCCGTATAGCCGCAGGTCAGACCATGATCAAAGCGCGCCCTGCAGGATTCCAACCTGCGACCGTCGGATTAGGCAGTCGAAGTCCCCAGAATTCGTGCGCGAGCCCTACCGAAGTTTGAGATAGGGCATTCTGTACATGTTCAGCAAATCATTGTCAACGCACTGCTTTCGATAAATCAAGTATTGGCCGTCAACGCGATCGAACGTAAAGACCAGATCAAGCTTCGTCTCGACTCGTCTCGAAAGCGCAGACATCGGAGTTGCGAGCACTGCGACCATCGGATTAGAAGCAAGATCCTTTAGTGCCGCGCGGTGCCGCCTGGTGGTGGTTCGTGCCGCCTCCCCACATTTTGCGTGCCAGGCAGTGCCGCGTCCTGACGGCGCATGTCGGGGCGTACGAGCACGCACCGAGCACGGCCGCCGCCCTGTTCGGCGGTTGCATCCTAGCTCCGCGGAAGTGGATTTCGCGTTCCAGTCATGCAGGCACCGCCCGTAGAGGTCGCTCGCAGTGCTCGGCACGTGCTCTAACCCATACAGCACTCCCGTGAACGCAACTGAGTGCGAACGCTTCTACAACCAGCGCCGAGCCCACCAAGCCCTTAATCAAGCCGCCCCGCTGCGTCCTGTCCCGGCCCCGATCACAGACCTTGGACGGATCACCGACGCGAGCATACGCCGACGAGACCGGCTTGGCGGCGTCCTCCACGAGTACTCACATGCTGCTTGACCTGCATGGATGGAATTTTTGGCAGGCGCACTGTCGGCGTTCAGACACCCTCACCAACCTACGTACGCGTAAACGCTCACGAGCGCCGTGGGCTTGATGCCCTGACTTTCGATGGCCTTCATCGCTTCGGGTTGATCGTGCTCCTCAGAGACACTCCACGCATAAGCAGCAATGGTGGCACCTTTCCACCGGGATGATTTCAGCCACACATTTTGCGGCCGACTGTCCAATTTGGTGGTCCAGTTTCGGCTGTGGAGATAGACCACCGCCTTCCCGAGTGATTCCTCCTCAGTATCGCCACCGACATCGACCAAGAAAGCATGGGTTACTAGGATTTCTGATCCCGTTGAGACTTCTTGGCGTTCTTTCCAGATAACTGTGCCAATCTTATTAACTTCTTCCAGTACGCCGGGGTCGACCTCTTCGGGCTGCTGCGCACATCCTCCAGCAAGAAGAGAGATCGCAAGAGCAATTGCAGTCAACTTTCGTCTCCGCGCAACCCTCATCCTTTTATCTCTTCTCGCTCGGCTATCAATTGAGGACGGTATCGTATCTTACATGTAGGTCCAGCATGCAGCTCTTCCGCATCGGAAGAGCTCAGAGGCGGCCTTCTTGTATTCTTCCAGAGCGGTACTGCATCGGCGGCGCCAGCACGAATCCCGAATCCAACGGCCAGATCTGCCGCTTCAAGGTCACCGACATCGGCTGGAAGGTCGAGTACGTAGACCCGAAAACCCGGGAATACATCGGCACGGTGCGGTGGGTACAGGTCGGTAAGAAACCCGGCAAGTGCCCGGTCGGCGGTGATTCAGGCGCGCCGGTCTACAGTTTCCACCAGAGCGATGGATACGTGGTGGCCAAGGGCATCTTCAGCGGCGGAGTCGGCGATGACGCGCCTGTCCGGTCCACCTGCGTGACTTACTCCACCGACATCCATGACGTGATGAAGACCGTCGGCAAGGACATCTACAAGAAATGAACCCGCTGAGCCCGTCCTTCCTGTGGCGCATGTGCTGCCTCCTGGTGCTGGCCGTCGCGATTCCCATGGCGGTCTCCATCCGGGAGCCTCGGCCTGTTGAACCACCCTTCAACGGGTGGATCGACCTGGTTGAGGTGGAAGGACGGGTCCTCATCCTGCGTGCCATCAGTGACATGAACTCAACCGAATGCCTCAAGGCCGACGAAGCCGAAGCGACCGAGTTCGAGACAAGTGTGCGGGTCCGGGTGGTGCTCCGCGACGTCTGCCCGCGACGTGAGCGCACGCTGCTCGAGAAGTGGCGGGACCAATTGTGGCCGCCTGCTTCCATCGGTACCGGCGGGGTCGTCTCTGTGCCCGTCGCGCTCGACCGGCCCTTGGGGCGCCGGAAGGTCTTCGACGAGGAGGGTCGCGAGATCCGGGTCACCTCCAGGACTACGGGGCCGACGTCGTAGAAGCCCCCGTAATAGGCCTGTCGTTAACGACGGTGTCACCCGGTACATGCGACTGCATTAGCCCTGCTCGGCAGGCTTTCGGGAACGGGTGAAGTCAGCGGGGGCACCGACGACGTGCGGTAGGGTCGTGCTCGGCGGTGATGCGGGCGGAGGTCTGCTCGCCCAGGCGTACGTCGCGGCCGAGGCTGGCCAGGTGCTGGTGTCGGCTCTTGGCCTGCAACTCGGGGGCGGTGCGGCCGGCCTGTGCGAGATGCTGCAGCGCCGAATGTCGGAGTTGGTGCAGCGTCCAGCCCTGGCCGTGTGGGTCGAGTCCGGCAGTGGCGGTTTTGAACAGGTATTCGGCACACGGGTAGGACAGGCGGCCCCGCCCTTCTCCACCGCAAGCCCGGCTGTGACCTTTGGTATCCAATGACCATGGCAGGCGTCTGGGCGAACGTACACGCGAAGCCGGGCTTGCACCTCCGTCGTCGGCCCGCTGCCGCTCCGCGGTGGGCCGACGGCACACGGGATGGACAGGTGGACGTCTGTCGAGAGTTCTCGCAGCTGCAAAATTCGAAACCGTCGACCTCCCCGCAGATAGAACGCCTCATATCTAGACACGCCTACCCAAAGGCCCCACCATGTGTAGATAGATGCATAGGTTCCAGCGCAGAAGTCTAGAAACCAGGTTTCGGCTTAGCCGTAATGGACGATCTTATCTCAAAAACGGACCATCTGTATAAGACAGCCCAAAAGGTGCAAATTTTGAAAAACAGACACTCATGATGGTTAGTGTATCTATACAGAACAGCTACAACTCGCAATCAGCAATCGCCTGGACACACAGCGGAACTTGCGTCACTATCAGGAGGTAGACAGGCAGATGAAAAAGATCTTAGGTCTCATCAGTGCGATACATCCTCACGAAAGTCAGCAGTTAGATAATCTTCAAAGGAAGCGAGCCAGTCAGCAGCCATGGCGACTTCACTCTTCCCCCCAGCATTACCGCATAACGAAGATGCAGGTGGCGTAGTGGGTAAGAGTTCTGGCCGTTCCGTAGATTTGTCTAGCCGGATATCCTCGCATAAGCAAGGCTTCCTTGTTTCAGCAAGGATACTGGTCGGCCTCTCAATAGCTTTGGTTATGATCTCCTCAGCCACTGCTATTGCTAAACTGGTCAATGTATTCGATGCCAAGTCCGTCAATACCTTGCTGTATGCTTCCGCCACCATTCTTGGCGTCGTAGCGCCAGCTGGGCTTGTGGCGATCTATGCCTTTTGGCTCGGGCGTAAGGCCCCACCAAAAGACCTTCCGGACCCGCGCCGCGCGCAAGTGGTTCTTGGCTATGCCGAACAACTTAGATTGGCCACATCAAAACTAGCAACAGAGGATGAACTCAGCAGAATAGGCGCAGTCTATGCTTTGGGTGCTCTCGCACGCGGTTCTCAGCAAAGTGAACGCGCTACAGTAGATGCACTTGCGCGCTTCATTAGGACTCGTGCTCGGCCAGCTACTCCTCGCCTCACTCGAGAGAATATCAGTCTAGATTCCGATGTTCAGCTTGCTCTTAGGATTCTGGGCAGCCGAGATATAGCACAAATAATCTCAACGGGTGTGAATATTGATCTCAGCGGACTAGATCTGCGAGGCGCGGATCTCTCGGATCTTGATTTCAGAGGGGTTAGCTTTCGTAATTCTTTGCTAGATCAAGCAGATCTTACAAGGGCTCAGTTCGATGCGAGCGATCTCAGCTTTTGCTCTATGAGAGCGAGTATAGCCATCGACGCTTCATTCACTAATGCCATACTCGATCATGTCGATCTATCGGACTCCACTCTAGGCGGAGCAACACTTCAAAGTGTGTGGCTTAATGGAAGTCGCCTAACGCGCCTCTTGGCTCCCGAAATAGACCTTACTGCAGCGATAATGCCCGCAGTAGATTTGAGTTACGCGAATCTTACCGATGCTTCGCTGCGGTCAGCATTCGTGTCCGAAGCGGTTCTAGACTACAGCAACCTCGAAGGAGTAGATTTCACGGGCGCCATACTGGATGGTGCCCGCATAAACAATGCGAAGCTATATAATGCCAAATTTGCCATGGTGAGCATAGATAGCATCGTCGCGCAAAGAAATGAAGGCACGCCAACCGAGGCGCCAAAAGCACTACTTTCCTCGGTCGGCAAAGAGCGGACGCGTAAATAGGTGACCCTCTTGAGCGATGAAATACCAAACTCGAGCGCGTCCGATCCATTGCCTCAGCTCAAAGATGAGGGATCGCAGGAGCTACTAACAAAAGCTCGTGAAGCATGGTATAATAATTTTAGCGCCGAGCTGGCCGAAAGGCGAAAAGATCGGCGCGAAGAACTTCAGCGGTTGAATCGTCAGGATACCGTAGTCTTCTGGATGTTCATCGTCGCCACCTCATTAGGTCTATTGTTGGTTCCAGGAGGCCTCTTCCTAGTTGTTATCGGAAAGACTGTCTTTGGAACGATCTCAAGCTTCGCAGGTTTGCTCGCAGGCGCTTCGGTAATTCCGCTAAAAATGACTAGCTCTCGAATCGACAAACAGAAGCAAGAAGTAGAGCGTCGCGAAAATGAAGATGGGCGAGCAAGTCGATACTTGAGTATGGCGATTATGACTGACGACCCTCATCAAAGAGCATTAATGATGGGTGAGTTTGCCAAACTCCAATTGCTTCTAATGCAAGGCGGAAACTCTCTAAACGGGAACTCCTCTTCAACCAATAAAAAATCTCTGCCCCAAGAGGGGGAATTGAGTGAAAAGGCAGAAGCGTAACGTCTTTGCCTGCTCCTCACCCATTTAGCGTACGAGAACACTGCGATTGACACATCCGTATCCATGCATATCGCGACCTGTGCACGCAAATCTTCGCACCCATAAGAGCTGGATCTGGCCGCGCCGCAAAGCGCGAGTCAAGAAAGAATCACGCGCTGTAATCCAGCAGGAGCCGGCGAGCCCACTTACGATCGCCCGGCATGGGGCCAGCAGGAGTGGTTGCTGTCGCTCGAAGACACCGAGGAATCGAGTGACCTGTCCCGCTCGAAAACACGATTTCGTGCTCTGAACTGGGGTTTGCTGAATGATCAAGGCAGCGGCTGCGACCATCGCTAGGTGTTGCTGTCGCTTGTCTACCAGTTGGTGAGGGGCTTGGTCGACCTGCTGACGGTGCTGATCCGCTCCGATCTGTCCAAAGAGGCTGAGGTACTGGTGCTCCGTCACGAGAACCAGGTCCTCCGCCGTCAGCTCAGCAGCCGGCCTCGGTAGGGTGGCGCCGACCGTCTCTGGCTTGCGGCGTTGTCGCGACTGATACACCGCCGCCGGTGGGCGGAGGTGTTCCCGGTCACCCCGGCGGCGATCCTGCGTCGGCATCGCAGTCTCGTGGCGCGTAAATGGACTTTCACAGACAGGCGGCGTCCGGGACGGCCCTGCACCCGCCGACCGGTCAAGGCACTGATTGTGCGGATGGCGCGGGAGAACCCGAGCTGGGGGCACAGCAGAATCCAAGGCGAGTTGGCCGGGCTGGGCTACAGCATCGCGGTCTCCATAGTGTGGGAGATCCTGCACGCCGCCGGTATCGATCCGGCACCCCGCCGAGCCGGGCCGACCTGGCGGCAGTTCCTGACCGCTCAGGCCCACGCGATCATCGCCTGTGACTTCCGCGCGGTCGAGACGATCACGCTCAAACGGCTCTACGTGCTGCTCTTCATCGAGCACGGCACCCGACGACTGCACCTGGCCGGCGTAATCGCACACCCGACCGGGGCCTGGGCGGCCCAGCAAGCCCGCAACCTGGCGATGAACCTGGGCGACCGCATCACCGGGCTACGGTTCCCGATCCACGATCGGGATCCGCTCTTTACCTCGGCGTTCAGGGAGGTCTTCACAGCTGAAGGGCTGCGGATCATCACCACGCTGCCGCGGACGCCGAGGATCAACGCCATCTGCGAGCGCGTCATCGGCACGCTGCGCCGTGAACTTCTGGAGCGGATTCTGATCCTCAATGAACGCCACCTGGCCCGCGTGCTCCAGGAGTACCTGATCCACTACAACCGGCACCGGCCGCACCAGTCCCGGCAGCAACGTCCCCGGACATCGCAGCGCAGCCCGCTCACGACGTGACCGACCTCAACGACCAGCGGATCGTCCGCCGAAAACCCGTCGTTGCCAGCATGATCAGCGAATACCACCACGCCGCTTAACCACAGCTCAGGACCCATAACTCAATATTCGAGCGGCACACGGTCAATCACTAACCCTCCTGCCTGTGGAAATGTTCAATTCTGCACATTTTGTCGGCGAAGACTGACAAGTTGTGGAAGCCGCGTCTCTTGTTACGTTCGGAACCGCGGAAGATAGCTATGTCGATACCATGGGCTACACAGATCGAACACTTACATGATTTCCAGGGCTTAGCTTCGAGAGTAGTGCGGTAAGCCGGAATTTTACTCTTCTTTATACCTGAATCAAGCAATTTCTCATATTCTTCGAGGATCTCGATTGCCCTATCCACCGTTTCAGAGCCTTGGTCATAAGCGCGAAGGCGCCTCATACATTCTCGCTCAATAGCATGGGCTTTTGACGCTGAGACCTCGCCTGCCAGGATCCGTCGTTTGAGGGCAGGATTTCCCTCCACCTGTGGCACTCGGATGGCGGTGTAGGCCCCGTTTTCTGTGTGGTAGTTATTTCGGTCGTCCATAAACGCCTGCCGGAAGGGTGTCGTGCTGTCGAAACTGGTGACTCCATATGAAGAAAATTCTTCCATGGAGGCGACTCGCGTGATCCCCAGTAGGTGGAGCTGTGTAGCCGACAGACATACTTGATCGATCATCTTCAGGCAAGCGACAATATCGGCCGTCTTCAGCGGCACCATGCCTCCGAGAGCAATGCGCTGGTAGCCCATTTGTTGTAGCTGCTGAACGCTGTCGGCGTAGCTTTCTGGGCTCCACCCTTGGGCAGCCCCAATAGGCTCGATTTTATTTCCGCTACGCTGGACGGCTTCGTAGAATTCTTCGGCATAATGGAGGCTGATCTCACGACGCTTCTTCCAGGATAGGTTCACCTCCTTATCCGGCACCTTTGCATCATAGCCGAAAACTACATGGTCGATGCTTATCCCTGCATGAAAGCCACAACGTTCATAAAAATTCAAGACCTCATCAGTCGTGTAGGGAGGAAGCTCCTCGTCGATATAGTTGAAGGCTCCGCAGTCCCCCATTGTCACAATGTTGTCAGGCAACCTAAAATACTTAGAAACGCCTAAGCGATACAGCCGCTCACGCTGCGGCATCGTGTACTTGCCGGCCCCTCTCACGGAGCCATCGACGATCGCCTTGCTCACAAGAAGACCATGATAGGGTATCGGGTCGAGAATTTCGTGAGCATACACGTCATCACGCTGCCGAACGCGATACGGCGAATATTCCTCCGTAATAAAGTTATAAGTTGGACTAATTTGATCCTGACTGTCGGGAAAGTAGAACTTCATGGAACCTCCTACGCACGTTCGATCAAGATATGAATGTTCTGAGCTCGCGAACGAGCTACTTGCATGTTCGCTTGCGCTCTCCTTGCTCTCATTTTCAAATCCAAGGCGTTCATCGCAATATGGAATATTGGGCTCTCGCGCCTTTTCTCGCTGTTTCGCCGATCGGCGTTCGTACTGAAATGGCTGCACCCTTCAGGAAGGGGGCTGGCGACTAGTTCCCATGTAAGTCAGGTGGTATTTTTTGATCCCGATGAAATGATTCACTGCGGACTGACCGTGCCAGCGATGCACGAAGTGATCGGAACAGGGAACCGATACGGGCTACAGGCCGTCGACGATCGAGGCGGCTTGAACTGGCTGGCCAGGGATCTGAAGCGAAGCTGCTGCAGGGAGCTGGGGTTATCGCAACTTGCCGAGCAGAGAGGTAACCGATGATGCCCTGAAACGGCTCTTGGATGGGCGTACCAACGTTGTCCAGCACCGGATCGCGTCTGTCGGGTGCCTTTGGATGCGGCATCGTTACTCTTCCCCTCGGTAGATGCATCCGGAAGTGCATGTCTCGCGGACGTGGATCGCCGACAGTGGCAGTGAGCCGATCAGCCGGTCCCAGATCCACTGGGCGAGGACTTCACTGGTGGGGTTCTCGAGGCCGGCGATCTCGTTGAGGTAGTAGTGATCGAGTTGGTCGAGAAGAGGTTTGAACGCCTTCTTGATGTCACCGAAGTCCATCAGCCAGCCAGTAGAAGGATCGACCTCGCCTCGGATGTGCACTTCGACGCGGTAGCTGTGTCCGTGAAGCCTGGCGCACTTGTGACCCTCAGGCACCTTCGGCAGTCGGTGGGCTGCTTCGAACGTGAACTCGCGAAAGATCTCGATCAACGGATTCCCAAGAGCTTGTGGGTCTGGATGCTCAGCTGCCACTGCGGGTGGTCAAGGCAGTACTCGATCGCCGCCTTGGTATTGGCGACGAGGTTTATGCCGTCCATCGGCTGGAGCAGGAACCGATCGAAATTGAGGCCTTCGAACAGCGCAGGTTCCGCGCCGACCTGCGGGTAGACCAGCTTTAGATCGTGGCCCGACGTCAGCACCAGCTCAGTGCCGGCCTTGGGACTCACGCAGATCCAGTCGATGCCCGCGGGAGCTGACCGGGTGCCGTTGGTTTCGATGGCCACCTCGAACCCTTCAGCATGGAGGGCGTCAACTGCGTCCGCGTCGAGTTGCAGAAGGGGCTCTCCGCCCGTGCAGACTACGTAGGGCCGACTACGTGGGTGAGACTTGCCTGCCCACGCTTTGGCGACTGCAGCGGCGAGATTGGCAGCTGTCTTGAACCGCCCTCCCCCTGGCCCATCTGTACCGACGAAGTCGGTATCGCAGAACCTGCAGATCGCGCGGTGACGATCCTGTTCCCTGCCCGTCCAGAGGTTGCAGGCGGTAAACCTGCAGAACACGGCGGGCCGTCCTGCGTGGCTGCCTTCACCCTGAAGTGTGTAGAAGATCTCCTTCATGCGATACATGCGTGGCTCAAGTCTTCGATACGAAGGCCGGGTCGACCAGCCCCAACTCCGCGAAGCCTCTTGCGCGGAGAAGGCAGGAATCGCAGGTCCCACAAGCCTGTCCGTCGTTGGGGTCGTAACAGCTGCGGGTAAGGGAGTAGTCGATGCCTAGCTCAAGACCGCGCTGAATCGTCTGTGCCTTGGTGAGGTTGATGAGTGGCGTGTGGATCTTGAGCTTCTGTATGCCTTCGATGCCAACCTTCGTTGCAAGGTTGGCCATACGCTCGTATGCCTCGATGTACTCCGGCCGGCAGTCGGGGTAACCCGAATAGTCGAGTGCGTTGACCCCGATGAAGATGTCAGATGAGCCAAGCGTCTCGGCCCAGGCAAGCGCGAAGGAGAGGAAGATCGTGTTGCGAGCCGGCACGTACGTGATGGGAATGCCGACGTCCAAGTCCTCGATGCTCTCGTGGTGCGGCACGTCAACGGTGTGATCGGTGAGTGCAGATCCGCCAAAGGCTGCAAGATTGACGTCAGCGATCACGTGTTGGGCGGTGCCGAGCTCAAGAGCTATCTTCTTGGCAGCCTCGAGTTCCTCGGTGTGACGCTGTCCGTAGGAGAAGCTGAGAGCATAGGTCTCATAACCTTCCTCGCGCGCGATCGCGAGGACGGTCGTCGAGTCCAGGCCACCGCTCAGGAGCACCACGGCCTTGCTGTTACCTGTGTCCAATCGGTCACTCCTCGTTCTCATCTGATATCGGGACTTGCAGATGCCCTGACGCGGCCCGACGGTGAACGTCCCCTCAGCCATCCTGCACTCAGGGATGTTGCTATGGGCCCTGCTTCTCGATCAGATCGGCCAACCTCCATGGCGGGTCCGTGAACGTCCACGACGAACAGAGCTACTGGATGTCGCTCGGCACATTGCGTGCCAATAGACTGCCACCCGCCACCGACAATTCCGTCGTGGCTGTTCAGGCCGAATCCTGACCGAGCGGGCCGAACAACTTGCACACCTGATCCTCATTCAAGCTCTGGCTCGAACCGAGAATTCTCTCGAGGTTCAGGGCTGAGAAGATGGTCATGCTGCATCCCACGTTGCGGGAGGATTCGGGGTCGCGGAGGAAACACCGATCAGCAGGGCTCGGGAAACGGCTCGTGGTCAGACATGTGCCCTGCAGCAACGCATCCGATCAGCTGGGGGCAACCCGATCTCGTTGGGGATTGAGATACGGAAACCCTGCTTGCAATGCCCCGGCGCGGACGGCGCGTTCAACCCTGCCGGCTTCTTCCCCATCACGACAAATCAGGAACCGGTAACTGAGATGCTGGTGGACGTAGTCCCTGGTTAGTCGGTCTAGGCTAAGGCGACCGAGACCGATTTCGGACTGCTGCTGGGGTGTCAGGGCGGGGATGACGAACCGGTCGCAGATGTAGACGTTGAACTGATCTCCCGACCGTCTCCCTGACGCGTGCGCCTGCAGCCGAGTCCAGAGCCCCAGCGGCTTGCCGGCCTGGCCGGGATCGGCCACCAGCTGCTCCTGCTTCCTTCCCCGCCCGCTCATGCCGACGTAGAGGAGCACGTCTTCTCGCCATACGGTGTAGACCCCGGCCGCCAGGCGGGGAACCTGGTCATTCGGCCACTCGGAGAATTTGAAGAGCGGGCCCTCCTGCAGTTCGTTCACCCGCCTGAAGGTACAACCCCGCTCCGGGGAACACAAAGATCAATTTCGCTGCTGGGGAGATGGCTTGCGCCGTGGACAACGGCGCCATTCGTCTGTTCCACCACGGCCTGCGCGAGGTCGAGCTCGTGTAGCAAGCTTGCGCCAGTCCGGTCGCCACTCCTTCGCCTTGGCCGGAGCGCTCATCCGGGCAGCAGCTAGAGCCACGCCCACGGGACACGCCGTTCCGTGCCGTCGTCTCCCACATAGATCGCATAGAACTCATCCATCGCGGCCAGGTCCGTGCTCATGACACTCCGTTCCGAGGCGGCGGGTCGTAGTAGCCCCGGCTCGCGATCAGAACGCTTTCGAAACACGTGTAGCGGTCGATAGTCTCCTGATCCGCACCCGGAAACGGGACCCCCGATCGGGACATCCCGACGGACAACTCCGGCACCACCAAGCCGCAGTCGTCTTGGTCAACCTTGACGTCGTAGCGGACTCGCAGTTCCGCGATCACCTGCTCGGCAGGCGTCGAGAACAGATCCGCACCAAACAGGAACACCTGCGCTCGCGGCTCCACGTCGAGGTCTTGGTAGATCTCGACCGTCTGCACCACTCCTGCGGACCCGCAGAATACGTGCACGTCAACTCCCGATCCCATGAGCCGCCAATCCAGCGGCTTCGCGCCCGGATACGGCGCGTACGGCTGCGGCGTCCCCCACGCCGCCAGCGCCCGCCCCGCCTCCTCGTATGAAGTCCCCAGCAACACCGGGCCAGCAGCCCTCAGCGGATCCAACTCGATGACCAACGGCGACACGCTGCCTCCAAGGCGTCCGACAGCGCCGGGAACCACTCCAGGCGCACAGACATCCTCGCCACATCAGATGAGAACTCGCCGCATGCTTCGCAAGGTCGCGTGATAACTCGCTACTTCAGACGAGGATCCACAACGATCTTTGTGAACGTAACGGCTCTTGGCGCGCCGCTGAGAGCGGCTTGCGGTGCCAATAGGCGATGACGCAGCTCAACGACACCGGCGCCGAGGCCGCCGCGGTATCCAGCTCCGCCGCAGGTCAGCGCCTTGGCGAGAGCCGTCAGCTACGCCGTTTCGCTATTGACACTGCGCACGGGTGGGGCGCTGGCGTAGCGTCACGCTCGTGACGGTGCCCAATCCCCTCAGGCCCAGCGATCCGGTCGAGATAGCCGCCGGCGCCTGCGTCCTGTTGGCCAACCATCTGGAACTGCTGGCCCATCAGCTACGCGAGCAGGCCTTGGACGACTTCGCCCGGGACCGCCTGGCCGATGCCGCCGAGCGTGTCAGGCAAGCCCTGGACATTGTCACGGCCGCTGCAGGCGCCGCACTACCGAACGCCCCCCAGGCCGTGGCCGCACCGGTCGCGCAGGCGGCACAGGCTGTGCCGCCGCCCCGGCAAGCGCCCGCCGGGCGTGTGCCCGTGACGGCGACGATCGTCACCTGGACCCGGCCCCGCCAACGCCGGGAGGGCAACCGCTTCGTCGACACCGGGCAGCGCGTTGTGCTGAAGGTTCACGTGAGCCTGGACGGCTCGCGCACCATGTGCGGGTGCGACATCCCCGATCACGCCACCGTGGTGGCCACCACCCCGGACTGGCACCTGCACACCAACTGCTACAACTGCGCCTACCGGCTCTGGCCCGACCACGCCCCCGTCGGGTACATCCGGCCGGCCGACAGCCGTGACTTTCCCCTGCGCACAGAGTGCCCCCATTATCAAGGCCGCGGCATCGACGCCAAGGGCTGCGTCACCTGCACGCCGGCGGCTGCGCGCAACTGGCCATGCCCCCGCGGCTGCGCCGATCCGGCCGACCATGACCCTGGCCACCGGTTCACCAACTGCACCGTCTCGCCACCCCAACGGCCGCTCGGTCCGGACGGACGATGCGTGGGCGTATGCGAGTCGACCGACGCCGCGATGCGCCGAGCCAACCCCGGGTTCTTCTACGACCTGGCCGACAGCGCGATAATGTACTGCTACCACTGCGGCCATCCGCTGCCGCTCTGGGCCTGAGCTAACTGTCGGCGGCCGGGAAATGCCGGTCCTGGATGTCGGCCCGCTCCCGCAGGACAACGAACCTGCCGTGGCCGTGGAACCGATCCGCCTGAAGGGCAACCAGTTCGGCGAGCGCCGCGACGAACGGGAACAGGAACCACAGAACGGGACGGGAGGAGAGCAGCGCCTTCACGGGAATCTTCCTTTCGGGATGGACTTCCCTGTGGGAGACCGTTGACCTGGTGAGATCAACAATCCCGTGCCCCGGCGCGCGGTCACGATGGGTCGCTCTCCCCGAAGTGGGGTGTAGTTCGCTAACACCGTCCTCGGCTACATGTCAAGAAGGCCGCGACGCTTCCAGATGACTTTCCCGCACAGGGCCCCACCGCTGTCGGGTTTCCAGATGTGCTCGACGTCGGCCAGTCAGCGCCCAGCACCGGCTCGCCGGGGAAGTCCTCCAACGCGGGCCAGGGCTTGTCCGTCATGTCTCCGGGGTCAGGCAGCGTGTCCAGCGCCGGTGCCCGGGTGAGGGGCGACCCACCACGCAGCAGGCCGCGGCCGCCGACGCCCTCGCCGCCGACCTGCTGCAGACCCTGCGAGACCAGCGCACCTGAGCCAGCACCGCACCGGTCACCACCCCGGGAAACCCAGCGGACCGGTCTCCTCGACCCCGATATTTCCCGGGTATGCGCGTTGTGCATTCCGCCTGCGCAGTACGGCACCGGTGGCTACGGTGGGCCTTCGCCGACCGGGTTCTTACGCTAAGAGAGGACGGGGGAGATGGATTCGCTGGTGTTAGCCGCGGCAACGGCCGTGGTGACCGCTCTATCGACCGAAGGGTGGCGCCAGGCCCGCAAGGCAGTGGTCGCGCTGTGGCGGCGAGTGCATCCCGAACGAGTACCGGCGATCGAACACATCACCGAGCGTTGAGCACCGAGGACGGGCTGGCCCCCATTCGGGATCCGGCCAGTGACGGATCTCAGGAACCGGCCTTCCTGCATGCCGAGGCGTCGGACGAGGCGCGTGTCTTCCAGGCGGCTGGCGACCAGTACATCGTGGAAGTCCGCGATCTCCGCGTCACCTTCGTTATGGATCAGGGCCACATCCACCGGGTCGGCAGACCGACGGCGGACGAGGACTGCCCCTACCCCGGCCTGGAGCCATTCGGCCTCGAACAGGCCGACTGGTACTTCGGCAGGGAAGAGCTGATCGTCGATCTGACCATACGGCTGGACGGCAGCGTCGCCGACCACACCCCGCTGGTGGTCGTCGCTCCCTCGGGCGCGGGCAAGTCCTCGCTCCTGCGGGCCGGCCTGCTGTCCGCGATCGAGCGCGGCGACCTGCCCACAGCGGGTTCGCGGTATTGGCAGCGTCTGGTGTTCACTCCCACCCACAGCCCGATGACAGCCCTGACCGCGCACTTCGCCGTGCTGGCCGACCCCCGCGAGGGCGCCGCCGAGCCGCCGGACTGGCGTTCGGTGGACCGTGACGTCCGCCGGTCGACTCTCCGCCGGGCCCTCAGCCGGAACGCGGCCGACACCGAATCGCGGGTCGTCGTGATCGTGGACCAGCTTGAGGAGATTTTCACGCAGTGCGAGGACGAGGAGGAGCGGCGGGCCTTCGTTGAGGAGCTGGCGTGGCTGGCGGATCCGGGGGGCGGGCACGACCCGGTCGGCCTGGTCGTCTTGGGCCTGCGAGCCGACTTCTATGCGTCCTGTGCCGGCTACCCGTGGCTGCGCACCGCAGTCCAGCGCAACCAGGTCTTCCTTGGCCCGATGTCACGGTCCGAGCTGCGGAACGCGATCGTGCTCCCCGCGCACAAGGTCGCTCTTGAGGTCGAAGCGGGCCTGGTCGAGGTGCTGTTACGGGACCTCGGCGCCTCCGGTACCGAGCCCGGCGGCCGGGACGGGACCGCCGAGAATCCCGAGGACTACGAGGCCGGCCGGTTGCCGCTGCTGGCTCACGCGCTGCGCGCCACGTGGATGCAGCGCGACAATGGTCTGCTGACCATCCGCGGATACCAGGCGACTCAGGGGATCGAACACGCGGTGGCCGACACCGCCGAGCGGGCCTTCGCGCAGTTGGGGCTGGCCGAGGAGGCCACGAAGAGCGTCTTCCTGCGTCTGGTGACGATCACCGAGGGCTCCGAACACTCCAGACGACGGGTACTGCGGGCCGACCTGCTGCGTTCGGAGGCCGATCCGCAGGCGGTGCGGACGGTCCTCGACGCGTTCACCGGGGCCCGGCTACTGACGCAGGATCGGGACACCGTCGCCATCACGCACGAGGTACTGCTGCGCGCGTGGCCGCGGCTCAAGGGATGGATCAACGACGACCGGATCGGCAACGTCGTACGTCAGGAGCTGCGCGACGCCGCCCTTTCCTGGGACCGGGCGGAACGCGACAACGACCTCCTGTACCGGGGAAGCCGGCTGGAGACCGCGACGGCGAGCGTCACGGACTCGGGGGACGTGGACCAGGTGACGCGGGCGTTCCTCACCGCCTCGGCCGGCCGCGCCAAGCGCGCCGTACGGATCCGCCGTGGGATCACCGCCGTCCTGGTCGCTCTCTTTCTCCTGGCCTCCGCGGCCGCCGTGTTCGCCTTTCAGCAAGGCAGCACGGCGCTGGCCGAACGGGACACCGCGATCTTCAGCCAGATCACCGCGGAAGCGGACCGGCTGCGGAGCACCGATTCCTCGCTTGCGGCCCAACTCGACCTGGTCGCCTACCGGATGCGCCCCAAACCGGATCTGTACACACATCTCATCACCAGCGCCACCACTCCGCTGTCCACGCCCGTGTCCTCGGGCAGCGGGGTCGTCGTCTCGGTGGCGATCACGCCCGACGGGCGCACCATGGCCACAGGCAGTAACAGCAACGCGGTCAGGCTGTGGAACATCACCGACCCGACACACCCGGTGGCCCTGGGCCAACCGCTGCCCGTGCGCGCCACTATCACCGAATCCGTGGCCTTCAGCCCGGACGGCCACACACTGGCGGCGGGCGGCACCGACGCGACAATCCGGCTGTGGAACGTCACCGACCCCGCCCACCCGCTGGCTCTGGGGCAGCCCTTGACCGGCCACACCTATACCGTGGGGTCGGTGGCGTTCAGCCCCGACGGACGGGTGCTGGCCAGCGGCAGTGCAGACAAGACGATCAGGCTGTGGAACGTGACCGATCCCGTCCGCCCGGTGCTCCTGGGCCGCCCACTCACCGGCCATACCGACACTGTCGGGTCGATGGCCTTCCGTTCAGACGGGCGGGTCCTGGCCAGCGGCAGCTTCGATTACTCGGTCCGGCTCTGGAGCGTGGCCGACCCGGTCCATGCGGCGGCTCTGGGCCGCCCCCTGTACGGCCATGGCAACAGCCTGGTGGCGTCGGTGGCGTTCAGCCCCGACGGACACACCCTGGCCAGTGGCGGTGGCGGTGACGACCACCGGGTCCGGCTGTGGAATGTGACCGATCCCGCGCACACCGTTATGCTGGGCCAACTCCTCGGGCACACTGGGGCCATCACGTCGGTGATATTCAGTCAGAGCGGGCAGACACTGGCCAGCGCCAGCTACGACGGCTCGATCAAGCTGTGGAACGTGGTCTTCTCGAACGACCCCATGTTGCGCGGTGGGGATCTGGTCGGCCACACGGGAGCGGTTCTCGCGCTGGGCTTCAGCCGCAATGGCCGCACCCTGGTCAGCGGCAGTGCCGATAGCACGGTGCGGGTGTGGTCCTTCCCCCCGCGACTGATCACGTCCAACAGCCGCTCCCTCACGTTCGCCACGTTCAGCCCGGATGGGCGGACGCTGGCCAGCGGTACCTCCGACCGGAAGCTCAGGCTGTGGAACGTCACCGATCCGGCCCACCCCACCGCGCTCGGCCATCCCCTTACCGTCGATGCCCCCGCGACGATCTCGTCATTGGCGTTCAGCCCCGACGGACACGTCCTCGCGGGCGGCAGTTACGACGGCACGGTGAAGCTGTGGAACACGACCGACCCGGCCCGCACCACAGCCCTGGGCCGGCGACTGGTCACGGGCATGGGCAAGGTGGTGTCCGTGGCGTTCAGCCCGGACGGCCGTACCCTGGCCGTCGCCGGCTGGAACAGACTGATCCAACTCTGGAGCCTGACCGACCCGGTGAACCCGGTACTGCTCGGTCAACCCCTGACCGGCCACACCGGCACCGTGGTCTCGGTGCGATTCAGCCCTGACAGCCATACCCTCGCCAGTGGCAGCTCGGACAAAACCACCCGACTGTGGAACGTCACCGACCCGGCCCACGCGGAGCCGCTCGGCCAACCCCTGACCGGCCACACCGGCCCCGTCCTGTCGGTGGTGTTCAGCCCTGACGGCCGCACCCTCGCCAGCGCCGGCTACGACAGCACGGTCCGACTGTGGAACGTCATCGACCCGGCCCACGCGGAGCCGCTCGGCCAACCCCTGACCGGCCACACCGGCCCCGTCCTGTCGGTGGCGTTCAGCCCTGACGGCCGCACCCTCGCCAGCGCCGGCTACGACAGCACGGTCCGGCTGTGGGGCCTTATCGACCCGGCCCGTTCACAGGCCGTGGGCCAACCCCTGACCGGGGCGTACAGTGCCGTCGAGTCGGTGGCGTTCAACCGCGACGGCCGTCTGGCCAGCGCCGGGGACGATGGCGTGATCAGGTTGTGGGACCTGAACGCCGAGCACGCCGCCCAGTGGATCTGCTCCACCACCCAGAACGTCCTCACGCCCCGGCAGTGGCACAAGTACATCCCCCAGCTCCCCTACGCCCCACCGTGCCCGTAATGCTCTCCCCCGGGCCCTTCGCCTGAAGAGTGTGACTCGCGGAGTTAAACGGCGCGCAGTACTCGGCGGTAAATGGTGTCCCGCTCGAAAACACGATTTCGTGCTCTGAACTGGGGTTTTGCTGAATGATCAAGACAGCGGCTGCGACCATCGCTAGGTGTTGCTGTCGCTTGTCTACCGGTTGGTGAGGGGCTTGTTCGACCTGCTGACGGAGATCATGACACCAGGGGCGCCGGTGCGAGCGAAGGCCAGCAGGTCGGACATCTGTGGGCCTGGTAATACGCCTCTGACGCGGGCCTGCTGTTTGGCCGCAACATAGGCCTGCATGGTAGCCAGTGGCGTCAGCGGTCTTGCGCCGCCATGTCGCCGCCTTCGGGTAGGCGTCGAGAAGCGCGGAGTCGACGGGGTCGGCGGTGATGTCGAGCAGATCGTAACGTCGGCGCGCGGCTTCTATGAGCGCCGGAAAGGTCTGCGCGGCAGCAATGTCGTCGTGCCCATCATCTGGCAGGTCGAGCCGGGCGGCGTGCAGCCGTGACGTCAGCAGGCCACGGTCGCGGAGGGCTTGGTCGCGTTCATCTTCGGCTGGTTCCAGCAGCTCCGCGAGGAGGTCCCGCTCGGTTCCGCCATGGTCGCCGGGCAGGAGCCGGGCCAGCCTGATCACTTCCCGGCGGGCGTCAGCACAGTCTCGCCGGGCTCGTTCGAGCGTTGTCTGCAACGTGGCGTTGTGCTGGCGGGCGGTGCTGAGGTCACTCTGCAGACGCTCGTTCTCCTGGGTAAGAGTCTCCTGTTGGGGCGACGTGGCCGCGTGGAGGACCTCCTCGAGCAGGCGTGCAGCGGGTGCCGCCGCGCCGGCCGGGGTTCGGCTTGCGCGTGTGCGGAGGGCTCGGTTAAGCAGCTCGGTGAACACTTCTGGCCGGGTCCGCACGGTCGTACGGGTGTACTCGACACCGGTCAGCTCATCGCCCGGAGCGGGATAGAAGCGGGCGCCGCCGGCGGGGATGGGCTCGCTGGGCAGCAGCCGGTTTAGCACGGCGCGGCCCTCGTCGGTGACCAGCGCGACGCTGAGCACGCCTGGCCAGCACACGGCGTCGACGTGGCCGGCCTTCTCTGCGGATTTCCGGCCGCTGACGGCCACAACGAGCAGTCCGGTGGAACGGTGCGGGTCGTTGAAACCGCGCATCATGGCCTCCAGCAGATCCCGTCGGCTCGGACTGAAGTCGACTGGCAGGACGGCTGGTTGTTCATCCAGGTAAGCACCGCTGGCATCGCAGAAGCCCTCGCCGATGAAGCCGAGGCGTGCCCAGGGGGCCGCTGAGCGGCACGTCCAGCCGTGTTCAGCCTCGCCCACCATCCCCCACTCGATCTCGGACTCCTGACCAGGGCGCAGCGCGACGCCCACGGTCACCTTTCCGGCGGACGGGTCCTGGTAGCGCGCGACTGTGCAGGCTGTCGGCACCTTCTCGAAGTCCACCCTCCAAGGTGGAACGTCGAACTCCGTCCGCCAGTCGCGGGTGACACCTGCGAGGAAGTCCCAGAACAGAGAGAGGCTCGCCTCTCCGGTCATCCAGGTCCGTGAAGGCATGGCACGCGTCCTCCGCTCTGTGCGCAGCCGGGTAGTCGCCGGGCATGGCGTATCGTCAGTGTGACGGCTCTTCTCTGTCCCACCGACTGGAATATGCGAGATGCACATGGGACGGCCATGCCGCCCGAAAGAGTCAGTCCGGCTTGGTTCTGGTGTGCCCCCAGGACGGGACGTCCAACGCACCCGGAGCGAGACGCCGACATTACCCGCCCACGGCTGTGGCGGCGAGCTGATTGCGGGGCGGCTAGGGAGATTAACCGAACACCCGTACGGGAAGGTTAAGGGTATGGCAGGAAAGCCATCGCGCAACCCAGGGAGTGGCGGTGGGCGCCAGGCGTGATGTGCGGTCAGCGTCCGCACGGCAACGATATCTACCGGTTATAGATCGAGCGCCCGCTTCACCCGCATGTGCCTGGTTGTTTGTCGGTGGCGACGTCTAGTGTCGTACTTGGTAGCCGATACTCGGGTCGAGGGCTGCGGCGGCGGGTAACGTCAGAGCCTTCTAAGGTCGGGCAAGGCGAGGAGGAGCGTGTGACGAGGCAGGAGGTCCCCAGTACTCCTGGAGGCCGAATCACGCAGTTGCTGGAGCATTCGCCGCAAGCAGCCAACCCCCTTGCCGAGGCCTTGTCCCTCAGTTTGGAATCGCTTGCTGAACTGCTGCGTCAGCCGGAAGGACTATCGCTGAGCGACCTGGTAACCGCGGCCGATGTGCTCGATGTTCCCGTCACCTATCTAGCCGGGCAGACCGACGGCTCGCACAGCCTGGCAGTGTCATTGCGCCTGGGCCAGGCGCAGAACTCCGGCGTGCCCGAGCGTGCCCTGCAGTACGCCCACATGCTGATCCGCCGGCTCACGCTGTTGGATTCTTGGCAGGATATGAGACCGGGTGCGCTGGACGAGTTGGGTGTCGACTACAGCGCGCTGTATAAGGAAGCCGGCCAGCAGACTGCGGGGAAGGTACGTGACGCCCTCGGTTTGGGCGACGAGCCGATCCCCGATCTGGTGAGCCTTGTCGAGCGTTGTGGTATTCCCGTCGCCTTCCAGCCCCTTCCGAGGAATCTGCACGGCATCAACGTCCGGGATGACAGCAACGGCTGTGTGCGGCGCGCCATTGTGGTGAGCAGTTCCGACTACTGGACCCGCCAGCGGTTCACGCTGGCGCACGAGCTGTGCCATGGCCTGTATGACGACGAGGGTCAGGTCATTGTGGACGAGGTTGACGTCCCCCAGACGCTGCCCGAACTGCGCGCCGAAGCGTTCGCCCGACACCTGCTGCTGCCGGTGGGTGCGCTGCGGGCCGAGAGGGAGGCAGCGCAGGCAGCGCGAGAACCTGCTCACGCGTTGCTCGTCCGGCTCATGCTCACCTATGGCGTCAGCCGGTCGGTTGTTCTCAAAGCCCTGGTCGACGACGGGTTCGTGCCTCCGACCGACGGCCGCTTGGCGATGTTGGAAGCGGAACCGGTGCGGAATCTGATGGACAGCGCCGGCCAAGCACAGATGTGGCAAGAACTGTGCGAGGGGCAGAACGAGCCGTCAGGCTCGCCCTGGCTGGTCGAACGGGCGGTCCAAGCCTATGGGGAGGGCCTGCTCGACATCGCGGTGGTGGCCGAGCTCATGGGCGAAGACGAGCCGGTGGTGCGCCGGATGCTGGCGGACGCCGGCTGGTAGGTTCCGCTCACTCCGCGTTGTCACACGGGCCGCACAAGCCGTTCGCGTGGCTGCAGGTGAAGGCGGAGTCGTCCGCGGGCCGGGACACGACCGGCGGGGCGGAGATCTCGCAGGCGGATCTGAACAGTGCCGTGCACTCAGTCGGCGAGAGCCCAGGGTCAGCGCAAGCGAACTCGGCCAGGACGTCGGCCGCGTGACGAGTGGGAATCTGGTATCGCGCCGCGACGACGCTCGCGCCTCCGTCGTTCGACAGCAGGACCTGGCGCGTCCCGGTCGCCTTTTGCTCCCGTGCGGCCAAGGCGATGAGCTCGGCTTCGCCGCCGTGGGTCTTGTTCATGCCGCCGGGCAGGTTCTTGAGCGCCTCCATGATCCTCTCCACTGTCGGCAGATCCTCGGTGCTCAACTCCGGCTGCGGGAAACGGCTTTTCCCCAGGAAGAACGCGGCCACGATGGCGGTGGCCGCTGCCGCTTTGCGCTGCTCGCGCTCGGTCGCGCCGCCCGGTCTAGCATGATTCCGGACCTCGCGCTCGATGATGCGGGGCACCCGCACACGGCCTCCGTGCTGGCGCACAAAGCGGCCCGCCAGATGCTGGATGATGCCCAAGGTCAGCCAGATGCCGGTGTCGGGCCATACTGTCGCATCGGGCCAGCCTCGCCGGGGATAGCCGTCGGCAGCCCTGAACGTACTTCTGCTGGGCGGAGACGGCCGTGGAGGGACAGCGGGCCGTCGGCGCTGCGGCATCGACGCTGGTGTCGGACTGGGGGGCGTAGTCACGTGCTCTAGCTTGTCAGGGCCGCAGGGCTGCGTGCTCAGAACGGGGGCAACTCGTGGATCGCCTTGCCTGCGAGACTTTCCAGGTCGATTCCCTGGCGTGGGGACGTACCTGGGGGATGCTCGTCGTCGGCGTCGGGGCACCATTGGCGCACAGGACATCGCGCGCAGTGCGGGCCGGGGCGGGACGCCCAGGTGGCATCGGTGTGCCAGGGTTCGACTGCCCGGCGGACATCGCCTGCGGCGACGTCGGCTGTCATCTGGTGGTCGCTGTTCCAGGCCCACACTTCGGCGCCGTCGGGCGTGAGCATCTCCAGCTCTACGCGGCCTGCGGCAACCCCATGATGGGCGGCCAGCCCGCTGGCCAGCATCCTCACCAGAAAGGGGATCTGCAGATACTGGCTGTAGGCTTCCTCGCGGCCGTGCGGAGGCAGCGCCGCTGCGGTTTTGACCTCGCGCAGGATCAGCTTCCCGTCCCGCAGGACCGTGAGATCTGGCGCCGCCGCCACCACCACCTGGGCGTCGTGGTCAACGCCATGAACGGGCTGCTCTACACCGACCACCACAGTGTTCGGGATGCCCAGCGGGCACTTGTCCAGGTGCTGGAGCAGGTAGGGATACGCGGCCGCGTACTCCTCCGGGGACAAGCCCGCCGCATCATCCAGGCCCAGATCGCGCCCGGGCTCTGGCAGGTCCTCGCGACGGCAGGCGACCCTGCGTTCGTGGGCGGCACGCAGCCATTGATGCACGGCACGCCCGCGCGCCTGTGGCTCAGTGACGTCCTGATCCTTGGGCAGCTTCAGGTCGCGGCTCAGCAGCCAGCGTGCCGGGCACTGGCGGTACTCTTGCAGCTCATACGGCGCGATGGACCGGAAGGCGATGCCAGGACCGCGCTGGCCGAGCATGCCGGTCAGTGGCACTAGGCTGTCGCACGCTCCAGCGATCTTGCAGCCGGCGCAGTCCCAGCCCGGGCTGGCCTGGGTCTGCTCGATCACCTGAAGCAGGTGAGGCATGCCGAGGGACTGGAAGGCCTCCTGAGCCGCTTCGGGGGTGTCGTCGAACAGCACGCTGATGCTGCCATCCAGGGCGCCGATCTCTACCGCCCGTACCCGGTCGGGCCTGCTGCCCAGACGTGCGATCACGTACGCGGCGGTCACGCCCCACCGCCGGTCGCCTTCCGTGGGGGCTGAGTGGGCACGGCCCAGCCGATAGCGACGAACCTCTCGAACCCCCTGCTCACCGAAATACACCGGCCCCCACACCGACAATTGCTGACCGGGCCGTCCCACCTTCGGGTCGTGCGCGGTCAGCCGCAGCGGGCCCAGTTCACCTTCGATGGCCTCGTGGGCCTCCAGGATGTTTTCTACCGCGCGCGCCAAGAAGGGGCGGGCCAGCCGGTGGACGGCTAGGGCGTCGAACTGCTGCTGCAGCCAGCCCGTGATGGAGGAGGGAGCCAGCGCCTCTGGGGGCGCCGCATGCGCGGCCTTGATCAGGCGCACGAGGTCCCCCGGCAGGAAAAGGCTGGTGGTGCCGTAGAACGGCTTCCAGCCCGCTGCGTTGACCTTGGGCCGTGCCTTGAGGGCCAGATAACGGCCGCACGCACTGCCACCCGACAAGATCGTGGCGGAGACACGCAGGTTTGAGCTGTCGCCGACCAGTTCGACCGGGGGTATCCAGGCCACTCCCTACACCCTCCAAGCGCCCGCATGCCGGGCCCGCCACATAGGTACGGCTGATACGAGCAGCGCCCGGCATTGCCTTCCGCGCCCGCAGACGGCTGCCCCCCGACACCACCGCTTCTCATCATGGCGCGTCACGAGCACCGCTTACGCCCCAACGGCACAACCAATGTCCCGTTCCAACGCCGCCTGCCGAGAAAGCGCCATGTCAGCCACCTCAGCAGAGGCAACGCTTCGGCACGCCTGTGGCTGCCGCAGCTGAATACGCCAGGAAATCCGGCGATGGCGTAGAGCGCCCAGTCGGCGAGGCGCACCAGCGTGATCGTCAATCGGCCATACCGCTGATGTCGATCACCGCAAGCCGGTCGTCCCGAACGGCGGGTGCAAGGGCCGGCGCCCATCGGCGGCGAGCGTCTATCGCGCCCTCGCCGATAGCAACGTAGCGGTGGGTGCGCTGCTAGCCCGTGCGGTGAGCCTCACCTGTCGAGGTCGTCCGCGGGCGCCACAGCGATCGTCGCCTCGGCGGAGGACCCAAGCGCCAGACGACGACGCGCTGGGCCGCAAGGTCATCCTCAGTGAAGGCACAGTGAGTCTGTTTCTCGACGACTTCACAACCTCGGATCTACGCACGGTTCGGTTAGCTGGCGTCGAGCTGGAAGGGTGCGGTGGCCGGAGACGGGCACATGGTGGCCCAGCGAGGTGGACGCTGAGCATCTCAAAGCCTGCTTAGACGAGATCGAGGGTGACAGTGGGCTTGGGATAGTCCGGCCAGGCTCCACCACCGTACGGGACTACGCGGACTGTTAGAGCGGTGGGACGATCTACGAGCGCTCCTCTCAAGTCAAGGCCGCACCACGGCTGGCGGGCCCCGCACCTGCAGAGATGCCCCGGCGGGTGGCATAATCCGGCCGCTGTTCCAAAGGGAACACGAACGGCCGGATCACGATCTCCATGGGTGCCCCTACAGCATGGGACCAGGCCGGCTGGTGTCGTAGCCGCTCTTCACCGGCCAGATCACGACAACGTCCTGGCTGTGAGCCAAGTCGACGAGGTCTTGCCGCGGCTGGGTGGGGAGCAGGATCGCACGGGTAGCGTCCGGCAGGAACCGACCGTAGTCGGCGAGTTGGCCGATAGCCATGCGCACGTTCTCGCGGGTCACGCTGCCCTTGGCCTCGACGAGCAGGTTCATGTCGTGGTCGTACAGGTCGGTGTAGAGCGGCCGGGTCTCACCCTTGGGGATCATCTGGTGCCGCCCGACCTTGTGGTTCTTGCCGCGCAGGTAGTCGGCGAGCGCCTGCACGAGGGTGGCTTCCTTCCTTTCGGCCTCGTACGGTTCGCGGTCCGGGTTGACGAACATCCGCTCGGTGAGCTGCTGCTCCAGGCCGAGTTCCTGGATCTGGTCCTCCTTCGGGTCGTCAAGGGCGTCGTCGAGCAGCCGGGCCAGGCTGGTCTGCGGTGGCTGGGGGGAGGCGTCGATGGGGCGCAGCCGGAAGACGATCACGCGGCGCAGCGGCCCGCCACCGGTCTCCGGCGCGTCGGCCTCGTACCAGGGGTCCTTGTCGTCGACCTCGAACTGGCCGAGGTAGGTGACGGTGCCGCGGGCGCCCTGGAAGACCCGCAGCGCCTTCTCGTTCTGCTTGTGGTTGAGGATGCTGGCGTTGCCGGACAGCATCCTTTGGTCGCCGTGCTGGCCTTCGCCGCTGTAGTGGAACAGGCCGTCGGGCATCCAGCCGTCGAAGTAGCCGTGCTTCTCGCCGGCGATCGGGTCGCTGAAGATGAACACGTTGTCGGAGCGGCTGGACGGGCCGATGCCGCCCTGGGTGCGGCCTCCGAACTCTTCGTGCAGCCTCTTGCGCTCAATCTGCTGTCCGGGCTGAAGCGTCCAGGCGGGGATGGGCAAGGAGTCCTCCTGTCGGGTTTGCTTTGCGTGGGATCTACCTTAGCATTGCACATACATATGACGCTAAGGACTTTCACATAGAAATCGGATGCCAATTTTCGATATCCGATTTAGCCCGTAGGCGACTTGATGCGGAGAGTGACTGCATGCAAGCTCGTAGGCGGAACCCAGCAACGCAGGAGAGACGACGATTCAGCCGGCTCCTCGGCGGCACAGACGGGTTGCCCTCATGAACGGGATGGGTGTTCACGGCGTGGCCTAGAACGCTCACGATCCTGAGCCGACCGCGGAGCGGGGGCTAAGGAACAGAGGGGCGGCGGCTGGCGGCACCCGCCAGTAACCTGGCTGCCCCATCTGCCGCGCAGCATCATCCCTGTCAATGCAACAGATCTGGTTCGTCCATCCATCCTGTCCCACGAGTCACAGGGGCAACTCGCCCCGAAACCCGGCTTGCCGCGTGAGGTCGAACCACAGGTCAGCGCCTTGTTACTTATTAGTGCCGCCAACGGCTCTTCCTGCGTTCCTCGGCCCCGGTCCCGCACCGGCTGTGGCTTGTCATCCGGTCCGATACCGTCCTGTGGTGGCGCCGCGGTCTAATGAAACGGTGTCATGGCCGCGCTTACCGCCGAAGCAACCAGCACGCCCACCCACGGTCCGCTCCATCCGCGCCTGAACCCGACAACATCGGTGATGAGCCGCTTGCCAAGCACAACGTCATTACCGCACAGTGCTCAGCCCGACCAAGGAGGGCAGTCGAGGGGAGGCCGAGGGTCGGGAGGCAGGCTCAGGTCAGCCAGTACCGCAAGCGCCTCGGGGAACGGATCCAGGAGCGGGCCATGCGGCACCGTCCGAACGCCGTCGAAGCTGCGCTGGGCGGCGAGGCTACGCGGATCGCGAAGACCAGTGAGCCGGTAGTGCCGCCACAGAGTGCGCGGGCCCGCGTCGATGGTGAACAGGTCTGGCCGGCGCCAGACGACCAGGGCCCAGGCACCGTGAGAGGAGGTGGCCCAGGCTCCGACGAAGCCGGCGTCCTGCGCGGCGGCGACGGCCTGGAGCGCGGCGAGCCGGGCGTTGGAGAAGGCGCCGGTGACATGCAGCAGGCGTTCGCCATGCCGGTGGACGTGGCGGCTCTGCTCGGCCAGCGTGCGCTGAGCGTCGGCGAGGGGGTCGGCCTGGACGATCTCGGCGGCGAGCCTCTCGACTGCTTCCGGGCTCAGTGCCGGGCCGAAGGCGTCTTGCAGCAGTTCGCTGTACTGCTCGACGTACTCGGGTTCGGCGGCGGGGAGGAGGTGGTCCACGCCGGCGGCGGTCCGGGTGAACACAACCGTGGTAGCAGTGCTGACGTGGCGCGGCGCGTAAGCGCGGAGCACCGCTAGGCCGACCGCCGCCAGGCTGCCCACCTGTGGTTCCGCCTCGGCGGGTAGCGTACCGACGCCCAGTTCGCCTACGGCGTCCGCTAGGAGGCCGAGCCAGGTATGGTCGTCGCGGTCCCAGGCGCCCGCGGCGGCCGTCCAGAGGAGCAGCCTGGTGACGAGCATCCGCTCCGGTAGCTCTAGTGTCGGCGCGACCCGGGTGAGGCGCTCGGCCCACCGCTGGTAGCGCAGGCGTACCGCGGCGTCGACGGTACGCAGGTCGGGAGGGGCCGTGACGGCGGCGGGCTGGTCGACCACGGTCTCGGGGTCGTCATTGTCGAGTCCAACGTCGGCGTCGTCCGCGAACTGCTCGTCCCAGGACACCGGCAACAGCTCCTCGTACGCGCCCTCTTGCTCGGCCGGGAGGGCGGGTAGCCCGAGGGCGAAACGCAGCAGCGGAACTCCGAGACGTCCGGCGCAGTCGTCAAGGTAGGCCGCCCACCCGCCGCCGGATCGATCGGAGACAGCCCCCGCACGCGCGGTCTCGGCCGACGCTGCGGCCGTGGCGGCCGAGGTGGGAGGCCGGGTCAGCGTGTTGGCGAGGGTGCTGAGGTCGGCGAGGAACTTGCCGGCCAGTTGCTCATTGGTGAACAGCTGACCGGGCTTGGTCGTCGGCGCGGGGGTACCGGTGAGGCCATACCGGTTCTGTGCGCGGAGGGGGTCGACGACGAAGACGACGTTGCTGTGGCGTGCCTGGCCGTCCACGACGGTGACGAGGCGGAGCCGGCTGCCGCCGTCTGCGGGCTGGGTCAGCAGGACCTCGGCAACGTCGGCGGGCACCTCGCCGACGCGTTCCCACGTCTCGGGCGGGGCCGCGGCGGCGGACAGCTCTAGGTGCCCTCCGGTGCGGAGCGTGCGCGCGAACATGACGTGCAGTCCCTGCTCGACCCGGGTGGCGCCGAGCAGGAGCGGGCCTTTCCGCTCTGTGCGCGAACGGATCGAGAACTTCAGCGGGCGCAGATCGGCGATGGGCACGGTTGCCCCTTCGGGCATGCGTGAGGCGCCGATTGGCGCGATGAGGCCGAGTTCGCAGTTTCCGCCGTTTTCCAGGGACGTAGACAGCGCGGCGCCCGACAGGTTGGGGCTGCCAGTGAGCGCGTACCGGCGGCCCTCGATGACCCATTCGATGAGCTTGCCGTGCCGGTAGCGGGGTTCGTCGTCCAGGCGGACGTCGGCGTCGAGTTCGGTGATGAGGTCGGCAAGTGCCTGGCCGTCGAGCTCGGTGAAGCCTGGCTGGAAGCTGACGACCAGCCGCCGCGGCTGCATGCGCTCGACCAGGCGGCGCAGGGTGAGGGCACCGGGATCGTGGAACGGCGCGCAGACCGCGAGTTCTTCGACCGGGCCGGTGGGGAGCTGGTCCATGATGGGCCGCTCGCTGGACGACACCAGCCGTAGGTCCGGGTGCACGACCTCGGCCCGTTCGCGCAGCGCCGCGAGGCCGTTGGCGACCCGGCGCAGCGCTTCCGGCACGCCCCTGGAGAACCGGACCCGGTCCGGCAGCCCGGACAGCCATGACGCGAGCTCGCCGAACAGGTCGGGGACGTGGCTCTGGTCGGCCCGCAGCACAGTCCACAGCTCCGCGTTGGCCTGCCAGCCTGCGAGTGTGGCGTTGCCGGAGCCGATGGCGATGGTGGCCCGCTGGGGGCCTACCAGCGCCATCAGCTTGGGGTGGAAGGCTCCGCTGCACACGGCTTGGCCGGGCAGGTAGGCGCGTCCGGCACGGCGCACGGCCCTCGGGTCAATCGTGCTCATCGCGGCGTCGCCGACCAGGCTCACCCGTGCCCCGCACATCTGGGCGACGCCCAGCGCGACCGTCTCGAAGAAGCCGAGGTCGGTGGTGAAGCTGAGGAACAGGGCCTCGTCCGCCTGCCGGTCGCCGTACCGTTCCTCCTCCATCAGCAGTGTCAACGGGGAGGCGAGTTCCAGGTCCACCAGTGGCTCAGTCAAGGAGCACCTGCCCGGCATCGGTCACGTGCCAGGTTCCGTCGGCCAGTTCGAGCACCCCGGCGCCGGCCAGCACGGAGGTGAGCTGCGCCAGCCGCAGGCCCACGTCGCCGCGCCCTTCCTGGCTGGTCCGATAGAGCAGCCCGTCGCGTTCGTGGAGACGGGTGGGCAGCCACAACGTCCCGTCCGGTCGCCGGCGGGCCTTCGACAGCGCCACGCGCCGGCCGCGAGTCAGCAGATCGTGGGTGAGCCGCCGGGCGAAGTCCCGCGACGAGCCGGACCGCGACTCGGCCAGCCGCCATGCCATCCACTCGGGGCCAAGTTCAACACCGCGTTGCCCGAGGAAGGCGTCCCGTACCCGGTCGGAAAGCTCCTTCACCCGCCGGGCGTTGACGATCAGAACCGCCAGCTCGCGTACCGGGACGGGCAGGTCGCTCGCCCGCAGCTGTTCCTCGGCCGGGGCAGGGGCGCCGGTCGGAGTGACGGTGGCGGGCAACCCATCCATGAACGCGGCCAGGGTCCCGTCCGGCATGCTGTCGGCGAACCGTTCGGCCAGGTCGTCGGCGGGCATCAGGCCGTCGACCTGGGACACGAGCCATGACCAGAGGCGCCGCCAGGCGCCGACCGCGTAGTTGCGTAACACCACCCCGCGCCAGACCGGAGCCGTGTCCAATAGGGCGGTGACGGGGTCGCTCGTCAGGAAGTCGCCGTACGCGATCAACGGTCTGACGTCGTTGGTGACGTCGCCAATTTCGTGGGTCCGCATCACCCGAGCGAGTAGCCGGATGGTGTTCCGCCTGCTGAGCCCGGCGGAGTCGGCGGGCTGCTCGCCGGGCACGCATAGCAGCCTCGCCAGCCACGCGCCGTCGGCCGACCCACCGCCAGCGCACACGCACAGGTGCGGGAAGTCGCGCAGCTCGTCCACGGCGAGTCGCGGACGCGCCACCAGTTCCAGGATGCCGTCGAGCCCGGCGGCCACCTGCTCGGCCGCGCACGCGGGACCTGGGGTCGGCATACTCGCGGGCACCAGGATCCCCAGGGAGACCTCCGAGGCCGCGTACGGATTCCAAAAGCCCCACACGTTGCGCACGTAGCCGCCCTTCGCGGGCTGCGCTGCCTCGGCCATGATGACCTCGCCGCCCTGCAGCCGGCCCGCGAGGGCATCGAGGCCATGCGCCCGCGGCAGCCCGGTCTCAGCGTGATCGTGCGCATAGGACACCGCCGCCATGACTACCTCACACCGACGCAGCAGGTCCTGCGTTTGCTGGGGGGACAGGTCGCGGCGTCCGGCCTCCACCGCGACCAGGGCGTGCAGGCTGTAGTAGCGGGCATGAGGCGTCACCGTCGTCACGCCCGGCACCAGCAGGTCGGCCATCCGCATGACGTGCCGCTCGATCGACAGCGGATACCTGCCCGCGGCGACGTCGAGCCCACTGGTGCTCCACGCGGGACCCTGCGCCATCACCATGAAGGTCTCCCAAATCGGCGACGCCGTGAACGCCGACACTACCGAGCACTTCCGCCCGGTGAAAGCAGATAGTGAGAAGACTGTCACCCAGAGGCATTGGCGCGAGGAAATGCGCCGGTCCACTGACGGGTTCGACGCAGACGGGCGCGGACCGGGGGCCGTTCCAGACCCTCCGCTCGGGTTCGTGGTCCGGAGAACCCAGGGAAACCGAACGGTCACCACGCCGGTAGAGGGTCACCCTCACAAAAATAACTACACTGAGTAGTTAGATATTCGCTCTTTGTATTCATCTGTGAGAGGACCGGCATGTCCCACCCCCCACGGCGCCACTCCCTGATCAGTACCGCCCTCACCAGCACGGCCCTACTGGCCAACATGACCCTGATGGCCGCCACCCCCGATCTCGCGGCCGCGAGCCCTGTCCAGAACACGCTCAAGACGGCGGCACAGGGCGCGCAAGGACCGCTGCTGGCCGACGCGGTCGCCATGCTGCCGGTGGCCGCCGAGCGGCGCGAGGGCTACCAGCGCACCAGCTTCCGGCACTGGGTCGACGCCGATCGCGACGGCTGCAACACCCGCGCCGAGGTCCTCCTCGACGAAGCCATCACCCCGCCCCAGATTGGGGCAGGCTGCCGGCTGTCGGGCGGGCAGTGGTACTCCTATTACGACGATCAGTACGTCGATGACCCGGCCGGACTCGACGTAGATCACCTAGTGCCGCTTGCAGAGGCGTGGGACTCCGGCGCCTACGACTGGACTGCCGCCCAGCGCCAGGACTACGCCAACGACCTGGACGAGCCCTGGCACCTGGTCGCCGTCACCGCCCGCTCCAACCGGCAGAAGGCCGACCAGGACCCCTCCACCTGGCAACCGCCATACGAGCCCGCGCGCTGCCGGTATGCCGCCGAGTGGACCATGATCAAAATCCACTGGCGGCTGTCCATCGACCCTGTCGAGCAGCAGGCCCTGACCAACCTCGCCGACGCCTGCCCCGACCAACGCCTACCCACGACGGACCAGCCCTGAATTACCGCTGGCCGGGGAAACGGCGGGTGGGTTGGCCTCGAGCTTCGCGAAACGCTGTGCGCGTGAGCCGGGTCGCCGCGTACGGTCACAGCCGTGACCCTTGCTTCCCCGGGACCGCCCACCCGCGACCCGGTCGACGTTGCCACTGACGCCTGCCGGCGCTTCGCCACGCACCTGGACCTGCTGACGCACCAGCTCGGCGAAGCCGCTCTGGAAGCAGGCGATCGTGAGCGCCTGGCCGCCGCCCTGGAGGCGGTCGAGAAGGCGGCCGCCAACATGGCCGCGGCCGTCAACGGCTGCCGTCTCGACGGCACAGAGGACGACCACGGCCGCTGACGGAAGACGCTGCAGCACGTGTGGATCTGTGCCGAGGCTGTGGCTTGGTCCGGGCCGATCGCGTTCTCCCTGGTCTTGAACGTCGGGAGGGTGCGCCAGATCGGGAGTGGCGGCGCAACGTTGCTCCGCCACTCCAGGCAAGCGACAGGGTGTGAACCGTGTGGTCGACCCTCTTGGGTGTCTTTTAGCTGACGCGCCACTGGTCGGCGGTGGCCAGGTGGGTGACGCTGGTGGCGGTCCTGGCCATCCGTACGCGGCGCCAGGCTGTCGTCCAAATGGTCAAGTCTTCTTCACCGCCGCCACAGCCGTAGATGAAGGCTGTGACGACCTTCAGCGTCGGCAAGCGGGCGGGTTTGTTTGGGTCGAGCGCCTCGCACAACGTGCTGGCCCCCACGGTCTTGCCTGCGTTGAGGGCGATTTCGCGGTAAGACGGCTCGCCCGCCCAGACGTGGAACTCCCTCATCGCCGACAAGAATTCCTCCTTGGACGTGGCGGTCAACGGGTCCGGCTGCAACTCGTAGCCCGCCACATCCTGGCGAAGCCGGTGGATGTCGTTCTGCGTACTGGCCCTGACGACGATGTGCCTTGACCGCTCAGGTCCATCGGGATGCTGAAGCTGCTCCCAACACCGGCGGATATACCGACGATGGAATGCCTGCGCATCGAGGGCATCAAGGAGCCGTTCGAGCATCGAAAGCGGTGGTACCACACGCCCCTGAAGGAGGCCCTCGATGAGGGCATCCCTCATCCCGGTGCGCGCGGACAGTTCGGAGGGGCCCATGCCTCGGGCGGCTATTAGTTCCAGGAGCCTGCGGATTATGTCCTGGTGTGCGGAGGGGGATCCGGGAGCGACGTAATAGGTAGCGGCGTTGGTGTCGAACAGCGCGGGCTGCGCGGGCAATGGCCGCTTGGGAAGGCGGTGCGCGGGCGTGGTCACTGTGCCTGCCGGGGCTCACCTGCGGCGAAGGTGTGCTGCTTCGTGGAGGGTATGCCGAAGAGCTGAAGCGCCGCGGTGGTAACGGTGGTGATCAGCAGCACGATGACGTCGGTGGTCATGCCGATCACGTGCGCCACAGTCGCGAAGACCAACAGGATGATGACGAGGATCAGCCACGCGGGGACGTTGCCAATGCCGGGGATACGAATGCACACAGCGCGCATGCGCAACACCGCCTTTCATGTCGTGTTCGCCTGAGCAGGCAGGGGGCAATTGCTGTCGCGGCCAGAGGCTGCAACCCCTTCGGTGGTCGCGCATGCAGCCAATGATGGCGCATTGTGCCTGCCATGCGCGTCCAGAACTGATTCCCCCAAAAGGTGCAAAACTCCTATTCCGCTCCAGCTCTGCCAGCCATGTGACCAGCGGCGTTCCCTGTAGTTCGGCGGCGTTCGAGAGCGTTCGGTCGTGTTCGGCAGCGTTCTAAGGTGCTCGGACCTCCAGAAAGAGGGCTAGGCAGACAACACAATGGTTCCCAAGAACGGAAACAGACAGTGTGCTTGCTGGTGTTATCCGTGCTGTCCCGTTGAGACGGGGCCCTTTGATGTCACGTTGTCTGAGCAGGCAGGGATATCGAAGGCTGTGGGGTCCGCTGCTGCAACAGCGGGCCCCTCTCATCACCCGCATCCTGGTAGAGCGCTGCGGCAGGGGTCTAAGGTTCTAAACCGCTGGTCGGCGGCCGGTTCAGCCTCTAGGGCTAGAGGCCAGCCCTTCTAGCCCAAGAGGCAGATCAACTCTGTTCCATCCGCATCCCTGATCTCGGAGCGCGGGCACGGGTGGTGGCGTACCGTCACCGACATGACGGCTGACTACGACGCATGGGACGGCACCGACCCGCTGACCGCGCTGCTGGATGCGAGCCGGCACTATGCCATTCACGTGCGTCTGCTGATCGACCAGCTCGCCGAGGCCAGGCTGGGCGCCGACGACGTCGGCCGGGTCGAGGATGCCATGTGCGAGGTCGCCGAGGCGGCCGCCCTGGCCGTCGCGGTCACCATGGGCCTTCGCCGGCACGTCCGCCGTGAGGTGTGCCCGCACTACAACCTGCTCACCGACGCTGAGTGGGCGCCGGCCCGTGACGGCGCCCTGGCCCGCGGGCGCGCTTACGGCTGCGAGCTGCAGCCTGGGCATCCCGGCCTGCACACGGCGCAATTTCAGGAGTCCCCCGTGACGCGGCGCGGGGAGTGGTTGCGCTGGGGCCGCGCGGCCGGTGGTGAGGCCGTCCGGGAGTTGGTTGATCTGCCCTACTGTTCGGCGCTGTGGCGTGGCGCGGACCCTCGCGGGCTGGATGACGAGACCTGTGGGCTGCCCGCCGAGCATGTCGGTGCGCACGCGGTGAACAACTGGCTTGGCGAAATCCCTCCGGGCGAGAACGCTGTTACCAGCCAGTAGCGGCCCAGTGCATAGATTTTGAGCTGTTTCGCAATGGTCCAGTACCGCCGCAGACCGGTCAGACGATGTACGGGACATGGGTGGGATACGCATTCGCCGCCGCGCGCGGGCGACGGCCTGGCGGCACCGGCGGACCGAACGGCAGATCCGGCTAATCCCGATCAGCCTCGCCTTGGCGGGCACCATCGTGCTGGCCGGCGCCGGAGCGGTTGGCCTGATCGCGCTGATCTTGTCTGCGCTCAGCCCGGTCGATCTGGCCGCGATCAAACCCAGCGTGAGCGAGGTCCTGGACATCGTGAAAATCTCGCTGGCCGTCGTGGCCGGAGTCGGCGGTATGGTGGCACTGGTGGTGGCCTACCGCAAGCAGCGCGTCACCGAGGCCGGTGAGAGCCGCGAACAGACCAAGCTATTCGCCGAGCGGTTCGACAAGGCCAGCGACAAGCTCGGTAGCGACGCGGCCGCGGTACGGCTGGCCGGCGTGCACGCCCTCACCGCCTTGGCTGACGACTGGGTCGGCGGACGCCAGATGTGCATCGACGTCCTGTGCGCCTACCTCCGCATGCCACCCGCCCCCGAGCCCGACCAGGCCAACGACATCACCTCTCACACAGCCTGGCGATCCATGGCCGAAGTACGCGCCACGATCTTGCGTCTGATCGCCATCCACATGAAAGCCAGCGCTCCGATTCCCTGGCACGGCGCTGACTTGGACTTCACCAGTGTGATCTTCACCACCGACATCAACTTCACAGATGCCGTCTTCAGCGGCGGCACGGTCAATTTCCGCGGCGTGAGCTTCTCTGGCGGCAAGGTCGACTTCATCGGCGCGAGCTTCTCCGGCGCCACCGTCGACTTCAGCGACGCGAGCTTCTCCGGCGACACGGTCTCCTTCAGCGACGCGAGCTTCTCCGGCGGCACGGTCTCCTTCAACAGCGCCACCTTCTCCGGCGGCACGGTCTCCTTCAACAGCGCCACCTTCTCCGGCGACACGGTCTCCTTCAGCGGCACGGAGTTCTCCGGCGGCAGGGTCTACTTCCGCGGCGCGACGTTCTCCGGCGATGCGGTCTCCTTCAGCGACGCGACGTTCGCCCGCGCCGCGGTCTCCTTCAGCGACGCGAGCTTCTCCGGCGGCACGGTCTCCTTCAACAGCGCCACCTTCTCCGGCGGCGAGGTCAACTTCAACCACGTGGATTTCTCCGTCGGCACGGTCGACTTCGGCGCCGCGAGCTTCTCCGGCGCCACCGTCGCCTTCGGCGGCGCGAAGTTCTCCGTCGGCACGGTCGACTTCATCGGCGCGAGCTTCTCCGGCGGCACGGTCTCCCTCGTCAGTGCGGAGTTCTCCGGCGGCGAGGTCAGCTTCCGCGGCGCGAAGTTCTCCAGCGGCACGGTCTCCTTCAGGGACGCGACGTTCTCCGGCGGCACGGTCTACATCTCTCATGTCGCGGACGGGCATCACGGGATCAAAGGTCTTCCGGAGACAGCACCGGGTCTTCGCCGACCGGCGCCCGCCGGCCCTGTCGGCCCGGAGGAAGCTGCGGAGAGCGGTAACCAGACAGTGCCCTAATTCTGTTCGGTCTAGGATTTCGCGATCAACGCGCCTCGGCCACCTGTCGATGGTGTTCTCCGACCCTTCAGCCATGCCCGTTTTGTGCCGTTTTGTCGCCCGGTTATGCAGCCAAGGCTTGGGCGTCTTAGACGTGGGCCGGGGCGCTGTTCAAGGCACCCTCCGCGCGGACCTGCAGCTGACCGCCCGGCAGTTACTCGGAGGCCAGCGCGCCGAGCAGCTGCTGCGCAGCAACCGGGAGCTGGACAAGACCAACCACACCCTGGCCAAGGCGCCCGCCCCGGCGGGCCACAAGGCGTCGCAGGTTGAGATGCGACGCTTCGGCCAATCCTGGAGGCTCAGATGTTCGCGATAGCTTCCTGCGCTTCCGCCAGCCGATTGACCGCTGAAGCCAGCGCCAGGATGGCCAGGACTTTCGCATCCTCGCTCTTGTCATCCGCGAGAGCGTTCAGCGCGGCGATCTCGTGAGCGCCAGGTCCGATCATGTCGTTGTCGCTCATTGTCATCTCTCTCTTCAGGGATCGACTCCAGGAGAACACGACCGCGGAAGAACGAGTTGCCGAATTGTTCTTATGAGATATCAAGAGCGCCCTGGCGCGATGCGCGTCGGGGCGCTGCCCGGCGGATCGGTCGGCCGGGCGTGCGGCTCTTTGGCCGGTCCCGGTCGCCGCCCGTTAGGCAGTGCCCCGACGATTCCTCCGATGCGGGGGCACCCTGATGGGGGCTGTTCGTGCATGCATGACCCGCGCGCACGCGCCCTGCGCGTAGAGGGGTTGAGACCATCTTTCTTCCATACAAGCGATCAAAAGCCCCGACTCAGTCGTCATTCAGCGGCAGCCCGAACCGGCGCACTCGCTCGCCCTCCGCCACCTGCCCCACCCTCTCAAGTGCGTCGGCCAGTCGGAGGGCGGCAATCCCGTCACCCGCCTCAACCCGGGCCCGCAGTTCGTCCACTCGCCCCTGGTCGACCAGCAGGCCGACCCTCAGTGAGGCGGCGTACCCATCGCCGGCGTCGGCGCGGGCATGGAGTTCATCCTCCCTGCCCTGTTCGTACAACAGGTGGACCAGACTCCTGGCGGCGTACCCATCGCCAGCGTCGGCGCGGGCATGGAGTTCATCCTCCCTGCCCTGCCTGACCAACAGCTTCGCCAGCCGCGAGGCGTGGGATTCATTGCGGTCGGCGTGGGGACGCAGAAGTGCGATGGCCTCCTCCACGGATCCTTGCTTAGCCAGCAGATCGGCAAGCTTCTTGACGGCGCTTAAGTCGCCGGCGTCGGCGCGGGCACGAAGTTCATCCTCCCTGCCCTGCCTGACCAACAGGTCGGCCAGCCGTGAGGCGGCGATCCAGGGGCCGACCAAGGTGCCGACGTTGGCGGCGGAGCGCAGTACCTCCGTATGCACGTGTCCGGTTAGCGGGTGAGAGCTATCGCAACTGGCGTGGGGACGCAGGATGGCGATGGCCTCCTCCACGGATCCTTGCTTAGCCAGCAGATCGGCAAGCCCCTTAACGGCGCATAAGTCGCCAGCATCGGCACGGGCCCGGAGTTTCTCTTCCTCGCCTTGCTTGACCAGCAGCTCAGTCAGATTCCAGGCAGCGTCCCAGTCGCCGGTGTCGGCGCGGGCTGATAGCTCCTCTATCCTGCCTTGGCTGGCCAACAGGTCGGCCAGTCGCGAGGTGGCGACCCGGTCTCCGACGTCCGCGCGGGCTCGCAGTTCTTCGAGACACCCGTGTTCGGCTAGCAGGTCGCCCAGAGCCGTGGCGGCGAGCCAGCTGCCGTAATCGCCGTGCCAGTCGCTGCTAGCGGCGCAGGGGCGCAGGCGGAAGAGGGCTTCCTCTACGCGTCCCTGTCCGGCCAGCATCATGGCCACCCGCGCGGTGGTGGCCGGGTCGCCGGTGTGAGGTGGCGGTGGTAAGGCGCGCAGGATGTAGTCGTACAACAGCCGGTCGAGGGCTGCCGCGCAGGTTCGGGTCCGGTCATCAGGGTCGGTCAGGTGGAGAGCGAGGGCTCGCCAGGTGGCGGCGGGTACTTTGGCATCGCGGCGACGCCTTCCGAGGTGCTGTTGCAGGTAGTCGGCGAGCTGATAACCCACCGGGCGGCCCATCGACCCTGGCAGAGCGATGGGGGCAAGCGCGGCGGTTGCACCGTGGAGTTCCTGGGTCAAATAGGCGAGAGATGCCTCGAACCAGTTCGCTGGGGCGGCGCCTCGCTGGCGGGCGTCGCAGTAGCCGGGGGCGGCATCGCGGAGCAACTCAGCGCTTAGTGGCGAGTGCACCCCCAGCCGGGTGGCATCGACAGCTGCTGTCAGCACTGCGGTCGCATATGCGTCCGCGCCGCGCCAGCGGTCGATCAGCTGCGGGGCGGCGGCGATGACCTGGAACAGGCCGTAGTCGCTGGACTCCAGCCCCAGCTTGATCCGCGCATCCCCCGCCGCAGCCGTGTGGGCGCGCTCCTGCTCAGCTTTGCTCAGCTCCGCATCGAAGTGGACCACCTCGGCCAGACCGAGCAACTCACGAGCGCCAGCGTGCGGATCGATCCTCTTGGACTCGGGTGGCAGCGTGTAGGTGGCAAACCGGTCCGGCCACAGCGTGGCAATCACCACTGCGCGACGGTGCAGCAGGTTACGGACCGTAGCAGCGGTCAGCGGGTGCGAGCCGTCGAGGTAGCGCTGCAGCTCATCGAGCCACACCACCAGCCGCCCTAGCGCCGACGTTGCGGCTCGCTCGACCTGGCAGGCGTCGGCAGGGTGTAGCAGCCACCACTGCGGTAATAGCTCCCGGATGGCTTCGTAGGCGCAGCGGGTCTTGCCTACCGATGAGCCGCCTACCAGCACCACCAGCCCGCCCCGCTGCGCGGCCCGGTTCACCAGGTCCCGCACGCCGCGCGGGCCATCGTCGACGTCTCGCCGCACGTACACTGGCATGTCCTCGATCGCATCAGGGGCGTCGATCGGCGCGTGCACGCCCAACCGGCGCGGGTCGACCTGTGCCACCCGGATCAGCCCTTCAAAAACTGGGTCCGTGGTCAGGGCTCGCTTGCGCGCCTGCCCCCAGGCTGCCTGCTCTTCACGCGGGATGCCGCAGGCCCGCAGGAAAACCCCCAGCGTCTCCTCGCTCGGCCGGCCCTTGCCGAACATGTCCGTCAGCGTGCCTTTCGGCAGCCTGTCCGGTTGGGCGGCCCGGTCCAGCTCCGCGTAGGAACGCCCGCCAGCCAACTCCTTCAACGCCACCGCCAACTCGGCCGCTGTGTGCACCTGGCCCGGATCGGGCGCCATCGCCTCTCCTTTCCTGACATGCGCGGCGCGCGAGGCCGTCCGGCTCGCCCGCCGGACGATGCCGAACGCCTCCCCACAGGCGGCCAACGCTGCGGACCGTTCTGCTGCTCAGGCTCTCTCGCCTGCCACAGCGGTGCACGCGTTTGTCCGGACCGGTACGCATCTGCAGCCGGACCTCCGCCACCCCTGCTGCCCTAAGGCTCCAACAGCCCATTGCGAAGGAGCCCACCATGCAGGACCTCCCTCACTGGATCCCCCTGGCCGTCAGCGCCATCAACCTCGCCACCGCCCTGATCGGCTGGGCGGTCGCCCGCCGACGCCGGAACCAGCCGCGACGCCCCGCCAAGCCGGCGGGCAAGAAGCAGTGCTGTTGGCGATGAACCGGACGCCGCCAAGGCCGGGAGCCGGACGGGGCGGACTGTCGCCCTGTCCGAAAATGGTCGTTTGCGGGATAACTGCGCTGGGCCTGCGTTCGCGCTTGCCATAGCGTGGGGCCTCGCCCCGTCCGAAGGCGTCCCTGGCGCCCGCTGGAGCGCCGCCTGAGAATCCCGCTCGGCGAGCCCTCGACTGTGGATCTCCGGACGTCAGCGCGCCCCCGTCACCGGACTCCATGTCCACCATGGAGTCCGGCGACGGGCGCGGGCCGGTTGGGTTGGTCTAGCTGCCGGTACTCTCAATTCCTCGGATGATCGTCCGGCGGAGCTGTTTTTCCATGTTCCAGTGCCAGGCGTAGTGCCGATCGGCGTTGACGACCCAGGAGCCGCAGTCCTCGCACTCGAAACCCGCGGGGGCTGTGTTGCCGGTTTCGGGGGCGCGGTCGTCGGGCTCGCCGGTGGTGTTGTCCTGGCCGGACGTGCTTACCAGGCTGATGACCGGGGTGATGGTGCTCGGCTTCGTCGTGTCGGTGGCGGAGGTCAGGCCCAAGGGCGCGACCTCCTCGCGGGCCTTCGCCCACAGCGGCCGCCAGAAGCCGTCGATGTCAGCGCCCGAGTCGAACTGCTCCAGCAGTCCGGCCACCAACGTCCACGACGGCGGCCGTCCGGTGGACCCAGACATGGCTTTGGAGATCGAGGCGATGGACACGGCGCAGTCGAGGCCCTTGCCCAGGAGTTGGCGCCGGAGCTTGCGCAGCGGCGGCTCCCCGGCCCGGCGCCAGGCCAGCTTCAACTCGTCAGCCAAGGTCCGTCTGGCCGTGCCCGGCTCAGATGGTGCCGGCTTGGGCCGCACCTTCAGCACGCCCGCCTGCGCTGTCGTGTTCGGCCATCCAGGCGTGGTCGTCAGCGGGGGCGCCGATGACACATCGTCCGCCGCCTTGCCCGCCACGGTGCCGCTCGAGGGCGTCACGGACGCGGTGGCGCTCTGCTGCGCGACCGGCCACGGCTTGACCTGCACCTTGGAGTCGCCGGCCCGGGTCGGGTCGAGCAAGTCCTTGACGATCGTCTCCGCCTGGCCCTCCATCATGAGGCCTGCGGTCTCGATCGCCAGCTTCACGGCCGCCTCTCGCGGCCGCACGGCTGATAGGCCCTTGACCTCCTGGAGGGTCTGCGGGGAGATGAAGAAGGTCCCCATGTCGCCTGCGGTGTGCCCGTCGCGCATGGCCTCGCACAAGTCCTTGGCCTGCTTCAGGCCCATGGGCGTGGTCGTGCGCACGGCCTTGATGGCATAGATCAGCCCGCCGGCCCTGAGGGAGGTGTAGGCCTCGCGCAGGTCCTGCGCCGGGACGGGGATCGTGTACAGGGTGATCATCGTTCGATGACTTCCCCCTGCACGGGTGGCTGCTGGTCCTTGCCGGGCTGGGCCGGCGGCAGCTGCTCGGCGACGCCCTGCTTGACCCAGGACAGCACCGTGCGGGCCACCAGAGAGCGCGCGGTGAAGGCCAGGGGCGGCACGCCGGTGAGCACGATGCGGGTGACGTAGGCGGCCACCAGCACGGCGCTGGTCGAGCCGGTCAGCGCCTCCCACAGAGGGTGGCCCAGGAACAGCAGGTAGCCGGTGAAGCCCACGTGGGTCAGCAGCGCCAGGCCGAAGGTCATCGCGTTGCCGGGGTGGGCGCGGGCGCCGGCCACGTTGCCGGCGTTGATCGAGTTGGGCACCGACAGGCACCTTTCGTGTGCAGAGGTCAGGAGGTGCGCGGCGCTCTCGGGGCTCGCGTACGTGGGGATGCACGCGGGCTCACGTGCGCGCCGCACTCCTCCTGACCCTTGGTCCAGGCGGGCTCGCGCACGGGGATGTGCGCGCCCGAACTCCGCAAATGGGCGTTTTGGGTTGCTTTGACTGGCATCGTGGCAACAACGCCCACATACAGAGCGAGGTTCTGCTTTGGCCCCCTCGCACGCGCGGGGAGTGGCCATTGCGGAACCCTTGAGAAGAACAATTACACCACTACGCGCTCTTGACAAGTCTGCGGCCAGACGATCTTCATCCTCGCGGGCGAGGCACCGGTCTGACCGGTTATCAAACTAAGGCTCGCCTTAGCCTCCTTTCTTTCCTGTGAATATCGTGAAAAGACTTTTCGAGATAAAAAGAAAGGTGCGTCGCCACCTTCGCGAGAGGGCCGGACATTCCTGCGATGGTGAGGACCCGACCGATTTAAGCGGCGTGGCTGGAGAGGGTGGAAAACGAAGAGGCTCTCCGTGCCAGCGGAGAGCCTCTTCTTATCTCCGAATGCCCGCCTGGACCAACAGATCGGTGCCTTCGGAAGTGCGCGGGGTGTTGGGAATTGCTCAGATAGGGGCGCGAGCATGCATGCGCCGCAGCCCGCTGAGCGACAACCGCAGCCCACCTATCGTAGGGGCTGCGCAGGGAAGAACCTGGCCCTGGACAGGGATGGGATGCCCCCAGGCGGCCGGCTGCGGCGGGCGATGACACCCGGCCGCGCCGCGATGGCGCCGCGTGTGACTGACCGCCTGCACGCGGCCAGGCGGTATCCCGGCACGCCGCAGACGGAGGGCGATCAATGCCGCAGCGAGCGGCGATGGCAGGGCAGGGCTGGATGAGCTGACAGCATGGTCAGCCCAGGGCGGTCTGGTCCACAGGACGCGGGCCGGAGCACGGCATGACAACGCCAAACAGCGGCCTGTCCGCCTCCGTCCGGAACCTGGCCAGGCCGCGGAGATGCGGCGTTGAGCAGGGCGGACACGGTGCCGGCCCACGGCCGGGACGCACACGTGTGCCGGAGGGCGCGCCGCCGATAGCCGCCGCTGAAGGAAGACCAGCTGGTCGAAGCAAGGGCTGTGGCATCGGCGAGCCGAAGCCGCATTCCGCCATGCCGCGATGGCCGCGATGGCAGAGCTCAGCCTCGATGCCCCGTCCAGGACCTCGGCCGGGGATAGGAGCTGGTGCCAAGGCGGATGATCCATCGGCTTCTCCTTCCATGAGGCCAAGGCCGGCGACAGGTTGGGACAGGCGAGGCGAACCGGTGGAGGGTCAGGCCCACGGCGGGGCCGGCTACCGCGCCCCGTCGGTTGCCTCCGCACACACTGTGAGATGTGGGCCCCGTAATCACAACCACCAAGAGGGAAATTACACGAGACGAAACGAAACGATTTGGCCGTGAAACGATACTGAACACGGCCTGCTGTGAACGAAACGAAACTAGGCCGCCGTTGTCGGTGCGAAACACTGCGGCGCACACAAGTGCAGTCTATCAAATGGTCGGAATGTCCGGCCCTGGCGTGCTGGAACCCTCGTCCACGGTCATCTCGCCGACGAGCTCCCCGGGACCGCGCACCGCTAGCAGAAGGTTGGGGTGAGGGATCACTGAATGACGTGCTGGAGAATTAATTTCGTCAGTAAAAGCATGCTTGCAGCGATACTCAATGCCTGCTTATCCCCGATGTGGATTATCTGGGAAGAGCTAAGTAAGGGATTAATTATATGGCGTTATTTGTGTGTCTTGAAAACGTTGCGGGACGCTCCATCTACCTGACAGAACCCCGTCTCGATGGAGTCGGCGCGGGACGCGCGACAAGCCCGGGCGCTTCCCGCAGGAGCGCGGGTAACGTGGTGCTCACCGTCCGGCTACATCTCCTCGATCGCCACGGTTCCCCAGCTGACCGCGGACGACCGCGGCGATGGCGTGTTCGCTCACTGATTCGCTGCCGGGCGCGTCGGGGTGTTCCTGCGGTCGCGGCAGCGTGTCGGAGCACGACATGGAGGAGCCCGAGGGAGCTCACATCCTCACCCTCACGCTGCCCGTGCGGGACTGGCTCACCATCGATGCCACCCTCGACAGACTCGGAGGACAGGGCGGGAGCGTGGCCTTTGACGTGCGCGGGCCCGGCCGCCTGCTCGGCCAGCGTTATCGCAGATAGTGAGCCCTTATATGCGGGTAACGACGCGCTGATCGTCGGCGATGCTCCGGTGCACCACGTGCCGGCGTCGAGCGATTGCGCCGCCGGGCGGAGTGGACTGCCAGTGCTTATCTGCGGTTTGGCCGGGGATGGTTGATGGCCGTGTCCAGCTCTACCGTGGGGGGCATCCTTCGGAAGTGAGGGGGCGACGTGGATCCGATCGTTTTAGCTGCGGGCACCGCGCTGGTGACGGCTATGGCCACCGATGCCTGGCAGTCGGCCCGCGATGGTGCGATCGCACTGTGGCGTAAGGTCCGCCCCGAGCAAGCCGACATCATCGAGGCGGAGCTGATCGAGGTCCGTGAGCAGATGCTCGAGGCCCGCCGGGACGGTGACGCCGACACCGAGCAGGCCCTGGTCGGGTCCTGGCAGGTGCGGCTGCAGCAGTTGCTGCGCGCCGATCCGTCGTTGGCGCAGGAGATCAAACGCGTGGTGGACGAGGTGCTCACCCCGGCGCTGGAGCCAGCCGATCAGGAGCGAGTCGGTTCGTTGGTGATGAGGGCGAGGGCCAGCGGGCACGGCCGCATCTATCAGGCCGGCCGCGACCAAACCATCCACGAGCGGTGACGTCTTCCCGGGCTCGGCCGGACGAGCCCGAGCACCAGCGGCCGCAGATCCGGATGGAGGCCACCGTTTCCGGACATGCCCGCGTGTATCAGGCCGGGCGTGACCAGTTCATCAACGAGATGGTGCTGCCCGAGGCGGCACTGCGGCCGGTCACCGAGGTGGCCGCGCCGCTGCGGCTGGTGAATCTGCCCCGACAAAGGCGCATGTTCGTCGGCCGCAACGATGAGTTGACACGGCTGGAGGCGGCGCTGCGTAGCGGAGGTGAGGTGGTGGTGGCCGCGCTACACGGGCTGGGTGGGGTGGGCAAGTCCACGCTGGCCGCTCACTATGCGCTGGCCCAGGCCACCGGCCGTCAGCTGGCGGGAGGTGAAGCCGGTCGGCTCAATCCGGTGTGGTGGATCACCGCCGATTCCGGCCAGGCAATGGAGGCTGGCCTGGCCGGGCTGGCGGTGGCGTTGCAGCCGGAACTGGCCACGGCGTTGCCGCTGGAGACACTGGCCGAGCGTGCCACCGCCTGGCTGGCCGCCCATGACGGGTGGCTGCTGGTGCTCGACAACGTTGTCGACCCCGCCGATGTGCGGCCGCTGCTGGAGCGGACGTTGACCGGGCAGATACTGGTGACCAGCCGCTTGGGCGAGGGCTGGCACCATCTGGACGCGCACGTGCTGCACCTAGACGTGCTGGGTGAGCGGGAGGCGATCGAGCTCCTGGCCCGGCTCGCCACCCCCGGCCTGTCCCCCGCCGCGGTCCAGGCCGCCCTCGACGGGCAAGACCTGCCCGAGGGACTGGATGGGGCGGCTGAACTGGTGCGCGAGCTGGGCCATCTGCCGCTAGCGATCGAGCAGGCGGGCGCATACCTGCACCAAACCCGGCTGACCCCGCGCGCTCATTTGAATCTGCTGCGCGAGCAGCCGGCGGTGATGTACGACCGCACCGCCCGCGGCGCAGACGCCGAACGCACCATCGCTCGCATCTGGCGCCTCACCCTCGACCAGCTGACCGGCTTCCCGCCGGCTGGGCAACTGCTGCGCATTCTGGCCTGGTACGGCGCCGAGCCCGTACCCCGCACCCTGCTGGACGGCCTGGATGCCCACACCGAGGTGCAACACGCGCTGGGTGAGCTGGCCGCCTACAACATGATCACGCTCAGCGTCGAAACGGTCACTGTGCACCGGCTGGTCCAAGCCGTCGCCCGCACCCCCGATCCCGAGGACCCGCACCGGCAAGCCGTCGCGATCGACACCGCCCGCGACCAAGCCACCAGCCTGCTCTTCGACGCTCTCCCGCAATCGGCAGACGATCCCATCGGCTGGCCGACCTGGCGAGCACTCCTGCCGCACATCACCGCCCTGACCGACCACGCATCCCCCGACACCGCCACCGTCAACACCGCCCTCCTGATCAACCAAGCCGGACTCTTTCTGCAGAATCAAGGTGCTACAGCGCTTGAAAGTCTGAGGTAACACGGCGTGGTTGCGTGCTCGTGGCGGGGTTCGGGAGTATGCCGGTGGGATGCGTTATCCGGATGGTGGTGG
>NZ_JBEXMW010000031.1:0-128154 GCF_040610775.1 Nonomuraea sp. NPDC003709 | reverse complement strand
GCCGACCAGGTCATCGCCGACCTCCCCCACGGCTACCGCACCCTGCTCGACCGCCGCTTCAAAGACGGCCACGAACTGTCCGGCGGCCAATGGCAACGCATCGCCGTCGCCCGCGGCTTCCACCGCGACGCCGACCTGCTCATCTGCGACGAACCCACCGCAGCCCTCGACGCCCGCGCCGAACACGCCCTCTTCGAACGCATCCGCCACCACTCCGACGGCCGCACCGTCCTGCTCATCACCCACCGCCTGGCCAGCGTCCGCTACGCCGACCGCATCTACGTCCTCGACCACGGCAAGATCACCGAACAGGGCGACCACCACACCCTGATGTCCCTCAACGGCCTCTACGCCGACCTCTACACCCTCCAGGCCACCGCCTACCGCTGACCCTCACTGCAGGGCGGCCGCGATGACCGTGCGGGCGATCGAGGTCACCGCGTCGGCCCGCGCCCCGGGGCGCTCCAGCACGACCCCCACCGCCACCTCGGGCGCGTCCGCGGGCGCGAAGGCGGTGACGAGCGCGTGGTCGTCCGTCCCCGGGATGATCTCCGACAGGACGGCCTCGGCGCCCTTCCTGGGGCCGGCCGCCGCCGACTTCCCGGTGCGCGGCGCCATCGTCATCATCGTCGCCAGGCTCTTGGCCAGCGCCGGCGACACGGCCTTGCGGTAGACCGAGGGGTCGGCGCGGTCGATGACCGAGCCGTCCGCCAGCCGTATCTCCTCCACCAGGTACGGCCGCATCAAGGTCCCGTTGTTGGCCACGGCGGCCGACAGCATGGCGACCATCAGCGGCGTCACCCGGCTGTCGTGGTGCCCGATGGCCGACAGGGCGGTCTGCGCCCGGTCCATGGACAGCGGATAGCGGCTGGCCGTGGCGACGAGCGGGATCGTCAGGTTCGGCGCGTTGAAGCCGAACGCCTCCGCCTGGTCCCTGAGCAGGTCCTGCCCGAGCTGCAGCCCGATGCCGGCGAACGCGGTGTTGCAGGACACGTGGAACGCGTCCGTGAGCGTCGGCCGCTGCTTCCCGCACCCGCCGCCGCCCGCGTTCTGCAGGATCGTCGGCGTCCCGGGCAGCCGCAGCCGTACGGGCGCGTTCACCAGCGAGGTCGGGGTGTACTCCCCGGACGCCAGCGCCGCGGCCGCCGTCACCAGCTTGAAGGTGGATCCGGGCGGATAGAGCCGGTTCAGCGCCCGGTTCAGCAGGGGCCGCGACGGATCCTGCCGGAGCAGGCGCGAGGTCTCCAGAAGGCGGCCGGCGTCGAAGGTGGTGAGGGTGTTCGGGTCGTAGGTCGGATAGGTGGCCAGCGCCAGGATCGCCCCCGTCGCCGGGTTGACGGCCACCACCGCTCCCGGGAGTCCCATCCTCTTGAGCTCCTGGTACGCGGCCCGCTGCACCCGTTCGCTGATCGTCAGCCGGACGTCGGCCCCCTGCACGACGCCCTCCCTGACCAGCGAGCGCACCTTGACCTTCGGGTCCTCCCCGGACAGCACCTCGTCCCGCGCCTGCTCGATCCCGGTGGAGCGGTAGAGCGACATGTGACCGGTGACGGCCGCGTACAGCTCCCCGTCCTGGTAGACCCGCCGGTAGAGGTACGGGCCGCCGCCGGTCGGGCGGCTCACGGCGATCGGGGTGCCCTCATAGGTGAGGATGTCGCCGCGCGGATGGTCGAACCTGGCGATCAGCGGCCGTACGTTCCTGTGGTCGGCGTTGAGCTCCCGCGAACCGAACGCCTGGACGACCGTCACGTGCGCCAGCACCACGAACAGCATCGCCGCGCACAACCTGGCGACACGGCGCAGCGGCTCGTCGATCCGCTCCGCCCTCGATCCGGCCATGGATCTTGGTTTAACAGCCGGACCGCAAAGACAGGGCTAGAGCTGGCTTCGGTAGTAGCCAATCTTGTTGTGGATGTACTTCTGCCGCTCGGCCAGCTTGTCGATCTGCTCCCTGACCTGCCGGTCGTGCTCTTCCAGCAGCCTGATCCGGTCGGGGATCGTGTGGTCTCCGGCGCGTACGAGCTCGGCGAAGCGGAGCATCTTGGCGATGGGCATGCCCGTGTCACGCAGGCAGCGCAGCGTGCCGAGCCAGCCGACGTCCTCCTGGCTGAACCTGCGCTGCCCGGCCGCGTTGCGCCCGACGCGCTCCAGCAGGCCGATCTTCTCGTAGTAGCGCAGGGTGTCGATGCTGAAGCCGGTCTCCTCGACAACTTCCGCCGGCGTGTAGACGCTCACGTCAACCAGGATCCCACCTGGAGCGCGCTCCAGGTCAATCGGCTTGACATGGAGTGCGCTCCAGCTCCCAGAGTCGGCCCATGAACATCGCACTCGGCACGATTTCGTTCGGCACGACCGTCGACCTGGAGGACACGTTCGCCATCCTGGACCGGTTCCACGAGGCCGGCGGCACGATGCTCGACACGGCCAACAACTACCCGTTCTGGGTGGAGGGCCGGTCGGGCGATGAGAGCGAGCTGGCCATCGGCGCGTGGCTGGCCGCCCGCGGCAACCGCGATGAGATCTTCATCAGCACGAAGGGCGGCGCCCGCCCCACGGTCCCCGGCGACACCACTCTGGCCTCCGCCGAGGGCCTGTCCGCCCCCACCGTCGCCAGGGCCGCCGAGGGCAGCCTGCGGCGCCTCGGCACGGACCACATCGACCTGTACTGGTCGCACATCGAAGACCGGTCCGTCCCGCTGGAGGAGACCCTGGGGGCGATGGACGAGCTCGCCCAGGCAGGCAAGATCCGCAGCGCGGGGGCGAGCAACATCGCGACCTGGCGTCTCGAACGGGCCAGGAACATCTCGGCCGCCCACGGCTGGATCCCCTACACCTACCTCCAGCTCCGCCACACCTACCTGCGACCGCGCCCGCTCGCCAAGCTGGCGGAGTCCGGGCACCGGCTCGCCACGGACGAGACCCTCGACTACCTGGCCGCCGAGCCTGATGTGACGTTGTGGGCGTACAACACGCTGATGTTCGGCAGCTACACGCGCGCCGACCGGCCCATTCCCGAGATCTACGACCACTCGGGGACCACGCGGCGGCTCGCGGTGCTGCGGGAGGTCGCGGACGAGCTGGGTGCCACGGTCAACCAGGTGGTGCTGGCGTGGCTGCTGGCCGACGGCGTGGTCCCGATCGTGGGCGTCTCGACGCGGGCCCAGCTGGAGGAGGCCATCGCCGCCGCCGACCTCAAGCTCGACACGGACCTCCGCACCCGCCTCGACACGACCACCTGACCCCGGCGCCGGAAGGGCGAGCCTCGCGCCATGCGGCCGGACGGCGGGTCAGGCCAGGTGGTCGGACAGGTAGCGGCGGACGAGGTGTTTGCATTCGGCGATCAGCACCGCATCCCCGCACGGATCCACGCGGAACGCCAGCTTGAGCACCGCGTCCGTCGCCTCCACCGCCACCAGCAGCGCGCGATCCAGCCCCGGCCCCACGGGTGCGTCCAGGAGTTCGAGGGTGAGGGTGCGCAGCCGGTCGGCCACCACCACGTTGTTCTCCTGCGTCCCGTCCAGCGCCGTCTTGCTCCCGCCGACCGCCGGGCCGCCGGGGCCGAGGAGGACCTCGCCGAAGTCGAGCACCGCGAACCCCGGCGTGGTGCGCTTCATGGCGACGAACTCGTCGATGGCCAGGTCCACCAGGTCCGTCCAGTGTCCGAGGTCGGCCTTGGGGATGCGGTCGGTGACACGGGCGAGGAACGCCTCGAGGTTGCGCCGCGCCAGCGCCCGCACCAACCCCTGCTTGTCGTGGAAGAACTGGTAGAAGGTGCCGATCGGAACTTCGGAGCGGCGGGCGACCTCTTTGGTGGTCATCGCCTCGTAGCCGACCTCATCGAGCAGGAGCGCGCACTCGTCGAGCATCCGCTCCACCCGCTCCACGCTCCGGCGCTGGGCGGGACGGCGGCGCAAGGTACTCGTCATGACCCCATCCTGACCTATTACTGACATTAAAGTTCCCATAGACGAAAGGAGCCCGGGATGTTCCTGTGGGGGACGGCCACTGCGGCGTACCAGATCGAGGGCGCGGTCAAGGAGGACGGCAGGGGCGTCTCCGTCTGGGACACCTTCGCCCACGAGCCGGGCCGCACCAGGGACGGGCATACCGGGGATGTCGCGTGTGACCACTATCACCGGTGGCGCGAGGACGTCGAGCTCATGTCCGGGCTCGGGGTGAACGCCTACCGCTTCTCCATAGCCTGGCCGCGCGTTCAGCCGCAGGGGGACGGCGAGGTCAACGCGGCAGGGCTCGACTTCTACGAGCGGCTGGTGGACGCGCTGCTGGAGAAGGGCATCCAGCCGGTGCCGACGCTGTTCCACTGGGATCTGCCGCAGGCGCTGCAAGATCGCGGCGGGTGGATTAACCGCGATATTTCGGGAAATTTCGCCGAGTACGCCGCCACCGTCGCCGCCCGCCTGGCCGACCGCGTCCCCCTCTGGATCACCCTGAACGAGCCGTTCGTCCACATGGCCTACGGGTACGCCATGGGCATCCACGCTCCGGGCCAGGCCCTCCTCACGGACGCGCTCCCCGCCGCCCACCACCAGCTCCTGGCCCACGGCCTGGCCGTGCAGGCCCTGCGGGCGGCCGGCGCCCGCCAGGTGGCCATCACCAACAACTGCACCCCGGTCTGGCCCGCGTCCCAGGAAGAAGCCGACCTGAAGGCGGCGGAGGCCTACGACATCCTTCACAACCGCCTCTTCAACGACCCCATACTTCTCGGCAAATATCCGGACCTGTCGGCGTACACCCCGACCGTCGACTTCGTCCGGGACGGCGACCTCGACATCATCGCCGCCCCGCTGGACGGCCTGGGCATCAACTACTACAACCCCACCCGCATCGCCGCCCCCACCGACGACGGCCTCCCGTTCGCGGACGCGGGCATCACCGGCTACCCCACCACCGCGTTCGGCTGGCCGGTCGTCCCCGACGGCCTGCGCGAGCTCCTGACCGGCCTCAAGTCCAGGTACGGCAGCGCGCTCCCGCCCATCCACATCACGGAGAACGGCTGCTCGACCGACGACACGCTCGAGGACCACTCCCGCATCGAGTTCCTGGAGAGCCACATCGCGGCGATGCGCCGGGCCATGGCCGAGGGCGTGGACGTACGGGGCTACTTCGTCTGGTCCCTGCTGGACAACTTCGAGTGGGCCGAGGGCTACCACCAGCGCTTCGGCCTCGTACACGTGGACTTCGAGACCCAGCGCCGCACCCCGAAGGCCTCCTACCGGTGGCTACGGGAGCAGCTCCGGGCTCAGAACACCGACACGTGAACGTGGTCGTAGTGGTTGGCCGTGACCCCGCCGCGGTCCGACATCGGGTCCCAGCCGCCGCCTGACCGGATGTCGTAGTAGCGCTGCTTCCAGATGATGTACATGACGCCGATGCGGGCGCCGTTCTTGATCAGGTAGTCGGCCAGGGCGTCGCCGCGGGCCTCGTCGGACCCGCTGGCCGCGGTGCCGCCACGCGACATCATGAAGTCGCAGGCCCGGCCCTTGCCGTGCTCGCCGGGGTCGCCGGGGCGCAGGCAGCCCACGCCGTACTTCATGGGGAAGTTCCGCATGATGTCGGCCCGCACGTCGATCATGCGCTGGGTCAGGCCCTCGGCGCCGCCGGGCTGCTGGAAGCCGTACTTGGCGAGCAGCTTGTCGATGTCGCGCTGCTTGCTCTGGAGGTTCTTGATCTCCTTGCGCAGCTTCTCGATCCTGTCGTTGGCGGCGATCTTCGCCTCTTTGGACTTGTCGATCAGCTTCTGGACGCCCTGGACGCGCCTGGTGCGCTCGTCGGCCATGTAGTTCATGTTGGCCGCCTGCCCCAGTATCACGGTCGGGTCGGCGTTGGGGGTGAGGAGCCGGAAGGTGTCGAGGGGCCCCACCATGTACGCGGTCTGCGCGATGTCCGCCACGTCCGCCTGCGCGTCCTTCAGCTGGGCCTGAAGGGTGCCGGAAGTGGTGGTCGCCCGTTTCACCTGGAGCTTGATCTCCTCCAGGCTCTGGATCTGGCCTCGGTAGCGCTTTTCGAGCAGCTCGGCCTGTTTGGTGAGTTTTCGCAGGTCACCAGGGCTGGGATCGGCCACGGCTGGGGATGGCGCGGGAAGGCCGAGCAGCCCGGCGAGGACGGCGACAAGAACGGCGATCCGCCCGATTCTCACACCCGCCCCCTCCCCTCATAGACGGTCCGAAACTATAGAAGATGATCTTGATTCCTGTCACCCGAACGGCCGAACTGCCGCACCATTGGTGACATTTATGGTGATTTGTCCGATTTAAGGCGAACCTAAAGATTGGGCCTTGTATAGATCGCTCCAACGGTCTGAGATGGCGATCGAACTCGTCTCTGCGAAGGGGCAGATCGTGTCTCGAACATTGACCCTCGCCACCGCCGTCATCCTCGGCTTAGGCACGTCCATCGTGGCCACGACCGCGCAGGCGTCCGTGGACCCGCTACCGCCCCGCGACCGCATCGAGCTCTACCAGCTCGACAGCGCCCCGGGCACCGCGCAGACACTCAGGGAAAAAGGCTTCGACGTCGTCCAGCAGCAGAACAAGGGCGACCAGGAACACATCGAACTCACCGCCGCACAGACCGACCTGGACGCGCTGCGCAAGCTCGGCCACAAACCCGAGCCCGTACGCAACCCGCAGGGCCAGACCCAGCTCGAGGCCGCCAAGGCGCAGGCGGCCTCCGGCTACACCGTGTGGAAGTCCTATTCCGAGGCGGGCGGCATCGCCGACCAGCTCAAGGCCATCGCGAACGCCAACAAGGACATCGTCAAGCTCCAGTCCATCGGCAAGTCGCTGAAGGGCCAGGACATCCTGGCCGTCAAGGTCACCACGGGCGCCCGGCTGCTGCCCGACGGTATCAAGCCCTCGACGCTCTACTCCGCCACCCAGCACGCCCGCGAGTGGATCGCCACTGAGGTGGACATGCGGCTGCTGAAGTACCTGATCGCGAACAAGGCCGCGCTGAAGGACCTGCTCAACAAGAGCGAGCTGTGGTTCGTGCCGGTGGCCAACCCCGACGGGTACGACTTCACGTTCACCGAGGGCAACCGCCTGTGGCGCAAGAACCTGCGCGACGTCAACGGCGACGGCAAGATCACGGTCGGCGACGGCGTCGACCCGAACCGGAACTTCCCGACGAACTTCCACTACGACGAGGAAGGCTCGTCGAGCATCCCGAGCAGCGACACCTACCGCGGCACGGGCCCGGCCAGCGAGCCGGAGACCAGGGCCATGGACGGCCTGCTCAGGCGCATCGGGTTCGAGATGCAGCTCAACTACCACTCCTACGGCCCGCTGCTGCTCTACCCGAGCGGCTTCCAGATCGCCACGGAGACGCCCGACAACCCGATCTACGAGGCCATCACCGGCAACGACGCCAACCCGGCCGTCCCGGGCTTCGACCCCGACCTCGGGGCCGAGCTGTACACCACGAACGGCGACACCAACGACCATGCCCACCGCCAGTACGGCACGCTGTCGTGGACGCCGGAGCTGGACGAGGGCTGCGACGGCTGCGGGTTCGTCTTCCCCGACGACGAGGCGCTGGTGCAGGGCGAGTTCGAGAAGGGCCTGCCGTTCGCGCTCGACGTGGCCAAGTCCGCGGTCAACCCCGTCGAGCCGGTGAACCACCTGGGCAACACGACCCCGGACTTCGAGATCGACCCGTTCGAGGTCAGCTACGGCAAGGACCAGGTCGTCCAGGTCAACGCCAAGCGCAAGCTCGGCCCGGTCTTCCTGAACTACCAGGTCAACGGCGGCCGTACCAAGACCGTCCTGACGGGTGAGTGGAAGGGCGGCGAGCGGTACGGCAGCGGTTACGACCGCTACTACCACCGGCTGCGCGGCAAGATCACCGGCACCAGGCCGGGCGACAAGGTGAAGGTCTGGTTCGCCTCGATCGGCAGGAAGAGCGCCGACTTCACCTACACCGTGGCGACCGACATCGGCGGCAAGGTGCTGATCCTGGCCACGGAGGACGTCACGGGCCTCAGCCCGGCGCAGGGCGTGACCGAGGCCAAGTACGCCGACGAGTACGCCGCGGCGCTCACGGCGGCCGGCTACACCTCGGACGTGTACGACATGGACAAGATGGGCCGCAAGGCCCCGCACCCGCTGGGCGTGCTCAGCCACTACAAGGCCGTGGTGTGGGAGACCGGCGATGACATCATCCCGAGGTCGCCCGGCCAGGTGGGCGGCACGACCTCCAAGGGCGGCGTGGACACCGAGCTCGCCGTCCGCGACTACCTGAACGAGGGCGGCAAGCTGCTGCACGCCGGCAAGTACCCGTCGTTCGCGGCCAACAACAACGGCGCCTACTACTACCAGCCCGACCAGCCGGCGCAGCCGGAGTGCACGGTCCCGGACGACCCGCCGTGCATCGCGGTGTTCAACGACTTCCAGCAGTACTGGCTGGGCGCGTACGTCTTCTTCGACGACGCCGGCACCGACCACGACACGGGCCAGCCGTTCGGGCTGGCGGGCAACGGCGGCACGTTCGACGGCTTCGGCGCGACGATCGAGCCGAGCCACACCAACTCGTTCGTGGCCACCTCGGCCATCCTGCCCGCGCAGCAGTTCCCGCTGTTCGCGAGCTCGGCGCAGGTCAAGTGGGCACGCCCGGGCGGCCCGTTCGACCCGCACTCCGGGGCATGGGACGTCTACAGCGGCATCGCCGACGTCTCGTGGAAGCGGCTGACCAAGACGATCGACCTGACCGGCAAGAGCAGCGGCGAGCTGACGTTCTGGACGTCGTACGACACCGAGAGCACCTGGGACTACCTCGCGGTAGAGGCGCACACGGCGGGCGGCGACGACTGGACCATGCTCCCGGACGCCAACGGGCACACCACCCAGGAGACCGGCAGCAGCTGCGACCCGCCCAGCGGCGGTGAAGGCTGGCGGGCGATCCACCCGTTCACCCAGCGCTACCAGGGCCCCAACTGCGAGTCCACCGGCACCTCCGGCGCCTGGCACGCCGCCACCGGCAACTCGGCCGGCTGGCAGCAGTGGAAGATCGACCTGACCCCGTACGCGGGCAAGAAGGTCGAACTGTCGGTCTCCTACATCAGCGACTGGAGCACCCAGGGCGCGGGCGTCTTCCTGGACGACTTCGCGGTCACCCTGGACGGCGTGACGACCGAGCAGACCTCGTTCGAGTCGGACCTGGGCGGCTGGGCCGTCGGGGCGCCTCCCGAGGGCACCTCGCCGTCGATCAACAACTGGTTCAGGACGGACCAGGTCTTCGAGGAGGGTGCCGGAATCGTCACCAAGGACACCGTCTACCTGGGCTTCGGCGCTGAGAGCGTGACCGACCCGGCCAAGCGCGCCGACCTCGTCAAGAGATCCATGAAGCACCTGCTCGGTTAGAGCCGGAGAGGGGTGCGGCAGAGCGTGCCGCACCCCTCTTGCGTGTCCGGACAGAACATGGTTCGGTCACCTTGAGGAAGTCCGGAAACAAGCAAGCATTCGGTCAAGCAGGAGGGTCACGACATGCGCCGGCACGACACGCTGTTCATCGGGGGCGAATGGGTGGCCCCCGCGGGAACCGCGACGATAGACATCGTCTCCCCGCACACCGAGGAGGTGGTCGGCCAGGTACCCGACGGCACGACCGCGGACATGGACCGCGCGGTCGCGGCCGCCAGGGAGGCGTTCGACCACGGGCCGTGGCCACGGATGACGTTCGCCGAGCGGGCCGAGGTCATCGGCAGGCTGGCCGCGATCTACAACGAGCGGCAGGGCGAGATGGCCCAGCTCATCACGGAGGAGATGGGCTCGCCGATCACGTTCTCGAACCTCGCGCAGGCGCCTCAGCCGCTGGGCATGCTCCAGTACTACGCCGAGCTGGGCAAGACGTTCGAGCAGGAGGAGCAGCGGCCGGGGCTGTTCGGCCCGATCACCGTGCGCAGGGAGCCCGTGGGCGTGGTGGCGGCCGTGGTGCCGTGGAACGTCCCCCAGTTCGTCACGATGACCAAGGTCGCGCCCGCGCTGCTGGCCGGCTGCACCATCGTGCTCAAGCCGGCGCCCGAGACGCCGCTGGACGCGTACCTGCTGGCCGAGTGGGCGGTCGAGGCGGGCATCCCGGCCGGCGTGCTCAACATCGTGGCCGCGGGCCGCGAGGTCGGCGAGCACCTGATCTCCCACCCCGGCGTGGACAAGGTGGCCTTCACCGGCTCGACGGCGGCCGGCCGGCGTATCGCCGCCATCTGCGGCGAGCAGCTCAAGCGGGTCAGCCTGGAGCTGGGCGGCAAGTCCGCCGCGATCGTCCTGGACGACGCCGACCTGGCCGCCAGCATGGGCTTCCTGTCCATCGCCTCGCTCATGAACAACGGCCAGGCCTGCGTGGCGCAGACCCGCATCCTGGCCTCGCGCAACCGCTACGACGAGGTCGTCGACGCCGTCGCGAACATGGTCAACTCCCAGCCCGTCGGCGACCCCGCCGACCCGGCGACCGGCATCGGCCCGCTGGTGGCCAAGCGGCAGCAGGACCGGGTGGAGGGCTACATCAGGATCGGCATGGACGAGGGCGCCAAGGTCGTCGTCGGCGGTCTCGACCGGCCCTACGACCGCGGCTGGTACGTCTCCCCCACCGTCTTCTCCGGCGTCACCAACGAGATGCGCATCGCCCGCGAGGAGATCTTCGGACCGGTCCTGGCCGTGATCCCGTACGAGGACGAGGCGGACGCCGTACGCATCGCCAACGACAGCGACTACGGCCTGGCCGGCTCGGTGTGGACGGCCGACGCCGAGCACGGCATGGACGTGGCCCGCCAGGTCCGCACCGGCACGTACGGCGTCAACTGCTTCATGCTGGAGACCAACGCGCCCTTCGGCGGCTACAAGGCCAGCGGCATCGGCCGCGAGCTGGGCCCCGAGGGCCTGAGCGGCTACCTGGAGTACAAGACGATCGCGCGGCTCGGCTAGCCCCGGCGAGAAGGGCCTCGCGGCATGCCGCGAGGCCCTTCGTCGTGCCACGGGACCATGCACCCAGCGCGCCCCCGCAACGCTAGGTACAGATCCCGCTACCGGAAGTATGTCCCACGGCCACCGTGGCGACGGTTTCCTTCCCCAGAGACTTTCTCCCGGCGGTTTCTTTCTTTCCGTCCTAGATAGACGCGTTTAACTCACAAAAGGTTCGAGGAGATCCACTTGCCGATTCTGCGGATGAGTTCGGGGGGCGCGGCGGTCTCCGCGTGGCCGTACCCGGGCTCGATCCAGAGCTCCTTGGGCTCGCGTGCGCCGGCGTAGAGCTGGTGCGCGTGATCGAGCGGGAAGAACGCGTCCTCGTCGCCGTGCACGATCAGCAGCGGGGTCGGCGAGATGAGCGCGGCGGCCTCGTGCGGCGGCATCGGGATCGGGTTCCAGTCGCCGCGGGCGATCCTCGTCCGCTTGACCACCCTCGCCGCCAGGCGCCCGAACGGCCGCTCGATGGCCCAGTGGACCTGCCGCATCGGCTTGGTGCCACGGTAGTACCAGCGGGCCGGGGCGCTCACCGCCACCACGGCGTCCACGCCGCCGCGCAGGCCCGCGTGCCGTACGGCCACCGCCGCCCCCATGGAGAAGCCGACGACCGCGATCTTGGAGTAGCCGGCCACGCGGGCGTGCCGGACGGCGGCGTCCAGGTCGAGGATCTCCAGGTCGCCCACCGTGGTCTCACCGCCGGAGCGCCCGTGGCCGCGGAAGTCGAAGGCGACCACGCCGCCGTACCCGCTCAGCACGTGCACGATCCGCCGCGCGGTGCGATCCCGCCACGAACCAGTGAACCCGTGCGCCATGACGATGCCAAGGTCAGTGCCTGTCGAGGGGGTGTGGGCGGCGTTGAGGCGTACCCCGTCGTCGGTCCTGAGCATGACGGGGAAATGAGGCGCGTAGGGCATGGAGACGAGCTTATGTTCGCTCCGCGTCCACCCCGTGTTCGGCCGCCCAGACCGCGATCCGCGCCCGCGAGTCGAAGCCCAGTTTCTCCATGATGATGGCGACGTGCCTGGCCACGGTGGCCGGACTGACCACCAGCGCCTCGGCGACCCCCCGGTTGCTCAGGCCGCGGGCCAGCATGGCGGCGATCTCCCGCTCCCGCTCGCTCAGCCCGTCTCGGTCGAGCACGCGCGGCGGCGGCGCGGCCGACCCGGGATCGCCGTCGAGCACCAGCCCGGCCACCACCTCCGGCGGCATCCCCGTCCCCCTGGCCCACAGCAACTCCACCGGGTCCGCCCCGAGCCGCGCGCGGGCGAGCGCCAGCAGATCCTCGATCCGGCCGGACGCGCCGACCTGCCCGATGGACTCGCGCAGCGCGGTGGCGGCCGCGGCCGCGAGCACCGCCCCCTCCAGGTCTTCCCGCGCCTGCGCCAGGGCGGAGACTGCCATGAGCGCGCGGACGATCCCCCTGCGCTGGCCCGTCTGCCTGCTCAGCGCCAGGCTGTCGGCTATGTGCCCCCTGGCCGCGGCGTGGTCGTGCAGCCCGGCCGCCACCCGGCCGATCTGGGCCTGGCAGCGGGCCAGCTCGATCCGGTTGTCGAGGTCCTCCAGCAGCGGCAGCGCGGCGGCGTGGTGTGACCTGGCGGTCTCCAGGTCGCCCGCGGCCTCGGCCACCGCGCCCAGGTGGGTCAGCGCCCTGGCCAGCGACCAGTGGTGCCCGGCCTCCGCGGCCAGCGCGAGCGCCTCCTCGCCGTAGCGCCGGGCCTCGTCCGGCCGGCCGTGGAAGAGCGCCAGGTTGAGCTGGGCGATCCTGGCCGTGACCAGGTTGAACAGGTCGTCGTGGGCGCCGGCCGCCGCCTCCAGCTCCGCGGCGTAACGCCGCGCCCGCTCGCTCTGCCCGGTGCGGAAGAGCACGGTCAGCGCCACGCCGTACGTGATGCCCAGCCAGTGGGTGTACGGGTGCCGCTTCTGCTCCTCGAGCCCCCGCACGACCAGCTCTTCCGCCCGGCCCAGCTCGTCGGCGAGCTCCAGCCCGTACGCCAGCCCGCACCTGGCCACCGCGACCAGGTCGGCAGGGGCCCCGGACAGGTCGAGCGCGAGCAGCCGCTCGTGCCAGCCGACGCTCTCGCCCAGGTCGCCCCGGACGGCCATGACGGCCAGCGCGGCGCGGGCCAGGCGCAGCCCGAGCACGGGGTCCCGCGACTCCACCGCCCAGTCGACCGCGTTCCTGGAGTCGTCGAGGAGGGCGCGGCCCCTGGTGAAGTGGGCGAACCGATCCTGCCACGGCATCCTGCGGTCGAGCGAGCCGGCCTCGTGGCAGTGCTCCATCTCCTCGCAGACCGCCTTCAGGTGCCTGTCACGCAGGTGCGCGGCCTCGCCGGCCTCGGCCAGGCGCTCGGCGGCGTACTGCTTGATGGTCTCCAGCAGGCGGTAGCGGCCGGGGGCGTGGTGGCGCACCAGCGACTTCCCGGCCAAGGCGGTGAGCAGGCCGGGCAGCTCGGCCCTGCGCAGGATGCCGCCGTCGGCGCAGACCCGCTCGGCCAGGCCGACGTCGAACGGCCCGGCGAACACCGAGAGCCGGCGCAGCAGCACCCGCTCCTTGGGCGGGAGCAGCTCGTGGCTCCACTCGACGATGGCCAGGAGCGTGCGCTGCCTGGCCGGAGCCGTGCGATCGCCGGCCGCGAGCAGGCCGAGCCGCTCGCCGCCGCGACCGGCCAGGCGGTCGGCGATGTGCCCGGGGCTCAACCGGCTCGTACGGGCCGCCACCAGCTCCAGCGCGAGCGGCAGGCCGTCGAGCGCGTGGCACAGGCGTACGACGTCGTCCATGACGCCCGCCACCCCGCTCGCGCCCGCCGCGAGCGCCCGCTCGACGAACAGCAGCACGGACTCGGCCTCGGGACGCCGCTCGTCGGGCAGCTCCAGCGGCGGCACCCGCCAGACCAGCTCGCCCGGGATGCGCAGCGGCTCCCGGCTGGTGAGCAGGAACCGCAGCTCGGGGCACTCGGCGGTCAGACCGGCCACCAGCTCGGCGCAGCGCTCGACCAGGTGCTCGCAGTTGTCCAGCACGATCAGCGCCCTGGCCGTGCGCAGGCGCGTGCGCAGGCCATCCAGCAGCCGCCCGGGGACCTCGTCGCGTACGCCGAGCACCTCGGCCATCTCGTTGACGATCAGCTCGGGGTTACCGATGCGGGCCAGCTCGACCAGCCACACGCCGTCGGGGAAGCGTCTCAGCTCCTGCGCCGCCACGCGCAGGCCGAGCCGGGTCTTGCCGATGCCGCCCACGCCGCTGAGCGTGACCACGCGTTCTTCGTGGACGAGCACCGCCAGCTCGGCCACGTCGCGGACGCGACCGACGAAGCGGTTGGGCTCGGCGGGGAGATTGTGCGGAACTTGCGCGATCATGTGGGGCCCAGGTGGTCGCGGGGGGATCACATCCGATGCCAAGTCTCCCCTGGTTCAGGGGCTGATGGGGTCACTTTCCGTGCAGAGTTCGCGACTGGTTGGATATGAATGCAGGACCCCGAGGTCGGCGACGCTCATCACGATCCGTATGCGTGATTCGTCCGCGGCGGCGAGCGCCCTCGGCATCTCGGAGATCATCACGCGGGCGCCGCTCGCGTGGATCCGGTCCCTGAAGGCGCCCGCGTCGAGGTCGCACGGCAACGGCCAGGCGACGCCGCCCGCGGCGATCACCGCGTCGGCCGCCACCAGCAGGTCGGCTCCCACGGGCAGGCAGATGAGCACGGCGTCACCCGCGCGCACACCTCGGCGCCGCAGCTGGACGGCCGCGACTGCAGACCTCTCGTCCAGCTGCTCCTCGGTGAGCCTCAGGCCGGTGCCCGAGTCCACCATGACGATGCGCTCATCCATGTGGCCCACGGTAGGGAGGGCCCCTCATGCATACATGGGGCGGAATATGCAGATCCCTATGCAGAACCGCGCGCCACGTTCACTGCGCGACGGCCGGGTGCTCGGCGGCCCAGACCGCGATCTGGGCCCGCGACGTGTAGCCCAGCTTCTCCATGATGTTGGCGATGTGCCGGGCGACCGTGGCGGGGCTGATCACCAGCTCCGTCGCGATGGCGCGGTTGGACAGCCCTCGCGTGAGCAGGCCCGCGACCTCCTGCTCGCGGGCCGTCAGCAGCGAGTGTCTGACCGGCTTGGTCGCCACCGGCGCCTTCTGCGCGATGCGCTCGCCCTCCAGCACGTGGCGGGCGGCGTCGTCGGGGCTCATGGCCCGGCCCCGCGACCAGATCGAGGTGGTGCGGCCGTCGCCCAGCTTGGTGCGGGCCCGGCCGAGCAGCTCCTCGATCCTGAGCGTGGGCGACTTCTGCCCGATCGACTCGCGCAGCCTGATCGCCGCGCCCGCGGCCAGCACGGCGCCCTCCAGGTCGCCCTCGCACTCCGCCAGCATCGACAGCCCGACCAGGCACAGGGCCACCCCATGGCGTTGCCCGGTCTCCCGGCCCAGGGCGAGGCTGGCGGCCAGCCACTCCCGCGCGGCGGCGAACTCGTGCAGCATCGCCGTCACCCTGCCGACCCTGGCCAGGGCGCGCGACAGGTCGAGGTCGCTGCCCAGCTCGCGCAACCATGGGACGACCATCTCGTAATGGGCCTTGGCGGTCACCAGGTCGCCGCGGAACTCGGCCACCGCGCCAAGCTGGGTGGCGGTCCTGGCCATGATCCACCGGTGGCCGTGCTCGCGGGCCCGCCCGAGCGCCTCCTCGCCGTGCCGCTGCGCCTCGCGCAGCCGCCCGCGGGTCAGCGCCACGGCCGACAGCCCGGCCAGCCCCGCCGCCTGGTTCCACGCGTCTCCCGACCGCAGGGCCAGCGCCAGGCCCTCCTCCGCGTGGTGCACCGCGTCCTCGGGCCTGCCCATGCGCAGCAGCACCACGACGATGAGGCTGTGGATGACGCAGCGCGCGAACGTGTTGTCGGTGGTGATCTCGGCCAGGCTCTCCTCGGCCAGCGCCAGGGAGCGGCTCAGCTCGTCCCTGGCCTCCAGGCCGTAGGCGAGGTATCCCCTGGCCTGCGCGATCTGCTCGACGGGCACCTCGGTCAGGTCGAGCGACAGCAGCCGCTCGATCCAGGTGACGATCTCCGTCAGATTTCCGCAGAGCGGCAGCAGCCCGCTGCTGGCGGCGCAGAGGCGCAGGCCCAGCGGCACGTTGCCGGACTCCACGGACCAGTCGAGCGCCATCCGCTGGTCGTCGACGAGCCGCTTGCTCATGGTCAGCGCCTCGAGGCGGCGCGCCCACGGCACGCCCGGCTCGACCATCTCCGTGGCGAAGTGGCGCTCCTGCAGCTCGCAGACCACGTGCAGGTGGCGCTCGCGCAGGACCTCCCGCTCGCCGGCCTTCTGGAGGCATCCCACCGCGTAGCGCTTGATGGTCTCCAGCAGCCAGTAGCGCCTGCGGCTCTCGTCGCACAGCACGAGTGACTTGTCGACCAGCCCGCCGAGCAGATCGACGATCTCCGACTCCGAGATGGGCCGCTCGGCGCAGACCTGCTCGGCCAGGTCGAGGTCGAAGTCCCCGGCGAACACCGACAGCCTGCGCAGCAGCACCTGCTCCTTCGCCGACAGCAGGTCGTAGCTCCACTCGACGGCCGCGACCAGCGTGCGCTGCCTGGCGGGGGCGGTGCGGCCGCCGGTGGTGAGCAGCGAGAACCGGTCGTCGATGCGGTCGGCGATCTGGCCGGGGCTGAGCAGGCTCGTGCGGGCCGCGGCCAGCTCCAGCGCCAGCGGCAGCCCGTCGAGCGCCCGGCACAGCCGCACCACGTCGGGCAGGCTGCCCGGGCCCAGCCTGGTGCCGGCGGCCGTCGCCCGGTCCAGGAAGAGCTGCACGGACTCCGCCTCGCGACCACCCTGCACGGGCTCATGCTCGTGCTCGGGGCCGCCCTCCCTGGAAGTGCTCTCGTCGGGGAGGTCGAGCGGTGGAACCCGCCAGATCAGCTCGCCTGCGATGCGCAGCGGCTCCCTGCTGGTGGCCAGGACGCTCAGGCGCGGGCAGGCCGCGATCAGCTCCGCGGCGACCTCGGCGCACCTGTCGATGAGATGCTCGCAGTTGTCGAGCAGCAGCAGGCAGTGCAGGTCGCGCAGCCGGTCGAGGACGGTGCCGAACACCGGGCGGCCCGCTTCCTCCCGCACGCCGAGCACCCGGCCGACCTCCTGGTCGACCAGCTCGGGGTGGCGCAGCCTGGCCAGCTCGACCAGCCAGACGCCGTCGGGGTACGCCGACACCAGCCCGGCCGCGACCCGCAGGGCCAGGCGGGTCTTGCCGATGCCGCCCACCCCGCACAACGTGACCACGCGCGTCTCGCGGAACAGCCCGCGCAATTCGTCGAGATCGCGCTCGCGACCAACGAACCGGTTGGGCTCCGCCGGAAGATTGTGCCTGGGGGGCTCTGGCATGTGGTCACCCTGTGTCGCTGAAGGATCACACTCTCCCACAGTGTCGCACTTTTCACAGCCCAAGCGAGCTCACGATCGCCCTTTCGTCGACGACACGCAGGACGGGGTCGCCGAGCAGCCGTCTGGCCAGGTCGTACGGCGCGACGACCATGGTGGCCCGGCGCTCCTGGGCCAGCACGCGGCAGCCCACCAGGCTCGGCTCGTGGGCGATGACGACGTGCGCCCCCACCGTCATCGCCAGATCGATCACCCGCAGGCCCCGGAACGGCTCGCTCACCGCGCTGATCACCACGTCCTCCTTGCCGATCACCAGCCGGCCGGCCAGCCTGCGCAGGTCGCTCGCCAGCGTGTGGTGATCGAACACCCGCCCGCCGTCGACGGTGAGCGCCGGCCCCGCCAGCGGGCCGTACTCGAGGGCGCGGTCGCCGATGAGCGCGGTGAACGGCTTCGCCCCCGGCACGGTCTGGAAGGAGAAGACCCGGTCGACCTTCACCGCGGCGGGGTCGTAGCGGCGATGGGTGATCATGAAGCGCGCCGTCCCCGAGGCCGCGAGCACCGCTACCCCGCCCGCCCAGGCCACGGAGTGGACCGCCAGGGGCAACGACGTGCCGAGCGGGACGTCGACGATCACCTCGTCGCCGAAACGCAGGCCCTGGCGCTGCAGACCCGCCGCGGCGCGGGTGACGCGCCTGGTGAAAGCGGAGTACGACAGCACCTCGCCGGTCCTGACTTCGCTGACCGCCGGTTGGTCCCCCTGGGTCGGCGCGGCGGCCATAACCAGCTCTGTCCAGGTCATGCCGATAATCTAAGGACGGCGACCCGGCTTGCCATGCGCACAATTGTGCAACCGGCTATGTACGTAGGGCTTAACGTCAGCTTGACATCGAGGATCGCGCTTGACATCGGGGATCCCTCGCGTCACGCCTGTCACCTGGGGGACTCCCGTATCCGCACCCGTCCCCCTCGCGTCGCGCCTGCTCCCAGGGGACCCCATATCCACAACCGCCCCTCTCCTCAGTCGCGCCTGTCATCAGAGGGGATCAACTAGACTTATAAGGCCGCGACTTCGCGCGGCCGCCCCCACGACACAGAGCGAGACGTCATCATGCCTTTGAACAGCCGCGACGACCTGCGGAACATCGCGATCATCGCGCACGTCGACCATGGCAAGACCACGCTTGTGGATGCCATGCTCTGGCAGTCCGGGGCCTTCCGCGCCAACCAGGACGTCGACGACCGCGTCATGGACTCCAACGACCTCGAGCGCGAGAAGGGCATCACCATTCTCGCGAAGAACACCGCGGTCAAGCACGGCGGCATGACCATCAACATCATCGACACTCCCGGCCACGCCGACTTCGGCGGCGAGGTCGAGCGCGGCCTGTCGATGGTCGACGGCGTGGTGCTGCTGGTCGACGCCTCCGAGGGGCCGCTGCCGCAGACCCGCTTCGTGCTGCGCAAGGCGCTGGCCGCGAAGATGCCGGTCATCCTGTGCATCAACAAGGTCGACCGCCCCGACGCCCGCATCAAGGACGTCGTGGACGAGGTCTACGAGCTGTTCATGGACCTCGACGCCACGGAGGAGCAGATCGACTTCCCGATCGTCTACGCCTCCGCCAAGGCCGGCCGCGCCTCCATGGAGCGCCCCGAAGACGGCGGCATGCCCGACTCGACGGACCTCGAGCCGCTGTTCGACATCATCAAGTCGACCATCCCCGCGCCGACGTACGACCCGAGCGCGCCGCTCCAGGCCCACGTCACCAACCTCGACGCCTCCTCCTACCTCGGCCGCATCGCGCTGTGCCGCATCCACCAGGGCGTCATGCGCAAGGGCCAGCAGGTGGCCTGGTGCCGCACCGACGGCACGATCCAGCGCGTCAAGATCACCGAGCTGCTCATGACCGAGGCCCTGGAGCGCAAGCCGGCCGAGGAGGCGGGCCCCGGCGACATCATCGCCATCGCCGGCATCCCCGACATCATGATCGGCGAGACCCTGGCCGACCCCGAGGACCCGCGCCCGCTGCCGCTGATCACGGTGGACGAGCCGGCCATCTCGATGACCATCGGCACCAACACCTCGCCCCTGGTCGGCAAGGTCAAGGGGTCCAAGGTCACCGCCCGCATGGTGAAGGACCGCCTCGAAAAGGAGCTGGTCGGCAACGTGTCGCTGCGCGTGCTGCCCACCGACCGGCCCGACGCCTGGGAGGTGCAGGGCCGCGGCGAGCTGGCGCTGGCCATCCTGGTCGAGCAGATGCGCCGCGAGGGCTACGAGCTGACCGTCGGCAAGCCGCAGGTCGTCACCAAGACCATCGACGGCAAGGTGCACGAGCCGGTCGAGCGCCTGACGGTCGACTGCCCCGAGGAATACCTCGGCGCGGTCACCCAGCTCCTGGCCGTGCGCAAGGGCCGCATGGAGCACATGACCAACCACGGCACCGGCTGGATCCGGATGGAGTTCGTGGTCCCGGCGCGCGGCCTGATCGGCTTCCGCACCGAGTTCCTCACCGAGACGCGCGGCACCGGCCTGGTGCACCACGTGTTCGACTCGTACGAGCCCTGGTTCGGCGAGCTGCGCACCCGCAACAACGGTTCCCTGGTGGCCGACAGGTCCGGCCCGGTGACCGCGTTCGCGATGCTCAACCTGCAGGAGCGCGGCACGCTGTTCGTCTCGCCGACGACCGAGGTCTACGAAGGCATGATCGTCGGCGAGAACTCCCGGTCTGACGACATGGACGTGAACATCACCAAGGAGAAGAAGCTCACCAACATGCGCTCCTCCACCAGCGAGGAGACGGAGAAGGTGATCCCGCCGCGCGTCCTCTCGCTGGAGCAGGCGCTGGAGTTCATCCGCGAGGACGAGTGCGTGGAGATCACTCCGGAGCACGTGCGCATTCGCAAGGTCGTGCTCGACGCCGCCATCCGCGGTCGCGCTGCGGCCCGCGCCAAGCGCGCCTGAGCTTTTTCTTCGCTTTTTTCGGTGTAAGCCCGGCCGGTAAGGCTCGCGGCTTCGCCATGGACGATGAATGAGCCCGCCGGTCAAGAAAAGGGGTCATGGTGAAAAGCTGTAATCACACCGTGACCCCGTGACATAGAACATTCCGCCATTCCGGAGAATCATCCAATTTGTGGGAACGCTCCGGATGGCAACTGCGTTCGGGCTGGCTCTGGTGTCGTTGGGGGCGATCGTTTGGTGCACCGTCGTAGCCAGACCGGTGGCGGGTCCCGTGCTGCCCAAGAGCACGGCGGTGCCCAACCCGTGGGTGGCGGCCGCCGCCCGCGCCGACCCTCTCGTGGGCTGGGCCCGCAAGGCCTCCACCGAGGTGACGCTCACCAGGGCGACTGAGCGCGACCTGGACCCGGTGCCCAAGGGGCGGATCGATCCCCGCCAGCGGCAGGTCAAGGTGACCGTCGTACACCGGCTCCAGATGGCGCCCAAGGACCCGCTCACCGAGGCGCTGCGCCAGGGCAGCGGGTTCCCGGGCACGCTTCAGCAGGTCACCGACGCAGCGTTCGGCGCGATCAAGGTAGGCGGGCCCGGGCTGGCGCCCACGACGCGCCTGGCGCCGATCCTGATCTCCGATGCCACCGGGACCACGGCCAGGTTCGCCGTGACGCTGCTGCGGCAGGTCAAGGCGGACGAACTGCTGAAGCTCGACTTCACCGCGCCCGGCGCGGTCCCGCTGATCGTCACCTCGCGCTCGATCGCCGTGCTGCCCGGTGAGTGGACGGTGCTGCGGCTGGCGGGGATCACGCCGGAGCGGGAGCAGGAGGAGCGGCTGGAGTTCACCATCGGGGCGTACCCGGTGAGCATGACGCTGGCGCCGGACTCGTTCGGGTTCGCCGACACGGTCGTGGAGGACGACTTCTCGTGGGCCACCGCGCTCGGCGTGCTCACCGCGATCGCTCTCGTCGCCTTCCTCCTGCGCTCGCTCGGGCGCGGGTGGTGGGCGCGGCTGGCCAACAGGGAGCTGTTCGCCGGGCTCGTCCTGGCGGCGCCCACGCTGCTGATCCCGCTGTTCGCCGAGGACTGGTCGGCGGTCGCGTACGTGATCCTCTTCGTCGCGGTGCCCGCGTTCGCGCTGCGGCACGCGGGACGGGTGCTGCCCACCAGCCCGCCGTGGAACACGCGCGACCTGCTGGTCGTGACCGGGCTGGGCGTGGTGGTCGGGCTCGGCATGCTGGCCTGGTCGTGGCTGCACGGGCAGCTGCCGGGGCAGACGCTGCTGGCCGGAGGGGCGGTGGCGGCCGTGGCCGCGGCGGGGTCCGCGGTGGCGTTCAGCGTGGACCTGGGGGTCAGGCCGGTGATCGTACGGCTGGCCGTGCTGTCGGCCGAGGCCGCGATCGGGCTGCTCGCGCTGGCGCTGTGGCTGCGGGCTCTGCTGACCGGGGTGTACCCGCCGGACAGCGTCCGGCTGGTGCTGGCGCTGAGCTGGGCGATGATCCCGGTCGCCGCCATCGCCGTGGCCACCAGGCAGTGGACGCGTGGCGCGGTGGCCGGCGCGATGATCGTGAGCCTGCTGGTCCAGGGCTGGCCGACCGAATGGCTGGACTCGGGGTCGTGGAGCCTGGCGGTGTCGCAACCCGAACCCAGGATCGGCAGCCTGGTCCTCACCCCGCTCGTCCGCGGGGTGCTCGGGCTGCTGCTGCTGGGGTTCCTGATGCTGGTGCTGCGGCTGCGGCGGCTCGGCGACGAACTCGCGGCGATCGACAACCCGGTCGCCGAGTCGACCATGATCGCCGTGCTGATGGTGCTGTACATCACACCCGGCGGCAGCACGACCCTGGCGGACATCGACGTGCCGCTGCCGCTGCTGGCGATCACCTCGATCGTCGCCTGGGCGAGCGCGCGCTGGCTGCTCTCCGGGCCGCGCCCCGTACTCGCCGAGCCCGCCTCGCAGGAGGAGCACCGCCGGCTCGTCAGGGCCGCCCTGCACAAGCGGCTGCTGCTGGTGGCCGAGCAGGAGTTGTACCGCGTCGGACGCGGCAGCATCGGCTCGGGTGAGATGTCGATGACGGACTTCGACGAGCGGCGGGACGCCCTGGAGGAAGCGCTGCGGCAGCACGGCCGGCACCCGGAGACCGCCTTCGCCACGGCCGCCGGCTGCACGCCCTGGCACAACGGCGTGCACGCCTTCGCCGTGAGCCTGCTGCTGAGCCTGCCTTTCGCGATCGTGTACGGGTGGCCGGACGGGGCCGACCTGACCAGCTTCATCTTCGACGCGCGCTACCTGATCACGCTGCCGGCCTTCGGCTTCCTGTTCGGCTACTTCTACCCGCGCCTGCGCGGCACCCAGCCGATGACCAAGGCCCTCCACCTGATCGCCGCGGCCCTGCTCACGGAGCTGTCCGGCTACCTGTCCACACTGGTGGAGCCGGACATCGCGGCCTTCGACAAGGTGCAGGTGGTGGGGATCGTGGTGGGTCAGGTGACCATGGTCTGCGTCGGGCTGGGGCTGTACTGGGAGTGGCGCCTCATGCACCTGGCCGGGGAACCGTGGGCCCGGGTCCGCAACCTCCGCAGCGTCCGCAGCCTGGCGGCCCCCGCCCTGGCCATCGTCGTAGCGGCCGGCACCACCGCCGCCACCTCCGCGGCCGGCCAAACCGTCGACCGCATCCTCAAGGGCGACCAAATCACCACCACCGCCCCCCGCTGACCACGTGGCTCCGGTTCCACACCCCGCCACCCCGGTGCCCGGCGAGCCGGGGTGTGCCACAGCGGCGCCCACCAACCGCCGACCGGCGCCCGGCGTGGTCGGCGGGCCGTGGGTGGAAGGGTCAGCGGCGGGGGAGTTCGCTGCCGCGGACGTGGGTGCAGAGCCAGTCGACCAGGGGCCCGTACGCGCGCCACGTACGTGACACGCGCTCGCGCACCTCCGTCGTGTGCACCCACGGCTCCGGCTCCCAGCGCACCCCCGCGTAGAGCGACTTGTGCCGCAGCAGCTCGATCCGCGGATGGTCCTCCGAGAAGCCCCGCGGCTTGGTCTTGAGGCGCTCCCCGCCCAGCTCGTAACCGGCGGACACCAGCTCCCCCGTCATCGACTCCAGGGGCTTGCCGGTCAGGTCCTCGTCCACCGCGGCCCGGTAGCGGGCCACCTGGTCGGGGGCCTGGGTGTAGAAGCCCCCGGCCGTGTAGATCCCGGCCGCGCTCAGCTCCACGTAGAGCCCGATCCCCGGCTGGAGGTCCACGAACGCGCCCTGATGGGTCTTGTACGGCGATTTGTCCTTGGAGAAGCGCACATCACGATAGGGCCGGAAGAGCTGCGCCGCCCCGAACTCGGCGGCCAGCTCGTCCGTGAGCGCGAGCATCGGCTCCCGCACCGCCTCCTCATAGAGGTGCTTGTGCCGCGTGAAGTAGGTCTTCGAGTTGTCCGCCTCGAGCCCCTCGTAGAACAGGAAAGCCTCATCAGGGAAGCCGCTGAAACCCATGCTCCCAAGGGTGCCACGCCGCACCGACACCTCGGGTCACCGCTCGGTGTACGTCCGGCCCGGCGACGGCGTCTTGCCGTAGAGCTCCGAAACCGTGACGAACGTGAAGCCCTTCCGGTCAAGGATGTCGAGAATGGCGGGCACGGCCTCCACCGTCGTCCGGTGGATGTCGTGCATGAGGACGATCGATCCGGACTTGGCCTCGCCGGCCCGCCGGGCCACGGCCGCGGGGACCCGGTGCAGCCAGTCGAGGGTGTCGACGCTCCAAAGGATCTCCGCCAGCCCCTCGTGGCGTGCCTCCGCGGCGACGGCGGCGTTGGTCGACCCGTACGGCGGCCGCATGAGGTGCATCCGCACCCCGGTCAGCCTGAACACGAGGTCGTTGGTGTGCTGGAGCTGCCGCCGCACGTCGTCGTGCGACAGCCCGGCGAGGGCGGGATGGCTCCAGGAATGGTTGCCGAGCTCGTGGCCGTCCTCGACGATGCGCCGGACGAGCCGGCCGCCCTTGTCGGCCGCCACCATCTGCCCGATGACGAAGAACGTGGCCTTGACGTCACGCTTGCGCAGCATGTCGAGCAGCCGCCCGGTGTACTCGCCGGGCCCGTCGTCGAAGGTCAGGGCCACACACTTGAGCCTCGCGCAGTCGAACTTGCGGCTGCGCGGCCAGCCGGACCCGTACTGCATCGACACCAGCCGCTTGGCGAGCACCGCCGGATCGACGACGGCCGCCTTGTACGGCACGATCGGCGCCTCGGTCTGATGGCGGCTCGCCACCGAGCAGGTGACGCAGACTGCCAGAGCGAGCAGGGCCAGCGGCAAAGCCCATACGCGCATGGTTCCCCCCGAAGCGCCGCGCGCGGGGGCCTATGGATAGTCCTGGACCGGTTTCCCCCGCAATTCCCTGGCCAGGTCGTCCCACCAGAGTGGGATATCGGCCTGCAGTTCCTTGTAGCGGCGCGCCACGCGCATGGCACATCCGACCGGATCCGTACCCAGATGCCGACGTTTCACCGGTCCTTCCTGCCAACGGTAAAAACCATCTCTATACCGAACGACCAGGCCTATCCATACCGAGATAGTCGCTCCGTCCCCTACCTCGTACGCGCTGGTGACGCCCAGAGCGCGAAGCTCCGACTGGAGCTTCTCCGTCGCCGCGAGGGCCTCACTCACACGCCACCCCCTGCCCACTTTCCGCCACACCAGGGATGTACCCAACAACGGGCATCAGCCGTCCAAAGCATGAGTAATCGTCAACGACCGCTGGGTGAAGCCGGTGGTCTGCTCCGAGGGTCCCGTCCGGCTGTGGGGAGGCCGGTCATCGGCCGTCGGAGGGCCAGAGCGACACGGTCACCGGGCGCGCGTCACAGGGCACCGCCATCGCACGCCTCCTGTCACGTCAGCCTCACCGACCGCAAATATTACTGGCTGTGACCAAGGTTTTCCATGCCGTCCCGGAAGGAGAAGCAGCGGTTATTGGTCCTGGGTGTCGCGCGGCTCCGCGACGACCATCACGAACCTGAGGTCCTCGGTGCCCCGGTTGGCGTAGCGATGGGGCCGGTCGGCCGTGAAGAGCACGGCGTCGTCCTTGCCGACCACGTGGCTCTTGCCGTACACGGTGAGTGTCAGCTCCCCGTCCAGGACGGTCAACATCTCGCGGGTGCCCGGCGGGTGGGCGTCGCCGTCGTGATGCTCGCCGGGCGGCATCCGCCAGTCCCACAGCTCCAGGATCATCGGCACGTCGGCGCCGACCAGCAGCCGCGCCCGCACGTCCCCCTGGTCGAACGTGACCACGTCGGCCTTGCTCACGATCCGCACCGTCGGCACGTCGGCGACCTCGACGAGCCGGGCCACGGTGACGCCCAGGGCGGAGGCGATCCGGGTGAGGGTGGAGACGCTCGGGTTCGTCCTGCCCTGCTCCACCTGGACCAGCATGCCCCTGCTCACCCCCGACCGGGCGGCGAGGGCGTCGAGCGTCAGCCCCCGGTGTGCCCGCTGGGCCCGGACGTTGCTGGCGATGGCCTGGTTGATCAGGTCTGGATCTTCCACGCAGTGCAGTCTAGTGAATCCGATTTGCAGTGGAATGTACTCTGTGTGTTGTACTGACAGTGCAACCTGTTGAACCAAAGGGGGGATACCGGTGACGGTGATCCTGGCGACCGCCTGCGCGGTGGTGTACGGCACGGCCGACTTCTTCGGCGGCCTGGCCACCCGCCGATCCCAAGTGCTGTCGGTCGTCGTGCTGTCGCAGATCGCGGGCCTGGTGCTGATCCTCGCCCTGCTGCCGGTGCTGCCCGGCACGGCCGGCGCCGCCGCCCTGTCGTGGGGCCTGGCGGCGGGCCTGGCGGGCGCGGCCGGGCTGGTGCTGTTCTACCGAGCGCTGGCCACGGGCGTCATGTCGGTGGTCGCCCCGACGACCGCGGTCACCTCGGCGGCGCTGCCCGTGGTGTTCGGGCTGGCGACGGGCGAGCGGCCGGCGTTCTGGGCGCTGGTGGGCATCGCGCTGGCGCTCTGCTCGGTGCTGCTGGTCAGCCAGGACAGGTCCACGGACCGGCAGGGCTCCCTGGCATCGGTGCTGACCGCGCTGGCGGCCGGGGCCGGGTTCGGCGGGTTCTTCATCCTGCTGGCCATGGCGCCGGACGATGCCGGGCTGTGGCCGCTGGTCGGCGCCAGAGTGTCGTCGATCACGACGGTGGCGCTGCTGGCCCTGGTCACGCGGCGCGCGCTCAGGCCCGGCCCGGGCTCCCTGCACATCATCGTGGCGGCGGGCGTGCTCGACATGGCGGCCAATGTCCTGTACCTGCTGGCCCAGCAGGACGGCCTGCTCAGCCTGGTCGCCGTGCTGGTGTCGCTGTATCCCGCGAGCACCCTGCTGCTGGCCAGACAGGTGCTGGGAGAGCGGCTGCGGGCCATCCAGGTGGCCGGTGTGGCCTGCGCGCTCGGGGCGGTGGCGCTGATAGCCGTTGCGCAGCACCTCTAGCGCTTGCTACGTTTCGCCCGTGCGCCCTGACCGGGCACCTTCGGACGGCGAGTCGCTACGGCACATCGCGGTGCCGCACGACTCGGACGAGACCTTCGTGAGGCTCGCCACCCCGCGCGTGCGTTCCGCCCTCGACGAGGGCAGGCACGTGCTGGTGATCACGTGCGCGGACAAGCTCGCCCTGCTGCACGACGCCCTCGGCCGCGACGCCGGGCGCATCGACAGCAGGGTCTCGACCGGCTGGTACGGCCACCCGTACCGCACCCTGGCCGCCTATCACGAGTACACCCGCGACCGCCGCACCCTCGTCATCGGCGAGCCCGACTGGGAGGGCAGGAGCGAGCGCGACATCAGGGAGCTGATCCGCTACGAGTCGGTGGTCAACGCCGCGCTCCGCCCGGCGGCGGCGATCATGATGTGCCTGTACGACGTGCGCCGCGCCCCCAGGACCGCGCTCGACTTCGGCCCGGTCAGCCACCCGTTTCTCCTGGGCGCGGACGGCGAGGCGGCCAGCACCCGCTTCGTCGAGCCCCACGAGCTGGTCCTGAACGGCGACCGCGCGCCCCTGCCCGCGCCGGCCGACGGCGCCGAGACCATCCCCTTCACGGCCCGGGAGCTGAAGCGGCTGCGCCAGAGCGTGGGCGACTACGCCAGAGCGGCCGGCATGGACCGCAACCTGATCACCTCGCTCGTGATCAGCGTGTCCGAGATCGCCGCGAACAGCATCGAGCACGGCGCCGGGCACGGCATGATCACGATGTGGGTGAGCGACGGGGAGCTGGTCTGCGAGGTCGCCGACCCGGGCGGCGCCCTGGACGATCCGTTACCCGGCTACATACCACCTGAGCCCGAATCCCCTCGGGGATACGGGCTCTGGATCAGCCGGCAGCTCTGCGATCTCGTACAGCTGCGCAATGAAGGCGGCGTGTTACGCGTCCGCCTTCATTTCATGATGGGGTCGTAGGGGTCTTCACGCGGCGCGCTGGGCGGGGAGCCGTACGGCGCCTTCCTCGCGGGCGTACTCCTCGAGCATGCCGCGCAGCTGGCGGCGGCCCCGGTGGAGGCGGGACATGACCGTGCCGATGGGCGTGCCCATGCGGTCGGCGATCTCCTTGTACGCGAACCCCTCCACGTCGGCCAGGTAGACGGCCACGCGGAAGTCCTCGGGCAGCGAACGCAGGGCGTTCATCACGACGTTGTCGGGCAGCCGGTCGAGCGCCTCGGTCTCGGCCGAGCGCAGGCCCGTCGAGCTGTGCGACTCGGCGGCGTGCAGCTGCCAGTCCTCGATGTCCTCGGCGGCCGACAACTTGGGCGAACGCTGCTTCTTGCGGTAGTCGTTGATGAAGTTGTTGGTGAGGATCCGGTGCAGCCACGCCTTGAGGTTGGTGCCCTCCCGGAACTGGTGGTACGAGGTGTACGCCTTGGCCACCGTCTCCTGCACCAGGTCCTCCGCGTCAGCGGCGTTGCGGGTGAGGCGCATGGCGGAGGCGAACAGCTGCGACGTCACGGGCACGACATCGCGCTCGAACCAGTCCTGACGCTGCTCATCGGTCATAGTGATCAATTCATTCCCCCTTGCGCTATCCCCCGTTTCGGCACAAGCCGCCTGCGGGCGGTTTCCATCATGGCAAGTCCCAGGTAAGGGACGCGTTAGAGGTTCCGCCTTGGTCAGAGGGGGTTTCCGTCCATCTGCTCGCGGCGTGTGTCGTCACGTCCACGGCCGGACAAGTCTCAGTATCATAACACTACCCACCCAATTTCGCAGTAATAGTGGCAAGAGTCACATGGGATAGCGTATGGGCATGAGTTTTGTGGACCGTCACGACCTTGCTTCGCGCCACTGGGTGACAGACGCCATACGCAAGGTCGAGGCCGATGCCAACCGTAGCTGCGACACACATCTGCACGTCTTTCCGCTTCCCTCGCACTGGGGTGTAAACCTCTACTTGAAAGACGAGTCGGTGCACCCAACAGGTTCACTCAAACATCGACTTGCTCGATCCTTGTTCCTGTACGGCCTGGCGAACGGCTGGATCGGGCCCGCCACGACGATCGTGGAGGCGTCGAGCGGATCCACGGCCGTCAGCGAGGCGTACTTCGCCCGCTTGCTGGGCCTGCCGTTCATCGCGGTCATGCCCGCGTCCACGTCGCCGGAGAAGTGTCACCTCATCGAGTTCTACGGCGGGAAGTGTCACCTCGTGACCGATCCGCACGCGATCTATGACGAATCTCACCGTCTGGCCGCCGAGACCGGCGGCCATTTCATGGACCAGTTCACCTACGCGGAGCGGGCGACCGACTGGCGCGGGAACAACAACATCGCCGAGTCCATCTATTCCCAGATGTCCATGGAGCCCCACCCGGAGCCCTCCTGGATCGTGGTGGGCGCCGGCACCGGCGGCACGTCGTCGACCATCGGCCGCTACATCCGCTACCGCCGCCACCCCACCCGCCTGGCCGTCGTCGACCCGGAGGGCTCGGCCTTCTATCCGAGCTGGGTCTCCGGCGACACCTCGGTCACCGCGCGGGGCTCCCGCGTCGAGGGCATCGGCCGCCCGCGCGTGGAGCCCTCGTTCCAGCCGTCCGTCATCGACCGCATGATCGCCGTCCCCGACGCCCGCTCGATCGCCGCCATGCACTGGACGCGCGAGGTCACGGGCCTGGACGTCGGCGGCTCCACGGGCACGAACATGGCGGCCTGCGTGGACCTCATCCAGGAGATGCGCTCGGCGGGCGAGCAGGGCAGCATCGTCACCCTGGTCTGCGACAGCGGCGACCGCTACCGGGGCACGTACGGCAACCCGGGGTGGCTCGCCGACCAGGGCCTGGACGTCGAACCCCACCTGGACGAGCTCCGCGCGTTCCTGCCGGACTGAGCGGGCTCAGGCCCTCGCCGGGTCCACCTCGAAGAGCTTGGCCACGTCGTCCAGGATCGCGTGCGCCCCCTGGATGCCCACCGCGGTCATCCAGGTCAGGTCGGCGACATCGTGCTTCTCGCCCTTGAGCTTGCCCCAGAGCGGGTTGTTCACGAACTTCTCTTTAGGCCCCTCTGCCGACGGATCCTGATATGTCGAGACAAAGATGTGGTCGGCGTCCAGGTCCGCGATCCGCTCCTGGCTGATGTCCACCGCGATGGCGTCCTGCTCGGTCGGCTGCCCCTCGGGCCGCGGGAACCCGACGTCCTTCAACACCAGCCCGGAATAGGACTTCTCAACGTAAAGCCTGACTGTCGGCTCGCCGGCGAACCGCACGACCGAGATCGTCGGCAGCTCGCCGTCCTTCGCCTTGACGGCCGCGCCGATCTTGGCCGCTCGTCCCTCATACTCCTTGATCCTGGTGTCGGCGAGCTGCTCCTTGCCCAGGGCCTGTCCCATGAGCCGGATGTTCTCCTTCCAGATGGCCCCGGTGGTCTCGCTGAAGACGGTCGGCGCGATCTTGGACAGCTTGTCGTACAGGGCCTCGTGCCGGACCTTCGCCGAGACGATCAGGTCGGGCTTCAGCGCCATGATCTTCTCCAGGCTCGGCTGTTCCAGCGAGCCGACCGGGGTGGCCTCCTTGCCGTACCGCTCGGCGACGGCCCCCAGGTAGGCGGGCAGCTTGTCGTCGAGCGACCGGTACGTCGTGTACCCCACCACCGGCGTCTCCAGCGTGAGCACCGCGTCGACGAAGCTCTGGTCGAGCGCCACCACCCGCTTCGGCTGGGCCGGGATCACGGTCTCGCCCATCGCGTGTTTGACGGTCCTGAACGGGGCACCGGAGACGGGAGCCGCCGCGCTCCCCCCGGAAGCGCCGGAGGAACCACAGGCCGCGAGCCCCGTCACAAGGAGAGCCCCGACCAGCATGCGCAACGGTCTCATTAGATCCCTTTCCCGAATCCCAAAGTAAGGTAACCCTAAATTAGGTTAGCCCTGCCTAAGCTGGCATACTTCACCGTGATCGGGCAAATGTTGAGGAGGACGTGGGTGAGTGCGACCGCTGTGGCCCCGCGCCTCCATGGCATCCGGCACAGGCGGCTCACCGTTCTCCTCGCGCTGCTGGCCGCCGTGCTGGTCGCGATCGTGCTGAGCATCACGGTCGGCTCCAAGTCCGTGCCGCTCGCCGACGCCTGGCACGCCCTCACGGCCCCCACCGGGACCGAGAACGACATCGTCATCCGCTCGCTGCGCCTCCCCAGGACCGCCTTGGGCGTTCTCGCCGGGATCGCGCTCGGCGTGGCGGGCGCGCTCATGCAGGGCCACACCCGCAACCCGCTCGCCGACCCGGGGCTGCTCGGCGTCACGCAGGGGGCGGCGTTCGCGATGGTGTCCTCGATCATCCTGCTCGGCGCCTCCAGCCTGCTCACCTACATCTGGTTCGGCCTCGCGGGCGCCCTGGTCGCCAGCGTCGGGGTGTTCGCGCTGGGCATGGTGGGCGGCAGGGGCGGCCCGACCCCGGTCACGCTGGCGCTGGCGGGCACCGCCGTGAGCGCCCTGCTGTACGCGCTGACCTCGGCCATCGTGCTGCTGGACGAGCAGGCGATGGACGTCTTCCGCTTCTGGCAGGCCGGCTCGATCGCGACCAGGGGCTCGGACGTGGTCTGGCAGGTGCTGCCGTTCATCCTCGTGGGCCTGGTGCTCGCGATGGTCAACGCGCCGGGCCTGAACGCGCTCTCCCTCGGCGAGGACGTGGCCAGGAGCCTCGGCCAGAACATCTCCACGACCCGCACCGTCGGCGTCGCCGCGGTCACCCTGCTGTCGGGCGCGGCCGTCGCGGCCTGCGGCTCGCTGGCGTTCGTGGGCCTGATCGTGCCCCACCTCGCCCGCCCGCTGTCGGGCACCGACCACCGGTGGCTGCTGCCGTTCTCGGGGCTGATCGGCGCGGCGCTGCTGCTGCTCGCCGATGTGATCGGCCGCGTGGTGGCCCCGCCGGGAGAGCTGGAGGTGGGCGTGGTGCTCGCGCTGCTCGGCGCGCCGTTCTTCGTCGCGCTCGTCAGGCGCAGGAAGCCAGTGCGACTGTGATGACCGCTCTTTCCCTCCGCGTCGGCGCCGTGTCCTGGCGGGTACGGCTGCGCGGCGTCGCCGTCTCCGTGCTCGGCCTGGTCCTGATCGTCCTGCTCATGGCCATGAACATGCGCATCGGCGAGATCCGGATGACGCTGCCGGAGGTGATCTCCGGCACGTTCGACGTCAACAGCGCCGCCCACTTCGTCATCATGGAGCTGCGCCTGCCGCGCGCCCTCACCGGCGCCCTCGTCGGCGCGGCGCTCGCGCTGTCCGGCGCGATCATCCAGTCCATCGCGCGCAACCCGCTCGCCAGCCCCGAGATCCTCGGCGTCACCACCGGCGCCTCGGTCACGGTCGTGGCCGGCGTCGTGGCCAGCGGCAGCGCGTACGGCGGCGCCAGCGGCCTGCTGGCCACCGCCGGCATCCCCGCGCTGGCCCTGCTCGGCGGCCTGATCGGCGCGGCCGTCGTGTACGGGCTGGCGTGGCGGCGCGGCCTGGACGGCTACCGGCTGGTCCTGGTCGGCATCGGCGTGGCCGCCGTGTTCACGAACATCAAGTTCTGGCTCCTGACCGTCGGCGACGTCAACGACACCGGCCGCGCCATGGTCTGGATCAGCGGCTCCCTCAACGGCCGCGGCTGGGAGCACGTGCTGCCCACCGCGCTGGCCCTGGCCGTGCTGGTGCCGCTGACCCTGCTCGGCACCCGCTCCCTCGACGCCCTGCGCTTCGGCGACGACACGGTGACCGCGCTCGGCGTCCGCACCAACCTGTCCCGCGCCCTGATGATCCTGGCGGCCGTGCTCTTGGCCGCCGTGGCCACCGCCTCCGCCGGCCCGATCGCGTTCGTGGCCCTGGCCTCGCCGCAGATCGCGCTCAGGCTCACCCGCTCCGCCCAGCCGCCGCTGCTGTGCTCGGCGGTCGTGGGCGCCGTGCTCACCACCGCCGCCGACCTGATCGCCAGGACCGCGTTCTCCCCGCTGGAGCTGCCGGTCGGCATCGTCACGGCCGTACTGGGCGCCCCTTACCTGATCCACCTGATCTGGAGGTCACGCAAATGAGGCTGCAGGCCGCCGGCGTCAAGCTCGGATACGGCGAACGCCTGGTCGTCGACGGGCTCGACCTCGGCATCGAGGCGGGCACGGTGACCACGATCATCGGTCCGAACGGCTGCGGCAAGTCGACGCTGCTGCGCGCGCTCGGCCGCCTGCTCAAGCCGCAGGGCGGCGAGGTGCTGCTGGACGGCAAGCGCATCGACAAGATCCCCACCCGCGAGGTGGCCAAGATCCTCGGCGTGCTCCCCCAGGCGCCCAGCGCCCCCGAAGGACTGACCGTGGCCGACCTGGTGGCCAGGGGCAGGCATCCGCACCAGACGTGGTACCGGCAGTGGTCCTCGGACGACGAGGGCGCCGTCGCGGCCGCCCTGGACATGACGGGCCTGGCCGACCTGGCGGAACGGCCGCTGGACGAGCTGTCGGGCGGGCAGCGGCAGCGGGCGTGGATCTCCATGGCCCTGGCCCAGGGCACGGACCTGCTGCTGCTCGACGAGCCGACCACGTTCCTTGACCTGGCGCACCAGGTGGAGGTGCTGGAGCTCGTACGGCACCTGCACCAGGAGGCGGGCCGCACGGTCGTCATGGTCCTGCACGACCTCAACCTGGCCGCCCGTTACGCCGACCGGCTGGTGGCCATGCGCGCCGGGCGGGTGGTCGCCGCGGGCACCCCGCATGAGGTGCTGACCGAGGACCTGCTGGGTGAGGTGTTCGAGCTGGACGCCAAGGTCATCGAGGATCCGGTGGCGGGGACGCCGCTCGTGGTTCCGATCCGGCCGCGCTCGCACCCCGCGGAGCCGCGAGCCTGACCCGCCACGGCGGCGATCACGCCTCGGCCAGCGCCCGCCTGACCTCCTCGTCGTCAGGGGCCAGCTCCGCGGCCCTGAGCAGGTCGTCCCTGGCCTTGTCCGCCAGCCCCGCGGCCCGGTAGAGCACGGACCTGTTGAACAGCAGCTCGGCCGTCTCCGCCAGCTTCAGCGCGTGGGTCAGGTCGGCCAGCGCCGCGTCGTGCTCGCCGCTCTCGAAGGCCAGCTCGGCCCGGCCCGCCCAGGCCGCCACCAGCTCGGGGTCGGCCTCCAGCGCCCCGTCGAACGCGGTCCGCGCCTCCGGGCGCCTGCCCTCGGCCAGCTCCACCTGCCCGAGCACGCACAGCAGGTGGGGGTCGCGGGGCGTCAGCCCCAGCCCGCGCACCACGTCCTCCCTGGCTCTGGCGTAGTCCCCCATCACCACATCGATACCGCTGCGGTTCACGTACGCGGGCGCGAACTCGGGGTCCAGCTCCAGCGTGTGGTCCAGGTCGGCGCGGGCCCCGTCGAGGTCTCCCGCAGCGAACCGGACCTCGGCCCGGTTGTAGTACGCCTCGGGGAAGGGCGGGCTGAGCCGCATGACCGCCTCGTAGTCGGCCAGCGCCTCCTCCGTCCGGCCGAGCCGGTGCAGCAGGTTGCCGCGTTCGAGGTAGTAGTCGGGGTAGCCGGGATCGGCCTCGACGGCCCGCGTGTAGCCGGCCAGCGCCTCCTCCGTCCGGCCCGCCATGGCCAGAAGCTGCGCCCTGTTGGCGTGCAGCACGAGCCGGTGGATCGGGTGCTCGCCGGCCAGGTCCGTCTCGGCCAGGTCGATGGCCCGCTGCACCAGCTCCATCGCCGCCTCGTGACGGCCCCTGCGCACCTCGACCAGGGCCTTGCCATTGAGGTCGAACCCGAGATGGAAGGCCCGCTCGCGGCGGTCCGACAGCAGCGACGTGATCGTGATCGCCTCGTTGATCCAGGCCAGGGCCTGCTCGGGATCGCGCCGGGCGGGGTCGTGGTGGCGTACGAGGATCATGGCGGTCGCGTACGCGACGGTGGCGCGGTGCTTGGGGTCGGTGCTCACGCGCCTGGCCCGGTCGTAGAGCTCGCGGGCCTCGTCCTCGCGCTCGATGGCCTCCAGGGCGCCGGCGACGCGCTGCAGGAGGTGCTGCCAGCCCTCCGGGTCGTCCTCGTACGCCATCCCGCGCAGCACGGCCAGGCCCGACTCGGCCATGGCGTGATGGAAGCCCTCGTCGCGGTAGCGGTCGAAGTCCGCGCGCAGCGGTCCGGTACTCGGGGCCGGCGGGCCCTCGTCGATGCGCAGCAGCCCCGGGTCGAGCCTGCGCCGCAGCACGGTTACCAGCTCGGTGTCGGTGTGGTCGGCCGCGCCCAGGTTCGTCACGGTGAGCGCGAGCGGGCCCGCGTCGCGCAGGTGGTCGCGGACGAACTCGGCCAGCCCGTTCGCGATCCTGAGGCTGCGCCGGGCGCCGGGCACGAGGATGCGCTGCCCCGTGGGCAGGCGGCCGGCCAGCGAGCTCCTGCGCTCGGGGACGGACTCGCGCAGCTGCGGCGCGGCGGTGCGGATCTCGATGTCGTACGCGGCGACCAGCTCCGGTCGGCGCTCCAGCGCCCGGGGGACGAGATGGCCGAGGAGCCCGGCCGCGAAAGTGTAGGGGCCGCCGATCCGGCGGTCGGCGTCAAGGGAGATCGTGTCCACGAACGGCCTTTCCGTGCTGGCCGGCGCCCCACGAGACGCCGGCCGGGCGGCTCAGGCGCTGTGCCTCGGCGCGGCCGCGGCGGTCGGCTTCACGGTTCCTGGCCGATGAACGACGATCTTCTTCATGGCGCCCCTTTGCGCGGAACGAGCGATCATTGATGACCGCTACATGTCAGCACAGGGAAAAGCCCTCGAACAATTGTTTATCTGGTAATGGCTATTCCCTCGTCAATTACCGCGCGCCCGAATCGTGTTCGCCTCACTCCCCCAGGATCGCGTCCACGAACACCTCGGGGTCGAACGGCGCCAGGTCGTCGGGCCCCTCGCCGAGCCCCGCGAGCTTGACCGGCACCCCCAGCTCCCGCTGCACGGAGATCACGATGCCGCCCTTGGCGGTGCCGTCGAGCTTGGTCAGCGCGATGCCGGTGATGTTGACCACCTCGGCGAACACCTGGGCCTGGCGCATGCCGTTCTGGCCCGTGGTGGCGTCGAGGACGAGCAGCACCTCGTCGACCGTGGCCTTCTTCTCGATGACCCGCTTGACCTTGCCCAGCTCGTCCATGAGGCCGGTCTTGGTGTGCAGGCGGCCCGCGGTGTCGACGATGACCACGTCGACCTTCTCCTCGATCCCCTTGGCGACGGCGTCGAACGCCACGGAGGCCGGGTCGCCGCCCTCGGGGCCGCGTACGACGTCGGCCCCCACCCGCTCGCCCCACGTCTGGAGCTGGTCGGCGGCGGCCGCGCGGAACGTGTCGGCCGCGCCGAGCACGACCTTCTTGCCGTCGCCGACGAGCGAGCGGGCGAGCTTGCCGGTGGTGGTGGTCTTGCCGGTGCCGTTGACGCCCACGATGAGGGCCACCGCGGGCCGCTCGCCGTGCTTCTGGACGTGCAGCGTGCGGTCGAGGTCGGGGTTGACCTGGGCCAGCAGCTCCTCGCGCAGCAGGCCGCGCAGCTCCTCGGGGGTGCGGCTGCCCAGCACCTTGACCTTGGTACGCAGGTCGTCGACGATCACCCGGGTCGGCGCGACGCCGACGTCGGCGGTGATCAGCTTCTCCTCGACCTCGTCCCACACGTCGTCGTCGAGGCGGTCGCGGGAGAGCAGCTCCAGCAGGCCGCGCCCGAGGGCGCTCTGCGAGCGTGCCAGCCGCGAGCGCAGCCGCACCATCCGGCCCGCGGACGGCGGCGGCACCTCGATCTCGGGCGTGACGACGGCCGGCTCGGCGGGCTTGACCGGTGGCGGCAGCGTGGTGGTCGCGCCTTCGCCCTCCTCGCCCGCCACTCCCGCGGGCTTCTCCTCCTGCTCGGGGAGCACGGGAGTCTCTGGCGGTTTGACCGGCGGGGCCGCCTTGCGACCCGGCTTGAAGTACAGCAGAAGACCGCCGGCCGCCAGCAGGGCGACGACGGCCACGATCACTATGACGCCGAGGTAACCATCCACAAGATGTCAGTTTTCCAGATCGACCGGCATGGTCATGCCCAAGGCACCACCGATCAGGCCCAACTCACGCCCTCAGACCGGCTGTCCGGCGCGCCGCCGGGCATGGGGGCCAGGGTCGTCAGGCCGGCTCGCGTTCGCGGAGCCGCTGGCTGACGACCTGCGTCACGCCGTCCCCGCGCATCGAGACGCCGTAGAGCGCGTCGGCGATCTCCATCGTGCGCTTGTTGTGGGTGATGACGATCAGCTGCGAGCTCTGCCGCAGCTCCTCGAACAGCGTCAGCAGCCGCTGCGTGTTCGTGTCGTCGAGCGCCGCCTCGACCTCGTCCATCACGTAGAACGGCGAGGGCCGCGCCTTGAAGATGGAGATCAGGAACGCCACGGCGGTCAGCGAGCGCTCCCCGCCCGACAGCAGCGACAGCCGCTTGACCTTCTTGCCCGGCGGCCTCGCCTCGACCTCGATGCCGGTGGTCAGCATGTCGGCCGGCTCGGTCAGCACCAGCCGTCCATCGCCGCCCGGGAACACCCTGGTGAAGATCTGCTCGAACTCCCGGGCCACGTCCTCGTACGCCGAGGCGAACATCTGCTCCACCCGGTCGTCGACCTCCTTGACCACGAGCAGCAGGTCGCGCCTGGTCTTCTTGAGGTCCTCCAGCTGCGAGGTGAGGAACGCGTGCCGCTCCTCCAGGGCCGCGAACTCCTCCAGGGCGAGGGGGTTGACCTTGCCGAGCTGGTTCATCTGCCGCTCGGCGGCCCTGGCCCGCTTCTCCTGCTCCTCGCGCACGTACGGCACGGGCGGGTCTCCGGGGACCGGGACCTCGGGCCCGTACTCGGAGATCAGGGCCTCGATCTCGACCCCGAACTCCTCCAGCGCCCGCTGCTCCATCTGCTCCAGCCGCAACCGCTGCTCGGTGCGGGCGACCTCGCTGCCGTGGACGCGGTTGACCAGCTTGTCCAGCTCCTGGCCGAGCTCGCGGACGCGCAGGCGCACCTGCTTGAGCTCGGCGTCGACGGCCACCCTGGCGAGGTCGGCCTCGTCGCGCTCCCTCGACGCCAGCCGGACGGAGGACTCGAGCTCCCTGAGCACCTGCTTGGCGCCCTTGCTGACGGCCTCGGCCACGGCGGCCTGCTGGCGGCGCCTGGCGCGCTGGGCCGCGGCCTGGGCGCGGTCCTGGCGCTCGCGCTGGGCGGCCCGGACGAGCCCGTCGGCGCGGCCCTCGATGCCCTTGACCCGCTCCTCGGCGGTGCGGACCTGGAGCCGGGTGTCCATCTCGCGCTGCCGGGCGACCTCGCAGGCGCCGGCCAGGTCGTCGCGGAGGTCGGTGGTGGGCTCGGACTCCAGCTCCTGGGCGTATTCGGCCTCGGCCAAGCGGACCTCCAGCTCGGCCACCTCCTCCAGCCCCTCGGCGCGGGCCTCCTCCGCCTTGGTGACGCTCACGGCCAGGCGCTCGGCCTCGTCGTGGGCGGCGTTGGCGGCGGCCTCGAGCTGGGCCAGGCGCTTGGCGGCGGCGGCGTTGCGCTGGTCGGCCTCCCGCTGGCGGCCCCTGACCTGGTCGAGGGTCCCCTGGACGGCGCTCACGCCGGCCTGGGCGGTGGTGACGGCGGTCTGGGCCTCGTTGGCCTTCGCCTGGGCGGCCTCCAGCGCCGCCTGGGCCGCCTGCTCCTGCTCGGCCGCCTGGTCGAGGGCGACGGCCGTCTCCTCGGCCCGGCCCTCGGCCTCCTCCAGGTCCCTGACGGCCTCGTCGAACGCGGCCCGTACCTGCAGCACGGAGGTGCCGCCCTCGGAGCCACCGCTGGCCAGGTGCGCGCTCACCAGGTCGCCCGCCTTGGTGACCGCCCTGAGCTCGGGGTGGCTCTCGACGACCGCGCGGGCGGCTTCGAGGTCGGCCACGAGCACGACGTCCGCGAGGACGTGGTCGAGGGCGGGCCGCAGGTGGTCGGGGACCGTGACGAGGTCGGCGGCCCACTGGCCGCCCTCGGGAGCCGCCGTACGGGTGCGCCGGGCCCTGTCGTCGTCCGCCCCCACCAGGAGGGTCGCCTGACCCGAGCCCTGGGTGCGCAGCAGGTCAAGGGCCTCGACGGCCGTGTCGAGGGACTTGACCGCGATGGCCTCGGCGACCGGGCCCAACACGGCCGCCACCGCCGGCTCCGCGCCGGGCGTGACCTGCATCGAGGCGGCCAGCGGCCCCAGCACCCCGGCCAGGTCGGCGTCCAGCAGCGCCGCGCCGCCGTCGCCCTTGGCGAGGCCCAGCTCCAGGGCGTCGCGGCGGGCGATCAACGCGGCCACGGACCGCTGGGCCTCCTGATCGGCGGCGCGCGCGGTGGTCATCCCGGACCTGGCGGCCTGCAGGGCGGCGCGCGGCGCGTCGAGGCCCGCCTTGGCCTCCTCGGCCGCCGCGCGCGCCTCGTCGGCGACCGCCCTGGCCTCCTCCACCAGCGCCTGCGCCGTGGCCAGCTCCTCGGCGAGCGCGGGATCGACCGCGGGCTCCTCCAGCCGCTGCGCCTCCAGGTCCTCCCTGGCCCGCCGCTCGCGCCCGGCCGCGTCGGCCACGGACTGCTGGAGCCGCCCGATCTCCTCCTCGGCGGCCCGCGTCCGGCTCCGTACGGAATCGACCTGGCCGCGCAGCTTGGCCAGCCCTTCGCGGCGGTCGGCGGCGGCCCGGGCGGCCAGGGCGAGGCGGTGCTCCTCCGCGCTCAGCTCGGCCTCGGCCTCGGCCCGCCGCTGGACGGCCTCCTCCAGCAGCTCCTGAGCCTGCTCCAGCTCGGCACCGAGGATCAGCTCCCGCTCGCGCACCTCGGCGGCCTCGCGCTCAAGGTCTTCGGGATCGCGGCCGCGGCGCTCGATGGCGGCGGCGTCGAGCGCGTGCCGGTGGCGCTCGGCGGCGAGCTGCGCCAGGCCGGTGATGCGCTCGCGCAGCGACGAGAGCCGGAAGTACGTCTCCTGCGCGGCGCTCAGCCGCGGCTGGGTCTCGGCCTCGGCCGTCTCCAGGGCCGCCTCGCGCTGCTGGCCCTCGGCCAGCTCGGCCTCGACCTGGTTGCGCCTGGCCATGATCGCGGCCTCGTCGGCGGCCTCGCGCTGCAGCGTCGTACGCAGGATGCACACGTCGTCGGCCAGCAGCCGCAGCCGGGCGTCCCGCAGGTCGGCCTGGATGACGGCGGCCTTGCGGGCGATCTCCGCCTGCCGGCCCAGCGGCTTGAGCTGGCGGCGCAGCTCGGTCGTGAGGTCTTGCACGCGGGTCAGGTTGGCCTGCATGGAGTCGAGCTTGCGCAGCGCCTTTTCCTTGCGCTTGCGGTGCTTCAGCACGCCCGCGGCCTCTTCGATGAACGCCCGCCGGTCCTCGGGCCCCGCGTGCAGGACGGCGTCGAGCTGGCCCTGGCCGACGATCACGTGCATCTCGCGGCCGATGCCGGAGTCGGACAGCAGCTCCTGGATGTCGAGCAGACGGCAGGTGTCGCCGTTGATCGCGTATTCGCTCTGCCCCGACCTGAACATCAGCCGGCTGATCGTGACCTCGGTGTAGTCGATCGGCAGCGCGCCGTCGGTGTTGTCGATGGTCAGCGTCACCTCGGCGCGCCCGAGCGGCGGCCTGGAGGAGGTGCCGGCGAAGATGACGTCCTCCATCTTGCCGCCGCGCAGCGACTTGGCGCTGTGCTCGCCCATGACCCAGGCGAGGGCGTCGACGACGTTGGACTTTCCCGAGCCGTTGGGGCCGACGACGCAGGTGATGCCCGGCTCGAGACGCAGGGCGGTCGCTGAGGCGAAAGACTTGAAGCCGCGCAGGGTGAGGGTCTTCAAATACAAGCGCGACCCCCTTCTCCCTGATGCGGACTTCGGAAAGCCTACTGGTCCGCACTGCCCCACGCGGGCCGGTACAGTCCACGACTGCCCGGCCCGCGTAAAGGAAGCTTTCCGAATATGCGCAAATAACAAGGGACGCCTCTCCGAGACGTCCCTGGGGTCTTGCGCTCCGATCACTCTCAGGTGAGTGCCGGCTCGCGCTCTTGCATGCGGCTTAGTGCCTCATCGCGGGTTTGCGCCGCAAGAGCGTCATTGGTGGCCTGAAGTCGGATGAGTTCTGCCTCCAGATCCCGGATACGCTGCTGCAGGCGGCGCATCTCCGAGACCATCCGAGGGTCAGGACCGCCGACGTGGCCGAGTAGAGCCTTCGCCATGGTAAAGGGTCCTCCACGCTGAGTGACCAGACTGGTTCGCGCACTTCTTATTCCGCGGGAGGGGTGCGCGTGGTACCTAACAAGAGTCGCACCGGCAGTGTGGGCGGTCAAGTCGAACGAACCGCTGAGCCCTACTGATGGGCACTCCCGACATACAACTATACCCTATTTGGGCGGTTTAACGGAAGTCGCTACCGCTCCACAAATCCACCCAAACTACCTCGGGGTTCACTCCAACGTTCCACTACTCCATCGACCCTGCCCGGCGTGTCGCAACCTCTGAGCAGCGCCAGCAGCTTGACGCACGCCTCGCGCGGGCCCTCCACGACCACCTCCACCCGTCCGTCCTCGGTGTTGCGCGCCCATCCCACGAGCCCCAGCTCCAGTGCGCGCGCCCGGGTCCACCAGCGGAACCCCACCCCTTGGACCCTGCCCCGTACCCAGGCGGTCAGCCGTGAATTGTCATTGTTTTCCTGCATTTCATCTCCCGTCAGGCCACAAGGGACTCCATCCGGTGTGCGTGCCCGACCGCCGCCTCGTCGAACGCCAGCACGGCCGCGGTCTCGGCCGCCTTGACCCAGGCCAGGCCCATGATCGACGGGCTCAGCCCGGTGACGGGGACGAAGCTCACGTCGGGCCGCCGGTGGTGGGCCGCCGTCGGCGTGCAGAACAGCATGCCACCCCGGTCGAGCGCCACCTGGGTCAGGCCCTCCTGGCTGGTCGCCACGGTGCCGGCCCGGGGAATCGGACGTCCGGAAGGGGTTACGGACGGTGCGATCCGCTCGCGATAGGCGCGGGGGGCGGGGCCGTCCAGGCCGATCAGGGGGACGTTCACCAGCTCTTCCGCGGCGATGGCGGGGCGGGCGGCCAGCGCGTGGCGGGTGGAGACGCCCAGTTGGTAGGAGACCTCGTTCAGCCCTTCGCCGGTCGCCAGGTCCGGCTCGTTCACCGGGAGTAGCGTGAACGTGAGATCCACCTGCCCGGCCCGCAGCTTGCCGAAGGGGTCCGAGAGCGGGATCTCGACCAGCTCCACCTCGCACTCCGGATACCGGCGCTCGAAGGCCCGCACGCTGCCGGTGACGACCTCCGTGGGCGTGGCCAGGAAACCGACCCTGAGCCGGCCGGTCACCTCGCGGGCGGCCGCCTTGGCCCGGTGCACCGCGTTCGCCAGGCCGTCGTAGGAGGGGCGCAGGTCGGCCAGGAAGCGCTCGCCCAGCGGCGTGAGGCGCACCCTGCGGCTGGTGCGCTCGAAGAGCCTGCCGCCGATCCTGGTCTCCAGCGAGCGCATGAGCTGGCTCACCCTGCCGGGCGACAGGTAGAGGCGCTCGGCCGTACGCGCGAAGTGCAACTCCTCGCTGAGCACCACGAAGCACTCCAGCTCCCTGAACTCCATCCCCATCACCCCGGATCGCTTAGCCTGCCTAAACCAAGCCTTCGGACTTCGTCATTGTTCCCGTCCGCCGCCGGACCCGAGGCTGAGGGGCATGACCACTACTGATGTCTCCCCCGCCGTCCGGGCGCGCTGGCTCGCCGTGTCGTCGGTGGCGGTGGGCACCTTCACCGTCGTGACCAGCGAGATGCTGCCCGTCGGCCTGCTGACCTCGATCGCCGCCACCCTTGAGGTGTCCGACGGGACGGCCGGGCTGATGATGTCGGCCCCGGGGCTGGTCGCCGCCGTGTCCGCGCCGGTGCTGGCGCTCACCGCCCGCCGGCTGGACCGGCGGGTGATCTTGATCGGGCTGATGGCGCTGCTGGCGGTGGCCAACCTGGTGGGCGCGTTCGCGCCGAGCTATCCCGTCATCCTGGCCGCCCGGGTGCTGACGGGGGTGAGCATCGGCGGGTTCTGGGCGTTCGCGGCCGGCCTCGGGACGCGGCTGGTGCCGGAACGGTCCGTCGGGCGGGCCACGTCGATCATCCTGGCCGGGGTGTCCGTGGCGTCGGTGCTGGGGGTGCCCGCGGCGACGTTCGTGTCCTCGTTCGCGGGGTGGCGCAGCGCGTTCGTCGCGATGGGGGTGGTGGCGCTGGCCCTGACCGCCGTCCTGTACGCGACCCTGCCGCCCCTTCCTGGCGAGGCCCCTGCCCGAAGTGCCGGATCCCGGCGCGGATGGCTCTCGGGGCCGCTCAAGGCCGTCCTCGTCCTGACCGTGCTCGTCGTGTCCGGCCACTTCGCGGCCTACACCTACGTCCGGCCGTTCCTGGAGCAGGTCTCGCACGCCGGCCCCGCCCTCGTCAGCACGCTCCTGCTCCTGTACGGCGCCGCGGGCGTGGCGGGCAACTTCGCCGCGGGGGCATGGGCGGCCAGGAACCCCAAGCCGGTCCTGATCGCTCTGGCCGCCCTCATCGCGCTCGCCACGGCGGCCCTGGCCTCGATCGGCCTGCCGCTGGTCGTGCTGCTGGTGTGGGGCTTCGGCTACGGAGGCGTCGGGGTGACCTTGCAGCTGTGGATCATGCGCGCGGGCGGCGGGGAGCTCGGCACGGCGCTCTTCGTCGGCGCCTTCAACATCTCCATCGCGCTCGGCGCGTTCGCCGGCGGCCGGGTCGTGGACGGGGTCTCGATCTCCGCGGTGATGTGGCTGGGCTCCGGGCTCGCCGTTCTCACCGCGGCCGTCGCTGGCATCTGGGGCAGGAGTAGGACGAGCGGTTCATGAACGGCTCGCGCCTGATCGCGGTGCCGCAGCGGGAGCAGGGCAGGTCGCGCCGGCCGTAGACCTCCAGCGAGCGCTCGAAGTAGCCGCTCTCGCCGTTGACGTTGACGTACAGGCTGTCGAACGAGGTGCCGCCCTGCTGCAGCGCGGAGGACATGACGGCGCGGACCCCGGCCAGCAGCTCGGCGATCTTGGGACGCGTGAGCGTCTGCGTCTGCCGGGCCCCATGCAGGCGGGCGATCCACAGGGCCTCGTCTGCGTAGATGTTGCCGACGCCGCTGATCAGCGACTGGTCGAGCAGCGCGCGCTTGATTTCCGTGTGCCTGGCCCTGAGCCTGCCGGCGAACTCCGCGTCGTCGAACACCGGCTCGAACGGGTCGGGGGCGATGTGGGCGATCGGCTCGGGGACGCCATCGGCCAGGCCGGTCAGCATGATGTGACCGAACGTCCGCTGGTCGACGAAGCGCAGGTCGGGACCACCGTCCTCGAAGCGGAGGCGTACCCGCAGGTGCTTCTCCGGCGGCGAGTCGGGCTCGACGACCAGCAGTTGGCCGCTCATCCCCAGGTGGGCCAGGAGGGCCTCCTCGGCGCCCGACAGCGGGAGCCACAGGTATTTGCCGCGCCGCTCGGCGGACAGCACCGCGCGGCCCTTGAGGCGCGCGGCGAACTCGTCGGCTCCTGGCGCGTGCCGCCTGATGGCGCGGGGGTGCAGCACCTCCGCCGAGGCGATCTCGCGCCCGGTGACCCACTGCGCGAGGCCGCGCCTGACGACCTCGACCTCCGGTAGCTCAGGCACCTCAGACCCTTTCGTGTGGCTCGCCCGGGCGGGCGTTCAGCCCGCGGGCTGGCTCTCGCGCTGCTCGCGCCGGGCCCTGATCCGGGTCCAGGCCGCCTCGGCCGCCTGCTGCTCGGCCTCCTTCTTGCTGCGCCCGGTGCCCGAACCGTACGACTCGCCGCCGACCCGCACCATCGCCGTGAACGACTTGGCGTGGTCGGGACCGCTCTCCTCGACGTGGTACTCAGGCACGCCGAGCGCCTCGGAGGCCGTCAGCTCCTGCAGGGAGGTCTTCCAGTCGAGCCCGGCGCCGAGCGAGGCCGAACGGACGATCAGCGGGTCGAACAGCAGGTGCACCACCCGGAACGCCTCGTCGAGCCCCTTGTCGACGTAGACCGCGCCGATCAGCGCCTCGAGGGTGTCGGCCAGGATGGACGACTTGTCGCGCCCGCCGGTGCCCTCCTCGCCCCTGCCGAGCCGCAGGAACCGGCCCAGGCCCAGGTTGCGGGCCACGTCGGCCAGCGCGCGCATGTTGACCACCGCGGCGCGCAGCTTCGCCAGCTGGCCCTCGGGGAGGTCGGGGTGGTTGCGGTAGAGGGTGTCGGTGACCACCAGGCCCAGCACCGAGTCGCCCAGGAACTCCAGGCGCTCGTTGGTGGGCAGGCCGCCGTTCTCGTACGCGTAGGAGCGGTGGGTCAGCGCCCGCTCCAGGATGTCGGAGTCGAGGCCGACCGCCAGGACCCGCTCCAGCTCGTCTCGGGCGACCTCTACGGCCACCGGCTTAGGACCTGTGCCCACGTGCTTTCCTCCTCGGACATCTTCGCATGGTGTGGCGACTGCGGAAGATGCCCGAAAACGTGGTGGGCGTCGGGGTAACGCGTAGCCCCGGCGTCCACCACGGCCGCGGGCGAACCGCCGCCGCACGCATCTGAGACGGTAACGCCGACCGAGGCACCATCGCACCCGGTCGGCATCACGTCAACTGCTGACGGATCAGGCGGAAGGCTCGATGACCTGACGCCGGTTGTAGGTGCCGCAGGTGGGGCACGCGATGTGCGGCTGCTTGGGCGAACGGCACTGCGGGCAGCTCACCAGGGCGACAGCAGTCGTCTTCCACTGGGAGCGACGGTGGCGGGTGTTACTCCGCGACATCTTTCGCTTCGGGACGGCCACGTCACTTCTCCTGATCGTTATCTTTGTCGGTAATCAGACCTTGCAACGACGCCCAGCGGGCATCGATCTTCTCGTGCCGGTGATCCTCGCCGGCCTCGGCCAGCTTGGTCCCACACTCCGTGCAGAGCCCTTCGCAGCCCTCGCGGCAGACGGGGCTCAACGGCAGTGCGAGCACCACCGCGTCGCGGAACGTCGGCTCGAGGTCGAGCAGCTCGCCGTCGAGCAGCGAATCCTCGTCCGAGGCGTCCTCGTCGGAGTAGAAGAACAGCTCCTGCAGGTCAACCTCGATGTCCGAGGTGACGGGGTCGAGACAGCGAGCGCACTCCCCGGCGAGCGGGGCCTGCGCCGTGCCCGACACGAGCACGCCTTCCATCACTGCTTCGAGCCGGAGGTCCAGCTCGACTTCGGCGTCTTTGGGGACACCGATCATGTCGACGCCGAGATTCGCCGGTGCCGGGAGGGTCAGAGTCATCTGCCGCATCGTGCCCGGCCGCTTTCCCAGGTCATGGGTTGAGATCACCCACGGGGAGCGGGGGTCGAGGTGCTGAGTCATCCTGCTCTCGCTAGGCATGGCGAGACGATCGCCGTCGTACAAGGCCGAAATGAAAGGATAGCAGGTCGCGCTCAGCCCCTGAGCCGCTCGATGAGCAGCTTGTGCACGAGATCGGGCACAAGGCCCGAGACGTCCCCACCATACCTGGCGATCTCCTTCACCCTGCTGGAGGACAGGAACGAGTATTCGGGGTTTGTCGGCATGAACAGCGTCTCGACCCCCGACAGGCGGTAGTTGAGCTGCGCCATCTGCAACTCGTAGTCGAAGTCGCTGACCACCCTGATGCCTTTGACGATGGCGGGGATGTCGTTCTGCCTGCAGAAGTCGACCAGCAGTCCGTGGAATTTCCGCACCTTGACGTTCGGATATTCCTTGGTCACGGTCTGCAGGATCTCAATTCGTTCGTCCACCGTGAACAGGCTGCTTTTCTCGACGTTGATGAGGACTGCCACGGTCACCTCGTCATAGAGCCGGGCGGACCGGCCGATGATGTCGAGGTGGCCATTGGTGATGGGGTCGAACGACCCCGGGCAGACTACGCGGCGCAAGACGCCTCCCAGGTCTACGGGTTCCCGGCGGCGCGACCGTACCAAACGGATGCTTCGCCATAACGACGGACCCTCTCCTCAACGTAGCCTTCCGGCCACATCAGTGCCTTTCCCCTGCTTTCCCTCTCGAATGCCACCAACGCCTCATCCAGCAGCCAGCCGTTGTCGCGCAGCGACTCCAGCGTCCGCCGGACCTCCTCGTCGGACACGGCGTAGGGCGGGTCGGCGAAGACGATGTCGTACGGCTCGGCGGGCGGGCTGCCGAGCACGCGCTCGACCTTGTCCGCGATCACCCTGGCGCCGTCGAGGCCCAGCGACTGGACGTTCGCCTTGATCGTCCTGACGGCCTTGGGGTCGGACTCCACCAGCACGGCCTCCTTGGCGCCCCTGGACAGCGCCTCCAGGCCGATCGCGCCGGACCCGGCGTACAGGTCGAGCAGGCGGGCGCCGGTGAGGCCGTACAGGGAGTCGAGCGTCAAGAAGATCCCTTCTCTGGCCCTGTCGCTGGTCGGTCTCGTCCCCCGCCCCGGCGGCACCGCCAACCGCCTGCCACCTGCGCTGCCTGCGATGATCCGCGTCATGTGACCCATTGTTCCGCATGTTCGCGCAGGTCAAGAGTGGACAAGTGTCTGCCTCGAGTGCGCAAGGGTGATTCACATCGGCGCGACGGGCCCGCATGATGAGTTCTGCGGCCTTCAAGGTGACCCACATGAAGGCCGACCGGCGTGATCGTGAGCCCTTCCGCACGCCGGTTCCCTCGGCACCTGACCCGAGGGTGGGCCCAGCCGGGGACGGCATTCGGGGGGAGGCCGTCCCCGCGGCTGGGCTTTTCCACTGCCGGCAGGCTGCCCACCGCGCCACCGAAGCACCCCACGCCGCCTCACCGCACCGGCACCCAGGACCGCGCGGGCGAAGCGCCGCACGCCCCTCCCGCCACCAACCCCGACCCCCAATCCGCCGCATGCATTGCGCCGAGCACCACCGCACGCCATCCCGCCGCACCGGCGCCCAAATCCTCAGCGCGCCACCGCACGGCCGCAACCACCGCACCGGCGCGCCCCAGGACTGCGCGGGCGGAGTGCCGCACAGGCGCCCGAAACCCCCAGCGCGCCGCCGGACGACCGTAAGCGCCGCACGTCCCGGACGGCCGTGAGCCCCGGACGCTGCCCCCGGCCCGGGGGTCGCTCAGGCCATGGCGGTCAGGTCTTCTCCAAGTACTCCGCGCGTTCGTCCGCCAGCAGCCGGGCGATCTCCGCCCGCAACCCCTCGTACGACGTCAGGTCCGGATCCTCCTCCAGGAGGGCGGCGGCCTCGTCGCGGGCCGTGGCGATCACGTCCTCGTCCCGCAGGAGCTGCAGCAGCTTCAGCGACGACCGCTTGCCCGACTGCGCCGCCCCCAGGACGTCGCCCTCCCGCCGTTGCTCCAGGTCCACGCGCGACAGCTCGAAGCCGTCCAGGGTGGTGGCGACCGCGTCGAGGCGGGCGCGGGCGGGCGTGCCCTCGGAGAAGTCGGAGACCAGGAGGCACAGCCCAGGGAGGCCGCCGCGGCCGACGCGGCCGCGGAGCTGGTGGAGCTGGGAGACGCCGAAGCGGTCGGCGTCCATGATGATCATGACGGAGGAGTTGGGGACGTCGACCCCGACCTCGATGACGGTGGTGGCCACCAGGACGTCGAGCTCGCCCCGCGTGAAGGAGCGCATGATCGCGTCCTTCTCCTCCGGCGGGAGCTTGCCGTGGAGCGTGCCGACCCGCAGGTCGTGGAAGGGGCCGCTCTTCAGGAGCTCGGCCACGTCGAGGACCGCCAGCGGCGGGCGGCGGTCGTCGTCGCCGGCGGCGGCCGCCAGGTCGCCCTCGTCGCCCTCCAGGTCGCCGATGCGCGGGCACACGATGTACGCCTGCCGCCCCAGCGTCACCTCCTCCCGCACCCGCTGCCAGGTGCGTTCGAGGTAGTGGGGCTTCTCGGCGGCCGGGACGACGTGCGTGGTGATGGGGGCGCGGCCCGACGGGAGCTGGGACAGCGTCGAGATCTCCAGGTCGCCGAAGACGGTCATGGCGACCGTGCGCGGGATCGGCGTGGCCGTCATGACCAGCACGTGCGGACGGCCGCCGGCCGCCTTCTCGCGCAGGGCGTCGCGCTGCTCCACCCCGAACCGGTGCTGCTCGTCCACCACGACCAGCCCCAGGTCGGCGAACTGCACGTGCTCCTGCAGCAGCGCGTGCGTGCCCACGACGATCCCCGCCGTGCCCGAGGCGGCGTCCAGCAGGGCCGCGCGGCGGGCGGCGGCGCCCATGGAGCCGGTCAGCAGCGTGACCGACGTGCCCCCGAACATGCCCCCCTGCGCCAGATCCCCGAGCATGCCGGTGATCGAGCGGTGGTGCTGCTGGGCCAGCACCTCCGTGGGGGCCAGCAGCGCCGCCTGGCCGCCCGCGTCGACCACCTGGAGCATCGCCCGCAGCGCCACCACCGTCTTGCCCGCGCCGACCTCACCCTGCAGCAGGCGGTGCATCGGGTGCTCGAGCGCGAGGTCGGCGGCGATCTCCTCGCCGACCTGCGCCTGCCCCTCCGTCAGCGAGAACGGCAGCCGCCCGTCGAAGTCGGTCAGCAGGCCGTCGCCGCGCCTGGGCCTGGGCTTGGCGGGCAGCGCGGTGGCGGCCCGGCGCCGCCGCAGCAGCACGGCCTGCAGCACGAACGCCTCGTCGAACTTCAGCCGCTTGCGCGCCCGCCCCATTTCGGCGAAGTCCTTCGGCCGGTGGATGCCCTCCAGCGCCTCGCCGAGATCCTGCAGCCCATGGCGGGCCCGCAGCTCGGCGGGCAGCGGGTCGTCGAGCGGGCCCAGCGTGTCGAGCACGACGCCGACCGCGCGCCTGATCGCCCACGGCGTGACGTCCTTGCCCGCGGGATAGATCGGCACCGGCGCCGCCGCGAACTCCTCCGCGTTCGCCTCGCCCTCCTCGAACAGCTCGAACTCCGGGTGCGTGAGCTGCCAGCGCGGCTTCGACCGCGCCCCGAACAGCCCCACCTTGCCCGCGAACATGCCCCGCTGCCCGGGCTTGAGCCGCGACTCGGCCACGTGGGAGCCCTTGCCGAAGAACGACAGGTAGAGCCTGTTGCCGTTGCCGTCGACGACCTCGACCTCCAGCCAGGTGCCGCCGCGATTGCGCATGGGCTTGCGCATGAGCCTGGTCACCTCGCCGACCACGGTGACGTGCTCGTCGACCTCCAGCGCGTCGAGCGTGGTCAGCTCGCCGCGCTCGGCGTAACGCCGGGGATAGTGGCGCAGCAGGTCGCCGACCGTCTCCAGGTCGAGCACGCTGTGCAGCAACTTGGCGGTCTTCGGGTCGAGCGCCTTCGTCAGAGGCTCGTCGAAACGGCTCACGGGATTAAGTTCTACCGCGTCGGCCCGACAGGAATCCCGTTCATCGGTGTCACTCCACGCCGATCAGGAGCGGATAGCCGCCCTGCTCGCCGTCGTACACGACCAGATCCACGTCGGGCCGCGTACCGCGCAGCTGCTCCTCCAGCCGCGCGGCGAGCCCCGGCGGCGCCTGCGCGCCCGTGACCAAGGTCACCAGCTCGCCACCGCCGGCCACCATCCGGTCCACGACCACGGTGGCCACGCGGTCGAGCGAGCCGCCGATCACCGCGACGTCCCCGTCGATCATGCCGAGCACGTCCCCGGGGCGGCACAGGCCCGCGCTCGTCATCGCCTCCCGGTCCGCCACCGTCACGTGTCCGTACCGCGTGTGCCCGGCCGCGTCCGTCATCGCCACCACGTCGTCGTCGAAGCGGCGTAGCGGATCGTGTACGGCCAGCGCCGCCAGCCCCTGCACGGTCGCCTTCGTCGGCAGCACGCTGACCACGGCCCCGTCCTCGCGGGCGATCTCCGCGGCCGCGGCGGCGACCGACCTGACGCCCTCGTCGTTCGGCAGGACCGCGACCTCGCCGCCCGCCTGCCTGATCGCGGCCAGCATGGCGGGCAGGGTGGGCCGGGCGCCGGGCTCGCGGCGTACCACGACCGCGCCGCACTCCTCGAACAGCGCCGCGATCCCGTCCCCCGCGGCCACCGCCACCACGCCCCGGCCCGCGCTGCCGCGGTGGGTGCGTTCGGCCAGGTACGTGATCCTGATCCGGTGCGGCCGCCCGGCCCGCAGCCCGGCCTCCACGGCGGGACCGGCCTCGGCCACGTGGACGTGCACGTTCCACAGCCCGCCGCCGCCGACCACGACCAGCGAGTCGCCCATGGCGTCGAGCTCCTCGCGCAGCGCGGCCACCGCGGCGTCGTCGGCGTCCAGCAGGTACATCACCTCGTACCCCGCCCCCACCTCGGCCATCGGCGCGACCCGCGAGGTCGGCGCGGGCACGTCGTAGTGATCGCTGTAGGAGTCGGTGATCACGGAGGCCAGGGTCTCCAGCACGATCGCCGCGCCCGCGCCGCCCGCGTCCACGACGCCGCTGCGGGCCAGCACGTCCAGCTGGGAAGGCGTACGGCGCAGCGCGGCGCGGGCCTCACCCGCCGCCTGCCGCGCCACCGCCCGCAGATCGCCCCCGTCCACGTCCTGTACGGCTCGCGCGGCCGACTCCAGCACGCTCAGCACCGTGCCCTCCACCGGCCTGGCCACCGCCTCCCTGGCCAGCATGGCGGCCCTGAGCAGCCCGGCCCGCAGGTCGGAGCCGTCCTTCAGCACCTCGGCGAGGCCGCGTAACGCCTGGCTGACGATCACGCCGGAGTTTCCGCGGGCCCCGACGAGCGCGCCGTACGAGAGCGTCTGCCACACCACGGCCGCGTCCACGTCGTCGGGCAGCGACTCGACGGCCTCGGCCGCGGACAGCATGGTCAGGTGCAGGTTGGTGCCGGTGTCGCCGTCGGCCACGGGGAACACGTTCAGCGCGTCGATCTCGGTCCTGGCCCGGCCGAGCGCGTCGGCGGCCAGGCGGGCCCAGCGGCGCACCGCCGGCGGGTCGAGGATCTTCATCTGCACCCTCCCGGCTCCCGGCGTGGCCCGGATGCGCTACGGTTGTCGATGGAGAATATCGCCGCCGGACCACCGGTCCAGCGTTCCGGTTCGCGCCCATCGGTGTGGATCGGATATTCTCGTCTGGCTGGCCGGTTGTCCCGGCATGCCCTCCGCCCGGAAAGCATCAGCGGACAGGGCTACATCGACTGTTTTAAGGAGCGAACCGTGGCTTCCGTCTGCGATGTCTGCCGCAAGGGCCCGACCTTCGGCAACAACGTGTCCCACTCCCACCGCCGTACCCGTCGTCGTTGGAACCCCAACATCCAGACGGTCCGCGCGGTCGTCGGCGGCACGCCGAAGAAGCTCAACGTGTGCACCTCGTGCATCAAGGCGGGCAAGGTCACCCGCTAGGTCCCACACTTTCGCGTAAGCCCGTAGCTCCCGAGGGAGCCGCGGGCTTACGTGTTTTCCGGCCCCCGAGGGCCCCTGAGGCCCGAGCGTCAGCGCCAGCGCCAGGCGTGGTCCACCGGGCCGATGCCGCTTCCCAGAGGGAAACCGCGCGCGATCGCGCCCGTCACGTACTCCTTCGCCTTCCCCACCGCCTCCGGCACGTCGTCGCCCAGCGCGAGCCGGGAGGCGATCGCCGAGGCCAGTGTGCAGCCCGTGCCGTGGGTGTGGCGGTTGTCGAGGCGCTCGGCGGCGAAGCGGTATTCGGCCGTGCCGTCCGTGAGCAGGTCCACGGGCGCGCCCGGCAGATGGCCGCCCTTGATCAGCGCCCACCTGGGCCCGAGCTCCAGAACGGCCTCGGCCGCCGCCCGCAGCCCGCCCTCGTCCTCCACCTTGACGGAGGTGAGCTGCTCCACCTCCCACAGGTTCGGCGTCACCACGGTGGCCACGGGCAGCAGCCGCGTCCGCAGCGTGTCGACGGCCTCGGGCGCGAGCAGCGAGTCGCCGTGCTTCGACACCCCCACGGGGTCCACGATCACGGGCGCGGCGTACGAGCCGAGCGCGTCGGCCACGACCTCGACCAGCGCGGGGGAGGCCAGCATGCCGGTCTTCACCGCCTGGGCGCCGATGTCGCCCAGGACCGAGTCGAGCTGCGCGCGTACGGCCTCGGGTGGCAGCTCCCAGTAGCCCTGGACGCCCAGGGAGTTCTGGGCCGTCACCGCGGCGATGACGCTCATGCCGTGGACGCCCATGGCCAGCATGGTCTTCAGGTCAGCCTGGATGCCCGCGCCGCCCCCGGAGTCGGAGCCGGCGACGGTCAGCACGCGTGGAGGGGTCGAAACCGTCATGTCCCCCATCCAACCACTCAGCTGATGGCGCAGTCCCCGCTGACCAGCCCGCAGTTGGCGGCCTTCTGGCCCTCGCCCGTGGCGGTGAACGAGACGTTCACCGAGTCACCGGCCGACAGCGACGCCGACAGGTCGAGGATCAGCAGATCGCCGTCCTGCGTCCATTGGGCGCCGGTCACGGCCATGACCTTGCCCTCGACCGGGACGGAGACCGTCGGGTTCTCCAGCGTCTCCCGAGAGGTGTTCGAGAGCGTCATGTCGGCCTGGTAGCTGAGCACCCGCTGCTTGATGGTCTGCTTGATGTTCATCGCGCCGCCCTGGCCGGACCCGAACGTGTTCGTGGAGGTCGGGAGCGGGGTGCTGCCGCCGCTGCTGGTCCCCCCGCCGGTGTCGCCGTCGTCCAGCGTCGAAGGCTCCTCGGTCGGCGTCTCGGTGGCGAGCTCCTCGACGGGCGGCGTCGGCTCCTTCGTCGGCTTCGCGGACGTCTTCACTTTGGTCTTGGTGGGCGTCGGCGTCGCGGAGGCGGTGCGGCGCGGGGGCGTACGGGCGCTGTACGAGGCCGTCGGCGACGGGGTCTTGGACGTCGTCGGCTCGTCCGCCGACTCCTCCTCGGACGGCTCCTCCTCCGGCGTGGTCTCCTCTTCGGTCGGCTGGGAGGCCGCGGGACCCGGCTGGTTGTTCGTCGCCTGGACGGCGGCGCAGGTCGCGCCCGCGCACTTGTCGGGCGTACCCGACGAGCTCATGAACTTGACGCCCGCCACGGTGCCGCCGAGCACGACGGCGACCGCCGCGACCGACAGCAGCGCGACCCGGCCCTTGCCGCCACCCGACGACGGGGGCGCGGTGAGCACGTCGCCGCCGCCGCGTCCGCCCTTACGGCGCCCGCGGCGGCCCTTGGGCTCGTCCGGCTCGTCGAGGCCGGGGTCGGCCGCCCAGTCGGAGGCGAGGAAGCCGGTCTCGGCGTTCGCCCAGGCGGGCGCCTGCACGGCCGTGGGCTCCCCGGCCACCTTGACGTCCCCGGGCTCGGGCGGGCCGGCCGACATGGGCACCGCGCCGGTACGGTCACCGGGCCCGTCGAACGGCCCGTCGAACGGCCCGTCGAAGGGCCCGGGCCGGTCGCCGGGAGGTGGTCCGCCGAAGGCGCCACCCGGCACGTCGGGGCCGTCGAAGAAGGCCGTACGCTCCATGGGCCCGTCAAAGGGGCCAGACGCCTCAAAGGGGCCTCGACCGCCGGCCGGGCCCGGACCCGGACCCGGCCCTCCAGGGCCGGGCGGAATGTCCGGACCGCCGAAGAAGGCCGTCCGCTCGGCGGGCCCCTCCATGGGAGCCGCGGCGTCGAAAGGGCCCCGCCCGGCGGGTGCGGCCGGATTGCCGGGGCCGTCGAAGAAGGCCGTGCGCTCCATGGGCCCGTCGAAGGGACCGGGAGCGTCAAAAGGGCGGTCGCCCGGCTGGCTCCACTCCGGCGGCCGGGCGAAGGCGCCCGTCGTCTCGAACGGCCCGGCCTCCCCAGGACCCGGCTGCGGGAAGCCATGCACGGGGTCGTTGGCCGGGGGGAAGCCGCCGTCGGAGTTGTTGGGCAGCGCGAAGGCACCGGTGGTCTCGAACGGCTCGGACTGCGGCCCGCGCGGAAGCGGTCCGTCAGTGCGCCGCGGCATGGGAGCCCACTGGCCCGTCACCTCGGGTTCGTCCGGCAGCGAAGGCCAGCCGGGCGGCTCGGCCTGCTCGTCAGGACCCCAGAATGCGCTGTTGTTCCCCCGTTCATCCCCGTCGTCGGATCCACCTGTGCCGTGGCGGCCCATGGCTGCCCTTTCTCGCGGTTACAGTGGCCGCCAATCTTCATAACACCTTTGCGACACCGTTGTCACAGCAATCCCCGGAGTCCCACCACAAATCCGGAAAATGTCACTCAAATCGGGACAAGTCATCACCGAAAGTGATCCCACCCACGGTGGCCTATCTCACGCCCATGAACCAGCACACCTTCGCCCTCGATCACCCGGCCCACGACCTGCCACGACGGCGGCAAACTCACCTCTGCGGGGAAGACCGCCGCGAGCGCGTGATCCTCACCACCCGTGAGCACCCACTCCAGCGGATCGACCCCAAGTTCCTTGGCCGCGACCGAAACCGGCTCCCCCACGGCGAAGGCCCGCGGATCCAGCTCGATGCGCACGCCGCTGGCCTCGGCGACGTGGCCGAGGTCCTGCAGCAGCCCGTCGCTGATGTCCAGCATCGCGCTCGCGCCCAGCTCGGCCGCCCCCGGCCCCATCGCGTACGGCGGACTGGGCCGCCGATGCGCGACCACGACCTCCTCCAGGACGGGGTTCTCCGGCACGCCCGCCTCCAGCAGCGCCCACCCGGCGGCGGCATAGCCCAGCCGCCCGGTGACCGCCACGACATGCCCGGGCCGGGCGCCGGAGCGCGTCACGGGAGCCCGCCCGCCCAGGTCGCCCAGCGCGGTCACCCCGATGACCACCAGGTCGCACCGCGTGATGTCGCCCCCGGCGACGCTCGCCCCGACCACCGCGCACTCGTCGCGGAACCCGTCCGTCAGCCCGTCGAGCCACGTCAGCGGCAGGTCGGCGGGCATGCCCAGCCCGACCACGAGGGACGTCGGCACGGCGCCCATGGCGGCCACGTCGGCGAGGTTCTGGGCGGCGGCCTTACGACCCACGTCGTAACCGCTGGACCAATCCCGCCGAAAATGTCTACCCTCGATCAGCAAATCCGTTGAGACCACGACCCGGCCGTCAGGCGCGCTGACCACGGCGGCGTCGTCACCCGGACCGAGCATTACCGCCGCACCCTGGGGCAGACGACCGGTAATCCGATTTATCACTCCGAATTCGCCGAGATCTCCGACTGTGATGACGCACCTCCTGACGCACACAGGGTACGGTGGCCCTTCGGCGTGATCCAATCGCCCGGGAGGACGTGATGGTGCAGGCCTACATCCTTATCCAGACCGAGGTCGGCAAGGCCGCTGCCGTGGCTCGCGAGATTTCCGGGATTCCCGGGGTCACTCAAGCGGAAGACGTGACGGGGCCCTACGACGTGATCGTGCGCGCGGAGGCCAACAACGTCGACGAGCTGGGCAAGCTCGTGGTGGCACAGATTCAGGCGGTGGAAGGGATCACGCGTACTCTTACGTGTCCGATCGTCCACATTTAAAGGTAGTCGTCGCATGCGTGCCGCCGCCGCCCTGCTCGTTCTCCTCGCGCTCGCCGGTTGCGGCGGCACCGTACAGGTCGACCCGCCCAAACCGACGGGCGAGGCGGTGACGGCCTGCGGCAAGCTGGCGACGCTGCTGCCCCAGACGCTCGACGGCGACCGGCGTGGCACGTCCACTCCCGAGTCGCCGTACGTGGCCGTCTGGGGCGACGGGGTCATCGCGCTGCGCTGCGGCGTGCCCAGGCCGGCCAGGATGGCACCCACCGACCAGCTCCAGGAGATCGGCGGGGTGGGCTGGTTCGCCGACCCCGACAGGCCCACGTTGTTCACCGCGGTCACGGACGCGGCCTACGTGGAGGTCACGGTCGGCGGCGAGCACGTGGCCGCCGAGGTGCTGGCGGACCTGTCGAAGCCGATCGCCCAGGTCTCGCCCTCGTCCCAGTGACCGCGCGATCTCAACGCAGGCCCGCCGAGCGCGACAGCGCGAGCTGGATGAGCCGGTCGACCAGCGCCGGGTAGTCCAGCCCCGAGGCGGCCCAGAGCTGCGGCGCCACCGACAGCGACGTGAACCCGGGCATGGTGTTGATCTCGTTGAAGATCAGGTGGCCCTCGGCCGTGTAGAAGAAGTCGACCCGCGCGAGCCCCTCGCAGTCGAGCGCCTCGAACGCGCGCACCGCCATGGCCCGCAGCTGCTCGGCCGCCTCCTCGGGGAGGTCGGCGGGCACGGTGAGCGACATCTGGTCCGGGTAGTACTTCGCCTCGAAGTCGAAGAACTCCTGGCCGCCCTCGACCTTCACCTCGCCGGGCCGCGACGCGACCGCGGGCTCGTCGCCGAGCGACTCCAGCACCGCGCACTCGATCTCGCGGCCGACGATGGCGGCCTCGATGAGCACCTTGGGGTCGTGCTGCCTGGCGACCTCCACGGCCGCCTCCAGCTCGCCCAGGTCGTGGGCCTTGGAGATGCCCTGCGAGGACCCGGCCCTGGCGGGCTTGACGAACACCGGCCAGCCGAGCCCTTCCGCCTCCTTCAGCACGCGGTCGCGGTCGAGCCGCCAGTCGCGGTCGCGTACGACGACGTGGCGGCCGATCGGCAGCCCGGCGGCGGCCATGACGGTCTTCATGTGGGCCTTGTCCATGCCCACCGCGCTGGCCAGCACGCCCGAGCCGACATAGCGCACCCCGGCCATCTCGAGCAGCCCCTGGATGGTGCCGTCCTCGGCGAACGGGCCGTGCATCACGGGGAACACCACGTCCACCGAGCCGAGCTCCACGGGGATGCTGCCGGGGTCGTACGCCACCAGCGAACTCCCACCGGACGGCAGCGCCAGCGCCGCGCCCGAGGTGTCGACGACCGGCAGCTCGCCCGACTCGATGGCGAACCGCTGGTCCGAAGCCGCCAGCACCCACCTGCCGTCCTGGGCGATCCCGATGGGGATCACCTCGTACTTGCTCCTGTCGATCGCATCCAGCACACTGCCCGCGCCCATCAGGGACACGGCGTGCTCCGAATTGCGGCCTCCGAAAACAACGGCGACGCGTGGCTTGCTCATGGTGTCCGAATCTACCGGGGTGTCCGGGTCACAGCGAGCCGAGCACGCCGTAATCAGGACTTTCTCCCATCCTTACACGCCGTACCGCTCCGGTTTGGGCGATCGGGACATGAGCAACATGCCCGCCTCCGCCGGGGACATGCCGTCGTGGACGACCCCGACGACGACCTCGGTGATCGGCATCTCGACGTCGTGCTTCCTGGCCAGCTCCAGCACGGACTCGCAGGACTTCACGCCCTCGGCGGTCTGCTTGGTGGCGGCCACGACCTCGGCGAGGGTCATGCCCCTGCCCAGGTTCTCGCCGAAGGTGCGGTTGCGCGACAGCGGCGACGTGCAGGTCGCCACGAGGTCCCCCATGCCCGCGAGCCCCGCGAACGTGTGCTGGTCGGCCCCCAGGGCCGCGCCCAGGCGGGAGATCTCGGCCAGCCCCCTGGTGATGAGCATGGCGCCGACGTTGTCGCCCATGCCCATGCCCGCGGAGACGCCCACGGCCAGGGCGATCACGTTCTTCACCGCACCGCCCAGCTCGACGCCGACCACGTCGTGGTTGGTGTACGGGCGGAACCACGGCGGCAGGTGGCAGATCGCCTGCAGCCGGGCGGCGACCGACTCGTCGGTGCAGGCGACGACGGTGGCGGCGGGCTGGCGTTCGGCGATCTCCTTGGCCAGGTTGGGGCCTGAGACGACCGCGACCCGCTCCTCGGGCACCTCGGCGACCTCGCGGATCACCTCGCTCATCCGCTTGGTCGTGCCCAGCTCGATGCCCTTCATCAGGCTCACCAGGACGGCGTTCGGCGGGATGTGCTCGCGCCAGGCGGCCAGGTTGGGCCGCAGCTGCTGCGACGGCACCGCCAGTACCACGAACTCGGCCCCTTCGAGCGCCCGGGCCGGGTCGGTCGTGGCGCGCAGCTTCTCCGGGAGGGGGAGGCCCGGCAGGTAGTCGGGGTTGACGTGGTCGCGGTCGATCGCCTCGACCAGCTCCCGTCTGCGGCCCCAGAGCGTGACCTCGTTGCCTGCCTCGGCCAGGATCGTCGCGAACGTGGTCCCCCACGAGCCCGTCCCGAAAACGGCCACCTTTGTCATGCCATCACTCCTTGGCCGGATCGTAGGGGGTCTCGGGGGCCTTCTCGCCACGCAGCTCGGCGAGCTGCTGGGTGATCGCGGCCGTGATGTCGGCCGTCGCCGCGCGCAACACCTCCGCCTGCAGGGGCAGGCCCTGGTACTTCGACAGGTCCACCGGTGGGCCCACCGTCACGCGGAACGTCTTGCGCGGGAACAGCCTGGGCTTCTTCTCCCCGTACGGCAGCAACTCATGCGCGCCCCAGTGGGCCACCGGGATGACCGGCGCGCCGCTCTCCAGCGCCAGCCGGGCCGCGCCCGTCTTGCCCACCATGGGCCACAGGTCGGGATCGCGGGTGCAGGTGCCCTCGGGGTAGAACAGGATCGCTCCGCCGTTCTCGAGCCGCTGGGCCGAGATGTGCAGGGACTTCGCCGCCTCGGCGCTGCCCCGGTCGACGGGGATGGCCAGGAGCCCCGTCACCGCCCTGCCCAGGAACGGCACCTTGAACAGAGCGGACTTGGCCAGGATTACCGGCCAGCGCCCGTTGTTGTAGAGGAAGTGCGACAGCAGGACAGGATCAGCCCAGGAGAGGTGATTGGTCGCGATGATCACACCACCGGTGCGCGGGATGCGCTCCCCACGACGCCAGTCCCTCTTGACCAGGAGCCAGGACAGCGGTTTCACGATGACGACTGCCAGGGTTTCCCAGAAACGCGATGGTCGCGCGGGGCGGCTCATGGTCTCCTCCAACACGTACGGGATGCGCCCCAAGTCTCCCGGTTGGCCGCGCGGGATGTCGAGGCGGGATGCTTAAGACTATGAGCATCCGCTGGTCCCTGGTCATCCCGGTGAAGACGCTGGTCGCGGCGAAGACCAGGCTGGCGGCGGCCACCGGCCCGCACCGGACCAGGCTGGCCGTGGCCGTGGCGAGTGACACGGTGGCGGCGGCGCTCTCGTGCGCGCGGGTCGCCCGGGTGATCGTGGTGACGGCCGATCCCGCCGCGGCCGGGCCCCTGGGCGCGCTGGGGGCCGAGGTGGTGCCCGACCCGGACCGCGGCCTGAACACCGCCCTGCGCACCGGAGCCGCCCATGCCGTACGCGTCGCGCCGGGCGACGCGGTTGGGGCGCTCCAGGCGGACCTGCCCGCCCTGCGGTCGTCGGAGCTGGGGACGGCGCTGGAGGCCGCCGCCGAGTTCGACCAGTCCTTCGTGCCGGACGCGCTCGACGTCGGGACGACCTTCTACGGGGTGCGGCCGGGGATGCCGTTCACGCCGAGGTTCGGCGGGGAGTCGCGGGCCAAGCACCTGGCGGGCGGGGCCAAGGAGCTGTGCCTGACGGGGATCGACTCGGTGCGGCGGGACGTGGACACGCCCGACGACCTGCGCGCGGCGATCGCGCTGGGCCTCGGCCGCCACACGGCCGCGGTGGTCGCCGAGCTGTGGCCCGGCTCATGAGACGGCTGGGTTCCGGTCTCCCTGCTGCGGGCTCATGAAGTAGTCGCGGCGGTCTTCATGATGGCGGGCGAGGTCGCCACCGCCAGGTGCGCCAGGCTCATCAGGGCCACGGCCGCGGCGAAGGCCGCGTAGCCGCCGAGCCACTCCCCCAACGCGCCGCCGACCAGCCCGCCCAGCGGGTACGCCCCCCACATCAGGAAGCGCATGCTGGCGTTGACCCGGCCCATCAGGTGGTCGGGCGTGATGCGCTGGCGGTAGCTGAGCTGGGCCACGCCGAAGATCGAGCTGACCGCGCCGAACAGCGACGAGGCCACCGGGAAGATCAGCAGCTGCCAACCGGGGCCGGTCGCCAGCGCGGGCAGGTAGAGCACGGCCGCCAGGACGGCGGAGCCGTACAGGGTGGGGCCGCTGCCGAAGCGCGCGGTGAGGCGGGCCACCAGCGCGGCGCCCACGAGGGAGCCGACGGCGGCGGCCGACAGCAGCAGCCCGTACTGGGCGGAGCCGACCCCCAGCTCCTTGACCAGGTAGAGCGGCAGTCCGACGGCCGCGATGCCGTTGGCCGCCATGACGAGCGCGCCCACGATCGCGACCCTGCGCAGCACCCGCTCTCCCGCGACGAACCTGATGCCCTCCGCCACCTCCTGGCGCAGCCTCCGCTCGCCGCGTCGCGGGCTCTCCTCGGCGCGCACGCCCCACAGCAGGAACGCGGAGAGGAGGTAGCTGACGGCGTCGGCGAGCAGCGCGATCGGCGCGGTGAACACGGCCACCGCCCAGCCGCCGACGCCCGGTCCGGCGAGCAGCGAGGTGTTCCTGGTGACCTCCAGGACGCCGTTGCCGCGTTCGAGGCGCTCCTTGGTCACGATGGCGGGCAGGAAGCTCATGTGGGCGACGTCGAAGAAGACCGTGCCCACGCCCAGCACCACGGCGACCGCGTACAGCTGCGGCAGCGTCAGCACGTCGAGCCAGGCCGCCACCGGGACCGACAGCAGCGCCACGCCACGCGCGAGGTCGGACCAGATGAGGATCGGGCGGCGCCGCGACCGGTCCACCCACACGCCCGCGGGCAGCCCGATCAGCAGGAAGGCGAGCATCTGGGCCGCCGACAGCAGGCCGAGCTGGAAGGCTCCGGCGTCCAGGACGAGGAGCGCCGCCAGGGGCAGGGCCACGACCGTGACCTGCGTGCCCATCTGTGTGATGGCGTTCGCCCACGCGAACCGCCAGAAATCGCCCGTACGTCCCATGTCTCTCGATCTTTGCCGCCTGGCCGGGCAAGGGGCAAACGAATTACGCTGATCAGCGTGCAGGGAACGGTACGCAGCTTCGACGAGGCCACGCGCTCGGGGACGGTGTTCCTCGACGACGGGGCCGTGCTGGAGTTCGGCACGTCCGCCTTCGACGCGGGGCCGCTGCGGCTGCTGCGCACGGGACAGCGGGTCAACATCGGGATGTCCGGCGAGGAGATCGCCTACATCACGCTCTCGACCTTCCCGGTCCCGGACGCCTTCCGCGGCCGCCCGCCGGCGGGCGATTCCGAGTAACAGGCCCTTTTGCCGGGTCGCGGCCCGGCCGTTTGCGGGCCGAAATGCGAAACGCCCGGGCCGAGGGCCCGGGCGGAAGCGCGTGCTGGGTTTACTTCTTCTTTCCGGCTTTCTTGCCGCCCTGGTTGACCAGTTCCTTGAAGTCGGATCCCGGGCGGAACTTCGGCCCCCAGCTCTCGGGGACGTTGATTTCCGCGCCGGTCGACGGGTTCCTGGCCGTGCGGGCGGGCTTGTTCACCATCTCGAATGCGCCGAAGCCCGTGATCGAGACCTTGTCGCCGCTCGCCACGGCCTTCTGGATGGTGTCGATGACCGCGTTCACGGCCTCGGTGGCCGTCTTCCTGTCGCCAACCCGATCAGCGATGGCCTCGACGAGTTCTCGCTTGTTCATGAAAGTCCTGCTCCCCCAGTTACGGCTCGGGGTTCCAGCTCATGAGTTCGCCCTAGAAACCCCTTACGGGCTTGAAAGTAGGCGGGATCGCCGGTGAACTCAATCACCTAGCGCGTTTTCCTCACTACGTGGCGTGTCGAGAGAGGCCAGAAAGGCGTCGAGGCGGGCGGCGGCCCTTTCCGGGTCACGCTTCGCCAGATCGCAAATCGCGAGGTAGCGGCGGGCCAGCCGGTCCTTCTCGGCGGGGGGAAGCATGCGGACGCGGCGGTGCGCCTCGCGCAACCGCCGCGCCAGTTCGTCGTCTTCTAGACGGTCGTCGGCAGCCATGGCTGCCGACCATTCTCGTACGCCGCCACATCGTCGGCGTGACGCAGGGTCAGCCCGATGTCGTCGAGGCCCTCCATGAGCCGCCAGCGGGTGTAGTCGTCGATCTCGAACGACACGGCCTCATCGGCCCAGCGGACCTGGCGTTCGACCAGGTCGACGGCGATCTCGAGCTTCGGGTCCGCCTCGACGGCCGACTGCAGCGCCTCGACCTTGTCGCCCGGCAGGATGACCGGCAGCAGGCCCATCTTCGTGGAGTTGTTGCGGAAGATGTCGCCGAAGCGGGCGGCGATCACGGCGCGGAACCCGTATTGCTGCAGCGCCCAGACCGCGTGCTCGCGCGAGGAGCCGGTGCCGAAGTCGGGGCCGGAGACGAGGATCGAGCCGCCCTCGTAGGACGGGTCGTTCAGCACGAACGTCGGGTCCTCGCGCCAGGCCGCGAACAGGCCCTTCTCGAACCCGGTGCGGCTGACCTGCTTGAGCCAGACGGCCGGGATGATCTGGTCGGTGTCGACGTTGCTGCGGCGCAGCGGCACCGCCGTACCGGTGTGGGTGGTGAATGCTTCCATCGGTCCAGGTCTCCTTACAGGTCGGCGGGCGCGGTCAGACGGCCGGTGACGGCGGTCGCGGCGGCGACCTGCGGCGACACCAGGTGGGTGCGGCCACCCTTGCCCTGGCGGCCCTCGAAGTTGCGGTTGGAGGTGGAGGCGCTGCGCTCGCCGGGCTGGAGCGTGTCGGGGTTCATGCCCAGGCACATCGAGCAGCCGGCCTCGCGCCACTCGGCGCCGGCGGCCTTGAACACCTCGTGCAGGCCCTCCTGCTCGGCCTGCAGCTTGACCAGCATCGAGCCGGGCACGATCAGCGTGCGGGTCTTCACCTGGCGGCCGCGCAGGATCTCGGCGGCCGAGCGCAGGTCCTCGATGCGGCCGTTGGTGCACGAGCCGACGAACACGGTGTCGACCTCGATCTCACGCAGCGGCGTGCCGGCGGTCAGGCCCATGTACTCCAGCGCCCGCTCGGCGGCCGAGCGCTCGACCGGGTCGGAGAAGCTCTCCGGGGACGGGACGGACTCGCCCAGCGGCAGGCCCTGGCCCGGGTTGGTGCCCCACGTGACGTACGGGGTCAGCGTCGTGGCGTCGATCTCCACGACCTTGTCGAACACGGCGTCGTCATCGGTGCGCAGCGTCTTCCAGTACCCGACGGCCTGGTCCCACGCCTCGCCCTCGGGCGCGTGCGGGCGGCCCTTCAGGTACTCGAACGTGGTCTCGTCCGGCGCGATCATGCCGGCGCGGGCGCCCGCCTCGATCGACATGTTGCAGACCGTCATGCGGCCCTCCATGGAGAGCTTGCGGACGGCCTCGCCGCGGTACTCCACGATGTAACCCTGGCCGCCGCCGGTGCCGATCTTGGCGATGATGGCCAGGATCAGGTCCTTGGCGGTCACGCCGGCGGGCAGCTCGCCGGAGACCTCGATCGCCATCGTCTTCGGCCGGTACGCGGGCAGCGTCTGCGTGGCCAGCACGTGCTCGACCTCGGAGGTGCCGATGCCGAACGCGATGCCGCCGAACGCGCCGTGCGTCGAGGTGTGGGAGTCACCGCACACGATCGTCATGCCCGGCTGCGTCAGCCCGAACTGCGGGCCGATGATGTGCACCACGCCCTGACCGGCGTCGCCCATCGGATGGAGCCTGATGCCGAACTCGGCGGCGTTCTTGCGCAGCGTCTCGACCTGCGTCTTGGACACCGGGTCGGAGATCGGGCCGAGCACGGTCGGCACGTTGTGGTCCTCGGTGGCGATCGTGAGATCGGGCCGCCGCACCTTCCGGCCGGCGAGACGGAGCCCGTCGAACGCCTGCGGGCTGGTCACCTCGTGAATGAGGTGCAGGTCGATATAGAGCAGGTCCGGTTCGCCCTCGGCACGACGGACTACGTGCTGCTCCCAGACCTTCTCGGCCAGTGTGCGGCCCATGATCTCCTCCTGTTTGTTCGCGGTGCGCCATCGCACCGCTTGCTCAGGCCCGGTCCCGCCGGTCGCCGCTCCGGGGGACCAGCGCTCCCTCCGTGCCTTCTGCGATGCTTCGCATCGCGGCCGGTCGCTCAGGTCCGGTCCCTTTCGTTCCTCAGTCCAGAGACCGGCGCTCCCTCGCGGCGGGAGTTTGCCTCCGACTTGCCTTCTCATATGTCGAGACGGCAGTATCGGTGTATGGACAACTCTAGCGGAGTCGGAGTACTCGACAAGGCAGTTCTTGTACTCAATGCCCTCGAAGCGGGACCCGCTTCACTGGCGCAGCTCGTCCAGGCCACCGGTCTGGCCCGCCCCACGGCCCATCGTCTGGCCGTCGCACTTGAGCACCACCGCATTGTGAGTCGTGACACACAGGGCAGGTTCGTCCTGGGTCCCCGGCTTTCCGAGTTGTCCACCGCGGCCGGCGAGGACCGGCTGCTGGCGGTGGCCGCCCCCGTACTGATGCAGCTCAGGGACCTCACCGGGGAGAGCGCGCAACTCTACCGCCGGCAGGGCGACGAGCGCGTCTGCGTCGCGGCCGCCGAACGCGCGAGCGGCCTGCGGGACACCGTGCCGGTGGGCTCCGCGCTGCCCATGTCGGCGGGCTCGGCCGCGCAGATACTGCTGGCGTGGGAGGAGCCGGACCGGCTGCACCGCGGCCTGCGCGGCGCCAAGTTCAGTGCCGCCACCCTCGCCTCCGTACGGCGCCGTGGCTGGGCCCACAGCGTCGGCGAGCGCGAGCAGGGGGTGGCCAGCGTGTCGGCGCCCATAAGGGGCAGCGGCGGCAAGGTGATCGCGGCCGTGTCGGTCTCCGGCCCCATCGAACGGCTCACGAGGGCACCGGGCCGGCTCCACGCGGTGCCCGTTATGGCGGCGGCCGAACGTATAACAGAGGCAATGCGTCGCACGTCATGATCGGCGAAAGCAGGTATTTGGGGAGCCGAGTGCCTCGTGGGCGCACTAGCCTGAGTGCGTGACAGATCGCATCGAGGTAGCCGCCACTGAGCTGCGACCCCTGCTCGAAGAGTTCATCATGTGGGCGCGTGCGAACGCGCCCGGAAGCGACCCCGAGCTCGTGGGGCCCGCCGCACTGTGGCACCGTCTCGCCTTCTCGCAGGACCTCGGCACGTGGAAGCGTGCTGACCTGCGCAACCTGCTGCTCGACCGCATGCCCAAGGTCGTGGAGGATCCCGACGCCGCCGCCGACGGGATGCTCCCGGCCGTGGACGCGTACCTGACGTTCCTCTCCCAGACCGGCAGGCTGGCCGAGGGCTCGGACTCCCTCGCCGATCTGCAGGCTGAGCTCGACGACGTCGAGGACGAGTTCGTCGACCTCATGGAAGAGCTGCTCGACGACGCCGAGGGCGACGACGACGGGGAGGACGAGGTCGGCGACCTGGGCGATTTCGAGCCATTCGCGGACGACCTCGCCGAACTCGACACGATCAGGCTGCGGCCCGACTCGGAGCTCGCCGCGGCGGCCCGGCAGGCGCCACTGGTGGCCAAGGCCCGCGACCTCGCCCTCTGGGTGGGTTCCGGCCGCCGGGTGGGCGAGGACACCCTGCTCACCGACGCCGAGGTGGAGGAGGCGCTGGCGGCCGTCGGGCTGCCCAGGCCCGACACCGACGGCCCGATCGCCGAGGTCGTCCCGCAGCTCTGGAACATCTGGAACCTGGCCGTGGACCTGGAGTTCCTCCAGCCCGGCGAGGGCAACACGGTCGCGGTGCAGGACGACACCTCTGAGTGGCCGTTCGACGACGACGAGGACGTGCTCGACGCCTGGATGCTCGGGCTCCACTCCGTCGACTACGGCGACCCTGAGCTGAGCGACGAAGACCTTACGATGGCGCTGGCGGGTCTGACCCGGGGCCTGCTGGTCAGGCTGCTGCTGGCGGGCGGCTCGCGCGAGCTCGACGACCTGGCGCAGGACCTGGCCGAGTCCGCCGCCGACCTCGACGAGCTGGGCTCGGACGCGTGGGAGGCGGTAGGCGAACCGCTGGCCCCCGCGATCGACTGGCTCGTCGGGTACGGCATGGTCGAGGTCGACGGCAGCACCGTCCGCCTCACGCCGCTCGGCACCGAGGGGGTCGTCCACCTGGTGGACGACGCCGACATCGAAGTGGACGCGCGGCCCGCGATCGAGTCCATGAGCGCCCACGAGCTGCTGGCGCTCAGCGCCGAGCTGCCCGAGGACGAGGCCGACGCGGAGTTCGCGGCCTGGATGCGGCTCAGGGAGCCGGGCAAGGCGGCCGAGGAGCTGCTGGAGGCGGCGGCCGAGGACGAGAGCGACGCGCTGATCAGGGTGCAGGCGGCCAGCGTGGTCGGCACCCTGGGCGAGGCCGCCATCCCGGCCTGGCAGGCGGCGCTCAAACAGCCCTCGCTCCGGCCCTACGCGGCCACGCACCTGAGCCAGCTGGAGATCGAGGGGGCGCCCGAGCCCACCCAGGACGACACCCACTGGCTGATCCTGGACATGTGGACGATCTCGGCCGGGCTGGGGCGTTCCGAGTTCGTGAGCAGCCTGCAGGACATCGGGCCGGAGATGGTCAACAACCTGCTCGAGGTGATCTGGCGGATTCCGCACGCGCACGTGGAGGAGCTGCTGGACCTGATCTCCCAGGTCCACCCGGACAAGCAGGTCGCCAAGGCGGCCCGCCGCGCCCTCTTCAAGGCCCGCTCCGCGTAACCACCGCTCCATGGAGGCCCTCGCCACTCGGCGGGGGCCTTTCCACTTCCGGCCCCCGGAACCCTCCGCTTCTCAGGCGAGCCACCCACCACACGCGACCGGCTCTCTCGGCCCTGCACCCGCACGCGGCCGGACACCTCGGGCCCGCCACGCGTAACCGGGTCCCTGGGCCCTGCACGCCCACAGCGATCACCACCGCACGGAGCCGGACCCCTCGAACCGGCAACCACCGTGCGCGGCCTGGCCTCTTGAGCTTCGCACGCTCGCGAGGAGCAGCCCACTCATCGCGCGTCGCCGGGCCGTCTCGGGTCAGCGACCCACCGCACGTGCCCCGGCCTCCTGGCGCTTTTTTACGCTCACGACGAGCAGCCGCAAGGCCGACGCCTTGGGAGAGCAAGCACCGCACGCGGCCAGGCTTCGTGGGCCTCGGACTCCACAACGAGCGCCCACCGAACGGGGCCGGACGCCTCAGGTCGGCGAGGCGCCGCATGTGGGTGGGTTTTGTCCAGGGAGACGTGGCAGGCGGGAGCGGAAAACAGAAACGCTCCGGGCTGTGAGCGCCGGAGCGAGTGTGATAGACGTAGTCCCGACCGGATTCGAACCGGCGCTACCGCCTTGAGAGGGCGGCGTCCTGGGCCACTAGACGACGGGACCTTCGCGGGCTTGTGACAGTGGTAGTCCCGACCGGATTCGAACCGGCGCTACCGCCTTGAGAGGGCGGCGTCCTGGGCCACTAGACGACGGGACCCTGTCCACAAGCTGCTGGTGCCGGGATCTCCCCGGCAACGCAGGTAACTCTACCGCACCCCGGAGACCACACCAAACTGCTTAACGGCCCATCAGGTCGGGCCTGTGGCGGCGTACCCAAGCCCCCATCGCCCCGCCTTCCCACAGCGGGTCGAACTCTCCGAGCGGGATCGCCACCTCCGGCCGGCCGGTGACCGGGTCCACGGGGACGCGGGCCAGCCGCTCGCGCATCCAGCCCGGCGCGCGCGGTGGCACCGTACGCTCGCCCCACCCGACGAGCCCCACCGAGCGCAGCGGCTCCACCCGTACCCGCACGCCGCCCGGACGGCCGATGCGCCTGGGGCTGGCCAGTTGGGTGTCCACGACGTCGATCCTGGTGATGTCGGGCCAGCGGAGGCGGACGCGGAAGCCGTACGAGTCGGTCAGCTCCACGCCGTCGGCGGAGAAGCGGACGACGGTGCCGGTGGTCAGGCGGCGGTGCTTGGCCACGAGCACGGCCAGGAGGGCAGCGGTGGCCAGCGCCCCGATGACGGCGCCCAGCGGGGTGCTGCCGGTGAAGATGGCGCCGAGGAGCAGGCAGACGACGAAGAAGAGGGCGAGCGGAGCGACGAACGGGGCGACGAGGCGCGGGAGGTTGCCCGCGCGAATACGAAACTCATCCATAAGTCGGGCGGACTCTACCCAAACCACTGCGGTGACTCCACCCTCACGCCCCTCGCCCGCTGCCAGTCGGTGGGTCAAAACCTGGCCGGGGAGGCGCCCGTCTCCATCATCACTGTCAGTCGGTGAGGAGGCCGCGGCGGTAGGCCTCGGCCACGGCGGAGGCGCGGTCGCGGACGTCGAGCTTGGCGTAGATGTGCAGGAGGTGGGTCTTGACGCTGGCCTCGCTGATGAACAGGCTCGCTGCCGCCACCTTGTTCGTTGCTCCCCCGGCCACCAGGCGCAGCACCTCCAGCTCCCGTTTGCTGAGCCTGCCCCTGGTGGGCTTGCGGAGGGCCGCCGCGAGCCGGCCGGCTACGGCGGGGGCGAGGACGGTCTCGCCCCGGTGGGTGGCTCGGACGGCGCGCACCAGCTCCTCCGGCGGGGCGTCCTTCAGCAGGTAGCCGGTGGCGCCCGCTTCGAGGGCGGGCAGGACGTCGGTGTCGAACGTGGTCAGGACCAGCACCCGCGGGCCCGTGCCGCTGAGGCGGCGGATGGCGGTGACGCCGTCCATCCCCGGCATGCGCAGGTCCATGAGGACGATGTCGGGCTCGAGCTCGGCGGCCAGGCGTACGGCCTCCGCGCCGTCGGCCGCCTCGCCGACGATCTCAAGGTCGGGCTCGCCGCCGAGTGCCGCGCGCAGGCCGTCGCGCACGATGGGGTGATCGTCCGCTATCAGCAGCCTCAGCCGCATCTCTCCCCTTCCGGCCGGCACCCGTCTCTCGTCAGGGTCTCACCCATCACCCTTCCTTGGGTCGAGGGTCGACTGACCACACGTCCGACGAACAGGACGCGCCGGCCTCAGAGGTAGCGCCGCGCCTTTGGGAAAGGGGGTGGAGGAGGCGCTGGACGGGACGGGCGGGCGTGGGAGACGGCGAGCAGGGCGGGCGGGCGTTGGGGAGGGTGAGCAGGGTGCGGCGGTCTCTCCCGGGTGGTGGCCGTGGCCGGCTCGCGGATCATGGAAGGTCGTCCTCGGCGGGGATCGCGGGGATGGCGGCGGCTACGGCGGTGCCCTGGCCGGGGGTGGACTCGATGTCGAGGGTGCCGCCGACGGCGCGGACGCGTTGGCGCATTCCGTCGACGCCGAAGCCGTCAGCGGGCTCCTGCGAGGCGAAACCAGCGCCGTCGTCTCGAATGTCGAGGAGGACGCTTTCGTCCGTGTACGACAGGGTCAGGCCCGTCCTGGAGGCCCTGGCGTGCTTGGCGACGTTGGCCAGGGCCTCCTGGGCCACGCGGAACAGCGTGTCCTCGATGGGGGCGGCCAGGGCGACCGGCGTGCCGGTGATCTCGAGGGTCAGGTCGACGCCGGCCGACCGCGACCACGACTCGGCCAGGTCGGTGATCGCGTCCGGGAGCTTCGAGGTCTCCAGCGGCTCCGGGCGCAGGGCGCGTACGGACCGGCGGGCCTCGGAGAGACTGCGGCGGGCCAGCTCCGCGGCCTGGTCGAGGTGGCGGCGGCGGGTCTCGGCCCGGGAGGTGCGGTCGGCGGCGTTGAGCTGGCCGATCAGGGCGACGAGGTCCTGGGCGAGCGTGTCGTGGATCTCGCCCGCCACGCGGTGCCGCTCGTCGAGCACGCCCGCCCGCCTGGCCTGGTCGAGGAGCCGGGCGTTGAGGGAGGCGTTCTCGGCCATGGCGGCGCGCAGGCGCTCGACCAGGCGGCGGCGCTTGTCGTGCTCGCCGGAGACGTACCAGCCGGCCACGACCAGCGGCAGCGCCACGCCCGCGATCACGGTGAGCAGGGTGCCCCGGGCGCCCGGCCCCGCCTGGGCCGTCACGATGACGATGGCGGTGAGCGTCACGCCCGCCATGGTCAGCCTGGCCGGGAGCAGGGCGCTGGCCAGCGGGTAGCCGATCGAGGCGAACACGATGAAGGCGGGGCTCGCGGCCGTCAGCACGGCGGCGAGCGCGATCAGCACGAGGAAGTGGCCCACGACGAGCGCCCGGCGCGTGTCCCTGCGGGGGTGGAGCCAGCCGATCGGCGCCACCCACACCGCCGCGGCCAGCGCGACCGCCGGCCACCACGGCGCGAACGCCGCCGGGCCGGGGCCGAAGCCGGCGGTCGGCCCGCCGGACCACGACCCGGCGACCGCCGGCCACGTCGCCGCAGGGCCGCCGCCCGTCGCCGTCCACGCCGCCGGGAGGCCGCCCGTCGCCGCCCACCCCGGGCCTGCCGTTTCGGCGAGCCAGGCCGGCAAGGGGCCGGCCAGCCAGCGGAGGAGGGGCCAGGGCACGTCCGCGAGGGCGGCCGCGGTCGAGGAGATCCCGAGCAGTCCGTAGGCGAGGCACAGAAAGGCCCCGCGTTCGCGCCCGTCGAGCCAGCTCATGGGGTCAAGCCTGGCATGGCGTCAACCGATCGGTGGATGCCGGACGTCCACCGCACGACGAGCCGGGCAGGCGATGCGCACCCGCGCTGAGCTGGGCGAACATCGAGTCATGAGCTTTCCGACCCGTAGGGACATGTTTCAGTACGCCGCCGTCGCGGGCGCGGGCGCCGTGGGCGCCCAGGCCGCCAAGCCGCGGCGGGAGGTGACCACGTACGTCTTCGTGACCGGCGCGAACGGCTCGGCCAGCGGCGACTCCGAGCTGACGCTGCGCGGCCACCGCACCGTGGGCGTGGCACTGCCGGGGCACGGCCCCGAGGAGCAGTTTCACCTCGCCTACCAGACCCCGCAGGACCTGGAGAAGCTGGCCACGCTGCCGTCGCCGGTGGCGGGGGTCACGCTGGACGACTATGTCGAGGCCACGGTGGACGCCGTGCGCCGGGTCTCCGGCTACGGCCCGGTGATCCTGGTGGGCGGCAGCCTGGGCGGCGCGACCATCACCAAGGCGGCCGACGCGGTGCCCGACCTGATCGACCTGCTCGTCTACGACACCGCGTTCTGCTGCACGAAGCTGAGCTCGCCCAACGACTATCTGGGGACGCCGGAGGGCAAGGAGAGCCTGGCGGGCAGCGTGGCGGCGGGCATCATCGCCGACCCGAGGGTGATCGGCGCGATCCGCATGAACTGGCGGACCGGCGACAGGAAATTTCTGGACGCGGTCAAGGCGGCGTTCATGGCGGAGGCGAGCGAGGGCGAGCTCCTGGCCATGCTGAACACGTTGCTGCCGGATGAGAGTCTCCTGGTGGGGAGCGCCGACGCTCGGGGGCGCAAGGAGGCGTGGGGACGGGTGCCGCGCGTCTACATCAGGCACACGCGGGACAGGGTGATCCCGCTCGCACTGCAGGACCGGATGATCAAGGAAGCGGATGCGGCCACGCCAGGCAACAAGTTCAAGGTTTACTCGGTGGAGGCTTCGCATGCGCCGACGGCGAGGACGTACCGGCTGATTACCGAAATCCTGCACAAACTGGCGAAATGATAAAGCTGGGGTACCAGGACTCGAACCTAGACTAACTGAACCAGAATCAGTCGTGCTGCCAATTACACCATACCCCACCGCTTGCGACCCCTGGAGGGCGCTTTCGGCGACGTCCGAAAGAATAGCCCAGCTCTGGGGGTAAGACCAAAACGAATAGCCAACGAACCCTCCAGCGCCCACAGCAGCGGCCCTCACGTGCCAAGCTGAAGGGGACAAAACACCACGTGGAGGAGCCCCACCGTTGGCCGGTAACCCGTTCTTCACCCCTAGCGACCTGCCGTACGAACTGCCGCCCTTCGCCGACGTCCGCGAGGAGCACTACCTGCCCGCGTTCGATCGCGGCATGGCGGAGCAGCTGGCGGAGGTCGACGCGATCGCAGGCAGCACCGAGGCGCCGACGTTCGACAACACGATCGCCGCGCTCGAGCGGTCGGGACGGATTCTCGACCGCACGGCCACGGTCTTCTTCAGCATCGCCGCCTCCAACACCACCGACGGCATCATGGAGATCGAGAAGGAGATCTCTCCCCAGCTGACCAGGCACGGCGACGCGATCCGGCTCAACCGGGCGCTGTGGGCGCGCATCAAGCAGGTGTCCACGGAGGATCCCGAGGAGGCCTGGCTGCTGGAGAAGTACCGGGAGGACTTCATCAGGGCGGGCGCCGACCTGTCGGAGCCGGACCAGGACCGGCTCCGGCAGCTCAACGAGGAGCTGTCGAAGCTCTCGACGGAGTTCGCGCAGACGCTGCTGAAGGCCTCGACGGAGTCGGCGCTGGTGGTGTCGGACCCCAAGGAGCTCGACGGCCTCGACCAGGCCAAGATCGAGTCGCTGCTCAAGGACGGCAAGTACGTCCTGCCGCTGCTCAACTTCACCGTCCAGCCGGGCCTGGCCCAGCTCACCGACCGCGACGTGCGCCGCAGGCTGTACGAGCTGAGTGTCGGGCGGGCGCCGGGCAATTTCGAGCTGGCGGCCAGGATGGCGGCGCTGCGGGCCGAGCGGGCGGAGCTGCTGGGGTTCTCCAGCCACGCGGCGTACGTGGTGGCCGACCAGACGGCCAAGACCGTCGAGGCGGTCGAGGAGATGCTCGGCCAGCTCGTCGCCCCCGCCGTGCGCAACGCGCGCAAGGAGGCCGAGGCGCTGTCGGAGCAGGCCGGGTTCGACATCGAGCCGTGGGACTGGTCGTACTACTCCGAGAAGGTGCGCCAGGCCCGCTACGACTTCGACGCCGCCGAGATGCGGCCGTACTTCGAGCTCGACCGCGTCTACCGTGACGGCATCTTCTTCGCGGCCGGGAAGCTGTACGGCCTGACCTTCACCGAACGGCCCGACCTGGGCGGTTACCACCCCGACGTGACGGTGTACGAGGTGTTCGACGAGGACGGGAGCCGGCTGGGGCTGTTCGTGCTCGACCCGTACGCGAGGGAGACCAAGCGCGGCGGCGCGTGGATGAACAACCTGGTCGACCAGTCGTTCCTGTTCGGGCAGCTGCCGGTGGTCATCAACAACCTCAACGTCACCAAGCCGGCCTCGGGGCCGACGCTGCTGACGTACGACGAGGTCAACACGGCATTCCACGAGTTCGGGCACGCGCTGCACGGGCTGTTCTCCCAGGTGCGCTTCCCGCGCGTGTCGGGCACCCACGTGCCGCGCGACTTCGTCGAGTACCCGTCACAGGTCAACGAGATGTGGGTGACCTGGCCCGAGGTGCTGGCCAACTACGCCAAGCACCACGAGACGGGCGAGCCGATGCCGGCCGAGCTGGTGGAGAAGCTGCAGGCGGCGGAGAAGTTCAACCAGGGCTTCAAGACCGTCGAATATCTCGCCGCGACCCTGCTCGACTGGGCCTGGCACAAGCTGGCGTCCGGGGAGACGGTGGCCGACCCCGAGGCGTTCGAGTCTGCAGCCCTGGAGGCCGCCCAGATCGCCGTGCCACAGGTCGGGCCGCGTTACAGGACCAACTACTTCGCCCACATCTTCTCCGGCGGCTACAGCGCCGGCTACTACTCCTACATCTGGAGCGAGGTGCTCGACGCGGAGAGCGTGGAGTGGTTCAAGGAGAACGGCGGGCTCACCAGGGCCAACGGTGACCACTTCCGCCGCGAGTTGCTCTCCCGCGGCGGCAGCCTCGACCCGCTGACCGCGTTCCGCAACTTCCGCGGGCGCGAGCCCAGCATCCAGCCGCTGCTCGTCCGCCGCGGCCTCGACTGAGCCCGTGCGCCGGCGGCCCGCCCTGCGGGCCGCCGGCCGCCGGATCAGCCCTTCAGGCGGGCCAGCGCGGCGCGCAGGCGCTCCTGCGCCCGGGCGCGGCCGAGCACCTCGATCGACTCGAACAGCGGCAGGCCCACCGTCCGGCCGGTGATCGCCACGCGGATTGGCGCCTGGGCCTTGCCGAGCTTGAGCCCGTACGCGGTCCCGACCTCCTCCAGCGCCTCCTTGAGCGACTCGGGGTCCCAGCTGACCGTCTCCAGCCGCGACAGGTAGTCGGTGAGGATCTCCACCGGCGAGTTCTTCATCGCCTTGTCCCAGGACGCCTGGTCGAAAACCGGCTCGTCGAGGAAGAGGAAGTCGACGTTCTGCCGGATCTCCGACAGCACCGCGATGCGGGTCTGGGCCAGCGCCGCGACCTTGCTGAACAGCTCGCGGTCCCAGGACGGGTCGAGGTAGGGCTCGCAGCGCTGCTCGAACGTCCCCAGCGGCAGCGCCCGGATGTACTCGCCGTTGAACGCGCGCAGCTTCTTCTCGTCGAAGAACGCGCTGGCGGAGTTGACGTCCTCCAGCCGGAACAGCGGCATCATCTCGGACCACGGCATGATCTCGCGGTCCTCGCCCGGCCCCCAGCCCAGCAGCATCAGGTAGTTGACCGTGGACTCCGCGAGGTAGCCCTCCGCGCGGTAGTCCTCCAGGGCCACCTTGTCGCGGCGCTTGGACAGCTTCTTGCGCTGCTCGTTGACGATCACCGGCAGGTGCGCCCAGACCGGCGGCGTGGCGCCCAGCGCCGGCCACAGCAGCATCTGCTTGGCCGCGTTGCCCAGGTGCTCCTCGCCGCGGACGACGTGGGTGATGTTCTGGGTGATGTCGTCGACCGCGTTGGCCAGCACGTAGAGCGGCGAGCCGTCGGTGCGGGCGATGACGAAGTCCTCCTGCGCCTCGTTGGGGAACTCCACGTTGCCCCGGATGAGGTCCTCGACGACCGTGACGCCGTCGTCGGGGGTGCGGAAGCGGACCGCGCCCTCGGTCAGGCCGCGGTCGCGGCAGTGGCCGTCGTAGCCCCGGTGCTCGGAGCCGGTGCGGGCCACCAGCAGCTCACGCGTGCAGTCGCAGTAGTAGGCCCGGCCGTCGGCCAGCAGCTTCGCCACCGCCTCGCGGTGCTGGGCCTCGTACGCCGACTGGAAGTAGGGGCCCTCGAACGCCGGGTTGCCGCCGTTGATGCCGATCCAGTCGAGGGCGGAGATGATGCCCTCCGTCCACTCCGGACGGTTTCGCGACGCGTCGGTGTCCTCGATGCGCAGGACGAAGCGGCCGCCGGACTGCTCGGCCAGCGCCCAGTTGAACAGCGCCGTGCGGGCACCGCCCACATGGAACATGCCGGTTGGGGACGGGGCGAACCGCACCCGTACTTCAGTCACGGGAGACCACCTTGTTCGTGAGTGTGCCGATGCCTTCGATGCCGACGCTGACCTCGTCGCCGATCTCGAGTGGGCCGACGCCCGCGGGGGTGCCGGTCAGGATGACGTCGCCGGGGATCAGGGTCATGACCGCGCTGACGTAGGCCACCAGCGCGGGGATGTCGTTGATGAGCTGGCTGGTGCGGCCGCTCTGCCGGATCTCGCCGTTGACCGTGGTCGTCAGCGCCAGGTCGCTCGCGTCGAGGTCGGTCTGGATCCACGGCCCCAGCGGGCAGAACGTGTCGAACCCCTTGGCCCGGGTGAACTGCACGTCCTTCTTCTGGAGATCGCGGGCGGTGACGTCGTTGGCGCAGGTGTAGCCGAAGATCACGTCCTTGACCCGCTCGACCGGCACCTCGCGGCACAGCCTGCCGATCACCACGGCCAGCTCCCCCTCGTAGTCGACGCGGTCGGACAGCGTCGTGGGGTACGCGATGTTCTCGCCGTGGCCGATCACCGACGTGGACGGCTTCATGAAGATCAGCGGTTCCTCGGGCACCTCGTTGCCCAGCTCGGCCGCGTGCTCGGCGTAGTTTCTGCCGATGGCGACCACTTTGCTCGGCAGCATCGGGGCCAGCAGTTTCACCTGGGACAGCGGGTGCCGCTCGCCGGTGAACTGCACCTGGCCGAACGGGTGACCGGCGACCGCGGAGATGACCTCCTCGCCCGGGCCGCCCTCGACCACGCCGAACGACACGCCTTCGCCTGTGGAGAACCTCGCTATACGCACCTGACAAGGCTATCGCCGCCACCGCCAGGCTCCGCCCAACGCGTACCTCGTGCCGCGCCGGACCAGGAGCAGGACCCTGAGGCCGCCCGCGTTAGCCTGGATCTCTCAGCAGGTGGTGTCGCCGACGAGAGGGGCCCCGTTGTCCGTCGTGAAGATCAACGTCCTGAACGTGCCCGCCGATATGCGCGAGGAGCTCGAACGGCGTTTCGCCAACCGGGCGGGCATGGTGGAGTCGGCCGACGGGTTCGAGTGGTTCGAGCTGCTCAGGCCGGTGGAGGGCACCGAGCGCTACCTCGTCTACACGCGCTGGCGCAGCGAGGAGGACTTCCAGAACTGGCAGCAGGGTGAGGCCTTCCGGCGCGGGCACGCGCAGGCCGCCCAGGCCGCCCAGGAACAGGGGCACGGTCACGGTCACGGCCACGGGCAGGGGCCCGCGGCGACCGGCTCGGAGGTGTGGACCTTCGAGGTCGCCGAGAGCACCGGCCCCAAGTCATAGCCGATCCGGCTTCCAAGACCCTTTTCGGGGTCAGGCGTCCAGCGGGTTGCGCGCGATCCGGTCCACGATGCCGGCGCGGACGAACTGGCCGGCGATGCTGGACGGCTTGCGCGCGCCCTGCTCCGAGATGCACGCCCCGAACTCCTTGGCGATCTCCAGCCTCGGGTAGCGCTCCAGGACCTCGCGCCTGATCGCCTCGGGGATCTCCTCCGTACGGCGGCCCGAGATGTCCATGCCGGTCGAGAGCTCCAGCAGGTGCCCCTCCGGGTCCTCCTCCAGGGGCACCTCGTCCCACATGTGCCGGATGATCACCTCGCGGGCGCGTACCCTCCGCTCGGGCGACCAGCCGGCGCCGGCGCAGAAGACCCAGGCCACGTCGCCGCCGGCCTCCTCGAACGGCACCGAGTGGCTGTCGAACTCGGCCACCAGCCCGAGGTCGTGCAGCATGGCCGACACGTAGAGCAGCTCCGCGTCGAACGCGATGCCGTGCTCACGCGCGTACGCGGCCGCCCACAGGTAGGCCCTGATCGAGTGGTTGAGCAGCGAGGGCGTGTGGTAGCGGGCGGCCACCTCCAGCGCCCCGCGGCAGGCGGGTGTGTCCGGGATCACGAGGTCGTCGAATGTCACCGCACCAGCATGTCGCGCCAGGTACGGCTACGCCATGCGGGACACCGGGGGCGCATCGAGCATCTAACGAATCCGCCACTCAACTTGACCCATTGATCGCGATTCGGAAAGCATGTTCCACCTTCACTTTTTGTCCCGAAAGGAACTGGCGTGCGCCGGCTCGCGATACCTCTTGCCCTTTTGCTGGTGCTCGGTGGGTTAGGTAGCCCCGCGCACGCCGACAAGGTGACCCGGACCGCGGAGTGCCAGGGCGACTGGCTGCCCGGCACCCCCACGGCCGACGACGTCATGAAGGGCGAGATCTCGCTGGTCGGGCTGCCCGCGTACAAGCTCGGCAAGAAGATCAACTGGAGCGCGAGCCCCTACGGGAACCGTTCGTGGGAGTTCGTGTTCCAGTCGCTGCGCTGGATGGGCACGCTGGTCGTCGCGTACGAGAACAGCGGTGACCGCGGCTATTTGGATCGCGCCACCGAGATCACCAAGGACTGGGTCGCGAACAACAAGCCCGGGGCGCGCGGCACCAAGCCGTACACGTGGAAGGACCACCCGGTCTCGCTGCGCACACAGCCACTGCTCTGCCTGAGCATGCACGTCAAGGAGAGCTGGCTGAAGGACAGCCTCGCCGACCACGCCAGGCTCCTGTCGGACTCGCGGCTCTACAAGAAGGGCCACAACCACGGCATCGACCAGGACATCGCGCTCATGGGCATCGGCTGCAGGTACGGCCGCAAGGACTGGTCGGACCTGGCCTCCCGCCGGCTGACCGGCACGGTGAAGCTCGACGTCGACTCGCAGGGCGCGCTCATGGAGCAGGCTCCGCGCTATGCGGTGTACGTCTACAGCCGGCTGCAGGTCGCGATGACCAACATGAAGGCGTGCGGCAGGAAGGTGCCCGGCGAGATCGCCAAGCGGGCCGAGGCGATGAAGGACTTCATCGCCCACGCCACCATGCCGACCGGCTACATGGTGCCCATCGGCGACGGCACCGCCGAGACCGAGCCGAAGATCGAGACGGGGACGCCGAAGCAGGAGGTCAAGACCTACCGGGCGGGCTACGTCTTCGGCCGCACGGCCTGGAGCAAGCCGGACTCGGCGTACTACTCGATCAGGTTTGGGCCCGGGCTGAAGTTCCACGGCCACGAGGACCACCTGGGCGTCACGTACTACGCCCATGGGCGCAACCTCCTGGTGGACGGCGGCTTCCACTCCTACGAGAAGAGCGCCTACCGCTACTGGACGCTCTCCCCCGAGGCCCACAACGTGCCGACGGTGGTCGGGGCCCGCTTCAAGCCGCGGACGTCCTCGAAGCTCGTGGCGTCGAAGTACGGCAAGGACCGGCAGTCGTTCAAGCTGACCGACAAGGCGTACGGGGTGAGCCGCACCAGGTCGGTCCTGGTGAACCACGGCGAGGACCTGATGGCGGTGCTGGACACGGCCTCGGGCGGCAAGAAGATCAGCAACCTCTGGCGGTTCGACCCGTCGCTCAAGCTGGTGTCCAACGGCGGGGGCAAGGTCGTGCTCGGGGACGGCAAGTTCAAGGTCACCCTGCTGCAGTTCTCGTCGTCGTGCGACCGGGTCGGCGGGCAGAAGGTGGAGCGCGGCGGGAAGGTGGGCTGGGTCTCACCCACGTACCTGTCGAAGCTGCCGACCAATGTGGTGGTGTCGCCGGCGGCGCAGTCGCTGCTGACGGTGATCGTGCCCGGGACGGACTCGCCCAAGGTGTCCTGCTCGGGCGGGAAGGTCACGGTGGACGGCACCTCGTTCTCCACCAAGGCGTTCTAGCCTCGGCTCCTGCCGTCAGCCCAGGAAAGAGCCGCCTCCATCCACCATGATCGAGCAGCCGGTGATGAATGAGGCGTCCGGCCCGGCCAGGAAGACGGCGGCGCGGCCGATGTCGGCCTCCGCGTCACCGGTGCGCCGCAGCGACAGGCCGGACAGCGCCGCGTCCAGCTCGTCCGGCCGCGTGTCGAAGTAGGATTTCGCCCCTTCGCTGAGCGCGAAGGGGCAGATCGCGTTGACCGTGATATCGTGGGCACCCCATTCGCGGGCCGCGGTCCTGGTGAGGCCGCCGACGGCGGCCTTCGCCGAGACGTACGCGCCGTAACCGACCAGCCCCTGGACCTCGGAGCCGGAGCGCAGGTTGATGACGCGACCGCCGCCCTTGAGGTGCGGGAAGCAGGCCCGCATGAAGTACGTGCTGGCCATGGGGCCGGTGCGGAACGCCAGCTCGAGATCCTCGTCGGTGATCTCCTCCAGCGGCACCCCGACGCGGGCCGCCATCGCGTTGTTGACCAGGATGTCCACGGTGCCGAACCGCTCGACCACCGCGGCCACCGCGGCGCCGACGGCAGCGGAGTCGCGGATGTCGCAGGTCAGCGGGATCGCCGCAGCGCCGAGGCGCTCGATCTCGCCGGCCGTCCCGGCCGCCGCCTCGCCGTTGAGGTCGACGACGGCGATCGAGGCGCCTTCCTTGGCCATGGCCGTCGCGATGCCGCGCCCGATCCCCTGCCCGGCGCCTGTCACTATCGCGACCTTGCCCTCCAACGAACCCATGACGGCTCCTTCCCTTCGCACTATCCAACACCTGTCGGCTAAACAACGGGTGTCGTCAAAGTACACTGAGCCCGTGCCCGAAGAGAAGCCCCCGCCGACCGGCCGCGTCCAGGCCGACCCCCGCGCGCGGCGATCCCTGGCCGCGCTGCAGCAGGCGCTGCTGGATCTGGTCCTGGACAAGGAACTGGGGCAGATCACGGTGGCCGACGTCACCAAGCGGGCCGGCCTGAACCGCTCGACCTTCTACGACCACTTCTCCGACGTCCACGCCCTCGCCGAGTCGGCCTGCGCGGCGATGTTCGACGGCCTGGTCGCCGCCGCGCCGAAGCTGGGCCGGTACGTGGTGGCCCGGAGCGAGCCGCCCGTCGAGACCACGCGGCTGTTCGCGCACGTCGCCGAGCACGCGCACCTGTACCGGGCGCTGCTGGGCCCCGACGGCAGCGCCCGGCTCCAGGACCACCTGCGGCACCGCATGACCGTCGCCATCCACGTCAGCGGACAGCACACCTCACCGGACGACGGCGGCTCCACCCATGTCGACGATCCTGCGGACATCCCTCATGACGTTCCGGCGGCGTTCGTCGCGGGGGCGCTGCTGTCGGTGGCGGCGGACTGGGTGCGGCGGGGGTGCCCGGGCACCCCCGAGGAGCTCTCCGCGGCGGTCTGGCCCCTGATGGTCGGCGCCTCACCCTGAGCCGGCGGCCGCCGTCAGAACATCCCGTTCGGGATCTCGCCGGGGTCGGGCACCGGCTGCACCACGTCCCAGTGCTCGACGATCTGCCCGTCCACCATCCGCCATATGTCGACGACCGCGATCCCGCGCCCGTCCCCTGGCGGGACCATGTGATAGTGCAGCATCACGTGGTCGTCCTCGGCGATGACCCGCTTGAGGTCGAGCTTCGCCCCGGCGACCGGGGCGCTCGCGATGAACTCGATGAACGCGTCTCTGCCTGAGGGATTTCCCGGGCTGTGCTCGATGAAGTCTTCCCGGAGCAGATCGCGAAGTATCTCCACGTTCCCCGCCGCGAACTCCGAGAAGCCGCGCAGGACGATTTCCTTGTTGCGTCCGGCAATGCCGTTCTCACTCATGGGCCCACCATGCGGCGTCCCGGCCCGGCCCGTCGATTACATCCCATGTAATGGACAACCGGTTACCAGGGGGTCAGGGGAGCTCCTGGTCCGTCATTTCTTGGAGATCATGACCTCGTGGCCGTCCGGGTCGGTGGCCTTGATGTAAGTGCCCCAGGCCTCCTCTACCGGGTCGGTCACGGTGACGCCGAGCGCACGCAACTGACGCACCGTCTCGTCGATGTCATCGCAGGCGAAGGTGAGAAAGGCGCCCTCGCCCGGCTTCTTGTCGAACGCCTCCGCGCTGTGCAAGGTGATCGAGGTCTGTCCGTTCGGCGGCTTGACCTCCACCCAGCGCGCACCTGGCCACATCTCAGCATCGACGGTCTTGGTGAAGCCGAGCTTGTCGACGTAAAAATCCACCGACCGCTGCTGATCGGCTACGTACATGACGGCGACGTTGATGTGGGTGATCATGGATATCCCTTTGTCGGCTCGACCGCGTCGGTTGTCAGCGATGCCCGCACTGCCCTCTCTGCGCAGCGCGACACAGCAGAAGCCTATGTGAGCCGACCTTGCCGAACCCGCCGGCGTCACATCCCACGTGATCGACGGTGGATCGCGGTGAAGGCCAGGAGCAGTTCGGCGGTCCGCGGCGGATCTTCCACGATGGGCGAGTGTCCGGAACCGGGCAGCAGCTCGATCTTCGCGCCCGGAACGACGCCGTAGTCGGCCGCGGACGAGGATCGCCACCTCCGGTCCTCCGCACCGAAGATCACCAGCAGCGGCTTGCCGAGGGCCTTCAGCCGATCCGGGAGCGCCCGCTCCTCCAGGTATTCGCGGGGCGCCTGCATGATCGCGACGAACGCGTGGAAGCTCATACCGCGCAGCTCGTCCACGAACGCCTGCGGGATCGGGTGGTCCGCCCGCCTGAAACCGGTGCTCGAGAACTGGCGGATCAGCTCGTCGCTCGGCGGCCACTGCGAGGGGCCGATCGCGGCGGACTCCTGCGCGATGAAGGCGTCCATGCTGGGTCCGGTGTTGATGAGCGCGAGCGCGGTCACCAGGTCGGGCCGTTGCTCGGCGAGGGCGGTGGCGACCGCGCCGCCGCTGGAATGGCCGGCGACCACGGCGTGCTCGACGCCGAGCCGGTCCAGCGCCGCGCCGACCCTGCGTGCCTGGTCCGGGACCGCGTAGCTACCGTCGGCCGGTTGGCCCGACCGGCCGTGCCCGAGCAGGTCGATCCGGATGACGCGATGGGATCCGGTCAGCAGCGGAACCAGCAGGTCCCACCACATGACCGAGGATGCCGTCCCGTGGATGAGCAGGAGTGGGGGCGCGTCGCGGGGGCCGTCCTGGCACACGTGGATGTCGCCGTCGTCCAAGGACAGGGTCTCGGTGGCCTCGGTGCCACCGTCAGAAATGGTCATGAGGCCACTGTCGCCGCCGGTACGGGTGGCTGGATTGGACAAATGTTCCCCTCGATCGGCCCGCGTAGCATGAAACGGTGCGGACATTCGTGCACGGCGCGGCTGTGTGGGACGTGGCATGCCCGCGGCGGCCCAGCCGGGTGGCCGGTGTCACCATGGCCGGGTTCCGGGTCCGTGACCTGGACACGCTCCGGATGGTCCCGCATCCGGCCGTGACGCTGCTGGTGGAGTTCGGCGCCGGTTCGGCCGTCATGGACTACGCCGCCGGGCGGCAGCAGCGGGGAAGCATCGTCGCCGGGCCCGGGCTCGGGTCCGGAGGCGCGGTCCGGGCACGGGGTGAGAACGTCGAGTGCGTGCAGGTGCGCCTGTCCCCGGCGATCGCACGCGCGGTTCTGGACGTCTCCCCCGCCGACCTCGACGGCACCATGGTGGCCCTCGACGACCTGTGGGGCCGGGAGGCGTCCCGCCTCCGCGAACGGCTGAGCGAGGTCTCGTCGTGGCAGGAACGCTTCGCGTTGACGGACGCGCTGCTCGCCCGCCGGCATGAGGCGAGGCCGCCGGTGGACCCGGAGGTGGCCTGGGCCTGGCAGCGGATCGTCGCCGGCCGCGGCCTGGTCCGGGTCGACGGGCTGGCGGCCGAGGTCGGATGGAGCCGTAAGCGCCTGTGGTCCCGGTTTCGCTCGCAGATCGGCCTGCCGCCCAAACGCGCGGTGAAGCTGGTCCGCTTCGATCATGCCGCCCACCGCCTGGTCGCGGGTGAGGGCCCGGCCCGAGTCGCGGCCGACGCCGGCTATGCCGACCAGTCCCACCTGCATCGGGACGTCGTGGCGTTCACCGGGGTGACGCCCGCGGCCGTGGCCGGCGAGCCGTTTCTGGCGGTCGACGACATCGCGTGGCCCAGCCAGGTGACACCCGCCGGTTCGCCGGTCGGCCGCACGTGAGACGGCCACTGCTTCGGTCGCCGGCCAGATGTGAGGCGGCCCACCGCTACCGGGCGGTCACGAACTCCCGCGCACCGCGCAGCCTGGTCCGCAGCTGCCGCTGGGTCACGGCGCAGTCCAACCGCACATCGAGCGGCCCAGGCAGGTCGGTGTCGGCACGCCGGCCGGACGGCAACCGAGCCGGATCCAGTCCGTCGCGCCGGGCTACGAGGCAGCCCAGCTCATATCGGCTCACCGCATCCGCCCCGGCCACGTGATGGATCCCGGCGCGATCGGAGTTCGCGAGTTCCAGGAGGGCTGCCGCCAGATCACCGACATGCACCGGACAGCGCACGTCGTCGGTGAACAACACCCCGTGCGTGCCGCCTGCGGCCAGCGCGTGCACGAAGTCCTCGTGTGGAGAGCCGCCGGCACCGATGATCAGCGACGTCCGTACGACCACCGCCGCAGGATCGATCGCCTGCACGGCCACCTCCGCGGCCGCCTTCGCCGCTCCGTACGGACTGACCGGGTCGGGCACGCAGTCCTCGGCGTAGGTGATCGCCCTGCCCGAAAAGACGGCGTCGCTGGACACGTGCACCAGACGTGCGCCGTTCCCGGAGGCCGCGACGGCCACGTGAGCGGCGCCCATGGCCGTCGTCGCCCAGTCCGACTGGCGGTAGGCCGCGTTGATGACGACGTCAGGGCTGAGCGCACCGATCAGGTCGACCACGGCCGTACGGTCGCGAACATCGAGCGGCAGCCAGTCGACCCCCGCTGCCGTTCCCGGCCGCGTCAGACAGGTCGCGGCCACGACGTCAGCGGCCGTCGCGGACTGGCGCACGAGTTCGGCGCCGAGAAAGCCGCTGCCGCCCACGATGAGGATTCTCATGAGCTGCGACCGTAGCGGACTGTGCTACGCCACGACGTTACGCCGGTAGTGGTAGGTCCCGCCCGGCTCACCACGGCGGCCCGGTAGAACTGGAGCATGCATCGCGATCGCACGGTCGGCGAACTGCTGCGGGAGTGGCGCCGGCGCCGCCGGCTGAGCCAGCTCGACCTGGCCGTACAGGCGGACGTGTCCAGCCGGCACATCAGCTTCGTCGAGACAGGCCGTACGGTCCCCAGCCGCCGGATGCTCCTGCACCTGGCCCAGCACCTGGACGTCCCCCTGCGCGAACGCAACCGGCTCCTGGTCGCCGCCGGGTACGCCCCCGCCTACGAGCGGCGCCCGCTGGAGGACCCGGAGCTGGCGCAGGCGTACGAGGCCATCCAGGGCGTGCTGCGCGGGCACGAGCCGTTCCCCGCCGTCGCCGTGGACCACCACTGGAACGTGCTGCTCAGCAACCCGGCCATGGAGATCTTCCTGGACGGCGTCGACCCGGAGCTCCTGAAATCGCCGGTCAACATGATGCGGCTGGGCCTGGACCCGCGCGGGTTCGCGCCCCGGCTGCAGAATCTGGGGCAGGTACGGGCGTACCTGCTGCCTCGGCTCGCCCGCCAGGCCGCCCGCACGGGAGACCCCGAACTGAGTGCGCTGTACGAGGAACTCCGGTCCTACGGCAGCGAGGACGACCCGCCCACCGCCGGGGCCGCCGACATCGCCATGCCCATCCGGCTCCGGCACGACGGGGTCGAATTGAGCTTCTTCAGCACGATCACGACGTTCGGGGCGGCCTTCGACATCACCCTCGAAGAGATCGCCATCGAAACCCTCTTCCCCGCTGACCCCACGACCACCGCCTACCTGCGTCGCCTGGCCACCTCGTGATCAACGGCTCTCCCCGGACAAGGAGTCACAGCGACATCAGTCTCCGGGTGCGCTGATCACAAAAGGTTTGCGCGAGGGGCGGCGATCAGATAGACCTTGCTGCCGGACTCCTGTCGGCAGGACCGAGGAGCCACGACATCGAGAGGAGGGATAAGCCCATGATCCCCATGATCACTGCGCTTGTGTCCTCCCGGGGCGCGGACCACGTCTGACCCCGGAGCGGACAGGCGCCTTCACCGGAGAGTGCCTTGACCGTGAACCAGAACGACCTGACCATCCGCCCGATCACCGGGCACGAAGAACTCAACCTCTTCTCCCGGCTTCCCTACGTCCTCAACGAGGAACTGGCGGACGACCTCGCCGCCGGTCGCCGCCGACCGCAGTGGATGTGGGCGGCCCTTCGCGGCGACCACCTGGTGGCCAGAGCCGCCTGGTGGGGCCGGAACGGCGACGACACACCGTTCCTCTTGGACATTTTCGACATCGACGACAGCAGCGCGGATCACGAGCGCATAGAGATCGGCGTACGCCTGCTGCAGACCGCCATGGCCGAAGTCGTCCCGGCAGGCACCCGTCCCCCCGGGTACAACCGCATGATCCCGCCTGACTGGCGCGAGGCCGGAGCGACCAGGCGCGTCGTCGAGGACCGCATGGCCGCCCTGGAACGGACCGGCGCCCGCCTGCTCGTCGAACGGCTGCGCCTGGAGTGGCGCCCCGGGACGCCGATCCCCGATCCCGGTGGACGCCTGGCGTTCCGGCCGGTCCGGGACACCGAAGATATCCTCGCCCTGATGACCTTGGTCCTGGATGGCACGCTGGACGCGCACAGCCGCGACGATCTGACCCGGATGTCCCCCCGTGAAGCGGCGGTCAGACACTATGAGGACGAGCTTGCGCATTACCGGAGCCCGCGAGACTGGTGGCGGGTCGCGACGCTGCCGGACGGCGAGCCGGTGGGGTTCGTCACCCCGGCCCGCAACGACTACAACCCCATCATCGGCTACCTCGCCGTGCTGCCCGCGCACCGAGGCAACGGCTACATCAACGACATCCTTGCCGAAGGCACCCGTATCCTCAGCGCGCAGGACGTCCCGCGTATCCGGGCGGCCACGGATCTCGGCAACGTTCCCATGGCGAGCGCCTTCCAACGCGCCGGATACGTCAACTTCGAACGCACGATCAACATGACCTGGGACTGATCCGGGCCTCGGGCGGGAGGCCACAAACGACCTTCCGCCTGGCTCGGCCGCAGTGGAGGACCGCCGCTCAGGCGGTCTTGTGGCCGGCGCGGAGGAGGCCGTAGGTGACTGCCTGCTCCAGGGCCTGCCACGACGCGTCGATGATGTTCTCCGCCACCCCGACCGTGGCCCACTCGGAGGTGTCGTCGCTGGAGGTGATGAGGACGCGGGTGATGGCGTCCGTGCCGTGGGTGCCCTCGAGTATGCGGACCTTGTAGTCCACCAGTTCCAGCTTCGCCAGCTCGGGGTACAGCTGCTCCAGCCCCAGCCGCACGGCCTTGTCCAGGGCGTTGACGGGGCCGTTGCCCTCGCCCGTGGCGACGATGCGCTCGCCCTTGGCGTGGAGCTTGACGGTGGCCTCGCTGACCAGTTCGCCGCCCTTCGTACGCTCCACGATCACGCGCCACGACTCGACCTCGAAGTGGCGCTTGCGCTTGCCCTCCACGGTGTCGCGCAGCAGCAGCTCGAACGACGCGTCCGCGGCCTCGAAGGTGAATCCGCGCGACTCCAGGTCCTTGACGCGTTCGACCAGGGTCTTGGTGTGTTCCGGGGTGAGGTCGTAGCCGAGTTCGCGGCCCTTGAGCTCGACCGAGGCGCGGCCGGCCATGTCGGAGACGAGCATGCGCATGTCGTTGCCGACGGCGGCGGGGTCGATGTGCTGGTAGAGGTTGGGGTCGACCTTGATGGCGCTGGCGTGCAGGCCGGCCTTGTGGGCGAAGGCGGAGGTGCCGACGTACGGGGCGTGGGAGTTGGGGGTGACGTTGGTGACCTCGGTGATCGCGTGGGCGATGCGGGTCATTTCGGCGAGGGCGGTCGTGGGGACGAGGTCGAAGCCGCGCTTGAGCTGGAGGTTCGCCACGACCGTGAAGAGGTTGGCGTTGCCGGAGCGCTCGCCGTAGCCGTTCGCGCAGCCCTGTACGTGCGTGGCCCCGGCCTTGACGGCGGCCAGGGTGTTGGCGACGGCGCAGCCGGTGTCGTCGTGGCAGTGGATGCCGACGCGGGCGCTGGTCAGGACGGCCTCGTGGACGATCTCGGCCAGCTCGTCGGGGAGCATGCCGCCGTTCGTGTCGCACAGGGCGATGACGTCGGCCCCGGCTTCGGCGGCGGTCCTGAGGACTTCGAGCGCGTAGGCTGGGTTGGACTTGTAACCGTCGAAGAAGTGCTCGGCGTCGAGGAAGACTCGCTGTCCCTCCGCACGAAGGTGAGAGACCGTGTCGCGGATCATCGCGAGGTTCTCCTGGAGAGTCGTGCGGAGGGCCAGCTCCACGTGCCGGTCGTGGCTCTTGGCGACAAGGGTCACGACCGGCGCGCCGGATTCGCGCAATGCGGCCACCAACGGGTCGTCGGCTGCCTTCACACCGGCTCGGCGGGTCGCACCGAACGCGGCGAGCTGCGCGTGCTTCAGGTCCAGCTCTGTTTGAGCACGCCTGAAGAACTCTGTGTCCTTGGGGTTGGCGCCCGGCCAGCCCCCTTCGATGAAACCGACGCCCAGGCTGTCCAGGTGGCGCGCGACGGCGAGCTTGTCGGCGACGGTGAGGCTGAGCCCCTCCTGCTGAGCGCCGTCACGCAGCGTCGTGTCGTATACGTGGAAGCGGTCGTCGGCCATGAGTCTCTCTTCTCTGGAAGCCTCTGGAAAGCAAAAAGACCCCTCACGGACGTGAGAGGTCTGCGCGCTGGCGGTGTCCCTTGTCAGCCAGCGCGCCTGCTGATAATGAGCAGACCGTAGAACATGGTGCCGCCCAGTCTGCCATACGCATTCAGCATCTGGCACATCGATCTCAGCTTCTGGGACAACCCTTTACACGGTGACGCCGTCACCACCTGTGATGACGCGCTCGAGCGCGGCCGGGTCGAACGCCTCGTTGCCCAGCAGCTTCCCGTCGAGCAGCACCGTGGGCGTGCCCTGGAGGCGGACCTTCGCGGTCTCCGCCAGATGGGCCTGCGCGTACGACTGCGACCTGACGCACTCGTCCACCGACGCCCCCGCCTGCCTGGCGGCCTTGACCAGGTCCTCGACGGCGAATCCGGACGCCTCGCCGTGCGGCGCGGGCTGCATGGCGTACAGCTCGTCCCTGAAGCCGAGCCAGTTCTCCTCGGGGACGCAGCGGGCGGCAGCGGCGGCGCGGATGGAGTTGGAGCGCATGGGCTCCTCCTGGAAGATCGTCACCGGGTGGAAGACGACCTTGACCTTGCCTTCCATGGCGAGTTTCCTGATGGTGCCGTCTACCTTGGCGTGCATGTCCTTGCAGATCGGGCAGTCGAAGTCCTCGTACACGTCCAGCACAGGGGCGTCCCCGCCCCGGTCGGCCAGGACCATCGATCCGTCCATCTGCCGGGTCAGCCGCACCCCGTCGGACGATCGGCCCGGCTCCGAGAACGACACCACCCCGAGTATGGCGATGGCCACGCACGCGAGCGCCACCGCCAGCAACCGCTTCATCATCAGCCCACTCTCACCTCATTGATCGCGCAGACCTTACCCGATGCCGGGAGAATGGATATATGAAGGCATACCTCCTAGATCCCGCCGTAGCACAGTACGTCCTCGCGCACACGACCCCGCCCGACGCCCTGCTGGACGAACTGGCGAAGGAGACGCTCAGCGCCACCGGGGACGCCGCCGGCATGCAGATCTCGCCCGATCAGGGCACCTTCCTGACCATGATCACCCAGCTCGTGGCGCCCCAGGTCGTCGTCGAGGTGGGGACGTTCACCGGCTACTCGTCCGTGTGCATCGCCAGGGGCCTGTCCGGCGGGCGGCTGCACTGCTTCGACCTGAGCGACGAGTGGACCTCCGTCGCCCGCCGCTACTGGCGCGAGGCCGGGGTGGAGGACCGCGTGACGCTCACGCTCGGGCCCGCGCTGGAGACGCTCGCCGCCTTCGACCAGACCGTCGACCTGGCCTTCCTCGACGCCGACAAGGGCAACTACCCCGGCTACTACGAGCTGCTCATGGAGCGCCTGCGGCCCGGCGGCCTGATCGTGGCGGACAACACGCTGCGCCGGGGCCACGTGGCGGACCCGGCGCACGAGGAGCAGACCACCGTGGAGATCCGGCAGTTCAACGACCTGGTGATGGAGGATCCGCGGGTGACGGTGCTCATGCTGCCGGTCGCGGACGGGATGACCCTGATCAGGAAGAACTAGGCGCGGCGGCCGGGCCCTCGCGGACCCGGCCGTCCCCACTAGACGATCTTGTGGATCCAGTTGTGGGCGTCGGGGCGGGCGCCGTACTGGATGCCCACCAGCTCCTCGCGCACCCGCATCGTCACCGGGCCGGGGCTGCCGTCGGCGACGCTCCAGGAGCGGTCGGCGCCCTTCACCGTGCCCACCGGCGTGACCACGGCTGCCGTGCCGCACGCGAACACCTCGGTGAGCTCCCCGGACTCGCATCCGGCCTGCCACTCGTCGATCGAGATGAGGCGCTCCTCGGTCTCCAGGCCCAGGTCGCCGGCCAGCTCCAGGATCGACTCCCTGGTGATGCCGGGCAGCAGGGTGCCGGTCAGCGCGGGGGTGACGAGCTTGTCACCGAAGACGAAGAACAGGTTCATCCCGCCCATCTCCTCGACGTACTTGTGCTCGTGGGCGTCCAGCCACACCACCTGGTCGCAGCCGTTCTCCACGGCCTGCCGCTGCGCGACGAACGCGGCCGCGTAGTTGCCGCCGCACTTCGCGAAGCCCGTGCCGCCGGGGGCGGCCCGCGTGTACTCGGTGGACAACCAGACGGAGACGGGCTTGAGCCCACCCGTGAAGTACGAGGCCGCCGGGGAGGCGATGACCATGTACTTGTACGACTTCGACGGGTAGTTGACACCGAGCCCCGCCTGGGTGGCGATCATGAAGGGGCGCAGGTAGAGGCTGTGACCCTCGGTCGTGGGCACCCATTCCCTGTCGGTCTGGACGAGGAGCTCGAGCGACTCCACGAAAGCCTCCTCCGGCAGCTCCGGCATGGCCATCCGGAGCGCGGAGCGGTTGAAGCGGGCGGCGTTCGCGTACGGGCGGAACGCGACGATCGAGCCGTTGGCCTGGCGGTAGGCCTTGAGCCCCTCGAACAGCTCCTGCGCGTAGTGGAAGACCGAGGTGGCCGGGTCGAGCGAGAGCGGGCCGTACGGAAGGAGCTTGGCGTCGTGCCAGCCCTGCCCCTCGGTGTAGTCGATCGAGACCATGTGATCCGTGAAGGTCTGCCCGAAGCCGGGGTTCGCCAGTACCTGCTCCCGCTCGGCCGCGGTGCGAGCGTGGTCGGATAGCTGCACGTCGAAGCTGAGCTTCTGAGCGATGGTCATGACGTCGGTCCTTCTCTCTGCGAATCTGCCCAAATCTACAAGAAATCTGCGGATCGGTGCTGGTGAGCGGGCGCTGCCCGGAAGGCAGTCCCGGTACTTCCTATTGTCTCGCTATATGGGATGGCAAGCGGCCAATGCGGCGATCAGCCCTTTTGGACGCAAAAAAGCGCCTGGCGGCCCTCGTCGGACCACCAGGCGCGTTGGGGGCTAGGCGGTCCTAGCCGGATACTCGCGCGGTGATGTCGTCACCGATCTCGTGGGTGGTGCGACCCGCCCAGCCGGCCAGCCGCTCGAGGATGTCATCGGCGACCGCCTGCTCGACCTTGGCCGCCTCGGCGTGCAGGCCGAGGTGGTCGAGGAGCATGGCGACGGACAGGATGGTCGCGGTGGGGTCGGCCTTGCCCTGGCCGGCGATGTCCGGGGCGCTGCCGTGCACCGGCTCGAACATGCTCGGCGCGGACCGCTCGGGGTTGATGTTGCCGCTGGCGGCCAGGCCGATGCCGCCCGCGATGGCGGCGCCCAGGTCGGTGATGATGTCGCCGAACAGGTTGTCGGTGACGACCACGTCGAACCGCTCCGGCTGGCTCACGAAGAACATCGAGGCCGCGTCGATGTGGCAGTAGTCGGTCGTGACGTCGGGGTATTCCGCTGCCAGGCGGTTGACCGTGCGCTGCCACAGGTCACCGGCGAAGGTGAGGACGTTGGTCTTGTGGACGAGCGTCAGCTTCTTGCGCGGCCGCGTGACGGCCTTCTCGAACGCGTAGCGCACCACGCGCTCGACACCGTAGGCGGTGTTGAGCGACTCCTGAGTGGCGATCTCGTGCGGGGTGCCGCGCCGCATGGCGCCACCGGTGCCCGCGTAGAGGCCCTCGGTGCCCTCGCGGACGACGATCATGTCGATGTTCTCCGGCGGCGTGTCGGCCAGCGGGGTCTCCACGCCGGGGAACAGCTTGACCGGGCGCAGGTTGACGTAGTGGTCGAACTCGAAGCGGAGCCGCAGCAGCAGATCGCGCTCGAGGATGCCCGGCGGCACGCTGGGGTCGCCCACGGCGCCGAGCAGGATCGCGTCGTAGCCGCGCAGCTCTTCGAGCACGGCGTCGGGCAGCGTCTCGCCGGTACGGTGATAGCGTGCGGCTCCCAGGTCGTAGTGAGTGGGCTCGATCTTCGTGCCCACTGCCTCCAGGACCTTGAGCCCTTCGGCCACGACCTCGGTGCCGATCCCATCGCCGGGGATGACGGCCAGACGGATGTTACGCGACTCCATGGGCGGTACCTTACCGCGTCGTCTCGGCTGACGAACACTTCATCTCATCTTTCGGACGCCCCCTTTGTCCGGTATTGCGGTTCTTTGACCGTTTCGTTAAAGTCACCGACCAGCCTAATCCGCGCGCCGTTGCGTGGAGCCGGGGACCCACATTCCCCCTGGGGCGAGTCGGCACCCCCATGCCGTAGGGCTACTTCCAGGCCCGAGCCCGTCAGCTAACCCGGCCGGCCTTATGGAAGGACAGACCCCTGTCTCGAATCGCCATTGTCCTGGCGGCGGGCGCCGCCGGGCTCATGCTGGCCTCCCCAGCCCATGCCTCGGCCAAGATCGACGACCTCACCACCCTGACCGGCGGCCAGATCAAGGAAATCCAGGAGAAACAGGCTCCGAAGCCCGCCTGGAAGGTCGCCATCAAGTTCGCCATGAGCAAGCGCGGCACCCCGTACGTGTGGGGCGGCGCCAGCCCGAGCGGATACGACTGCTCCGGGCTCATGCTCAGGGCGTACGAGCACGCCGGAATCGAACTCCCCCGCACCGCCGCCGAACAGTACGGCGCGTTCACCAAGAAGATCGCCTGGAAGGACCTCGAACCCGGCGACCTGGTCTTCTTCCACGGCCTCGGGCATGTCGGGATGATCTCCCGGCCCGGCTACATGGTCCACTCGCCGCACACGGGTGACGTGGTCAAGGAAGAGCGCCTGACCTCCTGGCGCAGAGACTCCTTCGTGGGTGGCGTCCGCCCCGACCGCAAGGGCGTACGGCTCTGGTCCAAGCTCCAGAAGCAGCGCGACGAAACGCCCACCACCCTCACGGCCACCCTGTAGGAGGCCGCGGCGTCCGCCTCCCCACGCGACGGTCAGGGGAGGCGGGCGTCGAAGATGAGCTCCCAGGCGCGGGCCCTGGCGCGGGCCACCGCGCCCAGCAGGACGCCGCTGTCCCCCAGCGTGCTGGCCACCACCGACGGCCGCAGCGGGCCGAGCTCGGCGATGCGGGCCTCGATGGACTCCCCCAGGAGGTCCAGGTTGCGGCCCACGCCGCCGCTGAGCACGATCACCTCCGGATCCAGCACGGCGGCCACCGCAACCAGCAGGCCGCCGATGCGGCGCCCCTCGGCCTCCACCACCGAGCGGGCCACTCTGTCGCCGGAGGCGGCCGCGGCGAAGACCTTCTTGGCCGTCCGCAGGCTCAGGCCGGCGGCGCGGGCCGCGCGGACCACTCCGGGCGCGGCGGCGACCGCCTCCGTGGCGCCGTGGGCCAGGGCGTCACCGGCCGGCGGCGCCGGGTCCTCGGTCGCGGGCAGGTACGAGACCTCCCCCGCCGCTCCCCGGGCGCCCACGTACAGCTCACCATTGATCACGATGCCCATCCCGACGCCGGTGCCGACGGACACCAGCGCGAAGTTGGACTTGCCGCGCCCCGCCCCGTGCGTGTGCTCGCCGACGGCGGCCAGGTTGATGTCGTTCTCGATGACGAGGTCGACCTCCATCTCGGCGCGCAGGCGCTCGGCCAGGTCGGAGCCGGGCAGGTTGGGGGCGAACTCCAGGCGGCCGAGCTCCGGGTCGTACACGCCGGGCGTGCCGACGACGGCGCAGGCGATGTCGGGCCAGTCGACGACGGCCTCGGAGGCGGCGGCCCGGCACAGCTGTCCGACCAGGAGAGCCAGTTCGGCGGAGGTGAGGGCGGTGTTGCGCCCGTCCCTCCGGCCGGCGAATTTCCCGCGCAGGTCGGCGACGGCGACCCTGATCCAGTCACGCCCGATGTCGACGCCGGCGACGTGGGTGGCGGCGGCGTTGACGTCGTACAGGGACGTGACCGGCCCCGGGCGGCCGGAGACCTCGCCGACGAGGTGAACGAGCCCGTCCACCTCCAGCCCGGCCAGGGCCGCGGACACCGTGGGCTTCGACAGGCCGGTGATCTTGGCGAGGTCGGTGCGCGAGGCGGGGCCGTGCTCCTGAAGATGGTCGAGCAGGCGGCGCTCGTTCAGCACTCGCAGCATCCGCGGATTACCCAGGTCGCCCCGCATCTCACCCTCCTTGAGGAAACAGAGCCTAGCCAACGTGCCTGATAGTAAATTACCTTTCTTACCAAGCACAGGGGCGGCACATCCGGAAGGACGAAGTGCGATGCACCGAGCATGGCGATCAATCCCTGTCGCGGCGGTCCTCCTGGCCGCCGCCTGCGGAAACGCCGGGAACAGCACCGGAAACGGCACCGGCGCCACCACCACGACCACGCAGAACCAGGGCGGCAAGACGATCGCGCTGTTCCTGCCCGAGTCCAAGACCACCCGATACGAGGCGTTCGACCGCCCGCTGTTCGAGGCGAAGGTCAAGTCGCTCTGCCCCGACTGCAAGATCCTCTACAGCAACGCCGAGCAGGACGCCCCCAAGCAGCAGCAACAGGTCGAGGCCGCGCTCACCCAGCAGGCCGACGTGCTCGTGCTCGACGCCGTGGACGCCAACGCCGTGGCTCCCCTGGTGAACCAGGCCAAGCAGAAGAAGGTCCCGGTCATCGCCTACGACCGGCTGATCTCGGGGATCGACTACGCGTACTACGTCTCGTTCAACAACGTACGGGTGGGCGAGATGCAGGGCCAGGCCCTGCTCGACGCCATGACCGCCAGGGGCACGGCGGCGAAGGGCCAGATCGTGATGATCCACGGCTCCCCCACCGACCCCAGCTCGGCCGACTACAAGAAGGGCGCCAAGAGCGTGCTGGACGGGAAGGTGAAGGTCGGCAGGGAGTTCGACACGCCGGACTGGAGCCCCGACAAGGCGCAGCAGGAGATGGAGCAGGCCATCACCGCGCTGGGCAAGGACACCGTCACGGGCGTGCTGTCCGCGAACGACGGCATGGCGGGCGGCGCGATCGCGGCCATGAAACGCGCGGGCTACAAGCAGCTCCCGCCGATCACCGGCCAGGACGCCGAGCTGGCCGCCGTCCAGCGCATCCTCACCGGCGAGCAGTACATGACCATATATCTGGACATCAGGGCGGAGGCGGAGAAGTCCGCCGAGCTCGCCGTCGCCGTCGCCAAGGGCGAGCAGCCCACCGCGCCCGCCAAGGTCAACAACGGCACGGCCGACATCCCGGCGTTCCTCCTCGACCCCATCCCCGTCACGGCCGACAAGGTCAAGGACACGATCGTGAAGGACGGCTTCTACACCGCCGCCCAGCTCTGCACGGGCGAGGTCAAGGCCGCCTGCGAGAAGCAGGGCATCGAGTAGATGCTCTCGGCGACAGACATCTCCAAACGGTACGGGGCGGTCCAGGCGCTCGACGGGGCCCGCCTGGACCTGCGCCCCGGCGAGGTCGTGGCCCTCATGGGCGACAACGGCGCGGGCAAGTCCACGCTGGTCAAGGCCATCTCGGGGGTCGTGACGCCGGACGCCGGCACGATCACCGTGGACGGCTCGCCGGTCAGGATCGCCAACCCGCACGACGCGCAGGCCCTCGGCGTCTCGACCGTCTACCAGGACCTCGCGCTCTGCGAGAACCTCGACGTCGTGGCCAACCTCTTCCTGGGCACCGAGCGCCGCCGCGGCTCGCTGCTGCGCCACATCGCCATGGAACGCGCGACCCGCGACCTCCTCGGCCAGCTCGACGTGCGCATCAGGGACATCAGGGTGCCGGTCGCCATGCTGTCGGGCGGCCAGCGGCAGTCGGTGGCCATCGCCAGGGCGCTCATCGGCGAGCCGCGGCTGGTCATCCTCGACGAGCCCACGGCGGCCCTGGGGGTCGAGCAGACGGCGCAGGTGCTGGCGCTGATCGGGCGGCTGCGCGAGCGCGGGCTCGCGGTGCTGGTCATCTCGCACAACCTCGCCGACGTACGCGCGGTGAGCGACCGCGTGGTGGTGCTGCGGCTGGGCCGCAACGCCGGTGAGTTCACCACGGCCACCGCCTCCCAGGAGGAGATCGTGGCCGCGATCACGGGGGCGGGGACATGACCGACACGCTGGTACGCAGCCCGTACACGCCGAAGGTCGCCGTCGAGCGGCTGCGCCAGGGGGACGTCGGCGCATGGCCGGTGGTCGGCGGGCTGATCGCGATCGCGATCGTGTTCAGCACGCTCAACGACCGCTTCCTGTCCCCCGAGAACCTCACCAACCTCGTGCTCCAGATGGCCGCCACCGGCACGATCGCGCTCGGCATCATCATGGTGCTGCTGCTCGGCGAGATCGACCTGTCGGCGGGCTCGGTCAGCGGCCTGTGCGCCACGATCATGACGATCGTCCACGTCAAGCAGGGCTGGAACCCGCTGCTCGCCATCCTCCTGGCGCTCGCCGTGGGCGCGGCGATCGGGTTCCTGCACGGCCTGATGCTGACCAAGCTGCGGATGCCGTCGTTCGTCGTGACGCTGGCCGGGCTGATGGGCTGGCTCGGCCTGCTGCTCTACCTGCTGCGGCAGGGCGGGACGATCAACCTGCCGTTCACCGGGTTCATCTCCAAGCTGAGCGACACCTGGCTGCCGGGCTGGCTCGCGTGGACGGTCGCGGCGGCCCTGGTGGCCGTGTCGGCGGGCGCGTCGCTCGCGGTCAGGAGGCTGCGGCTGGCGGCCGGGCTGCCGGTGACGCCGCTGTGGTGGTCGCTGGCCAAGGCGGGTGGGCTGGCGGTGCTGCTCGCCGCGGCGGTGATCGTCATGTCGGCGGACCGCGGTGTGCCGCTCCTGCTGATCATCTTCGGGGCGCTGGTGGTGCTGCTCGACCTCATGCTGAGGCACACCACGTTCGGGCGGCACCTGTACGCCGTCGGCGGCAACGCCGAGGCCGCCAGGCGCGCCGGCATCAACGTCACCAGGATCAGGATCCTCGCGTTCATGCTGGCCTCCACGCTGGCGGCGGCCGGGGGCATCCTCGCCGCCAGCCGCCTGTCGGCCGTCAACCAGGGCTCGGGCGGCAGCGACATCCTCCTCATGGCGATCGCCACCGCGGTCATCGGCGGCACCTCGCTGTTCGGCGGGCGCGGCCGGGCCTACGACGCGCTGCTCGGCGTCCTGGTCATCCAGGCCATCTCCAACGGCATGTACCTGCTCAGCGTGGACTCCTCGGTGCGGTTCATGGTGACCGCCGGGGTGCTGGCGCTGGCCGTGGCCATCGACTCGCTCGCCCGCAGGGGCGCCGCCCGGTGACCCGGGTCCTGGGCATCGACGTGGGCGGGACGAAGGTGGCCATCGGGGTGTCCACGGCCGACGGCCCCGCGCTGTCCGCCCACGTCCGCCTGGACACCGGGCCTGACACGCTGGCGCGGGCGCTCGCGGCGGCCCGGTCCCTGGACGGCACGCCCGCCGCAGTGGGCTTCTCGACGTGCGGGGTGATCCGCGATGGCGTGGTACGGCTCGCCCCGAACGTCCCCGGCTGGGAGGGCCTCGAACTGCCGAGGCTGCTCCAGGAGGCGTACGGCGCCACTCCGGTGTCCATCGACAACGACGTGAACGCGGCGGCCGCCGCGGAGCTGCGCTGGGGCGCTCTGCGCGGGGTCTCCACGGGCGTCTACCTGAACCTGGGCACCGGCCTGGCGGCGGCCCTGGTGGTGGACGGCCGGGTGGTGCCGGGCGCCCACGGCGCGGCAGGCGAGATCGGCTACCTCCAGGTGACGCCGGGCGAGCCCGCCTTCGCCGACGGCCGGGTGCCCCTGGAGGAGCGCGTCGCGGGCGGCGCGCTGGCCGCCCGCGGCACCGCCCTCCTGGGCCGCCCCGTCACGGCGGCCGAGCTCCTGGGCGGAGGTCACGCGCGGGAGCTGGTGGACGAGGCGCTGCGGACGCTGGCCATGAGCGTGGCGAACCTGTGCGTGGTCCTCGATCCCGAGCGCCTGGTGGTCGGCGGCGGCATGATGGGCGCGGCGGAGCTGATCCTGCCGAGACTGGCGGCCGAGGTCGGCCGGGCGGTGCCGTTCCCGCCGGAGGTGCGCCCGGCCCGCTTCGCGGACGACGCGCCCCTGCTGGGCGCGCTGGCGCTGGCCCGTGCGGCGGTAGCGTAGGGGTATGGCACTGGAGCAGGTGCATCTCACCGGGGAGAAGGCCACCCTGCTCGCCACCCTGTACGGGCGGGCGCTGGACGCGCGGTCCCCGGATCCGATCCTCGGCGACGACCTGGCCGCCGAGGCGGTCGAACGCATCGACCACGACTTCACCGAGACCGGGATGAACGCCGGCCTGGCCGTCTCGGTCGCGATCAGGGCGCGGTTCATCGACCGGTGGGCGGCCGGGTTCCTGGCCACCCATCCCGAGGCCACCGTGCTCCACCTGGGCTGCGGCCTCGACACCCGCGTCCACCGGCTGGACCCGCCGCCCAGCGTCCGCTGGTACGACGTGGACTACCCCGACGTGATCGAGCTGCGGCGGCGCCTGTTCCCCGAGCGGCTCGGCTACCGCCTGATCGGCTCGTCGGTCACCGAGCTGAAGTGGCTGGAGCAGGTCCCGGGCCACGCCGCCGTGCTGGTCGTGGCCGAGGGCCTGCTCTACTATCTCGACCCCGGCGAGGGCCGGGCCCTCATCAGGGCGATCGTCGACCGCTTCCCCGGCGGCCAGTTCGTCTTCGACGCGGTGAGCCCGCTCGGGCTCAAGACGCAGAAGCTCAACAGGCCGGTGCGCAAGGCGGACGCCCACCTGGTCTGGGGCATCGACGGGCCGGGCGAGCTGCTGGCGATCCATCCGAGGTTGCGTTGCCTGAGCGCGGTGAGCGCGTTCGACATCGAGGGGTTCGACCGCCTGCCGACGCCGCACCGCATCGCGGCCCGGATCGCCGGGCTGCTGCCGGGGGTGAAGCGGGCGGCGGTGTTCTACCGGCTCGGGTTCTGAGGGGCGCCGCCGTTGTCCCTGCGGTCCAGGGCGGTCTGCAGGGCCTGCGCGGCCTCGTCCTCATGCTCCTCGGCACGGTTCCAGGCATACATCTCGTACATGTGACTCATCTCATTTCGCGAGCCGTTCGGCGGACGAATGGGACTTATTGGCCGACACCACGACGCTCCGCGGCGAGTCGTCGACCTGCCCTAACAGGCCCCGCCGCGGCAGGTAATAAGTACGAGCACCTGGCGCATTACCAGCAACAGTACCCCAGCAATCTCATTGGATGTCCTAGTATCTTGCATGCTGAGACAACAAAGGCCGCCACCCGGAACCGGGTGGCGGCCTTCAGGCCGGGAAGGAGGCTCAGCCCTCCAGGTCCACGGAGCGGCCGCTCTCGGCGCCGATCTCGTTCCCGATCTGGTCGATCACGTCGGCCGGGATCGCCGAGTCGACGGTCAGCGCGATGAGCGCGTTGCCGCCCTTGGTGGAGCGGGCCACCTGCATCGAGGCGATGTTGACGCTGTGCTCGCCGAGGAGACGGCCGACCACGCCGACGATGCCGGGACGGTCGGTGTAGGTGAAGAACGCCAGGTGGGCCGTCGGCTCGATCTCCATCTCGTAGCCGTTGACCTCGACGATCTTCGTGATCTGGCGCGGGCCGGAGAGCGTGCCGGACACCGAGACCTGGCGGCCGTCGGCGAGCACGCCGCGCACGGTCACCACGTTGCGCCAGTCGGGGCTCTCCGAGCTGGTCACCAGCTCCACGTTGAGACCGCGGTCCTTGGCCAGCAGCGGCGCGTTGACGTACGTGACCTGCTCCTCGATCACGTCGGTGAACACGCCCTTGAGGGCGGCCAGCTCGATCACCCGCACGTCCTCGGAGGCGATCTCGCCGCGCACCTCGACGTCGAGCTTGGTGGCCACCTCGCCGGCCAGCGCGGTGAAGACGCGGCCGAGCTTCTCGGCCAGCGGCAGGCCCGGCTTGACGTCCTCGGCCACCACGCCGCCCTGGACGTTGACCGCGTCCGGCACGAACTCGCCCGCGAGCGCCAGCTTCACGCTCCGCGCGACCTGGGTGCCGGCCTTCTCCTGGGCCTCGTGCGTGGAGGCGCCCAGGTGCGGCGTGATGACGACCTGGTCGAGCTCGAACAGCGGGCTGTCGGTGCACGGCTCCTTGGAGAACACGTCAAGGCCGGCGCCGGCGACGCGGCCCTCCTTGATCGCGGCGTAGAGTGCGCCCTCGTCGATGATGCCGCCGCGGGCGACGTTGATGATGCGCACGGACGGCTTGACCTGGTGCAGCTCCCGCTCACCGATGAGACCGACGGTCTCCTTGGTCTTCGGCGGGTGCAGCGTGATGAAGTCCGACCGCTTGAGCAGTTCCTCGAAGCTGACCAGCTGGGCGCCGAGCTGGGCGGCGCGGGCCGGAGGCAGGTACGGGTCGAAGGCGATGATCTCGACGCCGAACGGCTGCAGCCGCTGGGCCACGAGCTGACCGATCTTGCCGAAGCCGACGATGCCGACGACCTTCTCGTCGAGCTCGACACCGGTGTACTTGGAGCGCTTCCACTCCCCGTTCTTCAGCGCGGAGTGAGCCTGGGCCGTGTTGCGGGCGCTGGCCAGGATCAGGGCGACCGTCTGCTCGGCGGCGCTGGTGATGTTGGAGGTCGGCGCGTTGACGACCATGACACCGGCCTTGGTGGCGGCTTCGACGTCGACGTTGTCGAGGCCGACGCCGGCGCGGGCGACCACGCGCAGCTTCGGCGCCGCGGCGATGGCCTCGGCGTCGACCTGCGTGGCGGAGCGCACGATCAGGGCGTCCACCCCGGCGAGGGCGGGCAGCAGCTGGGAACGGTCGGCGCCGTCGGTGTGGCGGACCTCGAAATCAGCGCCGAGTACGGCGAGGCCAGCCTCGGACAGCTCCTCTGCGACCAGAACGACGGGCTTGTTCACTGGTGTGGATCCTTAACGGCACGGCGGGCATTCGGGGGACACGTCCACGGATCCCCCGACGGTCCCACAGATTCTATCCGGCGCTTGTGAACGCGTTCACGAGGCACCCACGATGTGAGACAGCTCCGCTCTACCCCCGGAGGAAGAAACTCATCCACTCCGCTCCCATCTTTGTCTTGATCGGGAGATTTATTCGCCATTAGCCTGATAAGCCGTGGCCGAGTACCTAGGGTTCGTCTTATGAGCATCGGGAATCCTGCGCTTGCCGACGCGCTCGCTCAGCATGGCACTCCGCATCGCCTGCTGAGCGCTCTCGCCGACGGTGGAGTCCTGGTGGCAGTGCGGTCAGACCGCTCGGTCGTCCTCGGGACGACCCAGGCCGGAGACCGGGTGTTGCTCGGTTACACCGGCTCTGTCACCTATGCCAGGCACCGCGGCAGTCATTCCCTATCGGCGTGCGACGCCGACACCATCCTGGACATCCAGCGCGTCACCGGCGTGCGGGAGATCGTGATCGACGCGGCCGGACCAGCCGCCGCGGCCGTGCCCATCGACGACCTCCAGCGCTTCATGTCCTCGTCGCGTTCGGGGCCGACGCCCGTCCTCTCGGGGGCGGTGCCTGCCGCGTACGCGACGGGGGCGATGGCGACCGTGTCACGCGGTGCCGCGCTGGCCCAGGTGGCACCTCCGACTCCGCAGGCGCCGACGCTGCCGTGGGTGCCCGCGCCCCGGCCGCACCTGTCGGGGCCCATGCAGCAGGTGGACCCCGGCTACCGGCGGTGCGCGCATCCGATCCTGCCCGCGCTGCGGCAGGCCATCGGGCTGCTGCTCATGGACTTCCCGCTGGTGCACCACGTCTGGATCTCCGAGGCGCGCACGGCGTCCGGGGCTCCGGGGATCATGCTGCACGTGAAGGTGCACATGTCGGCCGCCGAGGACGTCGTACGCGACCTGCACCGCCTGGTACGCGCCCGGCTGCCGCAGTTCGCGGCCTCCGGTGCGCCGATCCTCATGGCGAGGGTGGCGGACGCGCGCAGCGAGCAACGGATGATCGAGATCGGCGCGCACGTGGTGTGCGCGAACGTCATCGACTGACGCGAGCCATGTGGCGCGGGGCCCGGGTGACCGGGCCCCGCGGCATGGGAAAAAGTGGGCCCTCCCGAACAAGCCCTCGCTCGGGTTCAATGAGTAAATGATCACACCGGCGGTGCGCTCGTCCACGGTCTCCAGGGGCGTGCGCCTCGGCTACGGCGTCGGGTCCTTCTGCACGGCCACGGTCAGCACCGTGCCCGGCTTGCTCCTGCTGTACTACATGACCAATTTCCTGGCCGTGCCCGCCTGGCTGGCCGGGGTCGTGGTGACCGCGCCCAAGGTCTGGGACCTGATCGTCAACCCGCTGATCGGCCGCTGGTCGGACCGGACCCGGTCGCGGCTGGGCCCCCGGCGGCCCTGGCTGCTGGCGGGCGCCTGCACGCTGCCTATCGCGTTCTTCCTGGTGTTCGCGGGGCCGCCGCTGACGGGCGTGCCCGCCGCGCTCTACGTGGGGATGTGCTTCCTCGTGACGGCGACGGCGTACGCGCTGTTCGAGGTGCCGTACAAGGCGATGCCCGGCGAGATGACCCACGACTACCACGAGCGCACCTCGCTGCTGCAGTGGCGCATGATCTTCATCGGCGCGGCCACCGCGGTCAGCGGCGTGCTCGCCCCGGCCATCGTCACGAGCCAGGGCGAGCACGGCACGCTGGACAGCTACCGGCTGATGGCCACGGTGATCGCGGTCATCCTGCTCCTCGCCATGCTGGGCTCCTTCTTCGGCACGGCCCGCGCGCCCATGACCGGCGCGCCGGAGGCGGACCGGGGAGGGTGGCGCGAGCAGTTCGCCGCGATCAAGGGCAACCGGCCGTTCCTGTGGCTGACCATGCTGGCCTGCACGCAGATGCTCGCCGTGAGCATGATGCTGGCCGCCGCGCCGTACTTCGCCGCGTACACGCTCGGCTCGCCGAAGGCCACGCAGACGCTCTTCGCCGCGCTGGTCGGCCCGATCCTGCTGACGATGCCGCTGTGGGTACGCCTGGCCAAGCGCTTCGACAAGCGGGGCGCGATGATCCTGGCGGCGCTCCTGTACGCCGGCGGCACGACGGCTGCCCTGGCCACGCCGGTCCTCGGCATCGTGTGGGCGCATGTGACGATCCTGGTGGTCGGCGTCGGCTACGCGGGGGTGCAGCTGCTGCAGTTCTCGATGCTGGCGGACGTGATCGCGGCGGACGCGGCCGAGACCGGCAAGCGGCGGGCGGGCGTGCTGACCGGGCTGTGGACGGCCATCGAGAGCGGCGTCAGCGCGTTCGGCGCGCTGATCTTCGGGGTGATCCTGTCGATCGGCGGCTTCATCGAGTCCGAGCCGAGCAGGCCGGTCGAGCAGCCGGACAGCGCGGTGACCGCGGTCCTGATCGGGCAGACCGCGGTCCCGGCACTGATCATCTTCCTGTCGGTGCTGATGACGCTGAAGTACCGCCTCACGCCACCCGGCGCGCCGGCACCAGACGCGTCCGTGTGAACGACCCCGCCGTCAGCGCCGCCAGCAGGGGCAGCCCCACCACGACCCCGGCCAGGAAGAGCCAGGGGAGGGCGATCGTCGTGGCTCCCGGGTTGAACAGGTCCATGGTCCCGTAAGCCCTCCGGGTCAGCGGCCAGGTCAGCGCGATGCCGCTGACGGTGCCCGCCGCCAGGCCCACCAGGGCGCCGAGGCCGGAGATGTAGGCCGCCTGGGCCGCCACCACGAGCCTGCGGACCCGCGCCGTCCCGCCGACCGCGGACAGGGTGTCGAGGTCCGGGCGCATGTCGGCGGCGGCCAGCCCGGTGGCCGCGAACGTGCCGCCGAGCACCAGGACCAGCGCGGCCACGAGCAGGATCATCAGGGTGACGAAGCGGCTCTGGGCGTTGCCCCGCTCCGCGATGGCGTAGGCCTGATCTCCGACGATGACCCTGATCTCGGTGGTCAGCCGCTGATCGTCGATATCTGTGTACGCCGCGTAGAAGGTCCGCTGCGCCACCTTGAACCCCGCCTGGGTCAGCACGGACGGCGGGATCAGCACGCCTGTCTGACCGACGTCGGCCGGCGCCGCCGCCACGGCGGGAACCCGGAGGGTCGTGACCGGCTTCCCGTCCCAGTCCTCGACCCCGATCCTGATCACGCCGTCGCGCACGGCGCCCGGGCTGAACGCCACGGCCTTGCCCGCCGCCAGTGCCGCCGCCGCCTGCGGATCCCTGCGTTTCTGGAGGAAGGCGAGCACCTCCTCGTCGGCCACCTGCGCGGAGCCGTAGTCATGGTCGCGGGGGTCGCACGGGGACGGGCAGTCCTCCGGCAGGGCGACGCTCAGACTGAGGGGCTCGCCCCGCGCGTCCATCACGTTCAGCCCGTTGACCAGGCTCGCCCCCGGCAGCTTCTGCTGCACGAGCTCCCGCACCCGCGCCCACCCCTGATCGTCCGCCTTCCAGGCACCGATCACCATGGTGTCCGTGGGGACGATCGAGTTGCGTTTCGCCTCCTGGTCGACATAGTCGCTGTTGAGGCCGATGCCCAGCGTGACGGCTCCCATCGTGGCCGCCATGACCGCGGCGGTGGCGGAGGCCGTACGGACACGGTGGCGGGAGGCGTCGCGCACGGACAGGCGCAGCGGGAGCGGCAGCCGCCCGGCGAGCCGCCCCGTGGCCTGGACCAGCCACGGCATCAGCGCGACCAGCCCGAACACTACCGGCATCGAGGCCAGCGCGACCGACAGCAGGCCCCGGTGCAGGGCGACCCCCGTCGCGGCCAGCCCGAGCAGCACCAGCGCGGCCCCGAGCACGGGACGGCCCGCGCGGCCGGACGTGTCCACGGCGGCACGCCCGGCCAGCACGTGCACGGGGCTCTGCCGGCTCGCCTGGATCGCGGGCACGATGGCCGCGGTCAGCGCGCTCACCACGCCCAGTGCGGCCACGCCGAGCACCTGCGCCCACGGCACGTCCGCCGGACCGTGCGTCCAGTCCAGCCAGCGAGCCGCGAGCCACTCCCCCAGCAGCCCGGCGCCGATACCCAGGGCGGCGCCCAGCAGGGCCGCCGCGCCGCCGAGCACCAGGCCGTCGGCCAGCACGATGGTCTTGAGGTGCCGCCCGGAGCCGCCCTGCGCGGCGATCACGGCGAGCTCCCTGCGCCTGCGGCGCAGCCCGACCGCGAAGGCGGGGCCCGCGAGCAGGACGGTCTCGGTCACGATGAGCACGACGCCGACACCCAGCTCGACCAGCCCGTGCAGGTCCCGGGGCCCGGAGTCGCCGGCGCCGGAGCGCTCGATCAGGAACCGGGACTTGACGCCCAGGCCCACCTTGTTGAGCCTCTGCACGTCCGGCTGCTGCACGGGGGCGGCGGTGTCGATGAGCCAGCCGCTGTCGTTGCCGTCGTTCTGGTGCGGGAGCAGCCCTTCCGGCAGGGCGAGCATCTCGCGCAGGCCGGGCCGGTTCGGGTGCTCGGCGACCCCGACCACCCGCACGGTGCGGTCCGGCCGCCACGTCTTGATCGTGTCGCCGATCCGGACCCCGCTGTCGATCAGCGCGGGGGACACGGCGACCTCACCGGGTGCGGCGGCGAACCTGCCCTCGACCAGGCGGCGCATCCCCCTGGTCAAGGGGTCGCGCAGATCGGCCTCGAACACGTCGACCCGGCTGTAGCCGTCCGCCAGGCGGGCCTCCACGACGTTCGCCTGGTAGCGGAGCAGGCGGCCCTGGAGCAGCGTGCCGATCTCGGCGGGCGTCCACGGCTGCTGGGGACGCGACGCTTCGCGCAGATTGGTGATCTCCCCGTCCGCGCTCTGCTCGACCGGGGTGCGGTACGGACTCGTGGCGATGCGGGCGTCGGCCGCCCCCAACGCCGAGTCCAGCTTGTCGCGGGCGGTGATGTCCGTGGTGGCGGCGCCGGTGAGCACCGCCGTGATGACCAGGACGGGCAGGCCGATCATCACCATGATCAGCGCGGTCCGGCCCTTGAAACGCAGGGCGTCCCTACGGGAGATGCGCAGCGCGGCGCGGAACGCGCTCATCGGGCGCTCTCCAGCCGCACGGCGCTCGACTCCACGATCACGCCGTCACGCAGGTAGACCACCCGGTCGGCCCAGCCCGCGTAGCGCGGTTCGTGGGTGACCAGCAGGACCGCCGCGCCGGCGTCGCAACGGGTGCGCAGCAGCTGCAGGATCTCGTCCCCGGTGGCGGTGTCGAGCGCGCCGGTCGGCTCGTCGGCCAGCAGCAGCCGCCGCTCGCCGACCAGCGCCCTGGCGATGGCCACGCGCTGGCGCTGCCCGCCGGACAGCTCCTCGGGGAAACGGCCGGCGACCTCCCCGGCCCCCACCTCGGCGAGCACGGCCAGCGCCTCCTCGCGGGCGGTCCCGGAGCGCACGCCGTCGAGTTCCCTCGGCAGCATCACGTTCTCGGCGGCCGTCAGGGACGGGATCAGGTTCAGGTCCTGGAAGACGTACCCGACGCTGGTGCGCCTGAGCGCGGCCAGGTCCTTCACCCTGGTCAGGTCCTCGCCCTCGATGGTCACGGTCCCCGAGGTGGGCCGGTCGAGACCGCCCGCCACGTTGAGCAAGGTCGACTTGCCCGAGCCCGACGGGCCCATGACCGCGACCAGCTCCCCCGCCGCCACCTCCAGGCTCACGCCCTTCAGGGCCTGCACCTGGCCGTGCTCGCGGGTCACGTCCCGCAAACTCACCACAGTCATCGCTCTTGCTCCTTGGACATCTGCTTGGAAACGGCCTCGCAGTGGTCCAGCCAGCGCTGCTCCGCCTCGGCCTTGAAAATCAGCGAGTCGAGGACCAGCCGCTGTGCGAACCCACCTGCCGCGGCCCGTTTGGCCCGGGTCAGCTCCTGCAGCCCGCGCATGGTGGCCACGCGCTGGGTCTGGATGACCTCGGCCACGTCCAGGCCACCGGCCACGGCCATCGCGATCTTGATGGCCAGCTCGTCCCGAGGCCGGTCGGACTGGGCGACGGGGGTGCTGAACCATCGCTCCAGCTCCTCCCGACCGGCCTCGGTGATCGTGTAGACCGCGCGGCCCTGCTCGTCGGCTCCCCCTGGGGCCACCAGGCCATCGCGCTCAAGCCGGGAGAGCGTCGTATAGACCTGGCCGATGTTCAGCGGCCAGGTCGCCCCTGTGGACGTCTCGAACTCAACCCTGAGCTGATAGCCGTAACGCGGTCCGCTGCTCAGCAACGCGAGCAGTCCGTGTCGTATCGACATGGATACTGAGTATGCATACTGAGTATGCCCATCGCAAGCGATCCGTGTTTTCTGGACAGCGAGCGCCCTTCGGTCCGATACTCGCTACATGAGCTCGACGCAGCCGCCTTTTCGCGCATCAGACGGGGAACGCGACCGCGCGATCGGGGAGCTCAGGGACCAGGCCGTGGAGGGCCGGATCTCCCACGACACGTTCGTAGGCCGGGTTGACCAGGCGCTGCGCGCGCAGAACCGGCACGAGCTCGACAAGCTGGTCGCGGACCTGCCGCGCAAGCCGACGATCAGGCAGCGGCTGACCGACGCCGTCGCGTCGGTCTCCGAGTTCACCACCCGGGTGCAGTCCGCGTGGCGGCGACCCCGGCTGCCCAAGCTGGCGCTGCCCGACGACGACCGGCTGCGTTACGTGGTGGGGCGCGGGTCGGCGTGCGACCTCGTCCTGTCGGACTTAACCGTCTCCCGCGTCCACGCCGAGCTGCGCCGCGAGGACGACGGCGAGTGGATGCTGGTGGACCTCGGCTCGCTCAACGGCACCCGGCTCAACGGGTGGCGGCTGGTGGGGCCGGCGCGGGTGCGGTCGGGTGACGAGATCTCGTTCGGCGACTGCGGTTTCATGGTGAGCTCGGGCCAGCCGTCCTTCTGACGCGTCCGCCCAGAGTCGCCCGACAAATACGGATATTTGCGGATTACAGCTGGCTTGTGATGATCCACGCTGGCGTGGCGATTCCCCATTCATTTGGAGACCCCCCATGCGGCGCACCTCAGCATCCCTCGTCGCGGGCACGCTCGTCGCGGCCCTCGCGTGGGCGTCCAGCCCTTCCTCCCCAGCCGTCGCCCTGGAGCCCTCCGCCGGCGTGGCGGACCTCAACCAGGACATCAACAAGATCCTCAGCGACTCCCGGCTCACGATCGCCAGAGCGGGCGTGGTCGTCAAGAGCGCCGCCACCGGCGAGGAGCTGTACGCCACGGACGCGGGCAAGCTCCTGACCCCCGCCTCCAACACCAAGCTGTTCACCTCCGCCGCGGCCGCCGAGACCCTCGGGCTCGACTACCGCTTCTCCACCACCGTGCTCTCCTCGGGCCGCAAGGCCGGGTCGCTGCTGGCCGGGGACCTGGTGCTGCGCGGGACCGGCGACCCGACCATGCTGGCCGACGACTACGACGCGCTGGCCGCCAAGGTCGCCGCCGCGGGCGTCAAGGTCGTGACGGGCAAGCTGGTGACCGACGACACCTGGTTCGACTCGCAGCGGCTCGGCAACGACTGGTCGTGGGACGACGAGACCGCCTACTACGCGGCGCCCATCTCCGCGCTGACCGCCTCGCCCGACAGGGACTACGACGCCGGCTCGGTGATCGTCTCCGTGGCCGCTGACGGCGACCAGGTCAAGGTGTCCACCACCCCGGAGACCGGCTACCTGAAGATCGTCAACAAGGCCACGGTGGGCTCGGAGACCGACGTGCTCATCGAGCGGCAACACAACAGCCGCACCGTCGTGATCACCGGCACGGTGAAGGACCCGTACCAGGAGTGGGTGGCCGTGGACGACCCCACGGCGTACGTCGCGTCGCTGTTCCGCGCGTCGCTGACCAAGCACGGCGTCAAGGTGCTCGGGCCGACCGTCACGGGCGCGGCCCCGGCCGAGGCCAAGGAGCTGGCCGGGCACCAGTCGATGACGCTGGGCGAGCTGCTGGTCCCGTTCCTGAAGCTGAGCAACAACATCCACGCCGAGATCCTCACCAAGGCCATGGGCCGCAAGGTCGCGAACCAGGGCACGTGGTCGGCCGGGCTCAAGGTCAGCACCGACTTCGCCAAGGCGAACGGGGTGCAGGTGATCAACATGCGGGACGGCTCCGGCCTGTCGCGCCGCGACGGCTTCTCGCCGGGCTCGATCGTGCAGCTGCTGACGGCGGTGCGGAGCAAGCCCTGGTTCACCACCTGGTACGAGTCCCTGCCCATCGCGGGCAACGCCGAGCGCTTCGTGGGCGGCACCCTGCGCAGCCGGATGCGGAACACGCCGGCCGCGAACAACGTCCACGCCAAGACGGGCTCGCTGACGGGGGTGACCTCGCTGTCCGGGTACGTCACGAGCGCCGAGGGCGAGCCGCTGATCTTCTCGATCATGCTGAACCAGTACCTGTCCGGCTCCCCCAAGGACATCGAGGACAAGATCGCCATCCGGCTCGCCCAGTTCACGCGTGCCACCGCGACCGCCGACGCCACGCAGCTCCGCGCCACGGAGCAGGGCGAGGCGGGCGACCTCGAATGCTCCTGGCTGAAGCCCGTGCAGTGCTAGCCATCACCTGAAATCGCCTGGAACCGCGCGGCCCTCTGACGCTCAGGGGGCCGCTGTGGTTTACCGGGATCGAGAGGGCTGGATCACGATTCGGCCACTTGGAGCTCCAAGTTAGGTCTGAAATTTCCGTACATGGCCAACTTGGGAGCGCCAGAATGCGGGTTCGACGCAATGTCGAGCCCTGAACCGGAGGAAAGAATGCGCGGACAGCTCCAGGCACTCGCCTGCCTCGGGAGTCTGGCGGCGTTGAGTTTCCCCGCGACCGCCGCGCAAGCGGCCACTCAGGCGGCCTCGGTGCAGGCGTGCCGCGTGGTCGCGGCCAAGCCGGTCGCGACCAGGGGCGTGGTCCAGGGCACCGCAACCAGGACGGGCTGCACCGACCAGGCCCGGCTCAGGGTGCGCATCCAGGTCGTCGCGCCGGGCCCCGACCGGGTCCTCAAGAGCGGCTCGAAGACGGTCGGCACCGGACGGATCACCGCAGGAGTGCGGTGCTCCCCCACCCCGCGCAGCTACTACGTGGTCGCGGTCGACTCGAAGGGGCGCAGCAGCCGGTCGCGCCCCGTGACGCTGTCATGCGCGTCGGGCGGCGGCTTCGCGTCCTCGATCGAGACGGAGGTCGTCAAGATCACGAACAGGGCCAGGGCGAAGAAGGGCTGCCGCCCCCTCATCCACGACCCCAGGCTGCACCTCGCCGCCGAACGCCATTCGGCCGACATGGGGGAGAACAACTACTTCTCGCACGACTCACGCGACGGCCGCACGTTCGACCGGCGCATCAGGGCCGCCGGCTTCTCCTTCAGCTCAGCCGCCGAGAACATCGCCATGGGCCAGCCCACCGCGGCCTCCGTGATGAGCGGCTGGCTCAAGAGCTCAGGAAACCGGGCCAACATCCTCAACTGCTCCTTCACCCACATCGGTGTCGGGCACAACGCCAAGGGACCAACCTGGACCCAGGTCCTCGCCACCCACTGAGCCACGGGAGCGTCGGGCCTCCACCGGCCACACCCGCCGGTATCCCACCGCACGCCCACGCGCTCCCTTCCGAGCGGGTCCGGCCGCGTCTCCCCCGCACACAGGGCCGCGGCCGGGCCCGCAAACTCCCCGCTTACGAGCGGTCGGAGAAGCGGGCCAGGACCAGTGACTCGACCACGCCGACGACCGCGTACGCCAGGATCGACACGGCGGTGACCACCACGATGTCCGCCCACACCTCGTCGTAGCGGAAGCCGCCGATCGCCCGCAGGATCTCGGCGCCGATCCCCCGCCCGGTGGCCAGCCACTCCGCGATGAGCGCCCCGATGATCGAGGCGGGCACGGAGATCCGGGCCGAGGCGAAGACGGAGGGCATCGCGGTCGGCACGGCCACCTTGCGCAGGACGGTCAGGCGCGTCCCGCCGTACGCCATGATCAGGTCGGTGGCCTGCGGCGAGGCGGAGCGCAGCCCGAAGGCGATGTTCACCAGCGCGGGGAAGAAGACCACGATGCCGCCGATCACGGCCACGCCCAGCAGGTCGCGGCCGAAGATCAGGGTGATCAGCGGCGTCATCACCACGAGCGGCACCGACCGCAGCAGCATCGCGACCGGCATGAACGTCTGCTCGACGGTCCTGAACAGCACGAACGCGACCGCCACGACCATGGCGGCGATCATCCCGGTGGCGAACCCGATGGCCGCGTCCCTGATCGTGATGCCCAGCGCGCCGAACACGGCCTCGCGGTGGGCGGCCGACGAGGTCAGGTACTCCCAGACCTGCGGCGGGCGCTTGCCGACGAGCGGGCTGATCCCGAACGCCTCCAGGGCCACCCACCACGCGGCCACGACGATGACCACGGAGGGAACCAGCGGCCCGACGATCCTCAGCACGGTGCGGCCGATCACTGTGATTCGCCTCTCGACCAGGGGGTGACCACGCGCGCGAGAAGGGCGACGATCGCGTACCCGAGCCCGGCGATCAGCCCGGACACGAGCGCGAGCCCCCACGTGCGCGGCACCTGGAACTGCTGCTGGGAGATCATCAGGGAGACGCCCAGCCCGGAGTCGTTGCTGCCGAGGTACTCGCCGATGATCGCGCCGAGCAGCGCGGAGGGTGCGGAGATCTTCAGGCCCGCGAACGTGCTGGGCAGGGCGGAGATGATCTGCACGTAGCGGAGCCTGGCCAGCCGGCCGCCGCCGTACACGGTGACGACGTCCAGGCTGGCCCGGTCGGCCGAGCGCAGCCCGAGCAGGGCGCCGATGAGCGTGGTGAAGAAGACGGAGATGGCGGCGAGGAAGACCACGGTGGCGTCGCCGCCGAAGACCACCAGCACGATGGGGCCGATGGCGAGCAGCGGGATGCAGTAGCTGATGACGGCGAGCTGGGTGGCGACGGCCTCCAGCCGGGGCACGAGCAGCACCAGCAGCGCCACGCCGATGGCCAGCCCGTTGCCCCACAGGAAGCCCTGGACCGCCGCGCCGAGCGTGGCCGAGACGTTCGGGCCGTAGAAGGCCCAGCCGTCGGCGCCCATGGCGGCCAGCACCGCCCACGGGGTGGGCACCGCGCCGCCGCCGGCGAACACGGTGACGGCGAGCAGCCACCACAGCGCGACGAGCGCGACGACACCGAGCAGCCCCTGGACGCGCCTCATGCGCCGTGCCCGAACAGCAGGTCGCTGAGGTGGTCGTGGATCGCGTGGAACTCGGGCGTACGCATCATCTCGGGGGTGCGGGGCCGGGGCAGCCCGATCTCCACCATCTCGATGACCCGCCCCGGGCGCGGGCTCATGACGGCGACCACGTCCGAGAGGAAGATGGCCTCGCCGATGCCGTGGGTGACCATGAGCGTCGTGGCGGGCTTCTCGGTCCAGATGCGCAACAGCTCCAGGTTGAGCCGCTGCCTGGTCATGTCGTCCAGCGCGCCGAACGGCTCGTCGAGCAGCAGCACGCTGGGCTTGACCACCAGCGCGCGGGCGATGGACACGCGCTGCCGCATGCCGCCGGACAGCTCGGCGGGCCGGGCCTTCTCGAACCCCTCCAGCCCGACCAGCTTGATCAGGTCCTCGATCACGCCGGGCTCCGGCTTGAGCCCGGCGACCTCCAGCGGCAGCCGGATGTTGGCCGCGACGCTGCGCCAGGGCAGCAGCGCGGAGTCCTGGAAGGCGATGCCGAGGTGGTGGCTCCTGCGCAGCTCCTCGGGTGTCTCGCCGTTCACCCGGATCTCGCCCGACGTGGGCTCCTCCAGCCCGGCGAGGATGCGCAGCACCGTGGACTTGCCGCAGCCGGAGGGACCGAGCAGCGACAGGAACGAGCCCTTCGGCGTCTGGATGTCGACGCCCTGGAGCGCGGTCACTCCCTTGCCGAAGGACTTGCTCAGCCCCGCGATGCTGATCCCCGTCATGACAGCTTCAGGCTCGGGTCGGCCTTGTAGATCTCGTCCAGGATCGTCAGGTCGAAGAGCTGCTCGGCCTTGATGGTCAGGCCGGCCTTGGCGAGCGAGGCGATGTTCTGCTCGATCAGCTCCGGCGTCATCGTGAACAGGCCGTTGGCCTTGACGTCGGGGGTGACCACGAGCTCGTTCTGCATCTTGGCCTCCTCGGTCTGCTCCTTGACGTCGAGGTTCTGGTCCTTGCCGTAGACGGTGGCGGCCAGCTCGGCGGACTTGGCCGGGTCGGCGACGGCGTCCCTCCAGCCCTTGATCTCGGCGGTCAGGAACGCCTTGAGCTTGTCGCGCTCCTTGTCGATCGTCTCCTGCGTCACCGTGAACGTCTCGGCGACCAGCGGCAGGCCGGCGTCGGCGAACAGCAGGTAGGCGGGGTCGTGGCCCTGCATCCGCAGCCGTACGGGACCGCTGGTGACGTAGCCGACGTAACCGTCGAGCTGCCCGGAGGTGAGCATCGAGGGGTCCGACTGGAACGGCACGCGGGTCACGCTCGACGGGTCGAGGTTGTTGGCCTTGAGCAGCGCGTTCCAGACCAGCTCGTTGGAGTCCTGGACGCCGATCTTCTTGCCGACGAGGTCCTTGGCGTCCTTGATCGGGTTCTTGTTGAGCGAGACGATCGCGAACGGGTTCTTCTGGAAGGTCGCGCCGACGATCTTCAGCTGGGCGCCCTGCAGGACGGCCGGGGCGGTGATCGTGGGCGCGGACAGGCCCGCCCAGCAGCGGCCCGTGGCCAGGCCCGACTCGACCGAGGTGCCGGAGCCGCCGCCCGACAGGAGCTCGACCTGCGAGAACCCGGCGGCCTTGAAGTAACCCTTGGTGTCCGCGAAGTACTCGCCGGCGAACTCGACGTTCTTCTTCCAGGAGAGCTGGAGCTTGACCGAGCCCAGCCCGCTCGTTTCTCCGCCGCCGCCGGCGGCCGTGGTCTCGCCGCAGGCGGCCAGGCCGAGCGCCAGACCGGCCAGACCTGTTGTCCGCAGGAACGCGCGGCGATCGAGGGAAATAGCCATAATTCATCCTTGAGCGGCGGGTGAACGTGCAGGTCAGGACGGTATCCATTGATTATTACCATCGTGTGACGGTGGTTTTGGACGCCCGGGCACCGGAAGCCGTCACGCAGGGAGAACGCGGGAAAACCGCTGGCGAGCCCTGTAGGTCCCTACGAGAGCACCATCCGAGGACCGTAGATCCCTCCAGCCACCCGGCGGCTCCGGTAGCGTCGAGCCTGAAATGAGACTCGACGGAATCCCCCTTTGGGACGGTACCGAATATCGCGGCCCAGTCGATCTGAGCTGGGAGCCGGACCGGATCATCAGCGTGCAGCCGGACGTCGTGCCCGGCCACGACGGTCTGTGCGTGCTCCCCGGCCTGGTCGACACGCACGTGCACCTGGTCGGCTACGCGGGCCCAGGCGACCCGCCGGACTTCGCGACCTGGCCGCTGGTGACCACCCGGGACGAGCAGGTGCTGCACGGCGCCGCCCACGCCCAGCGGGCCATGCGGCACGGCGTGACGACCCTGCGCGACCTGGCGGGCGACGAGGCTCAGATCGCGCTGCGCCGGGTGTTCGACGCCGGGGTGCTGCCCGGGCCGCGCGTCCAGGTGCACGGCGTGGTGGGGATGACGGCCGGGCACAACGACCTGTTCGTGCCGCCCGCGTTCCCCGTGCGCAAGCCCACGGCGGACGGCCCCGACGAGTGCCGCAAGCTCGTACGCGCCTGGGCCCGCGCCGGCATGGACGGCATCAAGCTCACGACCAGCGGCGGCGTGCTGTCGATCGGCGACAAGAACGCCTGGCGCAACTACACCCGCGACGAGATCAGGGCGGTCGTCGACGAGGCGCACGCGCTCGGCATGCTGGTGGCCTCGCACGCCCACTCCGAGGACGGCATCCGCGTGGCCGTCGAGGAGGGTGTCGACTCGATCGAGCACGGCACGCTCATGAGCAAGGACCTGGCCGAGACGCTGGCCGCCCGGGGCACGCCCGTCGCGCCGACGCTGCTGATCAACGAGGCCATCGCCGAGGGCCGCGTCCCCGTCACGCCCGAGGCCAGCGCCAAGGCCGCCGAGCTGATCGCCCGGCGCGACGTGCTGCTGGCCCAGGCCGCCGCGCTGGGCGTGCGGTTCGTGCTCGGCACCGACGCCAACGGCCACCACGTGCAGTTCGGCGACCAGTTCGCCGAGGTCGTCCACATGACGCGGGTGCTCGGCATGGACGCCGAGTCCGCGCTGCGGGCGGCCACCTCCGACGCGGCCGACTCGATCGGCATGCCCGTGGGGCGGATCGCGCCGGGGCTGGGCGCCGACTTCGTCGTGCTGCGCGGGCGTCCGTGGGAGCGCATCGAGGACCTGGCCACGGAGAACATCGTGGCCGTGGTCTCACGGGGCCGCGTCGTCGCGGGCCGCCTGCCCGTCTCTCCCTGACCGCAGCGCCAGGTAGAGGTCGGTACGGTCGCGCATCGACGACATGCGCCGCCCGGTCAGCTCCTCGATCCGCTGCATGCGGTAGCGCAACGTGTTGACGTGCACGTACAGCTCGTCGGCGGTGCGCTGCCAGGAACCGCACGTCTCCAGGAAGATGTCGAGCGTGCGCAGCAGCTCGGAGCCGTGCCGCGCGTCGTACTCCTCCACCGGCCCCAGCAGGTGATCGCGGAAGGACCGGCGCACGCTGGCCGGCAGCGCGGCCATCAGCAGGTCGAAGCTGTCGATGTCGGCCACCGACATGATCGACACCGGCCCCGGGCCGCCCCGCGCGGACTCCATGCCCCGTCTGGCCGTCTCCAGCGCCTCGCCGAGCTGCGACACGCTGGCCGCCATCTCGCTGATCCCGGCGGCGATGCTCAGCCCGGGGCGCTCCGCCACCAGGCCGCGCAGCTCGTCGGCCAGGCTCTTGCGCGACGCCCGGCCGTTGACCAGCACGATCGCCTCCTGCGAGGTGCCGCCGACGATCAGGTGCCGGCCCCTCCTGGCCAGGCCCTCGTGCAGGACCTCGGGCAGGTCGTAGTCGTCATTCACCGGTCCCGTCCGCGTGACCGCCATGGCGGCGGTCGGCAGGCCAGGGTCGGCGCCGAGCAGTCGCAGGTGCGCGGAGACCTCGCCCGGCGGGATGTGACCCAGCACGTCGAGCAGCGTCTGCGCCCTCACCCGTTCGGCCCTGCGCTGCTCGGCCGCGAACCCCTCGGCCGTCACGACCTGCGTGATCACGCCGAACGACTGGTCGGGAGCGGCCAGGAGCAGCGGCAGCCGGCGCCGTTCGCACGCCTTGACCAGCTCCTCGGGCAGCTCTCCCAGCACGATCAGCCCCACGACCAGGCCGGCGGCGTCGGTGGTCCACAGCGCGTCGGCGAACCGCTCGCAGTCGGCCGGCTCGCCGTACCAGACGCCGCTGGTGAGCACGAGGTCGCCGGACTGCAGGTAGCGTCGGGGGTCGGGCAGGTCCGTCGGGTACGCGCGCCGGATCTCGCGGTCGACCTCCTCGTGACCCGTCACAAGCGTCAGCCGCAGGTCGTCGCGCGCGAGCAGGTCCGACAGCCTCATGAAATCTGATGTTATGCCAGCTCAAAACCCAAGAGTTCAGAGGTTCGCACGATACTCCGACCTCGCGGTGTCGGGTTTACTCGTGGTCATGCGTCCCAAAGCAGAGCTCCATCTGCACATCGAAGGCACCCTCGAGCCAGAGCTCGTCGTCGAGCTGGCCCGGCGTAACCGGATCGACCTGCCGACCTTCGACGTGGACGCCATCCGCTCCCGCTACTCCTTCACCGACCTGCAGTCCTTCCTGGACCTCTACTACGAGCACATGGCGGTCCTGCGCACCGAGGAGGACTTCTACGACCTCGCCGCCGCCTACCTGCGACGGGCCAAGGAGCAGGGCGTGCGGCACGCGGAGATCTTCTTCGACCCGCAGGCGCACCTGAGCCGGGGTGTGCCGCTGGAGGTGGTGTTCGGCGGGCTGTCGGCGGCCCTGAAGGACGGCGGCGTGTCGGCCGCGCTGATCCTGTGTTTCCTGCGTGACCAGGGGGCGGACGAGGCCGAGCAGGTGCTGCGGGCGGCGCTGCCGTACCGGGAGTCGTTCATCGGGGTGGGGCTGGACTCGGCGGAGGTGGGCTACCCGCCGTCGCTGTTCAGGCGGGTCTTCGAGATCGCGGCCGCCGAAGGGCTGCACCGGGTGGCGCACGCGGGCGAGGAGGGCGGTCCCGACTACGTGTGGGAGGCGCTGGACATCCTGCGCGTCGAGCGGGTGGACCACGGGATCAGGGCCATGGAGGACCCGCAGCTCGTGGCCAGGCTCAGGGACGAGCGGATCCCGCTGACGGTGTGCCCGCTGTCGAACGTACGGCTGCGCGCCGTGCCGTCCCTGCGTGACCACATCCTGCCCGCGATGCTGGACGAAGGGCTCGTCGTGACCGTCAACTCGGACGACCCCGCGTACTTCGGCGGTTACGTCGAGGACAACTACGCGGCGCTCCAGCGGGAGCTGGGGATGACGGACGAGCAGCTCGACCGGATCGCCCGCAACTCCTTCGACGCGTCGTTCGCGTACGAAGGGTGAGACTACGGGGACCTGCCCCTCGGCATCGGCCGCCGAGGAGCAGGTCCGGTAGCGGCATCGCTGTTCTGGCGCGGTGTTCGCAACCACCGCCTCCGAGTGGCCCTGCGTAGGGTGACGGACGCGGATTCGAAGTGCGGGCCGACCACCTGCGCGAGGCCTCTCTCACAGACGAGACTGGGCGAGACCGTGAGGCCCGACCCTGCGGGCGGGCCCCGTGGTCACGTTTCTCAACCGCCGAAGAGACTACTTAGGCGAGCGTGCACTTCCGGTTGTCGTTCTCGTCGTGACGGCTGAGGATGTCGAGGATGTCGCCGGTCTTGACGCTCAGCAGGCTGTTCTCGTTCGTGTTGATGTCGCCGCCGGCGATGAGGTTGTCGTCGCCACAGACGAACAGGATCTTCCTGTTGTCGTCGTGGTCCTTCGGGAAACCGGTGGTGGCCGCGAACGCGGAGCCGCCGAACACGGCCATCCCGGCGACGAGGCCGGCCAGAACGAGTCCATGTCTGTACATGTCGATTCCTCTCTGATGCATTTCAACTACTCTCCGTAGCTGTCGGAGGGAGATGTCCCCGACGCTCGACTGCGACAAACGCCCACAATTTTCACTTTTGACCCTGCGGGCGCTTCTCTCACAGACGAGTGGTTGAGCAAGACCAAGGGGCCCGGCCTGACAGGCGGGCCCCGTGGTTACGTTTCTCAACCGCTGAGGAGACTGCTTAAGCGAGCGTGCACTTCCGGTTGTCGTCCTCGCTGTGGGCGCTGAGGATGCCGAGGATGTCGCCGGTCTCGATGTTCAGCAGCTTGTTCTCGTTCTTGTTGATGTCGCCACCGGCGATGTAGTTGTCGTCGCCACAGACGAACAGGATCTTCCTGTTGTCGTCGTGGTCCTTCGGAAAGCCGGTGGTGGCCGCGAACGCGGAGCCGCCGAACACAGCCATCCCGGCGACGAGGCCGGCCAGAACGAGCCCATGTCTGTACATATCGATTCCTCTCTGGTACATGTCCACTACTCTCCGTAGCTGCCGAGAGTGAATGTCCCCGGCCCCCAACTTCGACAAACGCCCACAATTTCGCTCTTGACCTGGCGAAATGGCGCGCATGGCCGAACCGATATGTAGATCGTCGATCTTGACGTGGCAGTGCTTCCCCGTGGTGACTCCTGTACCTTTTCCCACCTCGCCACAGACCTTGGCGCGGGCGCATTCGGGGCCTCAGACTGGTACATACGGGCGGTGATCATGACCATGCGTAACGACCCGCCCCTTCCGACCGCCCCGAACTCGACGTGATGCGTGCTCTGGTGCTGGTCGGGCTGGTGTTCTGCCACGCGTCGCCGGTGTTCGGCTCCCAGGGATCACGTTCGTTGGCGCGGCACTTCTCGCTGGTGCTCGCGCCGCTGGTGCGTCAAGTGCCGCATGAGCCCGCCCGCCGGATCCGCGACCGGCTCGCCCCGTTCGGGATGCGGGGGCCTACGGCACGGTAAGGATGACCGGGCCGTCAGCGGTGATGGCGACCGTGTGCTCGACGTGCACGCTCCTGCTGCCGTCTCCCGAGCACACCGACCAGCCGTCCTCGGACATGTAGTACTCGTCGTCGCCCCCGGCCATCAGGCTCGGCTCGATCGCGATCACCAGGCCGGGCCGCAGTCGCATCCCGCGCCCCGCGCGGGCCTCGTTGGGCACGAACGGCGACTCGTGCATGGCCCGCCCGATGCCGTGGCCGCCGAAGTCGTTCTGCATGCCATATCCCGCGCCGCGCCCGACCGTGGACATGGCGTGGCCGATGTCTCCCATCCGGCCGCCGGGCACGGCCGCCTCGATGCCGGCGGCCAGCGTCTCCTCGGCGACCCTGATGAGCTTGAGGTCCTCCGCGCGCTGCTCGCCGACCGCGAAGCTGACCGTGCCGTCGGCGTGCCACCCGTCCACGAACGCGCCGCAGTCGACGCTGATCAGGTCGCCGTCACGCAGCCGGTACGGGCTCGGCAGGCCGTGCAGCATGACCCCGTTCACGGACGTGCAGATCACCCCCGGGTACGGGGTCGCGCCGAACGACGGGTGGTAGCCGAGGAACGACGCTCCCGCCTTCGCCTCCTCGATGACCGTCCGGGCCACCTCGTCGAGCGCCTTCAGCGAGACGCCGACGGCGGCCCGCTCGCGCACCGCGGCGTGGACGGCGGCGACGACCCGCCCCGCCTCCCGCATCGCGGCGATCTCTCCGGCACTCTTCAGCTCGATCACGGCCCCTCCTCGCATGCGTTACCAATAACTATACCGGTATTACTATCACGCTACGAGGGCCTGTCGCACCGCTCTAGTCGAGCCCCTTTCTGCCGGGCGTCCAGAAGGGCTTCGTACGGACGTCCCTGCGCTGCCAGCCGCGCTCGTTGACCAGATGGGCACGGATGGCCTGGATCGTGCGCGCCTCCCCGGCCAGGTAGGCCACGCCGGGCCCGTCCGGCAGGTCAAGCTCCCTGACGGCGTTGACCAGGACCTCCGACCTGGCCGCCGGCTTGCCGCCCCGGCACACCTTGACCAGCTCCTTGGGCAGCTCCAGATGGTCGCCCGGCCCCTCGGCCTCCACCGCGCCGTAGGCCGCGACGCCCTCCGGGAGCGCCCGCAACATCGCGCCGAACGCCACCGAGGCCGTCTCCTCGCCCGCGAACAGGTGGTAACGGGCTTCCTGCGTGACGAAACTGCCGTCCGGCCTGGTGAAGGAGATCTCCATGCCGGGCTCGGCGGTCCTGATCCAGGAGGCGCCCGGCGAGTCGCCGCCGTGGTCGTAGCCGATCAGGTCGAGGGCCTCCCAGGCCGGGTCGTGCCGCCAGATCGAGTAGGTGCGCAGGACGCCGCCCAGCAGGCCGCCGCCGTCGCCGATGAAGAGGCGTACGTGCTGGCCGGGCGTCCATTCCAGGCCGGCGAGCGCCTCTCCCCCGATCCTGACCCGCCGCATGCGGGCGGTCACCTCCTCGACCTCGACCACCTCGCCGGTGAGGAACATCCGGTCGAGTAACCGTCGTGCGACGCTCCGCCTCATGGCGCCTCCTTCCATGGCCGTCTCCTGGTGTCCAGCTCCTCGATCCTGCGGCGGGCCTCCACGAAGACCTCCTGGATGCGCTCGACCACGGCCGGGTCGCCGTGCGCGTGGGCCAGCGCCTTCACGGCGGCTTTGACCAGGCGCAACGCCGGCCCGACGATCTCGGCGGCCTCGGGCTCGCGGAACATCCCCCACTCGCCCCTGCTGGCCGCCCGCCCCCACAGCCGCTCGATCACGTCGGCCTGCTCCTCGGCCGCCCGCCTGCCGTCCTCGGTCACGTGGTAGACCTTGCGGCCGTCCGTCTGCTCGACGCGTACGAGTCCTTCGTCCTCGAGCAGCTGGAGGGTGGGGTAGATGGAGCCGGCGCTGGGCTCGTAGGTGCCGTTGAAGCGGTCGGCGAGGCGGCCCATGACCTCGTAACCGTGACCGGGCTGCTCGACGATCAGGGCCAGGATGGCGAGGCGAAGCTCGCCAGGACCGAAGAAGCGCCCGGTGGGGCCCCGCTCGGGGCCGCGACGCGCGTGCATCATGGCTCGGATGCTATATCGAACGATATAGCTAAGCAACTGTCGATCGACCCCATCGCGGCCCGGCCACCCGGTAAAGCCGCAGGACAAGGCTCTTCTTGGGAGATTGTGGTGGCGGTTGGTGATGCCGCTGTCGGGGGTATGGAGGCTAACGGTGCTGTTGTGGAAGGTGTGGAGTCGTTTGTTGCCGGAGGGCGTGTGCGCACCGTACGCCCCTCTTCCGTCCACGCTCGCTATGACGGACGCCTGAAAACAAGGCTATGGCCTGTCCTATGCCCGGCTCCTCGGCGAACATGGCAAAACCACAGAACGTGTCTCCGCTTCGTCACAGGAGCGCGGCCGTCGTGGCGCCGTACTCATCCAAGGTCCCGGACACGCGGGGCGAGCCATCCAACACAGGGGGAATTGATGAGTACACGGGGGAACGGCAAGCGGCCGCGGATCAGCGCTCTGCGCGCACACGGCGTGCGGGCGCTCGCCGTGGGAGGCACGCTGGCCGCCTCGCTGCTGGCCGTCGCCGGGCCGGCGCACGCCACGACCGACGTGAGCGTGTCCGGTTCGGAACTGTACGTCTACGGGGGCGACGCGTCCGACAACATCGACCTGTCCCTGTCCGGCCGCTGGGTGATCGTTTCGAACGCCGGCGACAGGATCGAAGCGTCCGCGCCGTGCAGGCGGGAGAGCGCCAACCGGGTGGCCTGCCCGGCCGACGAGATCGAGTCGATCGTGGCGGTCACCGGGCCGGGCGACGACACGCTGCGGAACCGTACGCGCCTGCCGATGCGGGCAAACCTGGCGCCGGGGCGGGACAACCTCATCTCGGGGAACGGGGCCGCCACCATCGGCGGCTCCGGCAACGTGATCGAGATGTAGTCGGGCGACGACCTGCTTTCCGGCAACGGGGGCATCGACCTGGCCGGCGTGGGCGATGGCATGGACAGGTACGACGCCGGGGCCGGGAAGTTCGGCGAGAACTGATTGACGGGTGAGTGCCCCGCCGCTTCAGGAGAGGCGGCGGGGCGCTGACCGGAACCGGCGGATCTCCGCCCCCAACCCCCGCAGCGACTCGACCGGATGCTCGATCTCCGTCCACGGAGGCGTGAGATCCGTGTCCGTGTAGCGCGGGACCACGTGAATGTGGAAATGGAAGACGCTCTGCCAGGCGGTCTCACCGCTCGCGTGCCACAGATTGACCCCCTTCGCCCCCAGCGCCCCCGTGAGCCGGCGCCCCACCTCCACAGTAACCCGCATGACGTGGGCCGCCTCGTCGAGCGGGATGTCCGTCAGATCCCGGTGATGCGCTCTCGGCACGACGAGCGTGTGCCCCTTGGTGGCCTGGGCGAGGTTGAGGAAAGCGATCGTGTGGTCGTCCTCGTGGATCGTCTGTGAGGGCTCGGTGCCTTCGACGATCCGGCAGAAGACGCACGTGCCGCCGCTCATGCCGTCGGCATCGCGCCCGGCCTCGGTGTCCGTCACGGATCACGATGCTCGCAGCCCGCCCGGAACCCGCTCAACCGATTATCCGGCGTCCTGCTCGAACAGGCGGTGGAGGAGCGCCCCCTGGCCGGATTGCAGCACGTGGCCGTGCTCCAGCGGGATCCAGAAGCACTCGAACCGCGTGGGCGGCTCGTTCCCGTCATGGTCCTCGCTGCTCGCCCACCGATCCGGGGTCTCTTCGTGCAGGGCCAGCTGGAAGATGTGGCGGCGCTGGAGCTCGGCGCGGTAGGGGGTTATGTCATACTCCGCCACGCCGAGTTTCCGCACGACGGTGAAATCGTGGAGCCCGGTCTCCTCCCGCGCCTCCCTGAGCGCCGCGTCCCGAGGGTCCTCCCCTGCCCTGATGCCCCCCGCAGGCACCTGCACGCCCACTTCCTCGGGGCTGTGGTCGACGTGGCGGAACACGAGCAGCTTGTCATTGCGGACGATGTAACAGAGGGCCGTGTCGCGGATCGTTCTGTCAGGCATGGGCGATGATCGCATAGCGCTCGTCGTGCACGGGACCGCCCCAAAGGTCGGTGTCGTCGCCGAGCGGCTCGACGCGCAGGTCGGCGACCAGCGGGCGGACGGCGGCGGCCAGGTCAGCGGCGGCGAGACCGCCGTTCCAGGGCAGCGATCCGGCTCCCTCCACATAGGGTTGCCCGGTCTCCCGCCAACGTCCCTCCACGAGCACGAGCCTGCCGGACGGGCGCAGGCGGCCGGCCCACTCGCGCAGCGCCGCCTCGGGGTCGGGCAGGGTCCACACCAGGTGCCGGCAGAGCACCACGTCAAAGCGGTCGTCGCCGGTGGGCGGGGCGGCGGCGTCGCCGACCAGGAACCGCCCCGCGAGCCCGGCGGACGACAGCTTGGCGCGGGCCTGCTCGATCATCCGTGGCGCCACGTCCACGCCGGTCACCCGGTGCCCGGCCGCGGCCAGCAGCATGGACAGGGACCCGGTGCCGCAGCCGACGTCGAGGACGTCGGCCGGGTGGGGCGGGGCCCAGGCGCGCAGGCGGCGGTCCCAGGCGGCACGCGTGCGGTCGGCTCGCAGGCCGTGGTCCGGCTCCTCGTCGAAGGTGGGGGCGGCGGCGTCCCAGTAGCCGGTGATCGCGGAGGTGAGATCGGACATGGGCCCGATCCTTTCAACCGCCACCGACAATCCCGCCGTCATGCCATGGTGATGACGACCTTGCCCCGGGCGTGGCCGCGCTCGATGTAGCCGATCGCCTCGGGAACCTCGCTCAGCGGGTGCGTCCGGTCGATGACCGGCCTGATCTTCCCCGCTTCGAGCAGGTCGCGCAGGGCCACGAGATCGTCCGTGTTCTCGTCGGCCACGTATCCGGCGAGCAGGCTCTGCCGTACGAACAGGGACGACACCATCACGTGGATGATGCGGGTCATGACCCCCACCCAGCGCCCGCCCTTGTCGCCGCTGTTGTGCAGATAGATCCCCTGAGGGGCGAGCACGCGCCGGCAGTCCGCCAGGGAGCGGTTGGCCACGTTGTCGAGGATGACGTCGTAGCGCTCGCCGCTGCGCGTGAAGTCCTCCTTGGTGTAGTCGACGACGTGATCGGCCCCGATCGAGCGTACGATCTCCACGTTCCCGGGCCCGCACACGCCGGTCACCTCCGCGCCCAGGGCCTTGGCGATCTGCACCGCGAACGGCCCCACCCCGCCCCCCGCGCCGTTGACCAGCACCTTGTGCCCGGCCCTGACCTGCGCCTTGTCACGGAGAGCCTGTAACGCGGTGACGGCCGCCACCGGCACGGCCGCCGCCTCCTCGAACGTCAGCCCGGCGGGCTTCCGCACCACGAACCCCTCCGCCGGAACGGCCACGTACTCGGCGAACGCGCCACGGCAGAAGCCGTACACCTCATCGCCGGGCCGCAGCGCGGTGACGCTCCTGCCGGCCGCCACGACCTCCCCGGCCAGGTCGCCGCCCAGCAGGTGGGCCTTGGGGCGGGTCAGCCCGGCCTGCGCCCTGAAGATGTAGGGCAGGCCGCGCAGGAGGTGCCAGTCCCCCGCGTTGACGGAGGCCGCCCGGACGCGGATCAGCACGTCATCGTCGCCGATCGCGGGTTTGTCGACGTCCAGGAGCTTGATGACGTCGGGCGAGCCGTAGGAGTGGTAGCGGACAGCCTTCATGGCGATGCTCCCTGGTCAGAGTCTTTGGTCATGTGTAATATTTTTCTTACACATGAAAGACGGTAACACTCGCCGATCGCCATCGACAATGCTCACCAATCGGTAGCAATTGCTAACCTATGGACATGGAGCCATGGCCGCAGAAAGATCAGATAGCCGCGGCGCTACGCCAGATCAGCGCCGGATTCGCGGCGCTGGCGGATGCGATCTCGGCCGATCCGGCTCAACCCCCAGCAGACAGCCGGCATCGAGCGCTCATCGCCGAATGGGGGCGCGATGGCCTGACCAGGGCTGAAGCCAGCGCGTTGTTCCGCAAGCACGGCTTCTCCCCCCAGGCCGCCGGCGGCTGGGCCCGCGGCGACTGGCTGGAGGTCCGCGAGGACGGTCGCCGCTATCTCACCGAACGTTCGCTGCACTGGCTGGCCGAACAAGGAGCCCCCGATGACGCACAGCCCCGTGACTGAGCCCTTCAGCGTCCGCCTCGAGGTCCGCATCTACGAGATCGACCCGCAACTCCACCTCAACGGCGGCTTCTACATCCAGTACGCCGACCACGCCCGCTTCGCCTGCGTCCGGGCCGCCGGGGTGTCGGTCGAGGAACTGCTCGACAGCGGCCTCGGCCCCGTCAACCTCGAGACCGTCATCAAATACCACCGCGAGCTGCGCGGCGGTGACGAGGTGGACGTCACCTGCGACTGGGAGTGGAGCGGCGGGAAGACCTACCGGGTGCACCATCTCCTGCGGCGCGTGGACGGCACCGTGGCGGCCGAGGTGAGCCACGTGAGCGGCCTGCTCGACCTGAAGACCCGCCGACTGGTGCCCGATCCCGACCGCGAGTGGCACACAAGAGCCGCCAAACCCGAGCTCCTCGGCCTCACACGCAAATTCGGCCCCTGAAGAAATCTTCGAGCAGAATGAACAAAACCCTGGACTCCCGGTTCTGGGGCGGGTGAAAATCCGATCGTCCATCCGAAGATCGTGGAGACGCCGGGCAGCTCTTGTTCCGCGCGTAACCCCTGTTCAACACGGGCGATGACGTATGCGGGTAGTGCATGGGCTGCTCACGGCGGCGCTGATCTTAACCATCTCTCCGGCGGTCGCCGCCCAGGCCGACGAGGTGCCGGAGCCACCGAAGGCCGTTCAGGAGCCGCCGAAGGCCGAGGAGGCCGCGGTCGCGGCCGCTCGGAGCGCCGGCCGGCCGGTGGAGATCGAATCGATGCGTACGGAGACCCGCCAGGTCTTCGCCAAACCGGACGGCACGCTCTCCATGGAGCTGAACGTCCGCCCGGTGCGCGTCCGGCAGGCGGGCGGCTGGGTCCCCGTCGACACCACGCTCCGCCTCAACCCCGACGGCTCGGTCAGCCCGGCCGCGACGGCGATCGGGCTGAGGTTCTCCGGCGGCGGCAACGCCCCGCTGGCCAAGCTGTCGCGCGGCGCCAAGTCCCTGGAGCTCGGCTGGCAGGGCACGCTCCCCAAGCCCACGCTGAACGGCGACACCGCCACCTACCCCGAGGTCATGCCGGGCGTGGACCTCCAGGTCACCGCGGACGTGGACGGCTTCTCCCACATCCTGGTGGTCAAATCGCGGGCCGCCGCGGAGAGCATGACGGAGCTGACGTTCCCGCTGTCGGCCTCCGGCCTGTCGGTCGAGTCGGACAAGGCGGGCAACATCGAGGCCGTCGACAAGAACGAGGGCACGATCTTCACCGCGCCCACCCCGAAGATGTGGGACTCCAAGGGCATCACGAGCCCGCAGGCGCTCAAGGAGGGCCGCTCCCCGGAGGCGCGCGAGGCGACGATGGGCGTGGAGCTGGCGGGCAAGCAACTGCGGCTCAAGCCCGACAGAAAGATGATGACGGACCCGAACACCAAGTTCCCCGTCTATCTCGACCCGTACTTCTCGGCCGCCCGCAACGCCTGGACGGCGGTCTGGAGCAACTGGCCCAACTCCAACTACCTCAACTCCAGCGACGTCGCCCGCGTCGGCCACGTCGAGTCGCAGAAGAACCGCACGTTCTTCCAGATGAACACCGGCTCGACCATCCACGGCAAGCAGATCATCAAGGCCACGCTGCGCACGTACGAGACGTGGTCGTACTCCTGCAGCGCCCGCAAGGTCGAGGCCTGGGCCACCAACACCATCAGCAAGGCCACGACCTGGAACAAGCAGCCCTCGTGGGTCAGGCTGCTCTCCACGGTGAACGTGGCCAAGGGCTGGGGCTCGTCCTGCCTGCCCGGCGGCGTCGAGTTCGACGTCACCTCGCAGGTCGTGGACGCCGCCGCCAAGAAGTGGCCCAACGTCACGATCGGTCTGCGGGCCACCAGCGAGACCGACGTGTACGCCTGGAAGAAGTTCAAGAACAACCCGAGCCTGGTGATCGAGTACAACTCGATCCCGTCCGACCCGGTGGCCGCCGACGCCTGGTCGGACCCGGGCGGCCCCTGCCTCTCCGGTGACGAGCGGCCGGTCATCAGCACGGCCACCCCCAAGCTGTGGGCCAAGCTCAAGGACACCGACAACTCGGTCAAGGGCCGCTTCGAGTGGTACAACGCCGCCGGGACGAAGACCGGCGAGTACGTCACCGCGACGGGTTCGTCCGGCTCCGCCTACTACGCGACGATCCCGGTCAGCCTGTACGCGGACGGCGCGCTGATCCGCTGGCGCGTCCGGGCAGAGGACGGCAAGGCCAACAGCGCCTGGAGCCCCTGGTGCGAGGCCACCGTGGACGCCACCGCCCCCGGCAGGGAGCCGGTCGTGACCTCGCCCCAGTACACCGAGGAGGGCTGGAACGACGGCGTCGGCCTGGCCGGCACGTTCACGTTCGATCCCAACGGCGTCACCGACGTGGCCGCCTACGTCTACGGGCTCGACACCACGCCGAAGTCCGAGGTCGCGCCCGCCGCCGACGGCACGGCCACGATCGCGCTCACCCCGCGCCACGACGGCCCCAACGTCCTGTCGGTACGCAGCAAGGACCGCGCAGGCCAGCTCGGCCCGATCCGCACCTACGTCTTCAACGTCAACAGCGGCAAGGGCCCGAACGGCCACTGGGCCATGAACGAGGGCCAGGGCGGCGTGACCGCCGACGCCACCGGCGCGCACCCCGCCACCCTGTACGGGACGTCGTGGACGACCGGCAGGACCGGCGCGGGGCTGAAGCTGGCCAACGCCTACGCCCAGACCTCCGGCCCCATCACGGACACCAGCCGCAACTTCACCGTCACCGCCTGGGCCCGCCTGACCGGCACGACCGCCTCCGCCACCGCGCTCACCCAGGAAGGCGGCAGGACCGGCGCGGTCTCGCTGCAGTACAGCAAGACCGACGACCGGTGGGCGCTGGTGCTGGCGGGCACGGACGCCGACAACGCGACGACCGTGCGCGCCCTGTCCGGGGCCGCTCCCCGGTTGAACGAGTGGACCCACCTGGCCGGCGTCTACGACTCCGCCGCCCGCCAGATCTCCCTCTACGTCAACGGCAGGCTCGAATCCACGGTCGCCGCCACCTCGCCGTGGAACGCGGCCGGACCCCTCACCATCGGCCGCGGCAAGGTCAACGGCGCAGCGGCGGACCACTGGGCGGGCGACCTCGACGAGGTCCGCGTCTACGGCCGCGCCATGTTCGCCGATGAGCTCGCCGACCTGGTCAACAGCGCTGCCACGCTGGTCGGCCACTGGACGTTGGATGAGGAGTCCGGCCTGACGGCCGCCGACTCGTCGGGCAGGGGGACGCCCGCAACCCTGTCGGGCGGGGCCTCGTGGACGGCCGGCTGGCTGGAGGGCGCGCTCGCGCTCGACGGCGTCAACGGCTACGCCCAGACCACCGGCCCCGCCGTCGGCACCAGATCCAGCTTCACCGTG
>NZ_JBEXMW010000030.1:0-142279 GCF_040610775.1 Nonomuraea sp. NPDC003709 | reverse complement strand
CCAACGGCGACATCACCGCCCGCAGCCTGTGACCCACAGCCTCCCAAGGAGAGGCAGACCAAGCCCGCCGACGACGAACGGCCCCGGTCCATCCACGCGGACCGGGGCCGTTCCAGGTGTGGGTGCCAAGAACTCGGCTACCCTGTGCGACCTGCACGTATTCGTGGATCAGTCCACCGAGACGGTCACGTCGGATGACCTTGCTGTCGCCCTCAACAGGATCCGGAAGGGCTCGCAGCGGAGCGGCCTGGCGCAGGGAGCGATGCGGGCGATGCTCATTGAAGTGGGCCTCGTAGGTCGCCAGCACGCGCCGTAAATGGCGGATGCCTGCGGCCGTGAAGGCTTCGTCGAACATCGTGGTGAACGTGGTATCCCGATCGCGGATGAGGAATCTGAACTCCTCCGCCCTGTCCCCCAGCTCGATCATCAGGTTCCTGGCCTGCTGCGCAACCCACGGCCCGGTCGGCACCATCCGTGAGATCGGCTCCCCGGCCGCCGCCTACACCACCAAGACCGCCTTCGAACAACACGCCGGCCCCGCCCGCTGCCACTGGCACCAGCGTGGTGGAGCGCACCCCCGAGTTCGCCGTCATGCAGGCCATCGGCGCCACCTCGCGCAACGTGCTGGGCGAGACCCTATTTGTCGGGCTGCTCATCGGTGGTCTGGCCGTGGCCGCTCATCAGCTGGACCTCTCGGCCCTGATCCGACAACTCCACGGAGGATGAAGGGTCGGCGCCAGGGGTGAGCTTTCACCGCTCTGACTCCGGCCCGAGCGTCGCGGCGTGGACGCCCAGCGGACAAGGTCACACTTGCGGGCTCTCCCGAGCCTGCAAGTGTGACCGGCGATCATCGCCCTGCCGCACCGCGGCATAGGTCCGGAAGTGTGGGCTCAGCCGTTGTAGTCGCGGATTTCCCAGAAGCGGGAGGGATGGCCGTCGCAGGTGTACTGGACGGCCTCGATGTTGTTCTCGGTGCTGACGCCGCCGGCGATCGTGAGGCATTTGCCGGTCTGGACGTTCCGGAATTGGATGTGTTGGCCGACCTGGTTGCCAAGCGCCCAGTAGCGCGAGGGGTGGGTGTCGCAGGTGTACTGGAGGGCGACGATGTTGTTCTCGGTGCTGACGCCGCCGGCGATCGTGAGGCATTTGCCGGTCTGGCGGTTCTTGACCTGCAGGTACGCGCTGGAGTAACCCCAGACGTCCCAGCGGCGGGAGGGGTGGCTGTCGCAGGTGTACTGGACGGCGTGGACGTTGTTCTCGGTGCTGACGCCGCCGGCGATGGTCAGGCACTTACCGGTCTGCCAGTTCACGAGCTGGACGTTCGACGCGGCCCAGACGGCCGTGGACGACGGCGCGGCGGATGCCGGGGTGGCGGTGGTCGTGCCGAGGGCGAGGAGGGGAGCGATGACGGCTGCCGCGCGAAGAATGTGTGACTTCATGTGACCAGCGTGCGGGCGCGGGGCCGGCATGGCTTGAGTACCTCGTACTCAATGTGTGCCCTGGGGCGGGTTGCTCCGGAGAGGCTGTGGCTTGGGCAGGAACAGACGCGCGGCCAGGGCAAAACGGCAATGGAGATCCCGAAGGAGGGGCGCGCAACGCTGACCACCGCCACGAGCCACGGTCTGCCTGCCGCTATGAAGATGGAACGTCCCCCGTCCTGCCGGGCAGGGGACAATGGACCGCCGCGCGTCACACCGGGCGCTTGGCACCCGATTCGCCGTCGGCCGGCACCATGGCCCCTGGCGGTGATGGTTGTTGCGGCTTGCGGATCACGGTATCCGCATGCGCAGGAGTGATACCCAGCACCAGCACGGCGGCCATGCCGACGGCCGAAGCGGCGGCACGGCGAGTCCAGGTACGGGTCTTCATACGGCTCTCCCAGTCGGCCGATGATCACGACAGTACTGTCCACCAGCATCAGTGCCACATCCCCGCCCGTCCACCCAGAAGGGCCGGGTGGCCACAAGCGGACAGGCCCTCGCACCCGCAGACGTTCACGACGGCTACGGGCTCGACACTGGATCAGCTGAGCGACGGCCGTCTCACCCTCGGCGTCGGACTCGGAAGCGACCGGTTCGGCGGCGAACTGTCCAAGACCGGCGAGCAGCTCGGCGACCGGCAGCGCGGGCGGATGCTCGACGAGTCCTTGGCGATCCTGGCCGCCGCCTGGTCCGGCCCCGCTCGGCATGGAGCGGGATCAGCAACGCCTGCCAGGTGCCGTCGGCCGGTCGGCGATGGAGCCGCAGAGGGCCCTCATCGCACGCACACCGATCCGGCGGCAGGCAACGCGCCGGTCAGCAGGTAGGTGTCGATGCGCTCCGTCGCGCAGGCGGACCTCCGGTATGCGGTGTGGCCGTCGCCGTCGTTGATCAGCAGTCCCGAGCCCTGAATGCGTTCTGAAAGGCTGCGCGCCCAGCGGAGTGGAGTGGCGGGGTCGTGAGTGTTGCCGATCACGAGAATCGGCGGCACGTTCCTGATCGTACTTTGACGCCGCGAGTGAGCCGGAGGGATCGGCCAGCCCACACACCCCGCGGTCATGTCCCAGAATTCAGACGTGCCGAGCATATGAGGGGCTACGCCGCGGACCTGCCGCATACGTTTGCGCATGTCGGCAAGGCTGTGGATCCCGGGATCGATGTCCTGGCAGAGGATCGACCGGTAGGCGGCTGTGCTCACCGGATCGTCCAGCGCTTGGGCCCGCATGGTCGCGAAGAGTTGGGCGTCGCCCTGCTCAGCCTGCGTGATCGCGGTTGCGAGACCACCCGCGAACTCCGGAGTCATGGTGAGGAAGGCATATGCGGAGTAGCGCAGTTCCTCGGCGGTCAGGGGCCGGCCGCCCGATACGCCGATCGGCGCTCGCTCGGCCGCGGTGACCAGGCGGTCCCACACCTGGCTGACGTCGCGACCGTGCAGGGCGCACGTCGCGGTGCGGTCGCACCAGGCGGTGAACCGGTCGAAGGAGTCCTCCACGGCCGTTGCGGCGTCGGTGACCAGCCGTGATGCGGGTATGGCCTGATCGACGGCACCGTCCAGTGCCATCGTGCGTACCCTGCCGGGGAACAGGCGGGCGTACTGTGCCCCGAGCATGCTGCCGTAGGATTTGCCGAAGAAACTGATCTTCGTCTCGCCGAGGGCGGCCCGCACCGCGTCGAAGTCGCGCGCGACGTTCGCCGTGTCCAGGTGTGCCGGCAACGGTCCGGTGGAGGTGAGGCAACTGCGGCCGGTGGCCGCGTTCCAGTCGACAAGCTGGTCGTATCCGGCCTTGTCCATCGGGAACTGGCTGATCTCAGGATTGTGGACGGGCCGGCCGCATCGCAGCGCCGGGATGCTTTCCCCCACTCCACGCGGGTCTATGCCGATGATGTCGAAGCGGCGGCGTAGCTCTTCGGAGAAGGTGTCGGCGGCGTAGTCGCGCACCAGCAGAGCGGCGGACACTCCCGGCCCGCCCGGGTTGTAGAAGAGGGTGCCCACCTGGGCCGAGGGATCCGTGGCCTTGCGGCGCACGACTGACAGCTTGATCTTGGCACCCGATGGGGCGTTCCAGTCGAGCGGCACTTCGACCACGCCGCACTCGGCTCCTGGCTGGTCCGCGCAGGCACGCCAGGACACGCCGGCTCTGCCGGAGTCTGAGGCGGAGGTTCTCCCAGAGGCCTGGGCCGAGGCGAACGCGCCGCCCGCCAGGACCGGTATAGCGACGGACACCACAATGCCAATCGTCATGTATCGCTTCACGACAGAGTATGGTTCCCGGCCGCTTCGATGAGATCATCGACCGGAAGTACGATCCCGGTCGGCCGAACGGCTGAACCGGATACCGCCCTCGAAGAAGTCACACGCCGGCGCAGGATCGTGTCAGGGCGGATCAGCAGTGACCTCGCCCGCACACATGACGAGCGCAAAGGATCTCTCCGCTGGGCAATGGCCGCTTTATGTCCGGTAGATGCCCTGGTTCGCAGAGATCGCGAATCTCACAATCGTGCCGTGAACCTCCAGCGAATGATCCGGTTATTACACATCACAGCCCTCTCGTTCTTGATGGCCATCTCCTCGGCGGTGCTCTGGGCGGGGGCGACGCCGGCGTATGCGGTGCGGGGCGGGAGCCCGGTCACCGACGGTACGTGGGGTTTCGTGGCGAAGGTGAACGTCGGTGAGAAGCACGCATGCACGGGAGCCCTGGTCAGCCCGCAGTGGGTCATCACGGCCACCAGTTGTTTCGCCGCTGAGGGGCAGCCCGTCAAGAGCGGGGCGCCGACGGAGGCGACGACGGTGACGGTCGGCAGGACGGACCTGTTCGGCTCGGGCGGGCGGGTGCTGCCCGTGGAGTGGATCCACCCGCACCATGACCGGGATGTCGTGCTGGTCCGGCTGTCGTTGCGGGTACTCGACGTGACACCTGTCGCGGTCAGCGCCACCGTTCCTGCCGCGGGGGACGTGCTACAGGTCGCCGGCTATGGCCGGACCGCCGAGGAGTGGGCGCCCAACCGGCTGCATGCCGCGCCGGTCACCGCCGGGGCCGTGGCCGCCGGCTCGTTCGGCTGGACCGGAGCGAGCGGCGGCGAGGCGAGCGCCTGTCAGGGCGACGCGGGTGCCCCGGTGTTCCGTACGGGCGGGAGCCGTCCGGAGCTCGTCGGGCTCAGCATCGGCGCGGGGCAGGGGGGCTGCCTCGGTGCGGCCGGCGACGGGCCGCGCGGCGCCGACGCGGTGCGGGTGGACGACCTGGCGAGCTGGATCAGCCTGGTCGCGGCCGAGCCCACCGCCACCTTCCGGACGTACGGCCCCAGTTCGACCGGGATCGGCGGCTACGACCTGAAGGACGCCCGCGACCAGGTGGTGGCGTTCGACTATGCACATTCGGGGAAGCTGGATCACCTGCTGTTGTACCGGCCGGGAGCTGGGATGGTCTCCATCCTCAAGCGGGGCGCGGACGGCACCTACGCGCCGGTCTACTCCTCGGCCGACGGTGGGATCGGCGGCTATGACCTGAAGAACCCGGCGGACCGGATCACCGCCTTCGATTACGACGGCTCCGGGAAGCTCGATCATCTGGTGTTGTACCGGCCGGCGACCGGGATGGTGCACATTCTCAAGCACGGCAGTGGTGCCACGTTCACGCCGGTCTATTCCTCGGCCGACAGTGGAATCGGCGGCTATGACCTGAAGAGCCCGGCGGATCAGATCATCGCCTTCGATTACGAGGGCTCGGGGAAGCTGGATCATCTGCTGCTCTACCGTCCGGGCGGGCACACGGCCTGGATCCTCGAGCACGGCGCGGGCAACACGTTCAGAGCGGTGTTCCACAGCTCGACCGGCATCGGTGGCTATGACCTGCTGAACACGGCGGACCGGATCACCGCCTTCGATTACGAGGGTTCGGGGAAGCTGGATCATCTGGTGTTGTACCGGCCGGGGGCCGGGATGGTCTCCATCCTCAAGCGCGGCGCGGACGGCACCTACGCTCCGGTCTACTCCTCAGCCGCCGGCGGCATCGGTGGTTACGACCTGAAGGGCACGGCGGATCAGATCATCGCCTTCGATTACGAGAATTCGGGGAAGCTGGATCATCTGCTGCTCTACCGTCCGGGCTCGGAGACGGCCTGGGTCCTCCAACACGGCGCGGGCACCACGTTCAGAGCGGTGTTCCACAGCTCGACCGGCATCGGTGGCTATGACCTGAAGAGCACGAGGGACCGGATCATCGCCTTCGATTTCCAGGGGTCGGGCGGGCAGAGCCATCTGCTCCTCTACCGGCCGATGGACGGGATCGCGTGGGTCGTGGGCCGGGCCTATCCGCCCGGGCGGCCGATCCTGGAAACCGTGTGGCCCGTCGTCCGCCCGGACTCCATCGTGGAGAACTTCGCCTATCCCGTGGACTTCCATCACGAGTTCGCAGGTACGTCCGGTCAGGACGACTGGGGTACGGACGAGGCCGAGGCGAAGAACTTCCAGCTGCTCTCCGGGAACGGCGGGATCATCTGGGTCTCGTGCACCGCGTCCCCGGAGAACGGGGTCGGCGTGATCAAGGTGTTCCCGGGCCTGTTGAACGGCCAGACCGAGGTCGGCGAGCCACACCTCGGCGTGACGGCGGTGTGCTTCAAGGCCATCGGACCCGCGGGATACGTGAAGCTCCGGATCCCGAACGTCTACGAGGTCCAGGGAGACAGCCGCTCACCGGGAGCCGGCCATGACGTGGACGCGACCGTTGTGAACGTGACGTCCGGCGCGGAGCGCACCAAGCGCGTCGAGCGGGACGAGAGCGAGCAGTTCGGACGTACGGACACCACCTGTGACGAGAACCACCCGGATTATCCGGACAACTGCCGAGAGACCCTCCTGGAACTGCGGGTCGTCAGCTGAGAACGGAACGGCCGACCGGCATGTGACAGCCGGTCGGCCGTCCAGCCCATTCCTTTGGAAGCATCGACAGGACAGGTGGAGAGACTGCGATGAAGGCGATTCGCGCGTGGCGCGGCAGGGCTTTATGGCAGACGACGAGTGTCGTCGGCGCCGTGCTCTCGCTGCTTCTCGTGAGCAGCCCGATCGTCGAAGCACGTGCCGCGGCGGCGGAGGCGGACCCACCTCGCGCGCCGGCATGCGAACGCCAGGTGGTCCTGGAGGCCTGGGTCACGGGCGGTGTGAACGTCCGTCCGGCCGCGGAGGATGCGCTGCTCGGAGGGCAGGCGGAGATCTGCGCCTTCCTCGCCCAGCTTCCCCGGCTCGCGACGCAGGACGATCGTGAGCAGGTTGGCCGCATCAAGGCCCACGGAGGCCCCGAGGTGTCCGCCGCTGCCAACGCAGCCCTGATCTCGGACAACTCCGGTGCCGTGGTGGCGTTTCTCGACGGCGGCTGGGAGACCGCTCGGGAGATCGACCTGCGCGCCAGCGTGAACGAGATGAAGGCGGCCGGCGGACCGGAGGTCAAGGCTGCCGCGAACGCGGTGCTGCGCAACGGGTCGCGTACGGCCTTGGGGCAGTTCATCGAGTCGGGATGGCGGCTGCCGTACCGGCTGGACCTGCGGGGGATCGTCAATCGTGCGATGGCTGACGGCGGCCCGGAGGTGCAGGCCGCGGCGAACCGGGCGCTCCAGGACGGCAGCCTGGAGATGCAGGAACGATTCATCCAGATCGACTGGGGGGTGGCCCAGGCCCGGGACAACGAGAACCAGACCCTGGGCGATCTCCGGGCGAGCGCCACAGAGGCGACTCGCCGTGCGGCATTCGAGACGATCTCCGCAGTCGCGCAGGCGGAGCGCGCGAAGGCCGAGTCCCTGGCGGCCAAGAACGACGCGCTGGAGGCACAACGCCTCGCCTCCCTGGCTGGACAGGAGTCGGCGGAGGCCAAGCGTCAGGCCCAGCGTGCGGCTGAGGCGGCCGACCGCGCCGCGGTGGCGTCCAGCGTCGCCGTACAAGCCGCGCGGGCGGCGGCGGACGCCGCGCGCGCGGCCGCCGGAGCCGCCGGACGCGCGGCGACCGCGGCGGCGCGGGCGCATACGAAGTCCGACGAGGCGTGGGCGGCCGCGTCGGCGGCGGAGCTGAACGCGGCCGCCGCCGCCACGGCGGAGATGCACAACCGCGTCATGCAGCAGATCGGTCCGCAGATCTCCGCCTGGATCTCGCCCATCAACCAGATCACCGCCGTGACGCAGCAGGCATATGCCGCGGTCGCCGCCGCCGATTCGGCGCGGGCGAACACCGAGGCCGCCGGACGCGCGGCCGAGGCCGCCGGCCGTTATGCGGGGGCAGCCAGCGCCGAGGCGCGGGCCGCGTTCGCCGCGGCCGCGCGGGCGGGAGCAAGCGCGGAACGGGCGAAGCGCGCCACCGCGGAAACGGTGCGTCAAGCGGACATCGCCCAGGACGCGGCCGGCAAGGCGCGAGATGCCGCGACGCGAGCGGTGTCCTATGCGGAGGCGGCGGCGAGCGCCGCGGCGAGCGCGGCCCAGCATGCGGGCAGCGCCGTCAACGCGGCCGAGCTGGCGACGCAGCACGCGAACAATGCCTACCGTGCGGCGGAGGACGCGTTGCAGGCGGCCGAGACCGCCCAAGCCGTCTACAAGTCGGCGCGCGAGGCAGACGCCGAACGGCTCAAGAACGAGCTCGAGCTCGAGTTGTCCTTCGCCCGGCACATCAGTGCGGAAGCCGCCAAGGCCAAGTTGCAGGACGCTCGCGGCTTCGGAGTACCAATGGGCCGCTATCACACTCCGCAGATCGATGCGCTGATCGCCGAGGCCGCCGACACGCGGACCGATCCCGCACTGGCGGTCGGCAAGGCGCGGGAAGTGGCCCGATACTTCGCGACCGTGCCCGGTACGTGGACCAGTTCGGCGGCCATGTCCGCTCTCGGCGAGGACGATGACGTCCTCGTCCTCCAGTTCGTCAGGAGCGGGCTCGCAGCCGCCGAGGAGCAGGACGACCGCACAACGCTGACCGGTCTCATGGTCACCGGCACCCCGGCCATGAGAGCCGCTGCCCAGCACACTCTCGATGGCGGGTGGCCCGGCGTCATCGCGTTCCTCAACGACCCGGACTACCCCGAGCGAGCCGCCGAACAGCGGGAGCAGGTCGGGCGGATCCTCGCCGACGCCCGCAGCGCCGGCAACGCCGAGACCGAGAAAGCGGCGAACACCGCCCTGCGCTCGGACGATCCGGACGCGCTCGAGAAGTTCCTGGAAGTGACGCACAACACCACGTACACGATCGACATCCGGTCGAGGGTCGGCGCGATCGCCGGGGATGACTCCTACGGCACCGAGGTGCGGAACGGCGCCCAGATCGCGCTCGCCGGCACGACGGCGATGCAGGTCGAGTTCCTGGAGGTGGATCGGCACCGTGCGGCCGAACGCGACTACGCCACGGCCACACACAACTACATCGCCACCTCCTTGATGATCGAGACCTCGCAGATCGCGGAGCGTGCCGTCGAGTTCGCGCGCACCGCGCAGGCCGCGGCGGCAGAGGCCCGCGGTGCGGCGGAGGAGGCCATCGGTTACGCGGACGACGCCGGCAAAGCCGCCGACCAGGCGCGGACGTACGCAACCGAGGCCGTCGCCCAAGCCCGCGACGCCGCCGCGTCCGCCGAACGAGCCGCGCAGGCCGTTCGCACCGCCGCCGCCGCGACCAAGCAGGCCCAGCAGTCGGCCGGGAAGGCGTCCCTCTCGGCCCGCTGGGCACGCGCCTCGGCTGCTTCGGCGGCAAAGGACGCGGCAAGCGCCTTCGCCGCCTACGACACCGCGTACAAGGCGCAGATCCTGGCCGGCCAGAGCGCGTCAGAAGCGGCTCGCATCGCTGCCGAGGTCTTCGAAGACTATCGGGAAGAGGCCAAGGCCCGGCTGAGCGAACTCAAGGCCGAGTGGTACGGACACTGTAAGTGGGGGCCCGAGGACGGCCTGCCCGGATACAACGACTGCAACGCCTACGTCGAAAAGATCCTCAACGATCCCAAGGGGCCACTCCACGACCCGGACGGCTACGCCCAGGAACGGATCCAGCACTGCAGGAACCAGTTCGTCGGCAAGGCCCTGGACGCCTGCATGTCCGTCGTCCTGAGCCCGCTCTTCTCCTTCGCGGCAAGGGGGATCTCCGACCGGGAGACCGAAACCCATCGCCTCGCCGAGGAGTACATGGCCCTGACCGGACTGGACCTGCTCAACGGCGCCTCCCAATGGTCGTTGGCGAACAAGTGCAAGAACGCCGCCAAGGGAGGCGTCGTGACCGGGGGGAAGAAGTTCTCGGACTGCATCACCGGCGCCCTGGACCTGTCCGAAGATCCCGACTGGGACAAGTATTCGAGCCAGTGGAAGGGCACCTTCGTGGAGTCGCTCGTCCCGGAGGAGCTGCGGTTCGCCGAGTACAACTCGGAATGGGGAACGATGTACCTGCGCGAGCACCTGTCCGACCGGACCATCCTCTCGGCGATTCACGAGTCCGACCTGGCGACATCGCTCCTGCGCATCCTTCCGATCGGATGCGTTCAGGACGGCGGGCAGTGCCCGTACGCGGCTACCGCGCAACAGCTCAGGAACGTGAGCGAGTCGATCAAGCTGCTGAACAACCAGGGCTATATCGTCGACGAGTCCGGGCGGGTGCTCGATGCGAGCGGACTGCCGATCGCGAGCCTGCCACCGATCGATGATCTCGAGAAATGGGCGAACTATACGGTCGAAAGCGGGCTGCACGACGACCTGGCGGCCCTCGAAGACCGTCTCGGCCTGCTGTACAGGCAGGAGTTCGGGCTGCCCATGGCGCCCCCGGCATGGCACCTCGAGACACAGCTCGCCTATCGCGTCGCCACGCGGGAGGTGAAGCTACGCGAGAACACGCTCCGGCTGGTCATGAACAACCGTGGCGGTGTCTGTGACGCGGTGCCGATCAACGGCACCGCACCCGACCAGCAGCGACAGGTCGTGGCCGGGTGCGTCCAAGCCATCAAGATGTTGCTTCCGGCCGGCACGACCATGATCATCTACTACCCCGACCCGGCGAATCCGGCAGAGCTGCTTGAGGTCACCGTGCGTGGCGTCGGCCGCTGGCTGGACTGAACCCGTCGCCGCGCGTTGATCCGGTAGCGGGTCAACGCGCGGTCGTCGAGGCCGGTGGCCCGTGCGAAGGTCGGTCCCGGCCATGCCGGCATCCTCCACGAGCAGATCGACGGCGCCTGTCCGGGCGGAGCGCCGTCACCGGGCTCATGTTCTTCAGGTCTTTTGCTAAAGCTTCCCGGGACGGATTGCCACGTCATCGATCTGGAACGCGGGTCCGGCGGTGCTCGCGTTCCAGACAAAGGTCCAGTCGACGCGGGTCGTGCCTGCGGGCGCGGTGAACGTGCCGGCTGCTTCGGTCCAGGCGGTCTTCCGGGCCAGGGAGATGGCGTCGGTACGCAGCACCGTGCCGGACTCGTCGCGCCACCGCACATTCCACGTGACGGCAGGCATGGTCGCCACGGCCTCCCGGTACCACAGCGACACCTGGTAGCTCGTACCGGCGACCACACCGCTGTATCCGGGGAAGTTGTCAAGCGCCACCGCGCTGCCGGACGCCTGGGCGCTGGTCATCTGCAGCGAGCCTGTGCCACCATGCGCGCCGCCGGTCTGGTGCGCCAGGCTGGCCCCGTACCACGGGGCGTAGGGCGCGACCGTCGAGCCGGACTCGAAGTCCTGCTCGGCGACCGCCGGCGGGACGGGCGTGCCGCCATCGAACGTGCTGCCGGCGTCCTGGCCGTACTGGGGGCCGACCCACAGCCCGGGCACGATGCGATTGCCCATGTCGGTGACCCTGAACTGCCACGGTCCTGTGTAGGTGTTGTCGTGCCAGGAGTTGTGCGAGTCGTGGACGATCGACTGCTGGATCACGGCGCCCTTGTACGGGGACCAGTCTGGGTACGTACCCCAGTTGGACAGCAGGGCCATGTGCCCGCAGTACTGCGTCGGGCAGCCGCCGTTGACGACGCTGGGGTCGAAGGCGAACGTGTTGTGGTGGATGTCGACGTTCTTCGTCCACCAGCGGCAGTTGGTGTAGAGCGGTTCACTGGCGATGGCAGGAGCCGAGCACTGTGAGGTGTTGGTCGGTCCGACGATCAGCGTGCAGTCGCCGGTCGTCGAGGCCGGGCTGTTGCAGAACCGGTCGGCGTTCGCCCATGCGGTGATCCCGCCCCAGTTGTTCTCGAGCCGGTTGCCGGTGATCTCGATCTTGCTGGTCCGCGCTTGCACGCGGGGCTCACCATCCGCCTCGGACAGGTAGATCGCCGCTTCGGGGAACGGGTCGCCCTTCGCTGCCCGCTCGGCGCCGGAGGCCCAGGCGTTGCGGCGGATGGTGTTGTTCCGGATCACGACGTTGTAGCTGATCTCGTAGAAGATCGCGAGCGACTCGTTGTCCTCGATGAGGTTGTCCTCGATGAGGAAGTCGTTGTTGTTGGTGTCCGCCCAGACTCCCGGCCCGTGGTTGCCGTGGATCCAGTTGCCGGTCACGTCGGCGCCGTTCACCGCCCAGAACTTCATGCCACCGGTACATCCGCACCCAGGTTCCTGGTGCTCCCAGTCGTCGGTGTTGTTGCCGGTGAACTCGTTGTCCGCCACAACCAGGCCGGTGATGGTGTTGCCTTCTTTGTACGCGTTCAGGCCGTACTGCCCGTTGTCCTTGAGGCAGTTGCCACGGATCTTGTTCGTGGCCCCGGCCATCAGCCCCGCGCCGGAGTTGTTGCGGATCGTGTTGTGCTCCACGACCCAGCCGTCGCCGGAGTCGTGGTTGACCACACCCTGATCGCGCGGCGCGACGAATCCGGTGATGGTCAGGTACCGGATCGTGACGCCGGTCGCCTGCTGAGTGAACGCGTACCGGTTCAGCCGCTGCCCGTCCAGTACCGCGCCGGGCGCGCCGATGAACGTCGCGCCGTTGCCGGGCATGATCTGGGCGTACTGGTCCGTGCCCAGCGTGTGTGTGCCGGTCTCGAAGTAGTACGTGGTGTTCGCCTGGCGTAAGTTCACGCCGCTGTTGTCGCCTGCGGGGACCACGACCGCGCCGGAGGGCGGTGTGGTCGGGCCGTTCAGCGACGAGCTGCCGCAGACCGCTGCCGTTGCCGTTGCCGTTGCCGTCGTCGAATCGGCTGCCGAATCGACCGCGTCGCCACTCGCCGGCGCCGCGCCGCCCATGACAACCGTGGCTAGGGCCACCAACGCCACTGGCCAGGTTCTTCGCATTCCTGTTCTCCTCCAGGTTTTGACCAGCCTTGGCCGCACTCGACCGCCGGCCGTCGCCGCTGTAGACAGCGCTCGCGCCTACCCTCAAGATCAAACGCTGAGAGAGTACTGCAGGGCCGATGACGGCGTCCTGCTGATCAGGGACAGCGACAGACATCACCGTCCCTGAGATGTCCCCGCCCGCGCCTTGCCGACCTTCCGGGAGATCACCCGCACCGCCTTCAGCACCAGCAGCGCGGGCATCCGGGCACTGTCGTGATACAGGTGCGGCCTCAGCGTGCGCTGCAACACCTTGAGTTCGGTACGCAACGCCAACACTGACTACTCCGTGGCATAGGTCGTGCCGCCGGATCAGGCGAGTTGGCACCTCCGACCACGGTGACGGACTGCGACTCGCAATCGCGCGCGTCGAGCTCGGTCGCCGCGTAGCGAATGTGGCCGAGCCTCTCGACCTCCTCCAATCGCGGCACGTTCCGGCGGCCCACCTCGACCCGTTCCCGCTCGCCGTAATCGGCCGGGCGGTGGAACCGCTCCTCGGTCAGCGACGGTTCCTCGTATCGGCCGGCGGACTGACGAGACGCGGCACTCGTGGCTCGCGCGTTTTCTCCGGCCGGCATCCGGGCGCTCCGATCGGCACACCATGACGTTCGAGCGGTTCAGGCCGTCGCCGCTGTCGTCTCGACGCGCCGCGGCGGCACCGCATGACGGACGGTGATGGCGAACAGGAGGAGACCGGCGACCGTCAGCACCAGGCCCGCCCATGCCGTCGAGAGGGTGCCGAGGCCCGCGCCGAGCGTGATCGAGCCACCGACGGCTCCCAGCGCGTTGGCCAGGTTGAGCGATGCGAGGTTGAGCGCCCCCATCAATGTGGGCGCCTCGGGGGCGTTCGTGGTGAGCAGCACCTGAATCGTCGGGATGGCGAGCATCATGGTCGCGCCGACTCCGAAAAGGGCGGGCATGAGCAGCCAGATCGTTTCGCCTGTTGCGGCGATCGCGATGAGGAACAGCAGGACGCTCCCGTAGCCCAGGACGAGACCCCGGTACGCATACCGGTCGGCAAGGCGGCCACCGACTTGGTTACCCACCGCCATGCCGACGCCGAACACGGCGAGCGCCACGGGGATCAGCGATTCATCGGCCCGTGCCGCGTCCGTGACATAGGGACCGATGAAGGTGTACACGGCGAAGATGCTGGAAATGCCGAGCGCGGCAACGACCATGATCACCCAGACCATCGGGCGGCGCAGGGCGCCCAGCTCTTGCGCGATGGGCCCGCCGTCGAGGTCGGAGGTGGCGGGCACCCAGAGGAGAATGGCGGCACCGGCGGCCAGGCCGATCACCGCGACCACGACGTACAGCGCCTGCCAGCCGGCCTGCTGCCCGACGAAGGTGCCGAGGGGCGAGCCGACGATCGTCGCGATGGTCAGGCCGGCCATGACGGTTGCGAACGCCTTTCCGCCCTTGCCCGGACCGTAGACGTAGGCGGCGACGACGGCGCCTGCACCGAAGTAGGCGCCTTGCACCGTGCCGGTGATGAACCGGGCCGCGATCAGCATGCCGACGTTCGCGGACAGCGCCGACAGCAGGTTCCCGACGATGAAGAGAAGGATGAGTGCCAGGAGTAACTGCTTGCGGTTCAGCCGGGCGGCCACGATCGTGATGACAGGGGACCCGATCATGACGCCGACCGCGTACGCGGTCACGGCGTACGTCGCCTGCGGGATCGAGATGCCCATGTCCGCGGCGAAGAGCTGGATGATGCCGTTGCTGCCGAATTCACCCGTGCCGATGGCGAAGGTGCCGAGCGCGAGAGCGAGCAGAGTGAGCTTCGTGTCCCTGGTGGCGCAGTCCGGCGTGTGGCGCGCTTCCTCGGCTTCGCACTGCGCTCGATAGGCACTGTTGAGCAAAGGGAGCCCTCCTTTCGGGCGAGTGTGGTGGTTCCGTGCGGCGATATGTCACAGGTCGGTCGGGCTCCGTGGCCCCTCGCGCGCCTCGTCTTAGCGGATCAGCACTGTTCCCGTGAAGTTACGCAGGATCACTTGATGAAGACTGAAGGATCACTGGATCCGTTCCCGAGCCGGTCCAAGGCGGATCACCGCCCCCCGTTTCCCGCGCACGCGTATCCGGTCATCGTCAAGAGGCCCTGCCGACCTTCGCTCTGAAGCATGCGAGAACAGTCAGCCGGGGGCTTCCAGGAGGGGCGACCAGAACGAGGAGTTCGACGAGGTCCACACCGGTCTCGACCACATCTCCCTGCGGGTCGAAGGACGCTCGGGGTTGGCGGCCTGGGCGAACTGGCTCGACTGCATCAGAGTCGCGCATTCCGGCATTCAGCGCCAGACGAAGCCGTTCGTCTGCTCGACGGTCGTCTTCCGCGACATCGACAACATCCAGCTCGAAGTCGTCGCCATCGACGTCTGAAACGTGGGTGCGAGCCGGCCTTCCCGAGCCCTCAGGACGCCGGCCCACACGGGCTTCACCTCGCAGAGATCGGTCTACCAGCGGCCGCCCTTATGGAGCCGGCCACGGACCGCACCATCGGGGAACTGGGAAGTGTGCAGGTTGGCGTACCAGTTCTCGGGCTTGTTCTTGATGTCCCTGAGCAGGCTGCTCTTGACGCGAACGGAGCCGGAAGCCCGCCTTGCCCCGGTGGATGTGGAAGGCGGTCGGCCTGCCGGTGTTCCTCCACTGCACGAAGAAGTAGAAGCGGTCGCCGCTGATGCGGAACTTGGCGACGGCCGCGCCGTTGGGGTCGTTGACCTTCTTGCCCCGTTCGGGCACCTCGTTCCGGCCGAGGAGCCCGGCGGCGAAGTAATACTTGGGCGAGCTGGTCGTGTGGCTGTGCGCGGTCACCCCGGTGGTCTGGGACGCGGCGGCCGCGGGGGTGGCGATCACCGAGCCGGCGACCACCACGGCTACCGCCGCGCAAGATTCCCTCCGACGCGGCAAAGAACGGTTGCTCCGTGGACTCCGACTTCTTCGACTCTGCTGGCGCGCTCCCACCTGCGCTTCGTCGGCACCCCGCTAGCAGGCCCCGAGGCCACGGCGGCTCTCGGCGGAGCCGGACCGGCGGGAGGACCGCCAGGCGCTCCTGGACGCCGTGCGTCGGGACGGCTTCGCGACCGGCTATCGGGGACAGCGCATCGCCAAGTCCGGCCGCCGGTTCTGGATCGAGGACGTGACCATGTGGAACCTGGTGGACGGCGGCGGCCTGCTCGTGGGCCAGGCGGCGACCTTCCGACGCCCGCCGGACGCCTGACGCCCGGCACGGCGGAGATCTACGGGGCCGCGGGCCTGGTGCTCACCGCGCGCTGCCCTCGATGCGGTGGCAGCGCCCAGAAGCTGTGCGGTCTGCCCGGTCCCTACGTCCAGTGACGGGTCGCGGGCGAGCTTCACCGACGTTGACCTTGAACCCTTTCTCACGCGTCAGTCGAAAACGACGACCTGACGCCCGATCACGTCACCTCGGGCCAGCGCCTCGACCCTGTCGTTGATGTCGTCGAGTTTGACCGGCGTGACGGTGTGCTTGATCCGGCCCTCACCTGCGAGGCATCGCGCACTCGGGTATCCAGAGCGTGAAGGAGCCCTTCGTCTACTCGGTGGTCATCTTCCGGGACATCGACAACATTCAGCTGGAGGTCATGGCCGTCGGCGTCTGACGCTTGACGCGGTGCGCGACTCCGCCGTTGGCCGCGGCGACGTACGGCCGGGAGACGCGGGCGCGGATCAGCTCACGTGATGCTCTGACCGCTTGAACCGCTCTGGGAGACCGCGGCGAGGAAACCGCCGACGAACGCGTCGCCGAGCCCGATGGTCGTGGGCGCGGCGACGTCAAGCTCGAAGCCGGGCAGGCAACGAACAACCTCGCCCATTCGGCGTTCCAGAGCCGCGGCGAACTCCACCGCCTCCGTTCGCCTCGGCCGGTTCTGCATGAGTTCGTACTGGTGGTTCGTGTACTCATCGCCGTGGCAGTAGCGGGTGCTGGCGATCACGATGCCCTCGTTCAGTGGCTGCGCGTACTCGCCGGCTCTTTCGCCGAATGCCGCCGACCAGTACTTGGTGTGCACCACCAGGGTCTCCACGGGGATCAGGGCCCGCAGCGATTCGAGGGCACGTGCCACCTCCGTCACGGAGAGCAGGTTGACGGCGTAGCCCAGGTGCGACTGCATCTCGTCTTCGTTCAGCCCGTAAACGTCGATGACTTCCAGAAGCGCGTCGCGGACCCGTTGGCTGAGGCCCGGCTCGTGGAATCCGGCATCCTCGTAGTAGACGACCGCCTCGGCCGGCAGTTGTCGCATGTGGCTTCGCAGCGCGGAAAGACGCCGGTCGAGTGTTCGCCGGTCCCGTATCGCGTTGAATCCCGAGATCAGAAAGACCCGTGCGTCGCCGAGCAACGAGCCCAGCTCATCACTCAGCAGCATGGACTCGTTGTCCGGGTCGTTGACGTAGATCAGCCTGTTCGGAAACGGCGTGTCGATGTCGATGTCACCTGCTCGAACCCGCATGCCCTGGTCGTACTGCACGATCAGGTGCGGATAAAGGGTGTCCTGGTCGCCGCTACAGATGTAGTCGCAGCTTGCCGGCAGCAGGCGGCGGACGATGTCGTTGAGGCTGACCAGGTGCAGGGTGGACGGTACGCCGAGCCGGCTCATCTCCATCGCCGCCCGGACGGAGGTCCCGCCCAGAGTCGTTCGTTTGGGGAACCGCGCGGCGAATGCGTCCAGGCATTCGGAGGAGGCGACGAAGTGCTCGCCTCCTCCGCCCTTTTTGAGGTAGGTGAGAATCGAGATGACCAGCTCACGCTCGTTGGTCACGGTGACCGACGAGGTCAGCTCGGCATCGCGGATCTGATACTCGCCGACCAGTTGCTCCAAGATCGGCGAGGACAGCTTGAGTTCGTAGTCGACGCATCCCCCCAAGCCCAGGACCACACGGCTGGTCATGTCAGTAGAGAGATGCCTTGCCGGCCGCTTCGAAGAGGTCGATCTTCTGCCCGGCCACCACCTTCATCGCCTCGATGCACGGCGGCTGGATGGAGTTCGGCTCACGCAGGCCCTCATCGGCCAGGACCTCGCGCATCTTCATGTGGTAGGCGGCCTTGATGTCACTGGAGATATTGATCTTGTTGATACCGAGCTTGACCGACTCCGCGATCTCGTCGTCGGGATTGCCCGAGCCGCCGTGCAGCACCAGGGGGATCTGGACCCGGTCCTTGATCTCCTTCAGCAGGTCGAGCTTGAGCTCCGGCTTCAGGTTCTTCGGGTAGAGGCCGTGATAGGTGCCGATGGCCACGGCGAGGCTGTCCACCCCCGTCGCCTGCACGAAGGTCACGGCGTCCGCCGGGTCGGTGTAGATGATCGCGTCGCTGCCGTCTTCGGCCTCGCTGTCGGTCTTGCCGATCGTCCCCAGCTCCGCCTCGACCGACAGGCCGACCGCGTGCGCGGTTTCCGTGACCTTCTTGGAGATCGCGATGTTCTCCTCGAACGACTTCATCGAGGCATCGATCATCACCGAGGTGAAGCCGATCCGGATCGCGGTCAGCATCTCCTGATAGGTCGCGCCGTGGTCCCAGTGAATCGCGATCGGCACGGACGAGCGATGGGCCCGCTGGGTCATCGCGGCGATCACGTCCACTCCGATGTGCCGCACCTCGTCGGGGTGGATCCCGATGAAAAGCGGCGCGTTCTTCTCCTCGCTGATGTCCACGATGCCGTTGAACATGGCGTAGTCACTGATGTTGAAGGCGGGCACGGCGAAGTTTCTTTCATTCGCGACAGCCAAGAGCACCTTGCCGGTCGTCAGCATTGCTGTATTTCTCCTTCTGATCAGTTGATTGTCACTCGGGACGGGGACGACGTTTCAGGACTTGACCGCGCCGGAGGTGAGGCCGCCGATGAATCGCCGCTGGAAGAGGAGGAACAACACGAGCACCGGGATGGACCCCAGGATGCTCATGGCCATCATCTGGTTCCACTCGTAGGAGTGCTGGCCCATCAGGAGCTGGATGCCGATGGGCACGGTTCGCATGTCGTCGGTACGGGTGAGCGTCAGCGCGAACAGGTACTCGTTCCACGAGATCATGAAGGTGTAGACGCCGACGGCGACCAGCCCGGGCACCGAAATGGGCACCAGGATCCGCCAGAGAGCCGTCCAGCTCGACGCCCCGTCCACCTTGACGGATTCATCCAGTTCTCGCGGCAGGGTGTTGAAGTACGCGGTCATCATGATGATCGCATAGGGCAAAGTGAACACCATATGCGTGAGAATGAGCCCCGGATAAGTATTGTACAGGCCGAGCGCCACCACGAGACCGAAATAGGGAATGACGAGTGTGATTGGCGGCACAGCCTGGACGGTGACGATCACGGCGTTGACGGATCGCTTCAGCGGGAAGTTGTAGCGGCTGAATCCATACGCCGCGAGAATCGCCACGAACAATGTCAGCACGGTCACCGACAGCGCGACGATGTAACTGTTGATGAAAAACCTCAACTGGGTCGCGTCGGCCAGGATCACTTTGTAGGCGTCGAACGAGAAGTTCTCGGTGATCAGCCGCGGCGGAACCTGGAAGACTTCCCCGTTGGTCTTGAACGACGTCGACAGCATCCACACGACCGGAAGGCCGGCGAAGGCCGCGCCGACGCACAGGCCTGCGAGCACGGCGATCTTCGCGCCGAGGCGCCGCCTTTTGCGGGTGAGCACGGTGATCACCTCTCCTTTTGCAGGCGAACGTAGAAGAAGGCCAGAATCATCGTGAGCAGCAGGACTATGACGGCGGCGGCGGACGCGGTGGCGAACTCGTAACTGCTGAAGGCCTGCTTGTAGGTGTATGTGCTGAGCATCTCGGTGGCATTCAGCGGGCCACCACCGGTGGTCATCCAGATGAGGGCGAACTGCTGGGAGGTCCAGATGAGATCGAGCACGGCCATGCTGAGGAGTACCGGTTTCAGCTGTGGCAGCGTCACGTTGCGAAACTGGCGGAAGGTGCTTGCGCCGTCGACGGAGGCCGCCTCGTACAGAACGGGCGAGATTCCCTGCAACCCGGCGAGGATGCTGATCATGAAGAAGGGGAAGCCGGCCCAGATGTTGATGAATGTCAACGCCCAGAGCGCCGTGTTCGGCTCGGAGAGCCAGCTCACTTCCTCGCGCATCACGCCGATCGTGGTCAGGATGTAGTTGACCACCCCGGACGGGTCCAGCATGAGCCGCCAGATGACCGCGATCACGGCGACCGTGAACAGCCAGGGCAGGATGTAGACGATGCGGAAGATGGCTTTCGTCACTCCGCCCAGCAACGGGGTGTTGAGCATCGTCGCGAAGGCCAGTCCCAGGCCGAGGTGAGCGACGGTGCTCACGGTGATGAAGATGAACGTGTTCTTCAGTGCTGCCAGGAAGTCCGGATCGGTGAGCACCGTGGTGTAGTTGGCGAGCCCGGCGAAGACCGGATTCTGCTCGACGATCACGTTGTCCTTGAACGAGTAGCTGACCACCATCGCGATGGGGATGATCATCAGTACAAAGATCAGTATCAGCGTCGGCGAGAGATAGCCGTACGGGACGGCACCCTGCACGGGGAAAGGCCGCGTCCTTCTCCGTCGGCCCGCAGAGGATTCCGATGCCGATTTTGCGGCTCCCGGGGAGGCCGCCGGATCGAGTTTCGCGGTTTCCATCGATGTCTCCTTGGTTCGGGGGCCGCGCCGCACGGTCGGCGCGGCCCACGAAGTACGGAAGGTCAGAGCACCGGTGCCCAGGCCTGTTGCGCCTTGTTGAGGGCGTCGTCGACACTTTGCTTGCCGGTGAGCGCGAGCTGCAGCTGCTCATCGAAGCTGCGCATGAGGTCTTCGGACTTCGGCAGCCCCACGAACTCGTTGGCGGGATAGCCCGCCTTGTAGATGTCGAAGGCCGTCTTGAACAGCGGGTCACTCGTGCTGAAGTCAGGCTCGGCCGTCTTGTTGCCGGGGAAGCCGTTCGCCAACGTGCTCAGCTGCGCATTCGCCTTCTTGTCCATCAAGAACTGGACCAGTTTGAACGCCTCGGCCTTGTGCTCCGAGGACTCGGCGACGCCGATGCCCCAGGACGCGTACGGGATGCCGCGCTTGCCGGTGTAGCCGTCCTCGGCCGGGATCGGCACCACCGTGAAGTCGAGCTTCGGATTGTTCTTCTTGATCAGCCCGATGTGCGCCAAGGAATCGATCACCATGCCGACCTGACCGGTGGAGAACTTCTCGACCTTGTCCTGCTCTTTCATGGTCAGCGCTCCGGGCGCGATGACGCCCGCGTCGTTCAGGCTCTTGACGTACTCCACGGTGCTCTTGACGCCGGGGCCGGTCAGGTCGGGCTTCCCGTCCTTGGTGAGCATGCTGCCGCCCGATGCCCACAGCCATGACATCACGTCGTTCTGGACGCCGTTGGGAACGGCGGTGTCGAGCGGCAGGGCCCAGCCCTTGACGTTGCCGCCGAGCGCGCTGACCTTCTTGGCCGCCTCCAAGAACTCCGTGCGCGTGCTCGGAGGCGTCTTGACCCCCGCCTTCGCGAGCAGATCATTGTTGACGAAAAGGGGGTAGACGAAGTTGACCACGGGGATCATGTAGGTCTTCCCCTTGATCTGGATCTGGCTCGCGAGCTGGCTCGAGTCGTACTTCGCGGTCGTCATGAGCGCGGACAGGTCAGCGATGGCGCCCTGCTTGGCGAAGTCACTCACCCATGCGCCGTCGAGGCCGACGACGTCAGGCAGCGTCCTCGACGCCGCTCCGGCCACCAACTGCTGCTTCGTGGACGCGTACGGGCCGCTCAACAGCTTGACCTTGATGTTCGGGTTCTGCGCCGTGAATTCCGACATAAGCTTGTCGAACGATCCCGCCGGCAGCTCCGGCGCCCACCACTGCGCAAACTCCAGAGTGACGGTCCCGTCGCCGCTCGATCCCGCGCTAGCTCCCGAGCCGGAACCACACCCCACGGCCGTGGCGCCGATCATCGCCACCGCCATCACCCCGAGTAGTCGCCTCGTCCGGCCCTGCAACCGGGTGCTGCCTCCGGTCATCGCGACCTCCTTGCTGTACAGGTGTTACCGGTCTTTGCCGGTTTCCGCCACATTAACAACGCGTGTCGCTACCCCACAAGACCTAGTAACGCAAAAACCCGCTAGGAACCGCACAGTCCGGCATTCATGCGGAAGATTCGTGCTGGATCACGAGACTTCCAGCGCCGGAGCCCTCGAAGTAGGCGGCATCTCGCCTGAAAGGGGCAGCGTTATGCGGTAGTCTGCAGTTCTAGGCCTGTATCACCCCTCTGTTGCGTTGATCAGTAACGCAACTACCGCAGAGATGGGAGGGTCAGTGACCCTTGACGAGGACGACCGGCAGCGTCGTCTACCTGCAGGACGTAAGGCCCAGCTGGCGGCATACGTCGCGGAGGCCGGGCAGGTCACGGTCAGCGCACTCGCAGAGCGCTTCGGCGTCTCCATCGACACGATCCGGCGGGACCTGGACCAGCTCAGCGCCGACGGTGTCCTGGTCCGCACCTATGGCGGAGCGGTCAGTCAGGCCACTCTATCTCGGGTCGACCGGGCCGTGGACGTGCGGCTCAAGATGGAGGAACGCGAGAAGGAGAAGATCGCGGTACTTGCCGCGTCGCTGGTCAAAGATGGGTCGATCATCATGATCAACGGCGGTACGACCACTCTCGCCGTGGCCCGGAACCTGCGCAACCATCGGGACCTGACCGTGGTGACGAACAGCCTGCTCGTGCCCCCGGCGCTGCCACCCTCAGCCGTCCGCGACGTGTACGTCTTCGGCGGCGCGGTCCGCACTCTCACGCTGGCCACCATCGGCCCCGTCAGCTTCCGGGCGTCCGACGGAAGCGAGCTGGACATCAGCTGCGACCTGGCGTTGATCGGGGTCGGCGCCGTTTCAACGGCCGGATACACGACGAGCAACCTCGCCGAGGCGGCGATGATGCGAGAGATGATCTCGCGGTCGGCGCGCGTGGCGATCCTGGCCGACTCGTCCAAGTTCGATCGCCGGCTCTTCGCCCAGGTGTCCGAGCTCGGGGGCGCCGACTTCCTCGTCACAGACTCCACGCCGCCGCCTGACCTTTTGGACGCGCTGACGGAGAACGGGGTAGAGCTGATCACGCCGGAAACCCTCGAAGGCACCCCCGAAGCCGGTCAAGATCCCCAGTAGATCAGGCGGCCTGTCCGGGTGCCGACTCGCGTCATGGCCCCTCGAGAACGCCGGTCGACGGTCCCGGCGCCCCTTACCGGTACATGGGCCGGTAATGGGCGCCGGCTGCTGAGCGGAGCCATGAGCGGATGGCCGCATGGATCAGGCGATCTCGATGTGGTCCAGCTCCGCCCAACGCGCCTGGTACTGGAAGCGCAGGGTGTTCCATCCGGCGTTCAGCGTGAGCTGGGCAGGCGCCTGCGTCCAGTTGTCCCAGCCGCGGTCGGGATAGCTCAGCGTGAACCGCGTGCCCCCGTTCACCGTCACCAGGTGCTGCGCGTCGCCGTATCCGGCGGCATAGGCCACGTACGCGGTGTAGGCCCCGGCGACCGGCGCGAACACCTGGACGTCGACCCAGCTGTCCGCATAGTCGATCTTTGCCACGACGGCCCCCTGTGACGCCCCCGCCGCGCCGGTACGCACCTCGGCATGGTTGAGCGTGCCGCGCTCGGCCTCGTACCGTACCCGGCTGCCGCGTACGACCGGGTAGTCGTTGGCCCAGCCCAGCTCCGCGGTGTACATGTGGCGCGCGTTGCCCACCCAGCCGTGGAAGAAGACGCGGCTCCCGAGCACGTCGGTCCCGCCGGGGCCCTGAACGGCGCCGTCGAAGGTGGCCGTCGTCATCAGCGGCCGGTACGCCTTGGTGTAGGGCCCGGTGAGAGTCGGGGAAACGGCGTAGCCGGTGAAATAGCTGTTTCCGGCGTAGGAGCCGGCCGAGTAGAAGAGCACGTACTGGGAGGGCCGCTTGACGAGCACGGGAGCCTCGATCACCCCGGCTTCCTCGGGACGGTCGTTGCGGATGAGCTCGGTGCGGCCGCCGACGAAGGTGACGCCGTCCGCGCCGACCTGCTGCAGCCACAGAACGGTGGGCCGGCCGACGGCGTTGCCGTCGTTCTTGTAGACCAGGTACCGCTTGCCGTCGGTGTCGACGAAGCTCGACGGGTCGATGTCGCCGCCCTCGCCCGCGTTGCAGACGAGCGGTGAGCCGCTGGTCGGCTGGAAGGGGCCGAGGGGGTTCGCCGAGGTCGCGGCGCCGATGCACATGCGCCCGGTAGCGGTGCTGGGGCCGGTGAAGTACATCAGGTAGCGGCCGTCGGGAAGCTGGGAGACGTCGGGTGCCCAGAACCCGCCGTTCCCCGCCCAGGACGGTTTGGCGGGCAGCGCGTCCCCGCGCACGGTCCACGGGCCGGTGGCCGACGAGGCGCCGGCGACCTGGATGCGCCCGGCCGAGCTGCTGGTGGAGTAGGCGTAGAAGGTGGAGCCGGCCTGGATGACGTCCGGATCGGGGAAGTCGGCGCGAATCACGGCCGTCGGGGCCACGGCGGCCGCCGCCGGCTCCGCACCGGCCGCGGGTAGGCAGACCGCGGTCGCGGTGAACACGAGGAAGAGCCGGCCGAGCAGCCACATGGGGACCTCCGATCATCCGTACTCACGGGTATAGGCCATTCCGGAGCCGCGGAGAAGAGATTCTTTGGCATTTAGCTGGGGAGCCTGGCCTGGGTGGCAGTGGAGACCACCGTGTCCTTCTGGGCCGAGGTCATCAGGCCGGCCGTGACCCACTCCTCCGCGGTGCGGGTCACGGTGGACACGAACGCTCCCTGGCTCGCGAAGGGCGCGTTCTTCCAGACCGCGTCGAGGAACGTCACCGAATCCGCCCGCGCGCGGTTGGGCACGCCGGAGTCGATCCTGCCGAAGACGATGGTCGGCTCGACGCGCCGGAAGTAGGCGTGGTAGCGGTCGGTGTTGTTGATGTAGAGGGGGACGAGCGGCAGGCCGTTCGCCGTGAAGCTCATCGGCCCGGTGGACGTGACGGCGCGCGCGAGGTCCCCGGACAGCGTGAAGTCCCGGTAGAAGGAGAATTGGCGGTAGGTGGTCTGGTTGCTCTTGGCGACCATCGGCACCGGCCCGTAGGCGATGCTCTGGATGGTCGGGATGTCCAGCGCCTTCTCGATCCGCAGCGAGAACGGCATCGTGATCCTCACCGTGTCGCCGCTCCGCCACTGCCGGTCGAGCGTGACGTACTCGCCGGGCTTGGCGTCGAGCTGCTGGTCGGTCGCATTGACCAGGACCGTGAAGCCCTTTTCCACCCAGTACGGCACCCGCAGCTTCACCACCAGCCGGCCGTTGCCCGTAACCGTCAGCGTCGTCACCCCCGCGGGGTCGGCCGGATAGTTCGTGACCTGCCTGATCACGAAGCCCTTCTCCGCCCAGTTGAGCTCCGAGGCCATGTAGAGATTCACGTAGAGCGTCGAATCGTCGGCGGACCGGAAGTAGATCGAGTCCTGGAACTTGGTGTGGCTCTCCAGTCCGGTGCCGCCGCAGCAGGTGCCGAGGTTGCCGTAACTGCGCGCCGAACCCGCCCGCATCGGGATGAAGTAGGTCAGCAGCGGATTGGTGGTGCTGTCGGTGTTGCGGCGGGAGGCGAGGATCTGGCCGTAGAGCGCCCGTTCGTAATACTGCATGTATTTCGGGTCGGCGGTGTGGAAGAACAGGGCCCGGCTCAGCTTGAGCATGTTGTAGTTGCAGCAGGTCTCGGCGTTGTTGGCGCCCAGGGTGCCGACGATGACGTCGCGTGCGCCGAAGAGCTCGCCGTTGTCGGACGGACCGGCCAGGCCGCCGTCGGTGAACGTGCGGTGCGGGACGACCATGTCCCAGAAGTTCGCGGCCGCGTCGAAGTAGCGGCGTTCCTGGTTCTGGTCGAAGACGGACAGGTATCCGATGAACTGGGGGATGTGCTGGTTGGCGTGTTTCCGGTTAAGCGTGTCCTGCTTGTCGACGGTGGCCGCGAGGAGGGCGGTGTTGTCGAAGCACTTGGCCGTCGCGAGATACGCCGCCTTGCCGCTGAGGGCGTAGAGGTCGGCCATCACGATGTTCATGCCGTTGTACTCGCCGGCGATGTAGATGCCCCACATCCGGTCGAGCTGGGCTCGCGGGAGGTTGCCCAGCCTGCTGTGGACCCAGTCGCCCATCTTCAGCACGATCTCGAGCGCCTGCTCGTTGCCGGCGTACTGGTAGGCGTCGAGCAGCCCTCTCATGATCATGTGACAGGTGTAGTACGGCGCCCAGATGGTGGGATAGGTCGCGTACTGCTCCAGCTGGATGAACTGCGTCTCGGGATAGGCGGCCAGGAAGCCGGGGTGGCTCGGCCCGCCGGGTTGCCCGACCTTCGCGGCCAGCGCGTTCTGGCACTCGCCCAGCGCGGTGACCATGTAGTCGACCTTGTTCTTGTAGAAGGCGTCGCCGGAGCCCGCGTAGGCCAGAGCGAGGGCGCTGAGGAAGTGCCCGCTGTAGTGACCGCGCAGATTACCGGTCGCGTCGTCCCAGCCGCCGGGCGGCTGCGCGCCCAGCGTGTCCAGACCGGCGTTGGCCCGGAAATTGGCCAGCATCCGGTCGGCCGAATAGGACCGCAGGAAGGTCAGGATCCGATCCCGGTTGGCGGTGAACAGGCTCGCGCCCAGCGTGACCTGGCTGTTCGCGAACGGCTTCACGATCCAGCTGCCGGGCACCGGGGGGTCGTTCTGCTGCAGCGGCGCCATCATGCGGGCCGCGGCCCGGGCCGTTCCGGTGCACGTCGCCAACGCGAGCGCGGACGGGGTGGCGACCGCTAACACCGCCAGTCGAAGGGCCTCGCGCCTGGGCACCATTTCTGACATCTGTCCTCTTCGTCGCTCGGGATCCGATGGGGAGGGCATGTGGGCCGCGGAATGGTAGCGCTAACATTTACGCCTCTGGAGCTGGTCCGCGTAGTCGATGGGGACTGTTACGTCGGCTCAGGTCGAAGGCGTCGCGCTTCTTTCCAGGCCCACATTTCGGGAGTGTTAACGACCTCATCGGGCTCGTCAAGAGACCGCGAGCGACATTGCGCCTGCCGTACGGGCAAGGAGGGTGACGGAGATCAGCGGCTGGAGCGCTCGAACGACGCCGCGCCGAGGCTGCGTACCGCGGCCGCCAGTGCCTCCACCCCTTCGGCGATCCGGCCTTCGGTCAGGTCGCCGTAGCCGAGGATCAGTCCCTGGCGTCCCGGTCCGGCCAGCCGGTACGGCCCGACGCCTGCGACGCGTACGCCGTGATCGGCGGCGGCCGCCACCACGTCGTCCTCCCCCATGCCGTCCGGGAGCCAGACCACGAGGTGCAGCCCGGCCGCCACCCCGGTGGGTTCGAAGCCGGGAAGAGACTCGGCGAGCCGGGCGAGCAGGACGTCGCGGCGGCGCCGGTAGACGGGGCGCATCCGGCGCAGGTGGCGGTCGAGTTCGCCACGTACGAGGAAGTCGGCGAAGGCGAGCTGTTCGATGGCCGGTGAGCCGCGATCGGCCAGCAGCTTGGCCTCGGCGATCGCGCCGGACAGGTGCGCCGGCACCACGAGCCAGCCCAGGCGGAGCCCAGGAGCGAGGATCTTGCTGAGTGAGCCGGCGTAGAGCACCACGTCGGCGGCGAGACCCTGCATGGCTCCGATGGGGGCGCGGTCATAGCGGTATTCGGCGTCGTAGTCGTCCTCCAGGACGAGAGCGCCGCGGGTCCGGGCCCACCGGACCACCTCCGTACGCGTCCGGGCCGGCAGCACGCCGCCCAGCGGCCACTGGTGCGAAGGGGTGAGGACGACGAGATCGGCGTCCGCGCGCTCCAGAGCGGACGGTTCGATGCCCTCGCCGGTCACCGGCAGGGGGACGACGTCGAGCCCGTGCAGGCCCGCGAGCAGCCGGATGTCGTCGGTCGACGGGTCCTCCACGGCGATCCGGCGCGCGCCGCGGCCGGCGAGCACGCCGATGATCAGCGCGGCCGCCTGCCCGTATCCGCTGGTGATGAGCACCTGGGAGGGATCGGCGGAAGTGCCGCGGACGCGGTTGAGGTAGTCGGCCACAGCTGTGCGCAGCTCGGGCAGACCGTACCCGTCGAGGTAGTTGAGCCGGCTGTGCGGCGCGCTGGTCAGCACCCGCCTGAGCGAGCGCAGCCAGGCCTCGCGGGGGAAGCTGGCCGGGTCGATGCGACCGTACCCGAAGTCGATGTACGGGCCGGCGCTGCGCGGCGGCGGGGTCGCTGCGGCGGCCTGCCCGCGTACGGCGGCCACCCGCGTGTACGAGCCAGGGGTGCTGGTGAGGTAGCCCTCGGCGAGGAGCTGGTTGTAGGCCTCGACCACGACGCCGCGGGAGACGCCGATCTCGGTGGCGAGCCGGCGCGAGGAGGGTAGCGAGGCGCCGTGGCGCAGGCGGCCCGTGCGGATGCCGTCGCGCAGGACCGCCTCGATCTGCCGGTGCAGCGGGGTGGCGCCCGTCCGGTCGAGCTCCACCAGCAGATCGTGCGCCAGGGTCGAGTTCACCGTGCTCACCCGTCGCAGCGTAGCGAGGCTCAGCCGGCGGCGAAGGCACCGACGGAGGCCGCGCACAACAGCAACCCGGCGGCGTGCGCCAGGCTGGTCCGCTCCCGCAGCACCAGGGCGGCCAGGGCGACCGTGAAGGCGGGGTAGAGGGAAGTGATCACGGCTGAGACGGCGAGTGTCGCCTCGCGGGTGGACAAGGTGTACAGCACGGTCGAACACACGCCCAGGACGCCCGGCCAGACCGCCGCCCACGGCACCCGCGCCGCCCCGGCGGGCCGGTCGACGTCAACGGTCCGGCCGGCTTCGACGGTCCGGCCGGCTTCGACGGTCCGGCCGGCTTCGACGGTCCGGCCGGCTTCGACGGTCCGGGCTGCGCTCCGGCGGCCGGCCAGCACGAAGGCGGCCAGGACGGCGACGGCGGACAGCTGGCTCGCGGCCACCGGCCACAGGCCCGCGGTGTCCCCGGCCCGGTCGAGGCAGACGAACAGGGCGGCGAACCCGAGCCCGGCCAGCAGCCCTTCAACGACCCCACCGCCGCCGCGCCGGCCCGGCTGCGCGGCGACCAGCCAGATCCCGGGGATGGCCAGGCCGACGCCGACAACCGAAAGCGAGGTGAACTCACCGCCGGACAGCAGGTCGACCGGGATGGGCAGACCGGCCGCGCCGACGGCCGACAGCGGCCCGGCCACGTTCATCCGCCCCCGGGACAGCCCGCGGTAGAGAGCCAGCGTGCCGACCGCCCCGCCGAGCCCGGCGCCGATCCCCCATCCGATCGCTCCGCCGGTCCCCCATTCGATCGTGCCCATAGCGGGGCGGACGCTGACAGCAAGCGCGGCGGCCAGCCCGCCGATCGCGGCGGCGGACTGCCCGACAAGCCCGACCAGCGCGTAGTGGCTGCGGCGCGACAGCAGCCCGCCGAGAAAGTCCGAGGCGCCGTACAGGGCGGCGGCGGCCAGGGCGAGCAGGATCGCCGTCGGCATCAGTGCTCACCGCCCGACGCGGTGGCGCCGTTCCAGGAGATCAGCCGCTGCCCAGCCAGGCTCAAGGGCGGCTCCACACCGACGGCGTGGCCGGCCGGCGGCGGGCTGATGTCCACGAGGGTCCGTCCCACGATCTCTTCCTCTCTCAGGGGCATCGCGTGCGTTGACCATGCTGCTGGCGGATTGGACGGAGTGACAGGACCGATTCCGGTCCGTGAGGGAGGTCCGATTTCGCCCCTGCCGGGGGCGCCTGTGCCCGCGAAGCGTGTATTCGCCTGCCGCCCGGGCAGTGGAAGAACTCGTTCCTGGATAGCGGAAAACCGTGTGCGTTCGTACGCACAGGAGGAGATGAATATGTCCCGGAAGGAAAAGGCCAAGGGCAAGGCCGAGGAGATCAAGGGCATGGCCAAGGAGCGTGTCGGCGATCTCACCGGCAACGAGTCTCTGCAGGCCAGAGGCAAGGCAGAGAAGGCCAAGGCCAATCTGCGGCAGGCAAAGGAGAAGGCGAAGGACGCCTTCAAGAAATAGCGTTCGGCAACGGCGGCGGAAGCCCTTCTGGAATGGGCTTCCGCCGCCGTCCGCCGTCCGGCGACGGGTGAGCGGTCCAGTTCAGCGTCCTCTGCGCACGTAGGCGCGGAGCGACAGCGGGACGAAGATCACCAGCAGCGCGGCCGACCAGAGCAGGACGGCGGTCACCGGATGCGCGAGTGGCCAGGCCACGTTTCCGGACGGGGCGCCCGGGTTGCCGAACAGCTCCCGTGAGGCGGCGGTGAGCGCGCTCACCGGGTTCCAGTCGGACAGGAAGCGCAGCCAGCCCGGCATGCCGTCGGTCGGGACGAACGCGTTCGACAGCATCGTGAACGGCAGTCCCAGCGGCACCATCGCGTCGGCGACCTGGTCGTTCTTCACCGCCAGACCCACATAGACGCCCACCCAGCTCAGCGCGTACCGCAGAAGGATCATCAGCAGGAACGCCTGGGCCGTGGGGATGAGGCCGCGGTGCGGCTGCCAGCCCACCAGCAGGCCCGTGCCCACCATGATGGCCAGCATCAGCAGGCCGGTCAGCAGGTCGGCGCCGGTCTGCCCGAACGGCACCGCCACGCGCGCCATCGGCATGGAGCGGAACCGGTCCATCACACCGCGGGAGGCGTCGGTGGCCATCCGCGTCATGACCCCCAACCACGCGGAGAAGGTCACCATCGCGAACAGGCCGGGCATGAGGTACTCGCGGTAGTCGCCGCCGTCCGGCACCTGGATCGCGCTGCCGAAGACGTACCCGAACAGCACCACCATGATGACCGGGAAGACCAGCGCGGCGATGATCTGTCCGGGTTCTTGCCGCAGCCGTCCCAGCTCGCGGCCGACCAGGGTCAGCCCGTCGAGGAAGGTCCAGCGCAGGCGACCGAGTGGTGAGGTGAGGGCGGTCATCGGACGGACTCCTTGCGGTCGGTGAGGCGCAGGAACACCTCGTCCAGGGTGGGACGGCGCAGGCTCACGTCGGCGGCGGCGACTCCGGCGCGGTCGAGTTCGCGCACGATGTCGGCGAGCCGGAGGCCGCCGCCGGGCAGGGCGACGCTGAGCCGATCGGCGCCCGTCGTCGTGGGATCGGCGCCGGTGAGGGTGTTCAGGACGGTCATCGCCACGGGCATCGCGGCGGGGTCCTCAAGGGTGACGTCGAGGCGGTCGCCGATCGTGGCCTTCAGCTCGTCCGGTGTGCCCGTGGCGATCACCTGTCCGCGGTCGACGACGGCGATGTCGTCGGCCAGCCGGTCGGCCTCGTCCAGGTACTGCGTGGTGAGCAGCACCGTGGTGCCGTCCGCCACCAGCTCGCGGACGTTGTCCCAGATCTCGCCGCGGCTGCGCGGGTCCAGGCCGGTGGTCGGCTCGTCCAGGAAGAGCACCTCGGGGCGCAGGATGAGGCTGGTGATCAGGTCGAGGCGGCGCCGCATGCCGCCGGAGTAGCCGGCGACCTGCCGATCGGCGGCGTCCATCAGACCGAAGCGTTCGAGCAGCTCGTCGGCCCGCCGGTGCGCCTCGCGCCGGGACAGGTGGGACAGGCGCCCGAACATGCGCAGGTTGCCGCGGCCGGTGAGCTTCTCGTCCACGGCGGCGTACTGGCCCGCGAGCCCGATCCTGGCGCGCACCTTGCCTGCCTCACGGACGACGTCGTATCCGGCGATGCGGGCGTGCCCGGCATCGGGATCGGACAAGGTCGCCAGGATGCGCACCGCGGTCGTCTTCCCCGCGCCGTTCGGCCCCAGCACGCCGCAGACCGTTCCTCTCGGGACGCTCAGGTTCAGACCCCGCAGGGCATGGGCGTCGCCGAAGGACTTGTGCAGCCCTTCGGCGACCACGAGCGGATCAGGCATGACTCCTCCACTGGGTACTTTGTACGCGGTTACGGCGGTCACGCTAAAGCACTGGGTACTATGTACGCAACAAGGAGGTTGAACGGTGACCGACGCCGAGCACGTGAGCATCTGGATGCGGCCCGAGCGCCCGGCCCGCGGGCCGAGGCCGGTCTACAGCCGCGCGCAGATCACCGAGGCGGCCGTCCGGATCGCCGACGCCGAAGGGCTGGAGGCCGCCACCATGCGGCGGATCGCCGCCGAGATCGGCGCCGGCGCGATGTCCCTCTACCGGTACGTCCCGAGCCGCGACGACCTGGTCGAGCTCATGGCCGACCAGGTCATGGGCGAGATCGACGTCACGGGCATGCCCTCGGGCGACTGGCGCGCCGACCTGACCCGCTATGCCGACGGGCTGCGGGCCATGTGGCTGAGGCACCCGTGGATCTCCACCGTGCAGCGGTCGCTCCCCAGCTTCGGCCCCAACCAGCTGCTCTTGATCGAACGGCTGATGGGAGTGCTCGACGCCTTCGTCTCCATCGACGAGAACCTCGGCCTCATCGCCATGCTGAACGGCTACATCGAGGGCACCGTCCGCGAGGAGATCAGCTCGGCCAGGGAATTCCGCCGCAGCGGGCTCAGCGAGTCGGAGTGGATGGCGCGGAGCTACCCGTACATCGACCGGCTGGTGAAGAGCGGGGACTACCCGATCTTCACCAAGATCGTGATGGAGGCGCGCCAGCCGCACCTGAGCCGCGACGACCAGCTCCGGTACGGGCTCCAGCGCGTCCTCGACTGCATCGCCGCGGCCCTCCCGCCAACGGCCGGGTCTCCGATGCCGGCGCACCGAGAGGGGCAGGAAGAACAGGACGGGCCAGGCTCGTAGTCGACCATCCGAGAGGGAACAGACGCACAAACCATGCGTGATCACCTGGCGCGGACGAGCTGGACGGGAGCGACGGCGTCGAGGGCGAGCAGGCGGTCGATCTCGTCCGGATCGATGGGAAGGCCGCGGACGGCAATGTGGGCCGATATGTACGTGCGTACATTGGATGTGTACGCTTGTACGTATGATGTCCGATTTCGATGACCGCTCGATGCGCGAACGGATGCTCGCCGGCGACCTCTACATCGCCGACGACCCCGAGCTGGCCGAGCGCAACCTGCGCGCCATGGACCTGATGGACGCCTACAACGCGACGTCGGCCCGCGATCCGCGGGAGCGGCGCCGGCTGCTCACCGAGCTGCTGGGCGCGATCGGCGAGGGCACGGAGATCCGGCCGCCGCTGCGGGTCGACTACGGCAGCCACCTCCGCATCGGCGCCCGGTCGTTCGCCAACTTCGGCCTCGTCGCCCTGGACGTCGCGCCGATCGTCATCGGCGACGACGTGCAGATCGGCTCCTACGTGCAGCTCATGACGCCGACGCACCCGCTCGACCCGGAGCTCCGCCGGGCGAAGTGGGAGGCCGCCGAGCCGATCACCATCGGCGACAACGTGTGGCTGGGCAGCGGGGCGATCGTCCTGGGCGGCGTCACGATCGGGGAGAACACCGTGGTCGGCGCCGGCGCGGTGGTCACCCGGGATCTCCCGGCGAACGTCGTCGCGGTGGGCAATCCCGCCCGCGTGATCCGCACGATCGAGCCGGCCACGCCGTGAGCGGCCCCGCCACCCCGCGGCGGCCTCGCCGGCACGACCCCGGGCGGCGGGACCGGCTGATCGACGCGGCGCTCACCGTCATCGCCGAGCGCGGCGTCGCCGGGACGACGCACCGGGAGATCGCCCGCGCCGCGGACGTGCCGCTGGGCTCGATGACCTACCACTTCACGTCGCTGGACGAGGTGCTCGCCGAGGCGTTCACCCGGCACGCCGACTCGGTGGCCCGCGTCTTCGACGAGCGCCTGAGCGCCGCAAGGGACCGCGACGCGGCGGCCGAAGCCGTCATCACACTCGTCTCGGACGACCTGCTCGGCTCGCGGCACGACCTCGTCCTCACCGTGGAGCTGTACGTGGCCGCGGCGCGCAACCCGGCCCTGCGGGTCGTCACCCAGGCCTGGATGGCGCGCAGCCGCCGGGCGCTGGAGCGCCACTTCGACGCCACCACCGCCCGCGAGCTCGACGCGCTCATCGAAGGGCTCGTGCTGCACAGCGCCCTGTCGACCGACCCGATGACGCCCGAGCAGATCCGCCACGCCATCCACCGGTACCTGCGCTGATCCCCTCCGCCGCGCCTACGCGACGCGCCTACGCGATCGGAAAGCCGATGTCCGCTGCCCCTCCCACCGCGCCCACCCGCCAGGCCCGCCTGGCCCGCGCCGCCGTCGCCGCGCTGTTCCTCACGAACGGCGCCGTGTTCTTCAACATCGTCCCGCGATACCCGCAGATCAAGGCCGAGCTCGGCCTGAGCAACGCCGTCTTCGGCACCGCGCTGGCCGCGCACCCGATCGGCGCGCTGCTGGCCGGGCTGCTCGCCGGAGCCGCCATCCGCCGCTTCCGCTCCGCGCGCGTGGCGTCGCTGGGGATCGTGGTGACCACTGTCGCGACGCTGTTCATCCCCCTTGTGCCGAACTGGGTCGCATTCGGCGGCGTGCTGTTCGTCGTGGGCGCTCTCGACGCGGTCGTCGACGTCGCGCAGAACGCCCACGGCCTGCGGGTGCAACGTCTGTACGGCCGGTCCATCGTCAACTCGCTGCACGGCGTGTGGAGCATCGGCGCGGTCCTGGGCGGCCTGATGGGCTCGGCCGCCGCCGGCCTCGACATGCCCCTCGCGGTCCACCTGGGCATCTCCGCGACGCTGTTCAGCGTGACCGCCCTCGTCGCCTACCGGTTCCTGCTCCCCGGCCCGGAAGACGCCGAACGCCCTGCCGAGGCCCAGGACGGCCACCCGGCCCGGGCCGAGACCCAGGACGGCCGGCCGGCCCGCCGCGCCGGCCGGCGCTCGTTCACCGGCGCCGCCGTACGGATGCTGGCCGCGCTCGGCGTGCTGGCCGCGTGCGGCACCCTCGTCGAGGACGCCGGCGCGTCCTGGGGCGCCCTCTACCTGAGCGGCGACCTGCGCACCGACGCCGCCACGGCCGGTCTGGCCGTCGTGGCCCTCCAGGTCGCCATGACCGTCGGCCGCCTCACCGGCGACCGCGTCGTGGACCGCTTCGGGCAGCGCACCGTCGTGCGTTCCGGAGGGGCGCTGGCCGCGGTCGGCATGGGCGCCGCCCTGGCCATGCCGTCGGTTCCGACCGCGCTGGCCGGCTTCGCCCTCGCCGGGCTCGGCGTCGCCACCCTCGTTCCGGCCGCCATGCACACCGCCGACGAACTGCCCGGCCTGCCCGCCGGCGCCGGACTGACCATCGTCAGCTGGCTGCTGCGCGGAGGGTTCCTGCTGTCGCCTCCCCTCGTCGGGTTCGTCGCCGACCTCACCAGCCTGCGCGTCGGCCTGCTCTCCGTCGTCCTGGCCGGCGCCGTCACGTTCGTCCTGGCCCGCGTCCTGGTGAACCGCACCCCCGCCTGAACCGCCGCGCCCGCCGCCGTTGACACGTCTCCGAAAGGAGATCTACGATCTCATCGAATCGATTCGCTAACATCCCTAAACACGCCTGGTTATACCTGCACCCCTGTATGCCGAATCGATTCCCTTCGTGGCCCTCCCCCCATCCCTCGAAGGAGCCACCCAAGATGAAGACCACCCCACGCCGCGCATTGGCCGCGATGCTCATCGCCGTCACCCTCCAGACTGTCCCGGCGCCGGCGCAGGCCGCGGACGAATCCATCAGCGTCGACTTCTCCGTGGCCGGCGGCGCACCGGCCTACCGCGCGTCCGGCTGGATCTACGGCATGACGGAGAACGCGTCAGGACCGGCGGACCACTTCTTCCGCGATGTGAAGTTCCGGTACATGCGGGCCGGCGGCGCGCAACTCGGCTCGCCGGGCGGCTGGGTATCGGGCGCCTACGACCGCAGGTGGAACGCGACGCTGGCCCAGGCCCGCCGGACGATCGCGCTCGGCGGCCAGTTCATCATCCTCCCGCACGACCTGTGGGGAGCCGACGGGTATCCGATCTCGCGCTTCCCGGGCGACAACGGCGACTGGTCCGACTACGACGCCTTCCTCACCCGCCTGATCAACGACGTGCGGGCTGCCGGGATCACCGTGCAGTGGGACATCTGGAACGAGCCCAACATCTCCCTGTTCTGGAACCGCCCGCAGGCCCAGTACTTCGAGCTGTGGCGCCGCAGCTACCAGCGCATCCGCGCCGCGTTCCCCGGCCACCTGATCGTCGGCCCCAGCTGCGCCTGCGTGCCCTCCACCACGCACCCGTTCTGGAACGCCTACCTCGACTTCGTCCGCGCCAACAACGTCGTCCCCGACATCGTCAGCTGGCACTCCCTCCCCGGCGACCCGGTGGCCAACGTGGCGGCCGCCAACGCCACGCTCGACGGGCGCGGCATCCCGCATCCGCGGCCGTACCAGATCAACGAGTACGCCGCGGCCAACGAGCAGAACCCGGGAGACGGCGCGTGGTACATCGCCCGCCTGGAGCGGGCGGGCGCCGACGGGCTGCGCGCGAACTGGGCCAGTGCCGGCAACCTGCACAACGATCTGGCGAGCCTGCTCGTCCGCAACAGCGCGGGGCAGCACCTGCCCAAGGGCGAGTGGTGGGTCTACCGCTTCTACGGCTCCCAGACCGGCCAGATCGTCTCGGTGACCCCGAGCACGTCCTACGACGCCTTCGCCACCAGGACGACCGGCGCGGCCAAGGTCCTCGTGGGCGGCGGCGGGACGACCGGCAACGTCGCCGTCGGTCTCCGGCGGCTCGACGCCACCAGCGGCATCGTGCAGAACAACCAGGTCCGCGCGATCGTCCAGCGCATCCCGTTCAACGGCGGCGGCGCCGTCCAGGGGCCGATCACCGTTCAGGACACGGTCCTGACGCTGTCCGGCAACGCCGCCACGCTGAACCTGCCGCACACCAACGCCGACGACACGTTCACCGTCACCCTGCTGCCGCCGTCGGACGCCGGCTTCCAGTCCGTCGCCGTCGCGCAGCACTCCCAGCAGTGCCTGGACAACACCGACCTCGGCACGGCCGACGGCAACGTGCAGCAGCAGTTCTCCTGCGAAGGCGGCGACCAGCAGCTGTGGAACTTCCGGCCGGTCGCCGGCGTGGCGAACACCTACACGCTGGTCAACCAGCAGAGCGGGAAGTGCCTCGACGTGAGCGGGTCCTCCACGGCCGACGGCGCGCCGGTGCGCCAGTGGACGTGCGCGGGCGGAGCGCAGAACCAGCAGTTCACCTTGCGCAGGGTCACCTACGCGGGCAACGATCCCCGGGACCACCAGCTCGTTGCCCGCCACAGCGGCAAGTGCGTCGACGTCAGCACCATCTCGACCGCGCCCAGGGCTCCCGTCCACCAGTGGACCTGCAACCCGGCCGGCCAGGCCAGCCCGCTCAACCAGACCTGGCGGCTCTGGGGCCGCTGAGCGTCACGTCCTGCGCCTCTCGTGGGCGGCGGCCAGGTGGAGGTAGGCACTGGCCGTCCAGGTGTAGGCGCGGTCGCGCAGTCCCTCGCCGGTGCGGGCGTCGAAGTTCTCGGCGAACCCCGACGCCTCGCACAGCGCGCGGAAGCGGGCGCTGATCTCGTCGGCCAGGTCCGGGTAACCGGCGCGGCGCAGCCCGTCCTCGATCAGTACGGTCGAGGGCGCCCAGATGGGGCCGCGCCAGTAGCCGTCGTCCAGGTAGTGCGGCGAGCCGGGCAGCTCGGTGGCGGGCCCGAACGCGGTCAGGTGCCGCTCGATCCGGGCGGCCAGCGCCGCCCGGACGGGGTGCGGCAGCTCCTCCCCCAGCACGATCGGCATGAGGTCGAGCAGGCTGGAGCTGGACCAGGTACGCCCCGAGAGCGCGCCCCGGGCGACGAACTTCTCGCCGTCCCACAGCTCGGCCAGGAGCGCGTCGCGCATCCGGTCGGCCTGCGTACTCCACCGGGCGGACGTGCCCGGATCGGGGGCCAGGCGGGCCAGCTCGCGCAGCTGCAGCACGAGGAACGCGGCCAGGTCGGCGGTCTCGACGACGCGCTCGGGGTCGAAGGTGGTGGCGTTGTCCCAGCCGCTGTCGTTGCCGTGCTGGTAGTGCGGCAGCGTCCGGCCCGGGGCGCGCCGGGCGTCGAGCCAGAACGTGGTCCAGCGTTCCAGCAGCCGGTAGGTCTCGGCCGGGTCGGGAGGTAGCGGGAGGTGGCGCAGGGCCCAGCCGTGGATGGGGGGCTTGACGAAGTTGTAGAGGATCTCGGAGTGGGTGACGGAGTCGGGCAGCGCGCCGGCGGCGTCCTGGTGGTCGAAGGGCAGGTGGTACTGGTCCCAGGCCAGGTCGGGCAACCCTTCGCCGAGGGCGATGGCGTTGAAGCAGTGGTCCCAGCTCCAGACCTTGTCCATCCAGTGCTTGGACATGAGCACGGCGGGCCGGGTGACGAACCCGGCGGGGCGTACGGTGGCCGACCACAGCACGTAGGCGGCCAGTTCGGCGGCGGGCGTGCGATCGCCGCGCCAGGGCGCGACCGCCGCGGCGAACGCGTCGAACTCGGCCCGCGCGGCCTTCACCACCTGCTCGAAGGCGTGACCGCTCAGGTAGGGGGCGCGGGCGGTCTCGTACTCCTCGATGGCGATCTCCCATTCGCCGCCGAGGACGAGACCGCGTTCGGCGCTGCCCAGCGTCTGCGCGCCGAGGTGTTCGGCCTGCCCGCCGAGGAGGGTGATCCGGTAGCGGCGGCCGGTCTGGTAGACGGTGAAGACGTACGATCCGTCGACGGGGTCCCGGTAGAAGTACGGGCCGCTGAACGGCGTCAGGACCGGGTCGGCGGCCAGCAGGTGGAGCCCGAGGCCGCGGCCGCGCACGCGTACGGTGTCGGCGCTCTCGTAGGCGAGGTCGATCCGGCCGCCGCCACCGCTCCAGGTGAGCTGGTGCGGGGTGGCGGTGACGGCGGCCTCGGCGGTGGGGATCAGCCGCAGGATCGCGTGCATGCCGGTCTGGTGCGAGACCAGGTGCACATCCTCGGCGTAGGTCTTCTCCGCCACCACGGGCGAGAAGCCGAACCAGGATCCGCGGTAGCTGAACGGGATTTCCCGCAGGGAGAACACCGGGCCTGAAGCGGCGACGGTCATGAAGCGAGGGTCCCTTCTCAATCTTTGACGGCGCCCGCGGTGACGCCGGCGGCGACGTAGCGCTGGGCGACGACGAGCAGGATCGTGGCCGGGACGGAGGCGATCACGGCGGTGGCCATGATGGCGTTCCACTCCTGGTTGTTGTTGCCGATGTAGTGGTAGATGCCGAGGGTGATGGGCTGGTGGTCGCCGCCCTGGTCGAGGGTGGAGGCGAAGATGAAGTCCGACCACGCCCACAGGAAGGCGAACAGCGACACCGTGATGAGCGAGTTGCGGCTGACGGGCAGCACGATCGAGACGAACGTACGCACCACCCCGGCGCCGTCGGTGCGGGCGGCCTGCAGCAGTTCCTCGGGGATGCCGGACATGAACGTGGTCAGGATCAGCACCGCGAACGGCACGGCGAGGGTGGAGTCGGCCACGATCAGCCCGGGAACGGTGTTGAGCACGCCGGTGGACAGGAAGACGGCGTAGAAGCCCATCGCCATGATGATCCCGGGGATCATCTGCGCGACGAGCAGCACGAAGCTCAGCGCTCCGCCGCCGCGCGGGCGCAGCTTGGCCAGCGAGTACGCCGCCGGCGCCGCGAGCAGCAGGGTCAGCGCCACCGTCCCCAGCCCGACGACCAGGCTCACCCCCAGATAGGGCAGCTGCTGGTCCAGCACCGTCCGGTAGCCGTCCAGCGTGCCGTCGACCGGGAACCAGTTCGGCGGGCTCTTGCGCATGTCCTGGTCACGGGTGAACGACACGTTGATCATCCAGTAGACCGGGAACAGCATCACGGCGGTCAGCACCAGCCCGATCGCGGTCTTGAGGCGCCTCATGCCAGGGCCTGCCTGCGCTGCGCGCGGATGTAGACCAGCCCGAAGACCAGCGCCGTCAGGATGAGCAGGTTGCCCACGGCGGCGCCGGGTCCGAAGGCGGGCACCAGGTTGCCGAACCCGAGCCGGTAGGACCAGGTCGCGAACGTGGTCGAGGCCCCGCTCGGCCCGCCCTTGGTCATGATCCAGATGATGTCGAACACCTTCAGCGTGTAGACCAGGCCGAGCAGCAGCGTGATCGCCGACACCGGCCGCAGCAGCGGGAACGTCACCTTCCAGAACCGCTGCCACCCGCCCGCCCCGTCCAGCGCGGCGGCCTCGTAGATGGCCGGCGGGATCGCCTGCAGCCCGGAGTAGAGGACGACGAGGTTGAACGGGATGCCGATCCAGATGTTGGCGATGATGACGGACCAGAGCGACCAGTCCGGAGAGGTCAGCCAGTTGACCGGCCCGATCCCGAACCAGTCCAGGACGGCGTTGACCACGCCGGAGTCGCTGTTGAGCATCCACGACCACGTCGAGGCCGACACGATCAGCGGCAGCAGCCACGGCACCAGGAACAGCCCCCTGAGCGTGGCGGACAGCCGGAAGTTCTTCAGGAAGAACAGCGCCAGCGCGAGCCCGATGACGAACTGGAAGGCCAGCGAGACCAGCGTGAACACCACCGTGTGCCACAGCGCGGGCCCGAAGGTCGCGTCCGCGAAGACCTTGGCGTAGTTGGCGAACCCGGCGAACGGGGCGTCGCCCTGCACGAACGAGCGCACCGTGTAATTACGCAGGCTCAGCTCGGCGTTGCGGTAGAGCGGATAGGCGTAGAAGGCCAGCAGGTAGAGCACGACCGGGGCGAGGAAGGCCCAGGCCGCCCACTGGCCCGACCGCGCGCGTGCCGCCCGGTGACCGTGGGCCGTCGTCCGGGCGGAACGCACGGGTTCCTGTATGACTCGGCTCATGCCGGCTACTGGGTCGCGCTCGCCGCGGCCGACTGGGCCGCCGTCATCGCCTCCTGCGGGGACTTGGACCCGCTCAGCGCCGCCTGCATCGCGCCCCACATCGGCTCCGAGATCTTCGGGTACTTGGTGCCCAGGTCGTCGCTGGTGCGGCCCTTGGCCGCCTTGACCGCGTCCACCCACACCTTCAGCTCGGGGTCGGCCGCCACCTGCTTGGCCTGCACCGCGTCGGTGGGCGCGACGTAGGACAGGGTGGTGGTCGTGGCGAGCGAGTTGTCGGTGCTGGTCAGGCAGGTCACGAGCTTCTGCGAGGTGGCGTAGCGGCCGGTGTCGGACTGGACCGGGACGCTGACGAACTCGCCGCCGGTGGGCGCGGGCGCGGTGCCGCCCGCCTTGCCGGGGACCGGGATGATGCCGTACTCGAAGCCGGTCTTCTTGGCGTTGGCGAGCTGCCAGGTGCCGTTCTCGGCGAAGGCGAAGTCGCCGGTGGCGAACTCCTGCCAGCTCGTCGTCTGGGTGTTGTTGATGACCGAGTTGGGGGCGTACCCCTTCTTCAGCCAGTCGCTCCACAGCGCCACGGCCGAGACGCCCTCGGGCGAGTCGAGCTTGGTGAGAGCGGCGCCGGAGCCCCAGAACCAGGGCAGGAACTGGAAGCTGCCCTCCTCTGTGCCGATCGCCGAGAAGGTGATGCCCTTCTTCCCGGCCGCCTTCACCTTCTCCAGCGCCGCCGTCAGCGAGGGCCAGTCCTTCACCGCGGCGATGTCCACCCCGGCCTTCTTCAGGACGTCCTTGTTGTAGTACAGGGCCAGGGTGTTGGCGCCGATCGGGACACCGTAGGTCTTGCCGCCGCTCTGACCTGCGGCCAGCAGGTTCGGCGCGATCGCGGAGACGTCGAGCTTGTTCTGCTCGGTGGTCGTCAGGACGCCGGCCTCGGCCAGCGTCGAGACCACCGGGTTGTCCACGATCAGCACGTCCGGCGCGTTGCCCTGCTGGGCCGCCAGCAGCGCCTTGTTGGTCAGGTCGCTGGTGTCGTAGCCGGTGCGCTCGACCTTGACCCCGGCGTCGGTGCCGCACTTGTCCAGCAGCTTCACCCACTCCGAGCTCTTGTCGTACTGCGGGTACGGGTCCCAGATCGTGTACGTCCCGCCCCCGGTGGCCTGACCGGCGGTCGCCGGGCCGCCGTCGGACGATGACGAGCAGGCGACCAGCCCGCCCACGGCGGCCAGGACCGCCAGACTCGCGCCGGCCGCACGCCGGCTCCTTGCCGCTGATCTCATTGAGCTGACCTCCGCTGACACGCGTGACGAGGTTGTTCAGGAACGAAGTCGAATCGATTCGCCGAATCGGTTCGACCGAAGATAGGCCCGCTCCGCCGTAGGCGTCAATGGGCGGGGACGTCGCGACGCAGTGCCACGTCATGAACCGGTTCGACCTACGATGGTCGCCGACCGGCGGAATCGGACGAGGAGCACGGGTGAACATCGGAGAGATCGCCAAGCGGGCGGGCGTGTCGCGCAGCACCGTCTCGTACGCGCTCACCGGCAAGCGCCCGGTGTCGGAGGAGACCAAGCGCCGCATCCTGACGGTCATCGACGAGCTGGGCTACCGGCCCAACGCCTCGGCCAGGGCGCTGAAGGAGGGCCGCACCCGCACGATCGGCCTGGTCATCCCGCCGGCCAGCCAGCGGCTGACCGACATGCAGCTCGGCTTCGTGGCCAGCGTGGTCGACGCCGCCGCCCGCGCCGACCTGGACGTCCTGCTGTCGCCTTCCGGCGGCGAGCACGACCGCTCCTTCGAGCGCATCGTCACCGGCCGGCGCGTGGACGGCGTCATCCTCATGGAGATCCGGCTGGAGGACGACCGGGTCGCCCGGCTGCAGGAGCTCGGCCTGCCGTTCGTCGGCATCGGCCGCACCCGGCACCCGGAGGACATGTCCTGGGTGGACATCGACTACGAGACGCTGATCGCCAAGTGCGTCCACCACCTGGCCGACCTCGGCCACCGGCGGCTGGCGCTGGTCAACCGCAACGCCGAGCTGGTCGCCGCCGGCTACGGCCCCGGCCACCGGGCGCAGGCCGGCTTCGACCGCGCCATCGCCGAACGCGGCCTGCGCGGCGTGCGGGTCTGCTGCGCCGACGACGCCCAGGCCGGGCAGGCCTGCCTGCAGCAGCTCCTCGCCGAGCACCCGGGGCTGACCGCCGTCGCCACCATCAACGAGGCGGCGGTGTCCGGCATGTACCGGGGGCTGGCCGAAGCGGGCCTGAGCGTGCCCGGCGACTTCTCCATCGCCGGCGTCGCGGCCCAGCACTGGGCCGAGAACCTGCACCCGCCGCTCACCGCCGCCGACGTCCCGGCCGACGAGATGGGCGCCCGCGCCGTCGAGCTGCTCATCCAGCGCGTCGCCGACCCCGGCACCCCGCAGCGCCACCTGCTGGTGGCCCCGCCCATCTCGCTGCGCGGCACCACCGGCCCCGCCCGCCCGCGCGGCTGATCGGTCCGGAGCCACCGTCCGCGTGACGGCGGCATGTCATCCACGTTTCCGGCTCTTGACCGCCGTGCCGGGAGACGCTTATGGTCCAGTCGAATCGATTCGACCATATTCCCGCCACTCCCCGAACGGGAAAGACGCATGGCTCAACCCTCATCCCGGCGGGCACGCACCGCCGTCCTCGCCGCCACGCTCGCGCTGACCGCGATCCCGGCGGCCGCCTTACCGGCGCTCGGCGCCGCACAGGCGGCGGCCCCGAACCTCGTCCTGCACTACGACTTCGAAGGGGACCTGTCCGGCGGCACCGTCACGGACCGTTCTCCCTCGGGCCTCGACGGCACCCTGGCCAACCCCGGCGCTGCCACCACCGCCGAGGGCCCCGACGGCACCAGGGCGTTGTCCCTGCCCGGCGGGGCGACCGGCTCCACCACCGCCCCCTACGTGACGATCCCGGGCGGCCTGTTCCGCGACCGCCACGCCATGACGATCTCGACCTGGCTGAAGTGGTCGGGCGGCCCTGACTTCCAGTGGGTCTACAACCTCGGCAAGGACGCCGGAACCGCCACCTTCGTCACCCCCTCCTTCGCCGGCGACGCGACCACCCGCTCGTCCATCAAGCCGGTCAACGGCAACACCGAGGTGGGCGTGCCCGGCACGCAGAAACTGCCGACCGGGCAGTGGGTCAATCTCGTCACCACGATCGACGGCAAGACCCTGACCTACTACGTCAACGGCGCCGCCGTCGGCAGCACCACGGCGGAGATCGACCTGGCCAAGGTGATGCACGCCGACGGCAACACCACCTCCGGCTTCCTGGGCAGGCCGTTCTGGGGCGGTCACCCGTTCCTGGACGGCGAACTGGACGACTTCCGCGTGTACGACGCCGCCATGGACGCCGGGCAGGTCGCCGACCTGGCCGGCGACCACCTGGCCACGATCACGAAGATCGAGCGGGCCTCCTTCGAGGTCACGACGTACTCCGAGATCGCGCCGGAACTGCCGAAGACCGCGAGCGCCGACTTCACCGACGGCATCCGCCGCGGCGTCCCCATCACCTGGGAGGCCGTCGATCCGGCCCGGTATGCCGAGCCCGGCCAGTTCACCGTCAAGGGCACCGCGCACGGCACCGCCGTCCAGGCCACGGTCAAGGTGATCGGCAACAACCTCACCGTCGACCTCGGCGCCGAGACCGGCGCCTTCCACGGCGGCGCGTCCGGCACCCTGTACGGGGTCTACGGCGACGGCGTCCCGGCCCGCAACCTCCTCGAAGGCATGAACCTGCGCACGGTCTCGACCAAGGCACAGGACGGCCCGCAACACCCGGGCGCCGACGCCCTGGAAGTGGTCAAGCCGCTGGCCGACAGCACCGGCGGCGACGTGTACATCTACATGACCGACATCTACCGCGGCTTCCCCTACCAGTGGCCCGGCAGCACCCCCGAGGCCAGGCTGAACGACTTCAAGGCCAAGATCGCCAAGCAGGTCGACCAGGTCCTCAAGCTCGACCCGAAATATCAGGACAACATCGTCTTCGTTCCGTTCAACGAGCCCGAGGGCAACATGTTCGGCACGGGCGAGTGGAGCTACGACCGGGTGAGCTGGCTCAGCGACCCCCGTGCCTACTTCAAGGCGTGGGACGAGGTCCACGCCCTGATCAAGGGCAAGATGCCGCACGCCAGGATCGCCGGCCCCAACACCAGCGTGCTCTACGACAGGGTCCAGGACTTCCTGCGGCACACCTCGCAGGCGGGCACCCTCCCCGAGGTCGTCACCTGGCACGAGCTGAGCAACCCGGCCGCCATCCGCACGAACGTCGCCAGGTACCGCGGCTGGGAGCGCGCCATCCTCGGCGACAAGCGGCTGCCGATCAACCTCAACGAGTACGCGCACAACTACCACACCTCGGTGCCCGGCCAGATGATCCAGTGGGCCTCGGCCATCGAGGAGTCGAAGGTCGACGCCGACATCGCGTACTGGAACATCGACGGCAACCTGTCCGACTCGGCCGTGCAGGCGAGCCGCGGCAACGGCCAGTGGTGGCTGCTCAACGCCTACGGCCAGATGACCGGCGACACGGTCAAGGTCACGCCGCCGCGCCCCGATGTGAGCTACACCCTCCAGGGTGTCGCCACCCTCGACAGGGCCAAGGCGCAGGCCCGCGTCCTGTTCGGCGGCACGTCGGGCAAGGCCGGCATCCGGTTCGACAACGTGGACACCGCGCTGTTCGGCGGCACCGTGCACGCGCTGGTCCAGGAGATCCCGTGGACCGGCCAGCTCGGCGACTCGCCCCAGCCCGAGGTCCTCGCCGAGCTCGACCGGCGGGTCGAGGGCGGCTCCGTGGCCTTCGACTTCGGCCAGGCGCTGCCCAGGCTCAAGGAGTCGTCGGCGTACCAGATCATCCTCAGCCCCGGCCGCGACGCCTCCTCCCCCGCCGCGCCGACCAGGCTCTGGCAGGCCACGTACGAGGCCGAGGACGCCGCCCACACCGGCAGCGCCTACCGCCGCGAGGGCCCGCAGGGCTCGCCGTCCAACGTCGGCCAGTACTACACCTCCGGCGGCCATGACGTCGGCGGCCTGCGCACCGGCTCCGACCTCACCCTGGACTTCAAGATCTCGGTGCCGCGGGACGGCACCTACGACCTGTCCGTCTTCGCCAACTCCATGAACACCGCCGACGCCGTCAGGGAGCAGGGCCCCACCAACGTCTTCCTCCGGGTCGACGGCGCGGCCGAGCAGGAGCTGCACCTGCCCCTCGGCTACCGCTGGCTGGTCTGGGACCACGCCGACACCGAGGTCAGGCTGACCAAGGGCGAGCACGTCCTCACCCTGGCCGCCAGGAGCCTCGACGGCACCCGCGCCACCAAGGGCGACGCGCTCGTCGACAAGATCGACCTCTCCCTCGCCAACCCCGCGGCGGCCGAGACGATCTACGAGGCCGAGTACGCCACCCTCAAGGGCGCCCGCGCCGGCTACACGCGTAAGACCGGCCACGCCGCCATCGGCAAGGACCAGACCGCCACCTTCTGGGTCTACTCCCCCGGCGAGGGCGAATCCACCCTCGCCGTCGACACCCTCGGCGGCGGCCGAGCCTGGCTCGACGTGAACGGCCGGCGCCTCACCGGCGTCAACGCCGACACCAAGGTCAAGGCGTTCCTGTCCGGCGGCATCAACAAGATCACGCTCACCGGCCAGTCCGGCACGCTCCGCCTCGACCGCCTCCGCGTCGCCAACACCGACGGCACTCTCAAGCCCACCTGGTACGAGGCCGAGGCCGCCCGGCTCGCCGGCACCGCCAAGGTCGCCGCCTACCCGCTGGCCGGCGGCGGCAAGGCCGTCACCGACGTCGGCGGCGCCCCCGGCAACGCCAGCACCCTCACCTTCGACGTCACCGCCCCCAGGAACGGGGCCTACGCCATGACCGTCCGCTACTCCAACCCCGAGCAGTCTCCCGCCTCCCACTACAATCCCGACCCGCTGGCCCGCCACGCCGACGTCTCCGTCAACGGCGCCCAGCCGCGACGCGCCTGGTTCCCCCACTCCTTCCACGCCGGCAACTTCTGGGAGCTGACCATCCCGGTCCAGCTCACGAAGGGAGCCAACACGATCGCCTTCGCCTCGCAGGAACTGCCGGACTTCGACGGCGACTCCTACAGCTCCGGGACGTTCCCCGACATCCTGCTCCGATCGAAGTACGCCCCCATCGTGGACAGGATCGCACTGACGCCCCTCGCCAGGTGACCCCTGAGAGACCGGGCGGGAACGCCCGGTCTCTCAGGCTGTCAGCAGGGGAAGCGCCTCGAAGACGTGGTCCTGCCACAGGCGGCGCGAGGTCTCCTCGGGGTACGCCGCGACCGACGGAACCGTGTCGAAGATCCGGGTCAGGCGCTGTTCGGAGTCGTACGCGGGCCAGCCCGGGTCGCCCGAGGTCGCGAAGGACGTCCAGGCCGTGCGGATCTGGGCGGTCAGCTCGCGGGCCTCGGCGGTGTGCTCGGGGCCGATGGCCGCCGGGCCCAGGTGGGCGTCGTAGGTGCCGAACAGCAGCGGTCCGTCCAGCCCGTGGCAGGCGCGCATCACCCCGCCGTTGCCCGGGGACTGCCAGGCCAGCTCGTACAGGTAGGCCCTGCCGCCCCCGGCCGCCTGCGCCTCGGCCAGGCGCAGCGTCGGCATGCGGAACAGCCAGTCGGTCTGCACGAGTTCGTGGAGCTCCTCGGCGGACGCGCCGGGGAACGCCGCGCGGTAGGCGCGCTCGCCGTCCTCCCCGGGGCCGAAGCGGCGCAGCGTCTCCCCCGCCTGCTCCTCGGTGATCTTGCCGAGCTGTCCGGAGAAGAGGAGGAACGTACGGAACTCGTCGCGGGTGTGGCCGATGATCAGCTCCACGTCCCGTCCCGCGCCGCCCGCCAGCGCCTGCCAGGGGGCGGCCGGCAGCACCTCGCCGTCGACCACGGGCGAGAAGGCGGTGAGCGTGTGCGCGAACGAGCCCCAGCGGTCCTCGTAGTGCCGCATCTTCGACTCCAGGGCATGCCCGATCGCCGGCAGTTCCCGCGGATCCACGCCCGACAGGTCCCCGGCCGTCGGGCGCAGGCCCGCCTCGGCGGCGATCGCCGCCGCGACGTCCCGGGCCAGGGCGTCGGAGAAGAAGGTGCCCGGCAGGCTCTGCCCGACGGCGTGCCGGAACAGGCCCGCCGCGCTCGGCATGACCATCAGCGCGGCGATGGACCCGGCGCCGGCCGAATCACCGAGAACGGTCACCTGGCCGGGGTCGCCGCCGAACGCCGTGATGTTCTCCCGCACCCATTCCAGGGCGGCGACCTGGTCGAGCAGGGCCCGGTTGGCGGGCGCGCCGTCGATATGGGCGAAGCCCTCGACGCCGAGGCGGTAGTTCAGCGACACGAAGACCACGTCGCCGTCGCGGGCGATGTGCCGGGCGTCGTAGCCGGGGCTGCCGGAGAAGCCGTGCTTGTAGGCGCCGCCGTGGATCCACACCATCACCGGGCGGCGGGCCGCCGGGTCGGGGTCGGGCGTCCAGACGTTGACCGTCAGCCAGTCGTCGCCCGTGCCCTTGAAGAGGGCACCGCCACCGCGGCCGGCCATGCTCGCGTCCTGCGGGGCGGGCGGGCCGAAGGTGAACGCCTCGCGTACGCCGTCCCAGCCGCGCACGCGCCGCGGCGCCTGGAAGCGGGCCGCGCCGATCGGGGGCTCGGCGTACGGGATGCCGCGGAAGACGGCCAGGCCGTCCTCCGTGCGGCCGCGCACCACGCCGGTGGCGGTACGGACCTCGGGCTCCTCGGCTGCGGACATGGCGGCTCCTTTGCCTAAATCGACTGATTTAACCATTGTCCATTTTTTAACACATGTCTAGAGTTGCGGGCGTGCAGGATCGACAAGACCGCCGAGTGCGCCGCTCCCGTGCCGCCCTCATGGCCGCCGCCGTACGCCTGGTCTCCGAGCGCGGCACCACGGCCCTTCCCGTCGGCGAGCTCTCCGATGCCGCGGACGTCAGCCGGCAGCTGGTGTACCTGCAGTTCGGGGACCGCGACGCGCTCCTCGTTGCGGCCGCGACCGACCTGGTCGAACGGGAACTCCTCCCCGAGGCCGGGGACGAGGGCGCACCGCCTCGCGCGCGCATGCTGGCGATGGCCCGGCACTTCGCCCGGCACCGGCCCTTCTACCGCGCGATGCTCACCGGATCCTGCGCGTTCCCGATGACCCGGGACCTGAACAGGCTGTTCGGCTCGCTCATCACCGTGACGGGCCTGCACGAGGTGTTCGGCGACCTCGACGACGCCACGGCGCAGGACCTGGCCGCGCTGATCTCGGGCGGGACCGGCACGATCGTCAACGACTGGCTGATCGACGCCGACGACCCCCTCGACCCCGACGAACTGGCCGACCGCCTGCTGCGCCTCTCGACCACCCTCGCCCGCACCCCCGGAGGTCGCCCGCGATGAACCTGAACAGCCATCTCGTCCAGCGCATGCTGCGCCTGCCCCCGCCCCTCACCAGGGACCTGACGATCGAGCGCGACCTGCGCGTGCCGATGCGCGACGGAGCCGTCCTGCTGGCCGACCGCTGGGCGCCCAAGTCCGGCGGCGACGGCCTGCCGACCGCGCTCATCCGCGCCCCCTACGGCCGGGCCGGCCTGACCTCGGACCCGATGGCCCGCCCGCTGGCCGAACGGGGCTTCCAGGTGCTGATCCAGAGCACCCGCGGGACCTTCGGCTCCGAGGGCCCCTTCGACCCGCTGCGCCGCGAGCGCGAGGACGGCCTCGACACCCTCGACTGGGTGATCCGGCAGCCGTGGTTCGGCGAGTCGATGATCCTGTACGGCTCCAGCTACCTGGGCTTCGTCCAGTGGGCGGTCGCCGACGCCCTACCGCCCCAGGTCAAGGCCATGATCCCCGGGGTCTCCGAATCGGCCCTCACCCTGGACTTCCTGCGCGGGGACGCCTTCTCCCTGGAGACCCCGTTCGTCTGGGGCGTCCAGGTCGCCGGCCAGGAACGCCCGCTCGCGATGCCGCGCCAACTGCTCCGGGCGAAGAAGGTCCAGCGTGCCCTGCGCACGCTGCCGCTGGCCCAGGCCGACACCGCCGCCCTGGGTCACCACGACGACTACCTCCAGAACATCCTCGCCCACGACGCCGGCAGCCCGTTCTGGCAGGGCCTGGACCACCGGCACCGGGTCTCGGACATCCAGGTGCCGGTGAGCAGCGTCGGCGGCTGGTACGACATCTTCCTGCCCGGCCAGCTCCGCGACCACCGGGCCCTGCAGGACGCCGGACACCCCCTCGCCCGCCTCACCGTCGGCCCCTGGGCCCACGTCTCCATGGGTGTCGGGCAGACGGCCGCCGCCGAGGCCCTCGACTTCGGCCTGACGCTGGCCCGGGGCGAGGAGCCGGCCGAGCGCGCCCCGGTACGCCTGTTCGTCATGGGCGAGGAGAAGTGGCGCGACTTCCCGTCCTGGCCGCCGCCGGGATACGAGCCCCGGCGCTTCCATCTCCAGCCTGGCGGCGCTCTCTCCACCGAGACGCCCGAGGAGTCGTCCCCCGACGGCTACCGCTACGACCCGGCCGACCCCACCCCGGCCCTCGGCGGCGTCCGCATGGCCTTCGGCGAGAAGGCCGGCCGCGTCGACAACGCCGCTCTCGAGGCGCGGCCCGACGTCCTCACGTACACGACGTCCGTGCTGGAGGAGGACGCCGAGGTCGTCGGCGAGGTGAGCGCCGAGATCTTCTTCCGCTCCAGCCTCTCCCACGCCGACGTCTTCGTCCGGCTGTGCGACGTCGACGCCGACGGCCGCTCCACCAACGTCTGCGACGGCCTGATCAGCCTCACCGGCGCCGACGAGATCACCCCCGCCACGGTGACCCTGTGGCCGACCGCGTACCGCTTCAAGCGCGGCCACCGCATCCGCGTCCAGGTCTCCAGCGGCGCCTTCCCCCGCTACAACCGCAACCCCGGCACCGGCGAGCCCCGGGCCATCGCCACCACCCTCCGCACCGCCGACCAGCAGGTCTTCCACGACCCGCAACACCCGTCGGCGGTGCTCCTCCCCGTGCGCTGACCGCGCCGTCAGGCGAGTTCGTACGTCCAGCCGGAGGCGAGGGAGGAGGAGACCCGCACCTCGCCACCGGAACGGGTGACGGTGAACCGGGCGGGCTCGCCGGAGGCGTGATCGGTGACGGTGAGGGTGGTCTCGCCGTCCGGTCCCGGGTAGACGCGCAGGGTCAGGCCGTCGAGATAGTCGTAGTCCGGCCGGTCGTCCCTGGCGCCGACGGGCAGGACGGCGCCTTCGCGCACGTAGATCGGCATCGAGGTGAAGCCGTGCCGCTCGGTGCGCCAACGCCCGCCCTCGACGCGCTCCCCCGTCAGGTAGTTCGTCCACGTGCCGTCGGGCAGGTAGAGCTCCACCGTCCCGTCAGAGGTGAAGACGGGCGCGACGAGCAGGTCCGGGCCGAACATGTACTGGGTGTCGAGGTGGGCGGCGTTGCGGTCGCCGGGGAACTCCATCGCCATGGGCCGCATCACGGGTGTCCCGCTCTCGTGCGCCCGGACGCCCGCCTGGAACAGGTACGGCATCAGGCGCAGCTTGAGCTTCGTGAACAGCCGGGTCACCGCCACGGCCTCCTCGTCGAAGGCCCACGGAACGCGGTAGGAGGTGGAGCCGTGCAGCCGCGAATGGGAGGACATGAGCCCGAAGGCGACCCAGCGCTTGAACACGCCGGGGTCGGGAGTGCCCTCGAAGCCGCCGATGTCGTGGCTCCAGAAGGAGAACCCGGAGAACGCGAGTGACAGGCCGCCGCGCAGGCTCTCCGCCATGGACCCGTACGTCGATCCCGAGTCGCCGCCCCAGTGCACCGGCAGCCGCTGGCCGCCCGCGGTCGCCGACCGCGCGAACAGCACCGCCTCGCCCCGGCCCCGGCGCTCTTCGAGCACCTCGAACACCGCCGTGTTGTAGAGGTGCGTGTAGAGGTTGTGCATGCGTTCGGGGGTGGAGCCGTCGAAGTAGGCGACGTCGAGCGGGATGCGCTCCCCGAAGTCGGTCTTGAACGCGTCGACCCCCTGGTCCTGCAGCGCGCGCAGCTTCGACTGGAACCAGCGGGTCGCGTCGGGGTTGGTGAAGTCGACGAGTCCCATTCCGGCCTGCCACAGGTCCCACTGCCAGACCGACCCGTCCGGGCGCTTCAGGAGGAAGCCCCGCTCAGCGGCCTCGGCGAACAGCGGTGAGCGCTGGGCGATGTACGGATTGATCCACACGCAGACGCGCAGGTCCTTGGTGTGCAGGCGGGCCAGCATGCCCTCGGGGTCGGGGAAGACCCGCGGGTCCCACTGGAAGTCGCACCAGTTGAACTCGCGCATCCAGAAGCAGTCGAAGTGGAAGACCGACAGCGGCAGGTCGCGCTCGGCCATGCCGTCGATGAACGAGGTCACCGTCTGCTCGTCGTAGTCGGTGGTGAACGAGGTCGACAGCCACAGGCCGTAGGACCAGGCGGGCAGGCGCGCGGGGCGGCCGGTGAGCGCGGTGTAGCGTTCCAGGATCTGCTTGGGGGTGGGCCCGTAGATCACGAAGTATTCGAGACTCTCCCCCGCGACCGAGAACTGCACGCGTTGCACCGTCTCCGACCCGATCTCGTACGAGACGTGCCCCGGGTGGTTCACGAAGACGCCGTATCCGCGGTTGGTGAGGTAGAACGGCACGTTCTTGTAGGCCTGCTCCGAGGAGGTCCCGCCGTCGGCGTTCCAGATCTCCACCGTCTGGCCGTTCTTGACCAGCGGCCCGAAGCGCTCCCCCAGCCCGTAGACCACCTCGCCCACGTCCAGCGCGAGCTGCTGGGCGAGGTGGACGGAGGCCCGGGTGCCGCCGACCGGCGCCGGATCGACCTGCGCGTCCCCGGCGAGCCGGAAGTGGCCGATCGATTTGGGGCCGCTGGAGGTCAGCGGGCGCCCGTCCGCGTGGAACGACAGGTTCCAGGGGGCTCCGGGTGCCATGGTCGCGCTCAGCGCGCCACTGGTGAGGGTCGTCGATTCGTCCGTTTTGACGATTCCGTGGCCGTCCTCTGCGCCGACGAGGTCGAAGCCGCGGCCGTCGCTCGTGTGGTGGTCGATGCGGACGCGGATGACGTTCGCCAGCGGTGACGACAGCCTCAGCGAGAGGACCGGCCGGTTGAGGGTGTCGCCGCGGCGGTGGATGACGGTGGTGGGCGCGGTCACGGTGAACGCGCCCTCCTCGGTGGCGATGTCGTACGCCTCGGCCGCGTACAGCGCGGTGACGCCGGGGCGCAGCTGCCAGAGCCCGTCGGTGAACTTCATCGGCGGGTCATCCCTTCAATCCGCCGGCCAGCAGGTCGGCGCGCCAGAACCGCTGCAGCACCAGAACGAGGGCGATCAGCGGGATGACGGAGACAGCCGAGCCCATGATGACCAGCGAGTAAAGGTCCCCATCGCCCGCGCCCTTGCCCAGGAACGTGTACAGGCCCAGGGTGATCGGATATTTGTCCTGGTCGGAGAGCATGATGAAGGGCAGCAGGAAGTTGTTCCAGATGCCGACGAACTGCAGCAGGAACACCGTGACCAGCCCCTGCACCATCATGGGCAACACGATGGTGCCGAAGATCCGGGTCTCCCCGGCGCCGTCCAGGCGCGCCGCCTCCAGCGTGCTCTCCGGCACTGAGGCGGCGGCGAAGACCCGGCACAGGAAGATGCCGAACGGGTTGATGATGACCGGCAGCAGCACCGACCAGTGGGTCCCGGCCAGGCCGACGGCGGACATCAGCAGATACTGCGGGACGGCCAGCACGATGCCGGGCACGAGCACGCCGGCGAGGATCACGGAGAACAGGACCTCGCGCCCGCGGAAGCGGAACTTGGCCAGGGCGTAGCCGGCCATGGCCGACACCAGCGTCGACAGCATCGCGCCGACGCCGGCGTAGAGCAGCGAGTTGAGCCCCCACTTCCAGAACTGGCCGCCGCCGTAGGCGCTGAGGTTGGCCAGGTTCTCGAGGAGGCCGGTGCCGGGGGCGAAGGAGAAGGTGGTGAACAGCTCGCGCGACGTCTTGGAGGCGGCGATGACCACCCAGGCCACCGGGGTCAGGCAGTACAGCGCGCCGAGCAGCAGCACGATCAGCGGGAGGCGGGGCCGCCGCGCCGCCGCCGGGCGGCGGCGGTGGAACTGGCGGTCACCGGTGCGGGATACGGCGGTCATGCGTTGTCTCCGAAGGTCCGGCGCTGGAAGAACCGCAGCAGCAGCAGCGAGATGACCAGGATGCCCACCGCCAGCACCACGGAGGCGGCGGCGGCCCCGCCGAGGTTGTCGTTCGTGAACGCCTCCTGGTAGATCTTCATCAGCGGCACCCAGGTGAAGCTAATCGTGGTTGTCATCGGCCGTAGCGTGGCCGGCTCGCTGTAGAGCTGCAGGGTGCCGATCACGGAGAACAGGCCGGTGAGCACGAGCGCGGGGGCGACCAGCGGGATCTTGATGCGCCAGGCGATCTGCCACTCGCTCGCCCCGTCGATGCGGGCCGCCTCGTAGACGGAGGTGGGGATGGCGCGCAGCGACGTGAAGATGATGATCATGTTGAAGCCGACGCCGGACCACAGCGCGATGTTGGCCAGCGAGAAGTACAGGGCGGGGAAGCCGAAGAAGTCCAGCGGCCCGGCATTCAGCTGCCTGGCGAGGTAGGTGATGGGGCTGGTGCTGGGCAGGTACAGGAAGCCCCACAGGAGGCTGGCGATCACGCCGGGCACCGCGTACGGCAGGAAGATCGCGGTACGGGTGAAGCCGCGCGCCCGCACCCTGGGGGTGTCGAGCAGCAGCGCGAACAGCAGGGCCAGGCCCAGCACGCTGGGGATGGCGATGACGCCGTAGAGCAGGACGCGGCCGAGCCCGGCGACGTACTCGGGGTCGGAGAGCGCGGCGGCGTAGTTGTCGAACCCGATGAAGGCTTCCACCCGCCGCCCGAACGCGCCCCCGCCTTCGATGCGGAAGCCGCGGAAGCTCAGGTAGACGGCGTAACCGATCGGGACGATCAGGAACAGGGTGAACAAGACGATCGCGGGCGTGGCGAACAGCCACGGGGTGGCGACGGCGCGGACGCGCAGGCGTCGCCCGGCGGAGCTGGCGGTCATGAGACGTCCAGAAAGGGGTCGAGCCGAGGGCCCGGCCGGGCCCTCGGCGTCTTACTTGGTGACGGTGTAGCCGGACTTCTGCAGGTCGGCGATGACGGCCTGCTGCGTGGCCTGGTACACCGCGCGGAAGGACGTCTTGTCGAGCGCCGCCTTGTTGAGCGCGTCACCGAAGGCGCTCTGGGCGATGTTCACGTTGGGTCCCCAGGTCACCGGGATGGTCGTGTTCTTGATCACCTCGTCGGTGACCTGGTAGAAGTCCTTCTGCTGCGGCATCAGCTTAGGCGGCTCGTGGGTCAGCGTCGCCTGGCGCCCGGCGTTCCCGCCGGGATAGATGTCGAGCGTGAGCTGCAGCTTGGAGCCCTCGTCGGAGGCGCCGAGCCAGGCGGCGAAGGCCGCGGCCTCCTTGGCGTGCTTCGACTTGGCCGGCACCAGGTAGGCGGATCCGCCCAGGAACGGGACGGCGGGGTTGCCGGGCGTCCACTGCGGCAGCGGCGCGGTTTCCCACTTGCCGGCGGTGTCGGGCGCCACCGAGTAGATGACGCTGGGTGCCCAGGCCGCGGCGGCCCAGCTCAGGATCTTGCCCTTGTTGACCTGGGCGTTCCACTCCGGCGTGAGCAGCGGCTCGACCTTCACCAGGTCCCGCTTCACGAGGTCCTCCCAGAAGTCGGCGGTCTTCAGGGACGGCTCGCCGTCGATGCCGACCTTCCAGGCGTTGCCGTCGGTGCTCCACCACTGGGCACCGGCCTGGGTGGCCTGGGCGGCGAAGAACTCGAGCTGGTTGGCGGCGAAGCTGGCGATGTAGGCGTCGGGGTCCTTCTTGTGGATCTGCTCGGCGGCCTTGGCGTACTCGGCCCAGGTGGTGGGGACCTTGACGCCGTACTTGTCGAACAGGTCCTTGCGGTAAGTCAACGCCATCGGCCCGATGTCCTGGGGCACGCCGTAGACCTGGTTGTTGAAGGTGGTCAGGGCCCAGATGTTGGGGTCGATGCCCGACTTGGCGGACGCCACGTCGGCGGTGATGTCCTTCACGGCTCCGGAGACCACCATGGCCGGCACGGCGCGGTACTCCAGCTGCACGACGTCGGGGGTGTCGCCGGCCTTGTCGGCGGCCAACAGCTTGGAGGCGGTGTCGGAGGTTCCGCCGACCTCCGACAGCTTGATCGTGACGTTGGGGTTCTCCTGGTGGTACTTAGCGATGATCGCCTCGGCCTCCGGGTCGCCGCCCTTCAAGTTCCAGGTCCAGACCTGCAGCGTGACCGGCCCGCTCGCGCTCGCCGCCGTGTTCGGGGAGGGGGTGTCGGCGGACGAGCAGGCGGCCAGCGACGCCGCCAGGGCGAGCGCCAGCGCCGCGGCGCCGAGCTTCGTCCGGGGTCGGCGGCGTCGGGGCGGGGTCGGTGGGGTCATGACGATCTCCTGGGCGAGGGGTGGTGCGCCTCGGCGGGAATGCCGGGTCGTGCGTTGGGATCTAACCTGATGTTAACGTTGTCATCCTGTCAAGCCCCCTCTTTGTGAGATCTCTCGGAGCCCCCCCGTGCCTGCTTTCCGCAACCCGGTCCTGCCCGGGTGCTATCCGGACGCGTCGATCTGCCGGGTCGGCGAGGACTTCTACCTGGTCACCTCGTCATTCAGCTATTTTCCAGGACTGCCCCTCTTCCACAGCCGTGACCTGGTGCATTGGCGTCAGCTCACGCATGTGCTGGACCGGCCCGGGCTGCTCGCGCTGGAGGGCCTGGACGTCTCCGACGGCATCTGGGCACCGACCATCCGTCACCACGACGGCACCTTCTACGTGGTCTCCACGCTGGCCGTGAACCGGCAGGGCAGCCTCACCTTCGTCGTGACCGCCGACGACCCCGCCGGGCCGTGGTCGGACCCCGTGCCGCTGGAGGCCGAGGGCATCGACCCGTCGCTGTTCTTCGACGACGACGGCCGGTGCTGGCTCACCGCCTGCCGCGACGCGGTCCAGGGCGGTCCCGGCGAGTTGTGGATGCGCGAACTCGACCTGGACCGGCTCAAGCTCGTCGGCCCCACGCACGTGCTGTGGCAGGGCGCGGTGCGCGGGGCGTGGGTGGAGGCGCCGCACCTGTACAAACGCAACGGGGTGTACCACCTGATCGCCGCGGAAGGCGGCACCGAGAGCAACCACAGCGTCACCGCGGCGCGTTCCGGCACCGTCACCGGACCCTACGTCACCGACCCGCGCAGCCCCCTGCTGACCCACCGGCACCGCGGCCCGGGCGAGCCCATCCACAACGTCGGCCACGCCGACCTGGTGGACACCCCCGTCGGCGAGTGGTGGGCGGTGACGCTCGGCGTGCGGCCGATCGCGGGCACCCACACGCTGGGCAGGGAGGTCTTCCTCGTGCCCGTGACCTGGACCGCGCACGGGCCCGTCTTCGCCCCCGAGTCGGGAGCCGTGCAACTGTCGGAGCGGCTCCCGTCGATCGCGTCCGGCCGACCGGACGGCGACGCCGCCGTACCGACCGGACGACCGGACGGCGACACCGCCGTACCGGACGGCGACGCCGCCGTTCCGGCCGGCCGGGCGCACTTCGGCGGGCTGGAGTGGAACAGCCTGCGCGGTCCCGGCGACCGCGTCCGGCCCACGGCCGACGGGTCCGGGCTCGACCTCGACCTCGCCCCCGAGGCCCTCAGCTCCACCGGCGTGCCGGCCTTCCTGGGCAGGCGCCAGCAGCACGTCCGCTTCGGCGTGCGGACCCGGCTCAGCTTCGCCGCGGCCCGCCCGTCAGAGGAGGCCGGCCTGGCCGTCTTCCAGCACCAGGACCACCACGCCACGCTCTCCCTCACCGTGGACGGCGACGGGCAGGCGCAGGTCGTGCTGACGGTCCGGGAGGCGGGCACGAGCACCCGCCGGGCCTCCGTCCCGGTCTCGACCGGCGAGGTGCTGCTGGCCGTCGACGGAGACGAGGCCGGCTACACCTTCCGCGTCAGGGACCTCACGGCGGCGCAGTGGATCAGCCTGGCCACGATCGAACGGTCCTTCTTCAGCACCGAGCGCGCGGGCGGTTTCGTCGGGGTCTATCTGGGTCTGTACGCCACCGGCAACGGCCAGGCGAGCGACGGACGGGCGCGGGTCCACTGGTTCGAATACCAGCCCGACCCCGAAACGGCCGCCTAGCGGGGCGGCTTGGGCGGCGCCGTGCTGCGCCGGATCACGAGCTCGGGAGCGATCCGCTCGCACGAGGCCGGCTCACCCTGCATCAAGCGCAGCGCCTGCTCGATGCAGCGCGTGCCGAGAGCGACGAAGTCCTGGCGGACCGTGGTCAGCGCGGGCACCTGATAGGCCGCTCCCGCGATGTCGTCGAAACCGACGAGCGAGACGTCGCCGGGCACCTTCACACCGAGCTCGGCGAAGGCCGCCAGCACCCCCATGGCCATCTGGTCGTTGCCCGCGAAGATCGCCGTCGGCCGCTCGCCGGTGCGGCGGGTGACGAGGTAGTGGGCCAGCCGGTAGCCGCTGTTGCCGGTGAAGTCGCCCTCGAAGAACTCGCCGCCGGCCTCCGGCGCCTCCTCCAGCGCGGCCCGCCAGCCCTCGACGCGGGCTCGGGCGTCGAAGGTGCGCAGCGCGCCGGTCAGGTGGACGATGTGGCGGTGCCCCAGCTCCACCAGATGCCGTACGGCGAGCCGCGCGCCCAGCTCCTGATCGAGCTCGACGAAGCCGACGTCCGGGTTGGGCACGTTGCCGGACATGACCACCGTCATCGGCACGCCGGTCACGATGTCGACCAGGGCGTCCATCACCATGGCCCGGTCGGCGATGACCGCGATGGCCTCGACCGCCTGGTCGGTGAGCCGCTGCAGGGTCTCGGCCAGGTCTCTGGTGGTGCCGCCCTGCCAGCTGGCCATATTGACCCAGTAGCCCGCCCGCTGCGCCGCCGTCTGCACGCCCCGCAGGATGCGCGGCAGCTCGTACAGCTCGGCTCCGGCGAGCACCACCCCGATCGTCGAGGAACGGCGGCTCTTGAGCGCGCGGGCGACGCTGTTACGGCGATAGCCGAGCTTCTCGATGGCGGCCTCGACGCGAGCCCGGGTCTCCGGGCGGACGGACGGGTGGTCGTTGAGGACGCGGGAGACGGTCACGTGCGACACGCCCGCCTCGCGTGCCACATCCACCATGCCTGGTGCCCGATTCATGTCCTTCGCTTCCCGGCCTCCACCGTGCTGGCCCGTCTGCCCGAGCGACCCGCCCGCGCGCCGCGGTGCCGATTCGATGGTGCCACATCCGCCGGGCGCTCCCGCCCAAAGCGGTCATGGCGTCGGAGTCGTCCGTGAACTCTTTCGCGCCGTGGCGGTAAGTACAGGCGACCGTGCCCAATGAGGAAGGCACCGCATGAAGGAGCTGACCGTTTCATGGCAGAACCGGCGACGGCCGAGGCCGCCGACCCGGACCTGATCCGCAGGTCCCGGGAGGAGCCCGAGGTGTTCGCCGTGCTGTTCGACCGCCATGCCCCCGCGCTGCACCGCTACGCCACCCGCAGGCTGGGCGCCGACGCGGCCGAGGACGTGGTGTCGGAGACGTTCCTGGCGGCCTTCGAGCACCGGCACCGCTATCAGCCCGGCCAGGACGATGCCCGGCCCTGGCTGTACGGCATCGCCTCGAACGTGATCGGCAAGCGGCACCGCCGGGAGCTGGCCAGGTACCGGGCGTACGCGCGTGGCGGCCTGGACCCGGCGGAGATCGGCGGCGGCCTGGTCGAGGACGGCGTCGCGACGCTGGCGGTCAACCGGCCGCTGGTCGCGGCGCTGGCCCGGCTGCGCACCGGGGACCGGGACGCGTTGTTGCTGGTGGCGTGGGTCGGGCTGACGTACGAGGAAGTGGCCGTCGCGCTGGACATCCCGGTCGGGACGGTCCGCTCGCGGCTCAACCGGGCGCGCAAGAAGGTCCGCCAGGCCCTGGAGGGAACCGATCATGGATGAGATGGCGGAGCTCGACCGCCTGTGGGCGGACACGCCCGAGGCCACCGAGCGTGACCTGGCCGCCGCCCGCGTCGCCCTGCTGGCCCGGGCGGCGGCCCCGCCGCGCACACGACCACGGCGCCGGTACGCCTTCCGGCTGGCCGCCGTCGGCCTGCTGGCGACGGCGCTCACCGCTGTGATCATCGCCGGTCAGGTGGTCCTGGGCGGGTCGGCCACGCCGCCGGCCAACGCCCAGGCGCTGCTGGAGCGGGCCGCCCGGGCCGCCGGCGACCAGCGGGACCTGGTGCCCGGCCCCGGCCAGTACGTGCACACGAAGAGGCGGACCCAGGACCCGCGCAGCACGCGCGACCCGTCGGGCGGGCCGGTGCTGGGTTACGTGGTGACGGCGGTCGAGGAGCGCTGGGAACCCGCGGACCCCGGCAAGTCCTGGCTGCTCCGGGATCGGGCCGAGTCCGTCACGGGCGACCCGGTGCCCCGGTGGCTGTGGGACAAAGGCGCCGAGGACACCCTGTACGAGTCGTCCTGCCCCGGACAGCGCGCCTACGTGCGGCTGGGCGCCTGGCCCACCGACGTCGAGGCGGTACGCGCGAAGCTCGCGGCCCGGACCGGCCGGGATCCGGCGCGGATGTGGGCCGAGCTCAAGCAACTGGTCGCGGAGTCGGTGGTGCGCCCGAGCCTGAGTGCCGCGCTCTTCCAGGTGGCGTCCGAGCTGAAGGGGATCCGCCTGATCGGCGATGCCGTGGACGCGGCGGGCCGGCCGGGCGTCGCCGTGGCCATGGACGAGGGCGACGGCCGCCGCTCCGAGCTGATCTTCGATCGGCAGACCTACCACTACCTGGGCGAACGCACCGTGAACACCAGGGACATCCAGGTCAAGATGCCCGAGGGCGTCTACACCTCCCGCAAGGGGACGGTGACGGGCACCGCCGTGCTGACCGTCGATCTGGTCACCGCGCTGCCGGAGGTGTCGCCCAAGGCGTCGCGGCTGCGCATCCCCTGCTGAGACCTTCCCCCGATCCGGCGTCTTTCGCGCCGGGAGTTCTGTTTCGTATGTCCGGAAAACGAAGGGAAATCATCATGTTCATTGCCAAGGCGGTCGCTACCGCCCTGCTCGCGACCTCGTTCGGCGGCCTGGCCACGGCCACGCCGGGGACCGAGGCCGCGTACGAGAACAAGGCCAGGATCGAGTCGATGCGGGCCGCCTGCATGAAGGAGCAGGGGCTCACGTACCTGCCGGAGAAGGTCATCAAGCGCGACCGGACGAAGGAGGAGCGCGCCCGGCTCGCGGGCGACCACCAGGCGATGCGGGCCTACCGCGCCAAGTACGGCTTCGGCGTCTGGTCCAGGCTCGTCTTCCCCGGCGACCCCGCGGTCGACCGGGACATGGGTGAGAGCAGGAACAACAAGCTCCTCATGTCGCTGTCGGCCAAGGACCTCAAGGCCTGGCGGGCGGCGGACGACAAGTGCTTCGCCAAGGCCGTCAAGAGCGTGCTGGGCAAGACGGTGACCTCGCAGGACGACTTCCTCGCCGACGTGAACTCGGCGCTCGCCAAGGGGCTGCGCGAGCTCGAGGCCGACGCCAAGGTGGCCGCGCTGGGCAAGGAGTTCGGCGGCTGCCTGAAGGTCGCCGAGACCAGGCCGTCGGTGCTGGCCGACCGGGGACGGGCCACGTTCGCGAAGGAGGCCACCGAGGTCGCCAGGGCCCAGAGCAAGGGCTCGCTGCCGAAGGGGGCCGTCGTGCTGCCCCGGCTGACGCCTGAGCAGGCCAAGCCGTACCTGGACAAGGAGGTCACGGCGGCGCTGGCCGACCTGGAGTGCGGCAAGGCCTTCTACCCGGCGTACGCGCCCAGGGCGCGGGCGATCGCGGAGCGGGTGTACCAGGAGTTCGCGCTGGACTTCGCGCTCTGAGCGTCGTTGCCCGGCGGACCATGCCGTCCGCCGGGCAACGGCTGGGCATTGATCATCTTTGACCACTGAAAGGTAGGACATGAGCTTAGGCAGTGGGCTGATGGCCGCGGCACTGGCCGGCACAGTCGGTCTGGCGGCCGTTCAGCAGCCTGTTCCCGGTGACAGCGGGAGCGCCGCGCAAGAGGCCGGCAGCGTCACCCTCCTGACCGGCGACCGCGTCGTCGTGACGGGCCGCGGCCACCGGGTGGAGCCCGGACCGGGCCGGGAGGCGAGGTACTTCACGCAGTACCGCGACGGACACCTCCACGTGATCCCTTCCGACGCGATGCCGCTGGTGGCCGCGGGCGTTCTGGACAGGCGCCTGTTCGACGTCACCCAGCTCCTGCGGTGGCGGCTGGGCGACGCGGACAGAGCGGACATCCCGCTCATCACCCAGACGGGCGCGGATCCGGCGTCGCCGCTGAAGGCCGCGCAGCAGACCGTGCGACTCGCCGCGCTCGGGATGACCGCCCTGCGGCTGCCCAAGAAGGGCGCGGGAGAGTCCTGGAAGGACCTGATCAGCCGGTCCCGGACCCAGGCCGCGGGCAAGACGAGGATCTGGCTGGACGGGCGCCGCTCGTTCACCCTCGACCAGAGCGTCAAGCAGATCGGCGCCACCGAGGCGTGGAAGCAGGGGATCACCGGAGAGGGCGTCACGGTCGCCGTGCTCGACAGCGGCTATGACCCCGACCACCCGGACCTCAAGAACGTGGTCACGCAGGCACGCAGCTTCACCGGCGACTCCGACCCGCGCGACACGTTCGGCCACGGCACGCACGTCGCCTCGATCATCGCGGGCGCCGGGGAGAAGTACCGCGGCGTGGCACCGGGGGCCAGGCTCGCCGTCGGCAAGGTCGGCGACGCCGAGGGCATCACCGACTCCGCCTTGCTGGCGGGCATGGAGTGGGCGGCCACCGAGGTCAAAGCGAAGATCATCAACATGAGCATCGGCGGGGGCGACACCCCGGATCTCGATCCGCTGGAACAGGCGGTCAACACGCTCTCGGCGCGGACCGGCGCGTTGTTCGTCGTGTCCGCGGGCAACAACGGCGGTCCGGTCACGGTGAGCAGCCCGGGCAGCGCCGACGCGGCCCTGACCGTCGGAGCGGTGGATCGTACGGACCAGCTGGCCGGGTTCTCCAGCCGCGGTCCCCGGATGGGCGACCACGCGATCAAGCCGGAGATCACCGCCCCCGGCGTCGGCATCACGGCGGCGGCCGTCGGCGGCGGTTACATCGCGCACAACGGTACCTCGATGGCCGCGCCGCATGTGGCGGGTGCCGCCGCGATCCTCGCCCAGAGGCACCCCGGCTGGACCGGTGAACGACTCAAGGCCGCCTTGATCGGCAGCGCCGCCTCCACCCCGACCGCCACTCCTTTCGAGCAGGGCGGCGGGCGGGTGGACCTGGTCCGCGCGCTGGCACAGCCGGTCGTCGCCGCGCCGGGCACCGCCTGGGCCGCCTTCCGCTGGGATGACGCGGGTGGCCGACGGACGACCAGGACCCTCACCTACGCCAACTCCGGCGACTCCCCCGTCACCCTGGACCTCACCGTCACGGGCGACGTGCTGAAACTGCCGGCCGACCGGCTGCAGGTGCCGGCGGGAGGGGAGGCGCAGGTCACGCTCACCATCGACGCCGAGGGCAAGAGCGTCGGTGAGCACACCGGCGTGGTCACCGCCACCTCGGGCGACACCGTCATCCGCACCCTGGCCGGCGCGTACGTGGAGCCGGAATCGTCCGACGTGACCGTCACCGGCATCAACCGGAGCGGCCTCCCCGCCGCGGGCTTCGGCGATTTCTACAACCTCGACACCGGCAGCTTCCAGTCCGTCAGGATCGAGAACGGTGTGGCCAAGGTCCGCCTGCCCAAGGGCCGGTGGAACCTCTATGCGGACCTGTACGAAGGCTCCGCCGCCACGACCGCGCACGTCCCGGTGACCATCGGTGACGATGATCAGAATGTGGTGCTGGACGCGCGCCAGGCCAAGCAGATCCGGTTCGCGGTGGACGATCCGACCGCCGTGCCGGAGCAGATCCAGGGTCTCACCCTGGCCAACGGGACCTGGTACTTCGGCTGGATAGCCGTCGGAGACCCCGGCCGGAGCTTCTTCGTGCTCCCCGTACGCCAGCCCGAGCTGCGCTACATGACCAACACCATCTGGCACAAGAAGGACACCTCGCCCAGCCCTTACCGGTACGACCTGGTCGACTACCGCGTCGGCGGCATCCCGGACGACCCCGCCTACACCGCGCGGACGGCCGACCTGGTGAAGGTGAGCGAGACCTACCGCGCCTCGGGCGTGCCGGGCCAGGGTGTGGCGGCCACCGGACCCCGCATGCCCGGTATGGACTGGGCCTTCACGGTCCCGTCGCCCGCCGTCGATCTCCCCGGCGCCATGACGAACTACCGGACCCCGGGATTCGTCTGGGACAGCGAGCTCCGGACCGGCACCGCCACGCTGACCGGCACCAGCGGCCGCCTGGATCGGGGACCGGTACGCGAGGTGTGGAACGCCGCGGTCACCGGACCCGGGTTCGCCGCCGGCGGCGGCGAACGTACCGGAAACGAGCTGAACGTCTCGGCCGCACAGCTGTTCAGCGACGGCGCCGCCGGGCGGAGGGGCGCCGACGCCGCGGCCACCGGCGCGCTCACCCTCGCCCGGAACGGCGAGGTGATCGCGAAAGCCGACGTGACCGGCTGCGCGCCGGCGGAACCCGGCAAATGCCTGCTGTCGGCGCGGCTCCCGGAGGCCGCGGACACCTACACGCTGACCGCGTCGGTACGCAGGCAGGCGCCCCACGCGGCCCTCACCACGGCGGTGGACACCATCTGGACCTTCCGCTCGGCCGGCACTGCGAAACCGTCGCCCCTGCCCTTGATGGCGGTACGCTACGCACCGGCCGGCCTCGACGACTCCAACCGCGCCCGGCCGGGATCCGTGACCCGGGTCCCCGTCTGGGTCGAGCGGAACCCCGGAGCCGCCAAGGCCGCGGTGCGGTCGCTCACCCTGGAGATGTCCGCCGACGACGGCGCGACCTGGCGCCGGATCCGCGTGACCCCCGGCGGCACCAGCTGGACGGCGCTGCTCTCCAACCCCCGCACCCCGGGGTTCGTCTCGCTGCGCGCCACGGCGACGGACAGCGCGGGTGACCGCGTCACCCAGACGATCAGCCGCGCCTACTCCGTCGGCTGACGAGACTTGGCCGGCCGACCTCGAAGGGGGTCCTGGACAAGCGGCTGTTCGACGTCACCCAGCTCCTGCGGTGGCAGTAGCGTGTCGGCCTGACGGACGCGTTCGGCCAGGCTGTGGTCCAGGGACGACACCGTACGGGCCGGGCAGGGCTCGCTCTCCCGGCCCGCCGAGTCGGCGTACCGGATCCAGGCGACGCGCCGGCGGGCCACCGCCAAGCGTGTCGCGAGGCCGCGACACCGTTGTGTCACGGGTGGCGGGTGATGTCGCTCACACCGTGATGCCGCGTTTCCGCCGGTCCGACGGGGAACAGGTCGGGCATGGAGGTGCTGAGCAATCGAGTGCTGCTGCGTCCGAAGGATCTCGCCCGGAGCCTCGGCTTCTACCGCGAGACGCTCGGCCTGGCCGTCTATCGCGAGTTCGGCCCCGCCGACCACCCGGGCGTGGTCTTCTTCCTCGGCCAGGGGTTCCTGGAGATCTCCGGGCACTCCGACGACGGGGCCGTTTCCGGGCTGTCGCTGTGGCTGCAGGTACGCGATGTGGCGCAGGAGGAGGGACGGCTCCGGGAGGCGGGGGTCACGGTGGTGCGTGAGGCGCGGCTGGAGCCGTGGGGCCTCATCGAGCTGTGGATCGAGGACCCCGACGGGCACCGCATCGTGCTGGTCGAGGTCCCGTCCGATCATCCGCTGCGCCGTGACACCCGCTGACGGAGCCGGGCGCCGCGACCCCCGCTGACGGGGCCGGGTGAAGGTCAGGCCATCGCGCGCTCGATGGCCTCGATGATCCGCGGCCGCAGCTCGGCGGCGCTGATGATCGCGTCCACCGAGCCGACCTCGACCGCGCGCTGGATGCTGTGCACCCGGTCGAACTCCGCGGCGACCTCGCCGAGCTTCTCCGCCCGGACGGCCGCCTGCACCTCGGCGAGCTGGGCGTTGAGCGCCGCCCGCTCGGCTCCGCTGGCCGCCGAGACCCGCGTCTGCAGCTCGGTCACCCGCGGGTCGGTCGCGGTGCGGTTGTTCACCTCGCCGGAGAACACCACGGCGGCGGCCGGGGCGCCGCCGAGCACCGAGGCGAACGAGCCTTCCAGCGCCAGCACGGTCATGTTCGGGTTGAGCGCCTTGGAGAACACCACGAACGCGCCGCCGTGGTAACGGGAGATCACGCAGAACACGATCGGCCCGTCGAAGTTGACGATCGCCCGGCCGATCTCCGCGCCGTACTCCAGCTGGAGCTTGCGCATCGACTCCGGCGAGCCGTCGAACCCGGACAGGTTGGCCAGCACCACCAGCGGCCGGTTGCCGGACGCGGAGTTGATCGCCCGCGCGGTCTTCTTCGACGACCGCGGGAACAGCGTGCCCGCGGTGTAGGTGTCGGGGCCGTCGGTGGGCGGGAAGCCGCGCCGCGGCACCGAGCGCGACTCGATGCCGATCAGGCAGACCGGCCGGCCGCCGATGTGCACGTCCTGTACGGCGGACGTCTCCGCGTCGGCCATGCCCGCCCAGCGCTCCAGCACCGGGTGGTCCTGGTCGGACACGGCACGCATCACGGTGCGGATGTCGAACGGCTTCTTGCGGTCGGGGTTGTGTTCGGCGGAGAAGATCTGGCCGACGGTGGCGAAGTCGCTGCCGTCGATCGTGTGCGGGAACTCGGTGATGTCGCGGTCGGCCGGGTCGATGGTGTGCGCCCGCCGCGGCGCGGTCTCGCCGGGCACGACGTAGGTGTGGTCGTAGTGCGCCATGAGCACGTCGCGGGCGGCCGGCAGGTTGGGCGCCCAGTATTGCGCCTGGCCGTTCGGCCCCATGACGCGGTCGTAACCGCCGATGCCGAAGTTGTCCTCGGCCGACACGCCGCCGGAGAAGTCGAGTGACTGCTTGCCGGTGAGCACCATCGCCGAGTCCGGCGTCATCACCAGGATGCCCTTGGTGTGCATGAGCATCGTGGCCTCGGCGTTCCAGTACGGCTGGGCGCCGACGGTGATCCCGGCGACCACGATGTTGATCTCGCCGCCGTCCTGGGTGAACGTGACGATCCGCTTGAGCGCGGCCGCGACCCAGTCCATGTTCTCGGTGCCCGAGGTCATCGAGATCCGCGCGCCGGCCGACAGCGCGTACCACTCCAGCGGGACCCGCATCCGCTCGGCGAGGTCGAGGGCGGCGATCACCCGCGAGCACTCGGGCTCCGACAGCGCGCCCAGCGCCTTCGTCGGGTCGCCGAGCAGGACCACTCGGGTGACGCCTTCGGGGTGCCGCTCGGTCGGCGTCGTGACGACGCCCGCCACGATCGCCGCGGAGTTCTTGCCCTTGGGCCGGTCGACCGGCACGAGCACGCCGCCGGCGTCGAGGTCGTGCTCGGCGAAGCTGCCCTCCGGCCCGGCGAGCAGGCCGGTCAGCTCGTACGGGTAGACGTTTCCGCGCCGGGCCGCGCGCAGCACCTTCTGGCGGTAGTCGTCCAGCGGCTGGACCGGCTCCGTCGACGGCTTGCCGACGTCGAGGCTCGCGCCGTGGCCCGGGTCGAGGGTGATCCGCACGGCGACCTCGGCCAGCTCGCCGGCGGCGTTGCGCTGGCGGGCCACGAACTGGACCTCCTCCAGCCCCGCGCCCGCCGTGGTCGGCAGGATGCGCTGGACCAGCATGTTGAGCTCGTCGGTGGACAGCTCGGTCGACGGCCAGACGTACATCATGATCCGGTTGGTGTCGAAGCGCTTGTTCTGGGGGCGCTGCGCCTGGATGTTGCGGATCGCGTCGAGGCCCGCGGTGAGCGCGTCCTCCACGGCGGGCAGCGCGATCAGCCTGCCGTCGGCCTCGCGCAGCGGCGTCAGGTCGCGGACCTGGCCCATCGCGATGAGCCGCTCGTCGGCCGGGTTGCTCCGCGCCACGGCCTTGAACAGGTAGACCTCCTCGTCGGCCGACGGCAGCCGGGTGAGGTCGAACTCGCGCAGCCGCTGCAGTTGCAGGCGCTCCGCGATCTGCGGGTGCAGGCCGCGGATCAGCCGGTCCTCGGCGAAGCCCGCGCCGTCGGGGCGGAAGGTGAAGTGGTGATGCATCACGGCGCCGCTGGTGCCGACGACGGTGGTGGTGACCCGGCTGACGCCCGCGGGCCGCGAGTGCTCGGCGAGGAGCTGCCCGATCCGCGCCGCCATGACGTCGGCGTCCGGCTGGTCCTCCCAGGTGACGTAGAGGTCGGCGACCAGCCCTCCGTCAGTGGCGCTGCCGGTGGCGAACGTGCCGACGGCGCCGATGGCCGCGGGCAGGGCGGCGATGTCGACCGCGGTGGTGACCACGCGGGTCACGCCGTCCGCGCCGGTGCGCTCGGCGGTGACGAACGGGCAGCCCGCCACCTCGCGCGCGGTGACCTCGGACAGCCCGCGGTTGCCGTAGTAGCGGCGGGTCAGCACCTCCAGCAGCGGCGCGTGGTCCAGCCCGGGCCGGCCGATCCGCTGGCCGATCAGCCGGACCAGCGGCTCGGAGCTGGCCACCATGGCCTGGATCCGCTCGGCGCGGTCCGGCGCGTCGGGGTCGGCGTCCAGGTAGCGCAGGTCGTCACGTACGGCGGCGTAGACCTTGGCGCGGTTGCGGCGCAGCAGCGGCTGGGCGAACCAGCGGAACACCACGCCGCGGGCCAGGTCGGACACCGTGGGGAAGCGCACCTGCGTGGCCTCTACCAGGTGCTCCAGGCCGAGCCCGGCGCGCTCGTTGAGCGACTCGAACGGCGGCGCGCCGGCCAGCCAATGGCGCAGCAGCTCCGACACGATCGCGACGCCGGCGCTCATCTGCTGCTGGGCCAGGAAGATCCGGAAGACCGCCGCCTCCAGCTCAGGCGTGCGGTCGAGGTCGTGGACGCCGTAGTGGGCGAGGACCCTGGTGAGCTTGGCCTGGAAGCTCTGGGTGACACCGGCGCGCTCGACGTCGAGGCTCTGCAGGTAGCTGTGGAAGAACTCGCGCGGGCTGTGCACGGGGTTGCCCGGCTCGACGTCGAGCGCGCCGCCCGGCTTGTTGCGGCTCAGCTCGGCCAGGTCGGCGAACACGGTGAGCAGGTCGAGCTCGCCCTCGATCGGCTGCCTGCCCAGCTCGGCGCGGGCGTCCAGGTATGAGGTCAGCACCTGCTTGCGGTCGTCGGGGCCGCCGTCGAAGCCGAGCAGCAGGCCGCGCAGGTCCTGCAGGCCGCGCTCGACCCGGTCGGCCGCGGACACGTCCGACGGCACGGCGGGCAGGTCGATCTCGACGGTGCCCGCGGCCTCCTCTTCGGGGCCTTCGTCGGCGAGGGGCTCCAGGCGCATCAGCGGCGCGCCGGTCTCCACCTGGCTGCCCACCGACACCGGGCACTCACGGACGCGGGCGCGGAACGGCGCGCGCAGCACCGTCTCCATCTTCATGCTCTCCAGCACCAGGATCGGCGCGCCCGCCTCGACCTCGTCGCCGGCCGACAGCGGCGTCGCGACCACCAGCGCCGGCGCGGGCGAGCGGACGACTCCGCCCTCGTCGCGGCTGATCCGGTGCGTCACGCCGTCGACCTCGACCAGGTGGATCGGCCCGTGCGTGGCCGACACCACCCGGAACCGGCGGCCGTTGACCACGATCTGGCCGCTGTGCTCGTCGAACCGCTCCACCTCGACGTCCGCCGGGTGCACGTCGCCGCCGCCGGAGATCCCGACGCGGAAGCGCCGGTGCCCGACGCGGGCCACGCTCACCCGGTAGCCGACGCCACGGAGCTTGAGGTCCAGCGGGCGGCCCGAGTCGTGCTGCACCTGCGGGCGGCCGCCGTGCGCGGTGGACAGCAGCCGCCGGCGGCCGACCTCCTCCTCGTCCTGGTAGGCCTCGATCGCGGCGGCGGCCAGGGCGATCGCGGAGTGGCGGTGGCTGATCAGGCGGCCCTTGGCGCGTACGCGGTCGATCCAGCCCGTGTCGGCGCTCGCGTCGATCACCTCGGGCTGGTCGAGCAGGTCGAGCACGAAGCTCTTGTTGGTGGCGCCGCCCTCGATGATCACCGTGGTGTCGGCCATCGCGCGGCGCAGCCGGCCCAGCGCCTGCTCGCGGTCGCGGCCGTAGGCGATGATCTTCGCGATCATCGAGTCGAAGTCGGCCGGGATGGTGTCGCCCTCGCTGACGCCGGTGTCGACGCGGATGCCGGGCCCGGTGGGCAGGGCCAGGCGGGCGATGCGGCCAGGGGCGGGCGCGAAGTCTCGGTCGGGGTCCTCGGCGTTGAGCCGGGCCTCGACGGCGTGACCGGCCTCGCCCGGCTGCGGGCCCTCGAGCTTCCCGCCGCCGGCCACGTGCAGCTGCAGCCGGACCAGGTCGGTGCCGGTGGTGATCTCGGTGATCGGGTGCTCGACCTGCAGCCGGGTGTTGACCTCGAGGAAGGCGAACAGCTTCTCGCCGGGGTGGTAGAGGAACTCGACGGTGCAGGCGCCGCAGTAGTCGACCGCCACGGCGAGCCGCTCGGCCGCCGCCTTCAGCTCGGCCGTCTGCTCGATCCCCAGCACCGGCGAGGCGGACTCCTCGATGATCTTCTGGTTGCGCCGCTGCACCGAGCAGTCCCGCACGCCCAGCGCCCACGCGGTGCCCTGACCGTCGGCGATGACCTGGACCTCGACGTGGCGGGCGCCGGTGACCAGCCGCTCCAGGAAGACCACGCCGGAGCCGAACGCGCGCAGCGCCTCCTGGCTCGTGCGCTCGTAGGCGTCGGTCAGGTCCTCCTTCGAGGCGACCATGCGGATGCCGCGCCCGCCGCCGCCCGCGGTCGCCTTGAGCATCAGCGGGTAGCCGATCTCGTCGCCGGCGCGCAGCGCGTCCTCCAGGGTGGCGACCTCGCCGCGGCTCCACGGCGCGACGGGGACGCCGACCTTCTCGGCGATGAGCTTCGCGCCGATCTTGTCGCCCAGCTTGCGCATCGCCTCCGCGCTCGGCCCGACGAAGGTGACGCCGATCTTCTCGCACAACTCGGCGAACGCCGGGTCCTCGGCGACGAACCCCCAGCCGACCCACGCGGCGTCGGCGCCGGTCTCCACCAGAGCCCGCTCCAGGACGGCGTGGTCGAGGTACGGGCGGGCGGAGGCGGGGCCCAGCGGATAGGCGAGATCCGCTTCACGGACGAAGGTCGCGTGGCGGTCGGCGTCGGTGTAGAGCGCCACCGTCTCGATCCGCGCCCCGGTCTCCGCGCAGAGGTCCCGGACGGCGTGGATGAGCCGCATCGCTGCCTCTCCACGGTTGACGATGGCGACACGACTGAACACCGGCTGAGCCTCCCCATACTCACGCACAAAGGCGACGCCCGAGTCCGGAGCGCCGCCTGCACCTTTCTACACCCTGCTCGATCGCCGCCCGCTACACCAATGGCCCGCATCGCTCATGGCGAAGCCGCTGCGTTGTGGAAACCCCACAAAAGGTGCCCCGCCCCCTCCCGCCCCGCCGCCGCCCTCCGAAGCCTCCGGAACCGGACGGGCACACGCCTCGTCGAATGAGCGGAAATTTCGTTGCGGCAATTATCGAGGCGACCGCCACAGAGCCACCACAAATTCGTTGCGAAGGCCCGTGGAGCGCGTGGCAAATTTCTCATCCAGCGTCCTTTCTCTGGGCATCTGACCTGGGCATACAGTGCTGCGTATCGAGACTCAACGTAGGCACCTGGAATGCGATTTGAGCACTGTACAGAAACATCTGTCCAGGACCCTGTCGGGCGCTTTGTCAGCACTTGCCGTCCAGGTGATCAAATCACCATGACGGAGGCCCGGTTGCGCCGATTGACGTCCACGGTCGCCGTCGCGGCGGCGGCACTCCCTCTGTTGCTCGTCGTCATCATGGCCTTGACGGCCACGACGGTCGCGAGCGCCGTGCGCGGACCCCGCCCTCGACCGTGATCATGGCACGCACGTGGCCGGCATCGTCACCGTGTCCACCTTCAGCAACCGCGGCGGAGCTCGGCGTCTGGCACCCATCAAGATGTGACATGAATCACACAGTCTACCGATTCACAATCATGTAACCGATTACATACGCTCATGTAACCGATTACATGGAGGTCAGGTGGCTCGAATCAAAGATGTCGCCGCGCAGGCGGGCGTCTCCGTCGCGACGGTCTCCCGGGTGCTCAACGACAACCCCTCCGTCACCGAGGAGACGCGCAACCGGGTCCACGACGCGATGGCCGCGCTCAACTACCGGCCCAACGCCGTCGCCCGGTCGCTGCGCACCGAAGCCACCAGGACGCTCGGGCTGATCATCGGCGACATCCTCAACCCGTTCTTCGCCGAGCTGGCGCGGGCCGTGGAGGACGAGGCCCGCGCGGCCGGCTACACCGTGATCATCGGCAACGCCGACGAGCGCGCCGACCAGCAGGACCACTACGTGCGCACCCTGCTCGAACGGCGGGTCGACGGGCTGCTGATCTGCCCCACCGCCGAGGTGACGCCCCTGGTGGAGGAGGTCAGCCGCGGAGAGCGCCCGCTGGTCTTCCTGGACCGGACGCTCAGCGGCATCGAGGTGCCGTCGGTACGGGCCGACGGCAGCACCGCCATCGCCGAGCTGGTCGCCCACCTGCGCGCCCTCGGGCACCGGCGGATCGCGTTCGTGTCCGGGCCGAGCACCCTGTCCACCGGCCGCGAGCGGACCGAGGCCTTCCTGCGGGCGGCGGCCGAGCACGGCCTGGAGATCCCCCAGGAGTACGTGCGCGTCGGCGACTTCCGCGCCGGCAGCGGCCAGCGGATCACCTCCGAGCTGCTCGACCTGCCCGAGCCGCCGCAGGCGATCTTCCTGGGCGACAACCTCATGGCACTCGGCGCGCTCGACGCGATCAGCGAGCGCGGCCTGGAGATCCCCCGCGACGTCGCGCTGGCCTCGTTCGACGACGTGCCGTGGTTCAACCACGTCCATCCCCGCATCACCGCGATCAGCCAGCCCACCGCCGAGCTGGGCCGGCGCGCGGTCCGGGTGATCCTCGACGTGCTGAGCGGCCGGGCCGCCGAGTCGGTGGTGCTGCCCGCCAGGCTCGTGGCGCGCGAGTCCTGCGGAGAGACCGGCACGAGGAAGGAGGGCGGCTCGTGAGCCAGGCACGGGAGATCCTGCGCGTCGAGGGGCTCGGCAAGAGATTCCCCGGCGTGGTGGCGCTCGACGGCGTCGACTTCGACCTGCGCGCGGGCGAGGTGCACGTCCTGCTCGGCGAGAACGGCGCCGGCAAGAGCACGCTCATCAAGATGCTGTCCGGCGCCTACCAGCCGGACAGCGGCCGCATCCTCGTCGACGGCGAACCGGTCGACATCCGCAACGCCTCCGACGCCCAGCGGCTCGGCATCGCCACGATCTACCAGGAGTTCAACCTGGTCCCGCAGCTGACCGTGGGCGAGAACCTCGCCCTGGGCCGGCCGCCCCGCCGCTTCGGGTTCGTCGACACGCGGCGCATGCACGAGCAGGCCCGCGGCATGCTCGACCTGGTCGGCGTCGGCGTCGACCCGCGTACCCGCGTCGCCGACCTGGGCATCGCGCAGATGCAGATGGTCGAGATCGCCAAGGCGCTCGCGCTGAACGCCCGCGTCCTCATCATGGACGAGCCCACCGCCGTGCTCACCACCACCGAGGTGCGGCGCCTGTTCGACCTGGTCGGGCAGCTGCGCGAGCGGGGCGTCGCGATCGTGTTCATCACCCACCACCTGGAGGAGATCGCCCAGATCGGCGACCGGGTGACCGTGCTGCGCGACGGCCGCTCGGTGGCCCAGGTGCCGGCCGGCACGCCCGAGGAGGAGCTGATCCGCCTCATGGTGGGCCGGCCCATCGACCAGCAGTACCCGCGCGAGGCGAGTGCGGCCGGCGAGCCGCTGCTGCAGGTGCGCGACCTGAGCCGGGCCGGCGCGTTCTCCGGCGTGTCCTTCGAGGTGCGGGCCGGCGAGGTCGTCGGCCTGGCCGGGCTGGTCGGCGCGGGCCGCACGGAGGTGGCCCGGGCGGTGTTCGGCGCCGACGCCCCCGACTCGGGCGAGGTGCTGGTACGCGGCCGGCGGCTGCCCGGCGGCGACGTGCGCGCCGCCATGGAGGCCGGGCTCGGCCTGGTCCCCGAGGACCGCAAGGGCCAGGGACTCGTCCTGGGCGCCGACATCGCCGAGAACCTGGGCCTGGTCACCCTGCGCGGCGCCAGCCACGGCGGATTCGTCGACCGGGCCGGGCAGCGCCAGGCCGCCGCGCGGGTGGCCGCCCAGCTCGGCGTGCGGATGAGCCACCTCGGCCAGGAGGTGCGCACCCTGTCGGGCGGGAACCAGCAGAAGATCGTGATCGGCAAGTGGCTGCTCGCCGACGCCAACGTGCTCATTCTCGACGAGCCGACGCGCGGCATCGACGTCGGCGCCAAGGTCGAGATCTACCAGTTGATCAATTCGCTCACCGCCTCCGGCCACGCGGTCCTCATGATCTCCAGCGATCTGCCCGAGATCCTCGGGATGAGCGACCGCATCCTCGTCATGGCCAGAGGCAGGCTCGTCGGCGAGCTGGAGGCCGCCGACGCGAACCAGGACTCCGTGATGGCGCTGGCCGTCACCGAGGTGGAGGATGCTCGTGTCCACTAACGTGCTGGCCGTACGGCCGACGGCCAGGACCCTGCTGGCCGAGAACGGCTCGGTCGCGGCGCTCGTCGTGCTCGTCGCGGCCCTGTCGTTGCTGTCCGGCGACTTCCTGACCGTGACGAACCTGCTGAACGTGGGCGTCCAGGCGGCGGTCACCGCGATCCTCGCCTTCGGCTCGACGTTCGTCATCATCACCAGCGGGATCGACCTGTCCGTCGGGGCCGTGGCCGCCCTGTCGGCGATCGTGCTGGCCTGGACGGCCGCCGACAGCGGGCTGCCCTGGCCGCTGGCCACGCTCGTCGCGCTCGCCGTCGGCATCGGATGCGGGCTGGTCAACGCCGCGCTCATCGCGTACGGCAAGCTGCCGCCGTTCATCGCCACACTCGCCATGCTGGGCGTGGCGCGCGGCCTGGCCCTGGTGGTCTCCCAGGGCAGCCCCATCGAGATGCCGGAGGCGGTCTCCCACCTCGGCGACACCGTCGGGGGCTACCTGCCGGTGCCCGTGCTGGTGATGGCGCTCATGGGCGTGATCGCCGCCGTCGTGCTCAACCGCACGTACGCGGGCCGGGCGATGTACGCCATCGGCGGCAACGAGGAGGCCGCCCGGCTGTCCGGCATCGCCGTCAGCCGGCAGAAGCTCGTCACCTATGCCCTGTCCGGCGCGTTCGCCGCGGTGGCCGGGATCGTCCTGGCCAGCCGGCTCGCCTCGGCGCAGCCGCAGGCCGCCTCCGGCTACGAGCTGGACGCGATCGCCGCCGTGGTCATCGGCGGGGCGAGCCTGTCGGGCGGCAAGGGCAGGGCGCTCGGCACGCTGGTCGGCGCGCTCATCCTGGCCGTCCTGCGCAACGGGCTGAACCTGCTGTCGGTGTCGGCCTTCTGGCAGCAGGTCGTCATCGGCGTCGTGATCGCCCTGGCCGTCCTGCTCGACACCCTGCGCCGCCGAAGCGGCCGCTGACATCACCGCAAACCCAGTAAGAAAAAGTGAGGTACCACCCATGCGCATCCACGCCCTCGTAGCGGCGGGCGCCGCCCTGACCCTCGGCCTGACCGCCTGCGGCTCGTCCGGCACGTCCTCCGCCGGCTCGGCGGGAGCCGCCTCCGGCGGCGACGTCAAGATCGGCATGTCGATCTCCACCCTGAACAACCCCTACTTCGTGCAGCTGCGCGCCGGCGCCGAGGCCGAGGCCAAGAAGCTGGGCGTCACGCTGACCGTCACCGACGCGCAGAACGACGCCTCCCAGCAGGTCAACCAGGTGCAGAACTTCACCAGCCAGAGCATGAAGGCGATCATCATCAACCCGGTCGACTCCGACGCCGCCGCGCCGGCGGTCAAGATAGCGGAACGTTCCAACGTTCCGGTGATCGCCGTGGACCGTGGCGTCAACGGGGGCAAGGTCGCCCAGACCGTCGCCTCCGACAACGTGGCCGGCGGCAAGCTGGCCGCGGAGCAGCTCGCCAAGGAGATCGGCGAGAAGGGGGAGGTCGTCGTCCTCCAGGGCGTGCCCGGCACCTCCGCCTCGCGCGACCGCGGCCAGGGCTTCGCCGAGGGCATCAAGGCGTTCCCCGGCATCAAGGTCGTCGCCCAGCAGCCGGCCGACTTCGACCGCGCCAAGGGCCTGGACGTCATGACGAACCTGCTGCAGTCGCACTCCGGCGTCACCGGCGTGTTCGCGGAGAACGACGAGATGGCGCTCGGCGCGATCAAGGCGCTCGGCGCCAAGGCCGGCAAGGACGTCAAGGTGGTCGGCTTCGACGGCACCCCCGACGGGCTGAAGGCCATCGAGGCCGGCACGCTGGCGGCCAGCATCGCCCAGCAGCCGGCCCTGCTCGGCCAGCAGTCCGTCCAGAACGCGGTCAAGGCCGTCAAGAGCGAGCAGCTGGAGGCCACCGCCAACGTGCCGGTGAAGGTCGCCACCAAGGACAACCTGTCCGAGTTCACCGGCGCATGAGCTCCTTGGGCGAACACGACGTCGTGGTCGTAGGGTCGGCCAACGCCGACCTGGTCGTCCAGGTCGACCGGCATCCCGCGCCCGGCGAGACCGTGCTCGGCTCGGAGCTGGCCGTCCATCCCGGAGGCAAGGGCGCCAACCAGGCCGTGGCCGCCGCCCGGCTCGGCGCGCGCGTGGCGCTGCTCGGCCGGGTCGGCGCCGACGGGCACGGGCGGCTGCTGCGCGAGTCGCTGGAACGCGACGGCGTGGACCTCGGCCACCTGCACGACACGGCGGCCGCCAGCGGCATCGCCATGATCGCCGTCGGGCCGCAGGGTGACAACAGCATCATCGTCGCCCCCGGCGCCAACGCCCGGCTCACCGAAGGTGACGTGCTGGACGCTGCGCCGCTGCTGCGCTCGGCCCCGGTCGTGTCCCTGCAGCTGGAGATCCCGCTGCCGGCGGTGCTCGCCGCGGCCCGGCTGGCCCGGCGCGCGGTGCTCAACCTGTCGCCGGCCGTCCCGGTGCCGGACGAGCTGCTGGCGCTGTGCGATCCGCTGGTCGTCAACGAGCATGAGGCGGCCTTGCTGCTCGGCGCGCCCGGCGAGCCGGACCGGCAGGCCAGGGAGCTGCTGGCGCGCGGCCCCCGCTCGGTCGTCATCACGCTGGGCGCCGACGGGGCCGTGGTGGCCGACATGGTGGCGGAGGACGGCGCCGTGCACGCGGTGCCCAGTCCTCGCGTGGCGGCCGTGGACACCACCGGGGCCGGTGACGCGTTCACCGGGGCGCTGGCCTGGCGGCTGGCCGCGGGCGAGCCGCTGGCGCGGGCCGCGGCGTTCGCCGCCAGGGTGGGGGCCGCGGCTGTGCGCAAAGCGGGGGCGCAGGATTCGTACCCGACGATGGCGGAGGTGGAGGACCTGTGAAGCGCGGCGGCGTCATCAACGCGGCCCTGGCGGGTGCCCTGGCGCGGCTCGGGCACACCGACGAGCTGCTCATCTGCGACAGCGGCATGCCGCTGCCGGCGGGGGCGGAAGTGGTGGACCTGGCGTTCGTGGCGGGCATCCCGTCGTTCGCCGACGTGCTCGACGGCATCCTCGCCGAGATCGTCGTCGAGGGCGCCACGGCGGCCGAGGAGGTCCGGGCGGCCAATCCTGCCTGCGCCGCGCTGCTCGGCGAGCGGCTGCCGGGGCTGGCGTACGTGCCGCACGAACGGCTCAAGCAGCTCTCCGCCGCCAGCAGGCTGGTGGTGCGCACCGGGGAGGCGCACCCGTACGCCAACGTCATCCTGCGCTGCGGCGTGGCCTTCTGACCGGCCCCGCCCGCCCTCAGGCGACGCGGTAAGTCTGGGCGGTGCCGGTGCGCAGGGTCAGGCCGTGACCGGGGGTGCCGGTGTGCGGGCGGGCCTGGCCGCCGGTGGGGTCCGCGGCGCCGTCGAACAAGGTGGACTCGATGCGCTGGTGGTCGTGGAACCACTCGATGTGGCGCAGGTTGACGGTGGCGGCCGCGGCCGGGAGGTGCAGGTTGGGCGCGCAGTGGGCGGAGACCTGCAGGTGGTGTCCGGCGGCGATGGCGGTGGCGGCGAACCAGCCGGTGTAGCCGCCGCAGCGGGTGGCGTCGACCTGGAGGCAGTCGACGGCCCGGGCCTGGCACATGCGGTTGAAGTAGGGCGGGTCGCAGCCGTACTCCCCGGCGGTCACGTCGGCGGCGCAGTGCTCGCGGACCAGCCGCAACCCGGTCAGGTCGTCGGAGGAGACCGGCTCCTCGAACCAGGTCACCTCGTGCTCGCGCATCCGCTCGGCCACGCGGACGGCCTGCTTGGCGCCGTAGCCGCCGTTGGCGTCGACGTACAGCTCGGCCCGCTCGCCGATGACGCGGCGGGCCAGCGCCACGCGGTGCAGGTCGCGCTCGGGGCACGTCCCGGACGACTCGCCGATCTTGATCTTCACCCGGCCGATGCCCTGGTCGTGCACCCAGCCGGCGAGCTGGGCCGTGGTGGCGGCGTCGTCATACGTCGTGAAGCCGCCCGAGCCGTACAGCGGGACCTCCTCGCGCGCCGCGCCGAACAGGCGCACGAGCGGGACGCCGAGCAGCCGCGCCTTCAGATCCCACAGCGCGACGTCCACCGCGGAGAGCGCGTATCCGGCGACGCCGGGCCGGCCGGCATTGCGTACCTGCCGGTTCATGGCGGCCGACAGGGCGGGGATGCCGAGCGCGTCGGACCCGATGATCGTCTCGGTCAGCAGCTCCCTGACGAGGGACGCCGTGGCGGCGGGGGCGTAGGTCCAGCCCGTGCCGGTCGTGTCGCCGGCCGTCACCGTGACGACCACCAGCGTGGTCACCCGCCAGGCCAGGGTGCCGTCGCCTTCGGGCTGATCGGTCGGTATCCGGTACGCGCTCGCCGCGACCTGCTCGATGGTGCTCACCTCGTCCAGCCCTACCCCGCACGCCCCCGCCAAACGCGCGCCGCGAATTTCCCGGCCCATTGCTGAATAGTTCAGCGGGGCGTAAACAATTCGCCCGGTAATTACCGGCAGCGCGCCATCGGACCGGCGCCCGAGTTTATTGCCACGACACAACGGACAGCCATCTCTCATGTTCTGGGGGAAACGACGCGAACGGCCGTCGCGGCCATGATGTTCGCCCGAGCCGCGAATCTGTGGCGACGGCATGATTGTGCCTCTGCTCGTGACGGGGCCGGGGCGGTGTGCGTCGACGACGCGTACCGGCACTGCGAGCAGATCATGCGCAGTCAGGCCCGTAACTTCTCGTTCGGCCTGCGTCTGCTGCCCGCCCCCAAGCGCCGCGCGCTGAGCGCCGTCTACGCGCTGGCCCGCAGGATCGACGACATCGCCGACGGCGACGGCCCCGCCGGACGGCGGCTGGCCCGCCTGTCCGCGATCCGCGGGATGCTCGACGGGACCGCTCCCGCGCGGCACGACCTCGTGCTGGTGGCGCTGTTCGAGGCCGCCCGCCGCTATCCGATCCCGCTCGCGGCGTTCTCGGACCTCGTCGACGGCTGCGCCGCCGACGTGCGTGGGAGCACGTACGAGACGTTCGACGACCTGGTCGGCTACTGCCGCTGCGTCGCCGGCTCGATCGGGCGGCTCTCGCTGGGCGTGTTCGGCGCGGACGACATGGAGGCGGCCACGCCGCTCGCGGACGCGCTCGGCGTGGCCCTGCAGATCACCAACATCCTGCGCGACCTGCGGGAGGACCGCATGGCCAAGCGGGTCTACCTGCCCGCCCACGACCTAGAACGGTTCGGCTGCACCCTGGACGTCGACGCGTACGGCCGGTTCAGCGACCCGCCGGAGCGCCTGGCCGCGCTCGTCAGGTTCGAGGCGGACCGGGCGCGCGACTGGTTCGACACCGGGATGCGCCTGCTCCCCATGCTGGACGCGCGCAGCGCCGCCTGCACGGCGACCATGGCCGGCATCTACCGGTGCCTGCTCGACCGCATCGCCGCCGATCCCGCCCGGGCGCTGGCCTCCCGGATGTCGCTGACGACGAGGGAGAAGTCCATGGTCGCGGCACGTGCCCTCGCGAGGCGTGGGAGTTGATCGCTGCCGCGTTGCTGGCGGTGCTCGCCGCGGTGTGCAACGCCGCCACGTCGGTCCTGCAGCGGCGAGCGGCGCGACCGCTGCCGCAGGAGCTGGGGCTGCGGTTCGGCCTGATCCGGGCGCTGATCGGCAACCCGCTGTGGCGGTGGGGGATCGTGGCGATGATCGGGGGCTTCCTCTTCCAGGCGGCGGCGCTGTCGAAGGGAGGCATCGCCCTGGTCCAGCCGGCCCTGGTGATCGAGCTCCCGTTCACCATGATCATCATGTCCTGGGCGTTCGGCACGGTTCTGGACGGGAAATCGTGGCTGGCGATCGGCGCGCTGTCGGCCGGCCTCGCGATGTTCCTCGCCGCGGCGGTCCCCGGCCCGGGGCGGTGGTCACCGGACACGGCCGAATGGATCATCGCCGCCGCCGCGACCTCGGCCACGATCGCCGCGCTGGTGACGGTGGGGGCCATGACCAGGGGGCCCATCCGGGCCGCCACGCTGGGCGTGGCCGCGGGCATCGGCTTCGCCTTCACGGCCACGCTCATCAAGAAGTGCACGATGATCCTGGCGGACGACCCCCGCGCGCTGCCGGTCTCCTGGCCCCTGTACGCGATGCTGGCCGCGGGCCTGTGCAGCCTGTTCCTCCTGCAGAACGCCCTGCACAGCGGCACCCTCGTCGTCGCCCAGCCGGCGTTGACCATCAGCGACCCCTTGGCGGGCATCCTGTACGGCGCGCTGATGTACGGGGAGCCGATCCGCGCCGGACCGTGGCTGGTGATGGAGGCGGCGGGCGCCGGGCTCCTGGTCTACGGGGTCATCGTGCTGACCCGTTCGCCGCTCATCCAGGATCAGAGCGCGGCCCCCTCGGCGCGGAAATGAGGCCCGCCTGGACCGGCATCGAGGAGAACAGCGCGGACGCCCGGTCCACCTGGCGCTTGCGCGATCGCGGGTCCTCGAGCAGGTCCAGCGCCGCCAGCAGCTCCGACGCGGTGCCCGTGTGGAGGCTCACCCCGGCCCCGGCCATCGCCCGCGCGCCGGCGACGCCATGGCCGCCGATGGGCCGGTGGATGACGACCGGCAGCCCGGCGGCGAAGGCCTCGTGGCAGGTCAGGCCGGAGCCGTTGTCGACCAGGGCGTACGCGGCCGCCATGAGCTCCGGCACGTCGTCGCGCCACCCCAGCGCCGGGCCCAGCCCGGCGGCCCGCAGGCGGCGCCGCAGCTCGGCGTTGTCCCCGCACAGGACGATCGGCGTGTACCGTCCCGACCTCGCCAGGGTGCGCGCGGTCGCGACGACCTCCCCGACGCCCCACGAACCGGTTGACACCAGCACGAGCCGGTCGCCGGGGTCCACGCCGACGCGGCCGGCCACTCCCCCGGGATCGGCCACCGCCCGCGCGAACTCCGGGCGCACGACCGGGGCGCAGCAGAGCGCCGGGCGGCCGCTCCGGGCGGCGATCTCCCCGATGATGTCAGGATTCGGGCACAGATACCGGTCGTTGCCGGGGTGCAGCCACAGCCGGTGCACCGTGAACTCGACGATCAGCACCGTGCTCGGGCAGGGCAGCCCGCCGCGCTCGCGCAGCAGCCCCGCGATCTGGGCCGCCAGGTGGAAGGTCGAGACGACCTCGTCGGGCGAGCGGGCGGCGACGAGGCGGCGCAGGGCGGGCAGGGCGAGCACCGTGAGCGGCGAGGTGCCCGCGGCCCGTTTGCCGACGAAGAAGACCTGGTAGATGACGTCATAGAGCCAGGGGGCGCGCAGGATCATCCAGCGGTATCCGCGGCGCAGCGCCGATCCCAGCCGGAGCGGGAGCAGCTGGAGGACATCGATGATCTCTGAATCGGCATTCTCGGCCGCGAGCCGGGCGGCCAGCTCGGCGGCGACCCGGTCATGGGCGCTGCCCATCGGCGCGCTGAGAATGAGGACCAGCCTGGACATCTCATGTCCCCCGATCGGCCGCGCCGCGCTGCCGCTCGGGCTCGCCTGCCTGGCGCTGCTGCACGCGGGTCCCGCCGTCACCTGGCTGCCGCCGGTCCGCCGGCGGATGCCCTCCGTCGCCGGCGTCGGCGACCCCGGCCATGTGGCGCTCACCTTCGACGACGGGCCCCATCCCGGCTCGACACCGCGTTTCCTGGACGAGCTGGGGCGGCTCGGCTGCCACGCGACCTTCTTCGTCCTCGGCGAGCTGCTCGAACGCCACCAGTGGCTGGGCCGCCGCATCGTGGCCGAGGGTCACGAGCTGGCCGTGCACGGCTGGCGGCACGGCAACCCCTTGCTCGCCCCGCCGGGCCGGCTGACGGCCGAGATCGGCCGGACCGCCGACCTGGTGCGGGCGGTCGGCGGCGTGCGCGCGACGTGGTACCGCCCGCCGTACGGCGCGCTCAGCCTGGAGGCGCTGGTCTCCGCCCGCCTGCACGGGCTGCGCCCCGTGTTGTGGACCGTCTGGGGCCGCGACTGGGAGGCGGCGGCCACGCCCGGCTCGGTGCTGGCCACCGTGGCGGCCGGGCTGCGCGGCGGGGCGACCGTCCTGCTCCATGACTCCGACCACGCCTCCGTTCCTGGGTCCTGGCGACCGGCGCTCGACGCCCTCCCCGCGCTCGTGGAGCGCTGCAGGGACATGGGCCTGCGCGTGGGCCCGCTGCGCGAGCACGGCGTCGCGTTTCCATAACGGCCACTCCCCCTTTCCCGTGGAATTCAAACGGCGTTTTCCCGGCCCGGCCCGCGAGTAAATTCCGCGCAAATCGCCGGGCAACGGAATGCCGTCATGTTTGCGTTCCCCGGCGGCGGATAATTTCCCTGTCGTGCGGTCAGAGAGATGCCATTCGCGGGAGCCGGCGGAAAAGGCGCGCCGGGAGAACTTCCCGGTGGCCTCCCGGCTGCTTCCGCGCCGGCACCGCGACCACCTCATGGCTCTGTACGGCTTCGCGCGCACGGTGGACGACCTCGGCGACGAGGGACGCCCCGGCGACCGCCTGAGGCTGCTGGACGAGGTCGAGGCCGACCTCGCCCGGCTGTACGACGGCCGCCCGCCAGGGCTCGGACCGCTCCGCACGCTGGCCCGTACCGTCCAGGAGTGCTCGATCCCCGCCGAGCCGTTCCGCCGCCTCATCGAGGCCAACCGGCTCGACCAGACGGTCACCCGCTACGAGACGTTCGACGAGCTCCTGGGCTACTGCGAGCTGTCGGCCAACCCGGTCGGCCATCTCGTCCTGTACGTGTTCGGCGAGGTCAGCGGCCCTCGGCTGGCCCTGTCCGACAAGGTGTGCTCGGCGTTGCAGGTCATCGAGCACTGCCAGGACGTCGGCGAGGACCACCGGCGCGGCCGCGTCTACCTGCCGCAGGAGGACCTGCGCCGGGCGGGCTGCCCGATCGGCGACCTCGCGGCGGCGGCCACGTCACCGCGGTTGCGCGAGGTGGTGGCCGTGCAGGCCGGACGGGCCACGACGATGCTGGCCGAGGGGGAGCCGATCGTCGCCTCGTTGTCCGGCTTCGCCCGTACGGCGGTGGCGGGCTACGTCGCGGGCGGCCACGCGACCCTGGCCGCGCTGAGCGGCGCCCGCTACGACGTCCTGGGCCGCGCCGTCCGGCCACGCCGCGTACGCCTGCTCGGGGCGTGGGCGCGTGTCCTCATGACCATGAGCCGGCCCGACGCGGGTCTGCGACGACTGCCGTCGGCATGAGAGGGCTGCCCCTGTGATGACGATCGCGCCGGTGGCGGTGGTCGGCGGCGGCCTGGCCGGCATCACGGCCGCCCTCGCGCTCGCGGAGGCCGGCTGCCCCGTGACGCTGTACGAGGCCCGCCCGAGGCTGGGCGGCGCCACGTACTCCTTCCGGCGCGGCGGGCTGACGGTGGACAACGGCCAGCACGTCTTCCTGCGCTGCTGCACGGCGTACCGGGGACTCCTGGAACGGCTCGGCGGCACCGCGCTGGTCGGCCTGCAGAGCCGCTTCGACGTGCGGGTGCTCGGCGCGGCGGGCCGGTCGGGGCGGCTGCGCCGCGCCGCGTTGCCCGGCCCGCTCCACTTCGTGCCCGCGCTCGCGCGATACCGCCTGCTCGGGCCGGGCGACCGGCTCCAGGCCCTGCGCGGCTCGCTCGCGCTGAGCAGGCTCGACCCGGCCGACCCGGCTCTCGACACGGTGACGTTCGGGAGCTGGCTGGCGGCGCACGGCCAGCGGGACCCGGTACGGCAGGCGCTCTGGGACCTGCTCGCGGTCGCGGCCCTGAACACGGGGGTCGAGGAGGCCGCGCTCGGCCCGGCGGTGAAGGTGTTCAAGACGGCCCTGCTCGGCCGGCCGGATGCCGCCGACCTGGGCATCCCCCTGGTGCCGCTCGGCGAGCTGCACGACACCGCAGCCAGGGCCGCCATCGCGGGACGCGGCGGCGCGGTGCGGCTGTCGGCGAAGGTCACGGCCATCGAGCCGGGCCCGGCCGTCGTCGTGGACGGCGTCCGGGTCAAGGCGTCGGCGGTCGTCGTGGCGACGCGCCACGAGCAGGCCGCGAAGCTGGTCCCCGCGGAGGCGGCGCCCGCCCGGGACGGATGGGGCGCCCTGGACGCGAGCCCCATCATCAACGTCCACGCGGTCTACGACCGGCCGGTCATGCGGGGGCCGTTCGTCGCGGTCACCGGCTCGCCCGTGCAGTGGGTGTTCGACAAGACCCGGGTCGCCGGGCTCGGCGAGGGGCAGTACCTGACGGTGTCGGTGTCGGTCGCGGACACGTGGATCGACCGGCCGACCGCGGACCTGCGCGAGACCTTCGTCCCGGCGCTGCGCTCGGTCTTCCCGGCCGCGCGCGAGGCCACGATGACCGACTTCTTCGTCACCAGGGAACGGCGCGCGACGTTCCGCCAGGGCCCCGGCAGCGGGGCGCTCCGACCGGGGAGCGCCACCCGGTGGCCCGGCCTCTATCTCGCCGGCGCCTGGACCGACACCGGCTGGCCGGACACGATGGAGGGCGCCGTACGCAGCGGGCTGCACGCCGCACGCCTGGTCAGACAGCATGTGCGAGATCAGGAGAGCGTGTCATGACCCTGACCCTGCCGCCGGCGGAGGCCGCCCGCGAGCTCGTCGAGCCGGTGCTGCGCGAGGCCGTCGGCCGCCTCGACCCGCGTATCGCCCGCGTCGCCCGCTACCACTTCGGCTGGACCGACAGCGACGGCCGGCCCCGCGCGGCCGGCGGCAAGGCGCTGCGGCCCACGCTCGCGGTGCTGTCGGCCCGGGCCGCGGGAGCGGACATCGAACGGTGCCTGCCCGCCGCCGCCGCGGTGGAGCTGGTGCACGCGTTCTCCCTCCTGCACGACGACGTCATGGACGACGACCCGGTGCGCCGGCACCGTCCGGCCGCCTGGACGGTCTTCGGCCGCTCCCAGGCGATCCTCTGCGGCAACGCGCTGTTCGCCCTGGCCCTGGAGTTGCTGCTGGAACAGGGCGGCCCCGGCTACGCGGCGGCCGCCCGCGCGCTCAACCACGCCACGCTCTCGCTCATCGCGGGTCAGGCCCTGGATCTGGAGTTCCAGGACCGCGACGACGTGACGCGGGAGGAGTGCCTGCTGATGTCGCGGCACAAGACCGCCTCGCTGCTCGCCTGCGCCTGCTCGATCGGCGTCACGGCGGCAGAAGGTCCCGCCTCGCTGGCCGGTGCTCTGGACGCGTTCGGCACCGAGGCCGGGCTGGCCTTCCAGCTGACCGACGACCTGCTCGGCATCTGGGGGCGACCCGAGGTGACGGGCAAACCGGTGCTGGCCGACCTGCGGGCCCGCAAGAAGAGCCTGCCCGTGGTCGCCGCGCTCACCAGCCGTACGGAGGACGGACGCCGCTTCGCCGAGCTGCTGGCCAGGCCGGGGGAGCTGACGGAGGCCGACCTGCGCGCCGCCGCCGACCTGGTCGAGCAGGCGGGCGGCCGGGCCTGGGCCGAGCTGGAGGCCGGGCGGCGCTTCGACGCCGCGACCCGGTGCCTCGACGCCGCGGACCTGCCCGCGGACGTGCGCGCCGAATTCCTGCACATCGCCCGATTCATCACATCCAGGGACCACTGACATGACCACCCTCGAGACGACCCCGAGCCTGCTCACCGACGCCGAGCACGCCCTCCGGGCCGCCTGCGATCACCTGATCGGCCTGCGGTCCCCGGAGGGCTGGTGGAAGGGCGAGCTGCAGACGAACGTGAGCATGGACGCGGAGGATCTGCTGCTGCGGCAGTTCCTCGGCATCCGCACCGAGGAGGACACGGCGGAGGCCGCCCGGTGGATCCGTTCGGAGCAGCGGGCCGACGGCACCTGGGCCAACTTCCACGAGGGGCCCGCGGAGCTGTCCACCACGGTCGAGGCGTACACCGCGCTGCGGCTCGCGGGCGATCCGCCCGACGCGGAGCACATGCGGGCCGCGTCGCAGCAGGTCCGGGCCATGGGCGGGATCGAGGCGAGCCGGGTGTTCACGCGGGTCTGGCTGGCCCTGTTCGGGGAGTGGTCGTGGCGGGACCTGCCGGTCATGCCGCCCGAGATGATCTTCCTGCCCTCGTGGTTCCCGCTCAACGTCTACGACTGGGCCTGCTGGGCCAGGCAGACGATCGTGCCCCTGACCGTCGTGACCGCGTACCGGCCGGTGCGCCGGCTCCCGTTCGAGCTGCCCGAGCTGCGGACCGGCCAGGCGCCGCACCGTGCCGGGGGCGGGGGCTGGGAGGCGGCGTTCGGCGCGCTGGACCGGGCGTTGCACCGGTACGAGCGGCGCCCGTCGCGGGCCCTGCGGCGGGCCGCGCTGAGGCGCGCCGTCGACTGGGTGGTCGCCCGCCAGGAAGCCGACGGCTCCTGGGGCGGGATCCAGCCGCCGTGGGTGTACTCGATCATCGCGCTCCACCTCTCCGGCTACGACCTGGACCATCCGGTGATGCGCAAGGCGATCGGGGGGCTCGACCGGTTCACCGTCCGCGACGAGAAGGGGCGCCGGTTGGAGGCGTGCCAGTCCCCCGTGTGGGACACGGCGCTGGCGATCAACGCGCTGCTCGACGCGGGCACCCCCGCCGACCATCCGGCCGTCACCGGGGCCGCCGACTGGCTGCTGCGCGAGGAGGTCACGAGGTCGGGAGACTGGGCGGTGCGCAGGCCGGGCCTGCCGCCCGGCGGGTGGGCGTTCGAGTTCGACAACGACGGCTATCCCGACATCGACGACACCGCGGAGGTCGTGCTCGCGCTGCGCCGGGTGGACCGCCCCGGCGCGCGGCCGGCGATCGAGCGCGGGGTCCGCTGGATGGCCGGCATGGCGAGCGCCGACGGCGGCTTCGCGGCGTTCGACGCCGACAACGACCGCGCGCTCTGCACCAAGCTGCCCTTCTGCGACTTCGGCGCGGTGATCGACCCGCCGTCCGCCGACGTCACCGCGCACGTCGTCGAAGCCCTGGCCAAGGAGCGGCCCCGCTCCCCTGTCCTGCGCAGGGCCGTGATCTGGCTGCTCAAGGCGCAGGAGGAGGACGGATCGTGGTTCGGCCGCTGGGGCGCGAACCACGTCTACGGCACCGGGGCCGCCGTGCCCGCCCTCGTCGCCGCGGGGGTCCGTCCGGGGCATCCCTCCGTACGCCGCGCCGTCGCCTGGCTGGAACGCCACCAGAACGACGACGGCGGCTGGGGCGAGGACCTGCGCTCCTACCGCGACCCGGCCTGGATCGGCCGCGGGGCCTCGACCGCCTCGCAGACCGCCTGGGCCCTGCTGGCCCTGCTCGCCGCCGGCGAACGCTCCCCGGCGGTGGAAAGAGGCGTGCGCTGGCTGGTCGAGCGGCAGCGGCCGGACGGCACCTGGGACGAGCCGTACTTCACCGGCACGGGCTTCCCCGGTGACTTCTACATCAACTACCACCTCTACCGGCTCGTCTTCCCGATCAGCGCCCTCGGGCGCTACCTGCGCCGCGACCTGGAGCTCTCATGACCGGACTGCTGATCTGCGCCGCGCTCGGGATCGAGGCCCGCGCGGTCAGGCGCGGCCTGCCGGCCCACCTCGCCAGGGTCGTCGTCACCGGGATCGGCCCGCGGCGGGCGGCCCGCGCGGCCGCGGGCCTGGCCTGGCGGGAGGCGGTGGCCGTGGTCGGTTTCGGCGGCGCCGCCGGCAGGAGCCTGCGGCCCGGCGACGTCCTGGTGGCGAGCGAGGTCCGGTTCAGGGGACGCGTCCATCCCTGCCCGTCCGCTCCCCTCCTCGCCGGCGAGCTGGCCGACGCCGGCCTGCCCGCCCAGGTCGGGCCGCTGGTCACCGCCGATCACGTGGTCCGCGGCGCGGAGCGGCACCGCCTGGCCGCGGAGGGCGCGTACGGCGTGGACATGGAGACCGGCCCGCTGGCCCGGGCCGCCGCGGGGCGCCCGCTGGCCGCCGTGCGGGTCATCGTCGACACGCCGGAGGCGCCGCTGCTGAGCCTGGCCACGCTCACCCGCGGCGTGGCCGCCCGCCGCACGCTCGCCGCCGTCGGCCCCGTCCTGGTTCGCTGGGCGGCGCTGCTACCCGAGGAAGTGCTGTCATGACCATCCCGATCCGGCAGAGCCTGCGCGTCGGCGGCTACATCCTGCGCCAGCGGCTGCGGGGACGGACCAAGTTCCCGCTGCTGGTGGAGCTGGAGCCGCTGTTCGCGTGCAACCTCAAATGCGCCGGCTGCGGCAAGATCCAGCATCCCGCCGACGTGCTGAAGCAGCGCATGCCGGTGGAGCAGGCCGTCGCCGCCATCCAGGAGTGCGGCGCCCCCATGGTGTCCATCGCCGGCGGGGAGCCGCTCATGCACCCGCAGATCGGCGAGCTGGTCCGCCGGCTCGTCGGCATGAAGAAGTACGTGTTCCTGTGCACGAACGCGCTGCTGATCCCCAAGAAGATCGACGAGTTCGAGCCCTCGCGGTACTTCGCCTGGACCGTGCACATCGACGGCGTGCGCGAGCGCCACGACGCCGCGGTGTGCAAGGAGGGCGTCTTCGACGAGGCCGTCGCCGCCGTGCGCGAGTGCCGGCGGCGCGGCTTCCGGGTCACCACCAACACGACGTTCTTCTCCACGGACAGCCCGCGGACCGTCATCGAGGTGCTCGACTACCTCAACGACGAGCTCGCCGTCGACCAGATGATGATCTCTCCCGCGTACGCGTACGAGAAGGCGCCCGTGCAGGACCGGTTCATGGGGGTGCGGGAGACGCGCGCGCTGTTCCGCGAGGCCTTCGCCGGCGGGAGACGGCGGCGCTGGCGGTTCAACCACTCGCCGCTGTTCCTGGACTTCCTGGAGGGGCGGATCGAGCTGCCGTGCACCGCCTGGGCCATCCCGTCGTACTCGCTGTTCGGCTGGCAGCGACCGTGTTACCTCATGGCCGACGGGTACGCGCGGACCTACCGCGAGCTGATCGAGGACACCGACTGGACGGCCTACGGCCGGGGCCGCGACCCCCGGTGCGACAACTGCATGGCGCACTGCGGATACGAGCCGACCGCCGTCCTGGCCACGATCGGGTCGCTGAAGGAGTCACTGCGCGCCATCAGGAGCGGCTGACCCCTCCATGCGCCCGAAGCGCCGCGCGAGCACCCGGAACGCGCCGGGCGCCGCGCCGCGCAGCCTGGCCGGCACCCGCAGCCAGCCCGGCACGAACGACTCCGGCCGCCCGTCCCTGATCGCCGCCACGATCGCCCGCGCCACCCGCTCCGGCGCGATCGGCGCCGGCCGGCCGCGCGTGTACGGGGCGCCGCGCCGTACGAAGAAGGGGGTGTCCACCACCCCGGGCAGCAGGACGGACACGCCCACGCCTGGCACGTGATGCAGCTCATGGCGCAGGCTCTCCGCGAAGGCCATCAGCCCCGCCTTGGTCGCCGAGTACACGGCCTCCTGCGCCACGCCCACCGCCCCGGCGATGGAGGCCACGAACACGAGGTGCCCGCGGCCCGCCGCCACCATCCCCGGCAGCAGCAGCCGCGTGAGCGCGATCGGGGCGGCGAGGTTGACCGCCAGCAGCTGCTCGACGCTGCCGGCCGGCATCCGTACGAACGGCCCCGCCCACCCCACGCCGGCGTTGTTGACCAGGACGTCGACGTGTCCGCTCCGCTCGGCCAGCTCCTCGGCCTGGGTGGTGACGTCGCACACCAGCACGCGCCCGCCGGTGGCCGCGGCGACGGCCGCCAGCCGCTCGCGGTCGCGCCCGGCCAGCGTCAGCCGCGCGCCGGTGCCCGCCAGCGCCCGCGCGGTGGCCGCGCCGATGCCCGAGGAGGCGCCGGTGACGAGGACGTGGGCATCGGCGAGCCTCATCGCGTCACCTGTTCTCCGTAACTGTGCGTATCCCGACGTACAGTCGTGTGCTTTCCACTCCCACGCCGTCCCAACCGGCCACGGGGCAGGTCACGTACGCGTCGCGGCGGCGACGATCGTCGCCGCGAGCGCCGTTCGGTGGTCCTTCGCCCAGGGCGGCCCCAGCGCCGCGCGCGGACCGTACAGGACCTCGCCGGCCCGCTCGGCCAGGATCCCGGCCGCCTGGCCCGCCACGTCCTTGGCGTCGTAGAAGTGGACGGCCCAGCCGCGCTCGTGGGCGAGTTCGGCCAGGATCTGGCGGTACATGACGGAGTCCGCCCGGGCCTCGTACGGCACGCGCCGCTGGACGGCGATGTCGTCGGGGAAGTCGAGCGGCCAGGCCCGGAGCGAGAGCGAGACGATCGGTTCGGGCAGCGCGGATGCGAGCTCGTCCAGCGAGGCCGACGTCGCCCGGGCCGCCGACGCCCGCACGCGGGCCACCAGTTCGGCGGCCGCGGCATCGTCGAGACGTCTGCCGTCGTGGTGGATGGGCGCCGCCGGCACGCCGGGCTCGATCAGCTCGATCCGCCGGCGGTCCACCACCTGGTGGTCGGCCGATGCCGTGACCGCCACGGCCCAACCGAAATGATGGGCTATCCCCACGCGCATGGCTCCGATTATGCTCCCGCCCGCCCCTTTCGGCCCGGGACGCGGGGCCGCGGGCCGCGCCTTGGGCGACGGCACGGTAGACAGAATGGACGATGGCGTGCCGCGGCCGTGTTTCCGCCGGTGATTTCCGACGACGCCCCGGACGGTGCCGCCGTCGGCCCGGCCGCCGCGTCCCACCCTCTCCCCGGCCCGCGCCGGACGCGGTCGCGGGGCCATGGGGAGGACGGACGAATCATGCGGGACGGCGGGCGGTTCGTGCCCGTGAGCGTCGAGACGCTGATCAGCGGCACCGCCGGGCGGCGGCGGAACCCGCGCGAGTCGCGTGCCGGCCCGCCGCGAGAGATATCGCCGCGGCGAATTTCGTCGCAGGCGTACGACGGGCGGAAAATTTAACGGCAGATTTACCCGCGGTTGGAATTCACCGTCGAGGCAGTTCGACGAAGTCGTGAGAATTATTGGTGTCGTCGTGTACACCGAGCGTGGTAATCGCTGCTTTCCTCATATTTCCAAGGTAAATGCCAAAGCCCCGTCAGGCAATAAGCCGGCCTACCGAAATATGCCAAATTATTCATTCTGAATCGACGGACAATGCCGCGCTGATTTCCCGGTCGCCGACGCGGATCTGGACGGCCGCCAAGGCGGTGAGCGCCTGCTCCTCGAGCTGGCGGAACCCCTGGCGGCGCGCGTCGTTGAGCGCCTCGTGGCCGTGGGCGGACGCCTGTTCCAGGTTCCCCAGATCGCAATGGGCGCCGGCCAGCCCGATGAGGGACTCCAGCCGGGGCTGCCAGTTGCCGACCTCGCGGGCGATGGCCAGCGCTCTGCCGTGCTCCTCGGCGGCCTGCTCCGGGCGCCCGAGATAAGTGCGTACGGTGGCCCGGGTGTTGAGCGTGTCGGCCTCGGCCCGGCGGTCGCCGATCGCGACGGACAGCTCCACCGCGCGGTCGGCGAGTTCGAGGGCGCTGTCGTACCGGCCGGCGTCACGGTGGACCGCGGCCAGCGTGTTCAGGACGAGGACCTCGCCGTAGCGGTTGCCCGACTGGCGGAAGATGGGCAGGGCGCGGTCGAGGTAGTCCAGCGCGCGGTCGAGTTCGCCGAGATCGTGGTAGATCTCGCCCATGTTCTCCAGCGCGATCGCCTCCCCGTTGCGGTAGGCGGCCTGCTGGTAACGCGCCAGGGCCTCGTGCTGGAGTTCGGCCGCCCGCGCCAGTTGCCCCTGGCTGCGGTAGACCATGCTGAGGTTGGCCAGGCTGGTGGCGTGGATGGTGCGCTGGCCCGTCTGCCGGGCGATGGCGATGGCCTGGCTGTAGTGGTCGGCGGCCTCCTGCAGGGAGCCCAGCTTCCAGTGCACGTTGCCGAGGTTGTTGAGCACCGCGCACTCGCACTCGCGCCACCCGGAGCGCTGGGCGAGCTTCAGCGCCTGCGCGTAGTGGCTCAGCGACTGCGGATGCATGCCCCGGCTCTGGAAGACCTGCGCCATGCTGAGCTCGGTGGCGGCCTGGGCGGTGAGGTCCCCGTCCAGGCCGGCGGCCGAGCGGGCGGCCTCGGCGACGGCCTGCCAGTCGTTCGGGTCGCGCCGCAGCGACAGGTAGCCGCGCAGCGTGTCGGCCAGCCGCCAGGCCACCTCCCGGGGGCCGTGCGCGGCCGCGTACGTGATGGCCGCGATGAGGCCGGAGCGCTCCGCGTCGAGCCACGCCAGCGCGCTCGCGGGCCCCTCGAACGTCAGCGGGGACTGCTGGCGCGGCGGTCCCGCCAGCTGCAGGGCCTGCGGGTAGAGCAGGCGTTTGGCCTCGTCGGCGACCCGGAGATAGAAGTCGAACAGGCGCGCGAGTGCGCTCGTCCGCTCGGCCCCGTTCGCGTTGTCCCGGGCGTAGAGCCTGATCAGGTCGTGGAACCCGTACCGGCCCGGAGCGGTCTGCAGGATCAGGTGCGTGCGCTCCAGGCGGTCCAGGGCCCGCCGCACCTGGTCGGCAGGGGCGGCGGCCAGCGCCGCGGCGGCCTGCGGGGTGAGGTCGGGGCACGGGCTCAGGCCCAGCAGCCGGAAGAGGCGCTGGTCCGGCTCGTCGAGGGCGGCGTACGACAGGTCGAACGCGGCCCGCACGGCGGCCCGGCCGTCCCCGTCGACCTGCAGGGCGTTCAGGCGGTCGCTTCCCGCGAGCTCCGTGACGCCGTCGATGATGGCGCGCGTCGGCTGCCGGGACAGGTTGATGGCGGCGATCCGGAGCGCGAGCGGCAGGTAGTCGCACAGCAGCGCCAGCCTGGCGGCGGCGTCCGCCTCCTGACGTACGCGGTCGGCCCCGAGGATCCGGGCCAGCAGGGTCCGCGCCTCGACCGGGTCCAGCACGGCCAGCGGGAGCGGCCGGGCGCCGTCGAGGGCGACGAGCCCGTTCAGCCGGTCCCGGCTGGTCACCAGGGCCAGGCAGTCGGTGGCGCCGGGGAGCAGCGGGCGGACCTGCTCCGGCGTCGCCGCGTTGTCGAGCAGGACGAGGACGCGTTTGCTGGCCAGGAGGGTCCGGTACAGGGCGGCCGCCTCGTCCGCGTCCGCGGGCACCTGCTCGGGGACGACCCCGAGGGAACGCAGCAGGCGGGCCAGCGCCTGCTCCGGCCGCATCGGCGGCCCGGTGGCGAAGCCGCGCAGGTCGACGTAGAGCTGGCCGTCGGGGAAACGATCGCGGATCCGGTGCGCCCAGTACAGGGCCAGGGCGGTCTTGCCGACCCCGGCGGCGCCGGTGATCGCGATCGTGACCGGCGTGCTCGTGTGGTCCTGAACGTGCTCGTCCAGCCACCTGAGCTGCCCGGCCCGGCCGGTGAAGTCGGAGACGGAGCGCGGCAGCTGCGCCGGCACGGCGGGCGGCGCGGGTCCGGCCGCCAGGACGCGATCGGGCTGCGGCAGCAGCACCGGGTCGTTGCGCAGGATGGCCACCTCGAGCCGCTGGAGTTCGAGGCTGGGGTCGATGCCGAGCTCGTCGGCCAGGCGGCGGCGGGCTCTCCTGGCCTCCTCCAGGGCCGTGTGCGTCTGCCCGCTGCGGTACAGGGCGATCATCAGCTGGCAGGTCAGCCGTTCGCGGAACGGATGGCATCGGGTCAGCTCGGTCAGCTCGTCCAGCAGCTGGCGGTGGCGGCCGAGCCGTAACCCGGCGTCGATCTTGTCCTCCAGCGCCACCAGCCGCGACTCCTCCAGGCCGCTGCCCAGGCGCTCCTGGGTCTCCGGAGGCGCCGCCCCGGCCAGCACGGGACCGCGCCACAGGCTGAGGCCCTGGTCGAGCAGCGCCACCCGGCGCTCGTCGTCGGGTTCCGCCCGGGCCCGCTGCACCAGGCCGCGGAAGCGATGGGCGTCGATCCGCTCCGGGTCGGTGCGCAGGACGTATCCCGCGCCCTGCGCCGTCAGCGTGGCCTCGGCCTGGGCGGGGTCGGCGCGGGCCAGGATCGAGCGCAGCTGGGAGACCGACACCCGGATCGCGTGCTGTGCCGTCCGCGGGCGGGACCCCGGCCAGTTCAGCTCGACCAGCCGCTCCACCGTGACGGGATGGTTGGCCTCCAGAGCCAGAACCGCGAATGTCAGCCGCTGTTTGCGTGGGCCCAGTCCGACGCGCTGCCCGTCCGAGTAGGCTTCGACGGCGCCGAGCAAGCGGAACTCCAACATGAGTCACACTCCGGTATGGATTTCGCTCTCATGGTCTGTCACGCGTTGGGGTTTCTCAAGACCTCGAAATCAGTCTCCGACGGCGCTTTGATCGGACTCTGAAGTAACTATGAACGCCCTCTCCCACTATTTACTCGGAGCCAGAACAATGACGCTGAGGGTGGGCAATGGCTGATTTTCCGGCTGTCGCGGAGGCGCCGCCGCCGCGGACCTTTCGGCTGGCGCACGCTTCACGGGGCGCGGTCATGGACTCGGCCCGGCTGGCGCTGCCCTGCGCGATCACCCGTGAGTGGGCCTGGGGGTCGGCCACCGGCTCCGGCGTGCGGGTCTGCCTGATCGACAGCGGGGTCGACGCGCCCCACCCGGTCTTCACCAGGCCCATCACCCCGCTCGCGGTGACGGGTGACGGCCTGGAGGTCGTGCCCGACGAGGTCGGCGACCAGGCGGGCCACGGGACGGCCTGCGCGGGCGTCATCCGGGCCATGGCCCCGGACTGCGAGCTGACCAGCGTCCGCGTGCTCGGCAGCGGGCTGCATGGCCGCGGCGAGGTGCTGCTGGCGGCGCTGGAGTGGGCCATCGAGCAGCGCTTCTCCCTGGTCAACCTGAGCCTGTCGACACGTCGCGCCGAGCACAAGGAGGCCCTGCATGATCTCGTGGACAGGGCGTTCTTCGCCGGGGTCACCATCGTGGCCTCCGCCCACAACCGGCCGGTGCGCAGCTATCCGTGGCACTTCCCGAGCGTGATCTCGGTGGGTTCGCACACCCTGGCGCTCGCCGAGCACATCGAGTGCAACCCGGAGCCCCCGGCCGAGTTCTTCGCGCGCGGGATCGGGGTGGAGGTGCCGCTGCCCGGCGGCGGGACCTCGCGCCTGACCGGCAACAGCTTCGCCACACCGCACATCACCGGGTTGTGCGCGCGCGTACTGCAGCGGCACCCGGGCCTTGCCACCGGCCAGCTCAAGCACGTGCTGGCGGCCGTCGCGAACAACCGGACCTGAGGAGGCCACCATGGGCGTGGGCATCCCTGATTCCCTGACCTCCTCGCTGGGGAGGCTGCTGCGTCCCACCGAGCACGACGAGTTGCTGCGGTCGGCCGTACGGCTCGCCCGGCTGACGTTCTCGGCGTCGGCCGCGTCGGTGTTCCTGTACGACGAGGGGCGCGACCGGCTGGTGTTCGAGGCGTCGTCCGGGGAGGGCGAGGACCGGCTGCTCGGGGTGGCCATCCCGACCGGGCGCGGCGTCGCCGGGTGGGTGTTCCAGACCGGCGAGACCGTGCTGCTCAGCGACGTCCAGGAGGATCCGCGCTTCGACCGGGAGTTCGCGCAGAGCACCGGATACGTGCCGAAGATCCTGATGGCGGCCCCGCTGGAGCTCGAGGACCGCACGATCGGCGTGATGGAGGTGCTCGACCCGGCGCTGCAGCGGTTCGGGGAGATGGCGGCCATCGACCTGTTCACCGAGCTGGCCGCCCAGACGGCGATCACGCTCACGCTCATGGCCGCCGCCCGCTCGCTGACCCGGAGCGCCAGGGAGGGTCTCACCCCCTGGAGCCGGCTGGAGATCGCGCTCAGCCGTACGGAGGCCTCCGACACCGCGGTGGACGAGCTGCTCAACGCGCTGAGCAAGTTCGTCACCGCCACCACCGGCCACGGAGCGACCTGATGCATCTGGCCGAGATGGCGGTGCTGCGCGCCGTGCCCGCCGCGGGCGTCTTCCTCGCCCTCACCCGCCGCTGCCCGCTGTCGTGCGCGCACTGCTCGACGGAGTCCGCCATGGACGGCGCGGAGCACGCGGAACGGCCTTTCCGGCGGCTGGTCGCGTCCTTCACCAGGCAGGAGCATCCGGAGTTCATCGCCATGTCCGGGGGTGAGGCGCTCCTGCGGCCGCAGCTGGTGCGCGACCTCGCCGACTCGGCGCGGCTGTCGGGGACGCGGTCGTACCTGCTGTCCGGGCTGTACTTCGCCCGGGACGGGCACGCGGTGCCGCCCGCCCTGCGGGCGGCCATCTCGGCGGTCGATCACTTCGCGGTCAGCCTCGACCGCTTCCACGAGCGGGAGGTGAGCAGGCGCGCGGCCTTCCGGGTGCTGCACGAGATCCGTTCCTGGGGGCCGCAGGTGAGCGTGCAGATCACCGGGGACGGCGGCGCGGACCCCTACGTCGCGGACCTGGTGCGCGAGGTGCGGGAGGAGTTCGCCGACCAGGTGCCCATGCTCGTGGTGCCGCTCCGGCCGGTCGGGCGCGCGAAGACCCTGGACGGCCCGCGCGCCGGCCCGAAAACCCTGCCCGCCGCGCCCGCGCCGTGCGAGATGGCGGCCTGGCCGCTGGTCACCTACGACGGAACGGTCCTCACCTGCTGCAACGACGACCTCGCCGCCGCCGCCCGCCCACCGCACCTGGTGCTCGGGCACGCCGATGAGGATCCCTGGCCGGTGCTGCGCCGGCGCCACCTGGACCGGCCGCTGGCGCGGGCCGTGCGGATGTTCGGGCCGCGTTACGCGAAGGCGCGGTTCGGATCGGGCGCCGCCGCTCCCGGCTACTGCGACGTCTGCGTCACCCTGCATCAGGACCGCGGGCTGGGCGAACGGGTCGCCGGGTATCTGGACTCGCCTGCCGGTCCGGCGATGGAGAGCGCCGTACGCGGTCTCGTGGAACGGCACGGCCCGTACGGCTTCGCCCGCCGCCACGGCATCACGCGCTACAGCGAGCTGGTGACGCTCGGCTGGGAGGGTCGGGAGCGGTGATGCGCCGGTTGAGGCTAGCGGACATCGAGCGGCTGCGACGTACGCGTGGCCGCACCGTGCTGCTCTACCTCACCGATCGGTGCCCGGTCGGGTGCGCGCACTGTTCCGTCGCCGCGCTCCCGGCCGGCCCGCGCATCACCGACCACCGCCTCTTCGCGGACATCCTGGCGGGGATCTGCGCCGAACCCGGCATCGAGGCCGTCGCGATCTCCGGCGGCGAGCCGTTCGCCGAGCGTCGCGGGCTGATCCTCGCCGTGGACGCGTTCTCGGACGCGGGCAAGGACGTCGTGCTCTTCTCCAGCGGCCACTGGGCGTCGGGGCCCCGATGCCCGCGGTGGATCACGCGGGTGCTGGAACGGTCCTCGACCGTGATCCTCAGCACGGACCGCTTCCACCAGGCCGCCGTCGACCGGCGGCGGTTCGGCCGCGCCGTCGAGCACGCGGCGCGGGCCGGCTGCCACATCGTCCTCCAGCTCCTGGACGAGCCCGGCGCGGTGCCGTTCGCCGAGGGGATCCTCCGCGACACGCTGGGGGACGACTGGTCCCGGCGCGCGGAGATCACGCTGATCACCCCGCTGCGGGCGGGCCGGGGCAGCGGCGTCTTCGCCATCGGGCGCCGCCACGGCGTCGCCGAGCTGGGCGCGTGCCCGCTGACCGCGTCGCCGACCGTCCGCTATGACGGCGTGATCACGGGCTGCTGCAACGAGAGCGTCATCACGGGCGGCGGCCCTCAGGGACTGCGGCGGCGGGCGACCGGCGCGGCCGAGGTGCGCGCCGCGCTGGCCGCGTTCCGCGACGACCCGCTGCTGCGCGCCGTCGGTTCGGTCCGGCCGGACGACCTGGTACGGCTGCCGCCGTTCGCCGCGCTCGCCCGCGCCCGCTACCCGGACGTCTGCGGCCTGTGCTGGCGCCTGCACGAGACCGCCGGGGACGACGGGGCCCGGTTGCTGACCGCCCTCATGGGCCGGGGAGGCGGGACATGACCACCAGCCTGCGCCTGATGGCCAAGATCGACCTCGTCATGCCCGCGCTGCTGGCCAGGACGGAGCGGATGTGGCGGCATCCCGCACCGCGCGAGCTCTATCTGGAATGGCTCAGGGCCCTGCACGGCATGCTGCGCGCGACCGTACCGCTCATCCTCGACGCCACCACGGCGTGCCTGGCCCGCGACGACGAGATCGCGCGGGGCGTCGCCGTCTATCTGGCCGGGCACGTGCACGAGGAGTACGGCCACGACCAGGACGTGGTGAACGACTACGCCCGCGCGGGAGGCGACGCCGAGACCCTGTTCACGGACCCGCCGCCGCCCTGCGTCGCCGCGGTGGTCGGCAGCCAGTACTACTGGATCAGGCACGCCCACCCGGTGGCGCTGCTCGGGCACGTCGCCGTCCTGGAGGGCTACCCTCCCCCACCCGATCTGGCGCCCCTGCTCTCCCGGCGCACGGGCCTGCCGCTGGACGCGTTCCGCACGCTGGTGACCCATGCCGTCGTGGACGGCACGCACCGCGAGGAGCTGTGGCGCGCGATCGACGGGCTCCCGCTCACCCCCGAGGCGGAGTCGCTGATCGGCCTGAGCGCACTCAACACGGCATACGGCCTGGCGCAGCTCGTCGACGCCGTCCAACTGCGCGCGAACGCCGCAGGAAAGGAGAGGTCATGGCGACCATCGACCAATTGGAAGCCGCCGGCTTCGACCTGACGACCGCGTCAGAGGAGCAGATCGCGGTGCTGCAGTCGCTCAGCGACGAGGAACTCCAAGTGCTCGCCTCCATCAAGGCGCGCATGGAGGAGGCCGCGGACGTCGAAGCGCATGCGTACGCGAGCGGCGGCTGGTGCTGGTGACCGGTGATGCGACCCTGCGCTCAATGCGGCGGTGAGAACCCCGCCGCCGCCCGCTTCTGCATGTCGTGCGGCAGTGCCCTGTCCCCCGCGTCCGCCCCCCGCACCACCCTGCGGTTCGTGACCGTGCTCTTCGGCGACGTGGCCGGCTCGACGGAGCTCGCGCGCGGCCTCAGCCCCGAGGTCTGGCAGGGCACGCTGGCCACGTACTTCGCCGACGTGAGCCGGGCGGCGACCGAGCAGGGCGGCCGGGTGGAGAAGTTCATCGGGGACGCCGTGGTCGCGGTCTTCGGGGTGGAGGCCACCCACGAGGACGACGCGGTCCGCGCGGTGGCGTGTGCCCGGGTCTCCCTGGAGAGGATCGCGCGCCAGGCCGCCGACCTGCGCCGTACGCGCGGGGTGGACTTCTCGGTCCGCTTCGGGATCGCCTCGGGACAGGTCGCCCTCTCCGAGCGGGACTCCTCGTTCGCGATCGGCGAGGTCATGAACCGCGCCGCCCGGCTCCAGGCCGCCGCGCCGGCCGACGGCATCGTCATGGACGTGCGGACCTGGCTGCTCGTACGGGGAGCCGTACCCACCAGGTCCATCGAGCCGATCGCGGCCAAGGGCTTCAGCCGGCCGCTGCGGGCCTGGCAGATCGCCGACACCCCGGAAGGACACGCCGACGAGGCGCGCACGCCGATGGTGGACCGCCGTTCCGAGCTGGACGAGCTCGTCGCCGCGCTGCGGGACGGTCTGCGCCGGCCGGGCGTCCCCGCCGTGGTGCTGTCCGGCGAGCCGGGCGTCGGGAAGTCCCGGCTGGTGACCGAGGCGGCGCGGCGGATGGCGCCGGACGCGCGGTTCCTGACCCTGCGCTGCCGGCGCGACGGCCGGCGGCTGGGCTACTGGCCCCTCTACCAGCTGGCCGCGGCCCTGGGGGGAGACGTGCCGAGGGGGCAGGGGCCCCAGGGCAAGGAGGAGATCTTCTGGACGCTGCGGGAGCTGCTGCGGGAGGCGGCGGAGCGGCGTCCGGTCGTCCTCGTCCTCGACGACTGCCAGTGGATGTCCCCGGCGGTGCGGGAGTTCGCGGAGGGCCTGGACGATCCGGACCTGGACGTCCGGGCCGTGCTGATGCTCAGCGGCCGGGTGGACGAGCCGCCGCTGACCCGGGGGCCGGTGACCACGCTGCGCGTCCCGCCCCTCGGCCCGGCGGACGCCCAGGAGCTGGCGGAGACCGTCGCCGCCCGGCTCGGGCCGCTCCCGCTGAGCGACGACCTCGCCCGGCGCAGCGCCGGCAACCCGCTCTACCTCGAACAGCTCGTCCACCTGCAGGTGGATGCCGAGGGCCGGACCGATCTCATCGCGCCGAGCGCGGAGGCGGCGGTGGGCGCCCGCCTCGACCAGCTGGGCGTGGACGCCCAGCGGCTGCTCGCCATCGCCGGCGCGCTCGGCGGCGGCTGCGTCGCCGGGGATCTGGAGAAGGTCGCCGCGGCCCTGGACCCGCCGCTCGACCAGACCTTCGACGAGACGCTCGCCCAGCTGCTCGGCGACGGGCTGCTGGTCACCCGGGCGGGCCCGGCCGGCGAGCTGGAGGTCGAGTCGCCGGTCGTCGCCGAGGTCGCGTACGGCAGGCTGCCGCTCGCCGACCGCGCCCACGTGCACGCCCAGGTCGCGGACCTGGCCGAGGCCCGCGTCGACCGCCATCCGTCGGAGATCGAGCTGTGCGCCCTGCACGCCGGGCGCGCGCACGCCGCCTGGCTCGAACTGCGCCCGGGCGGGCCGGAGGAGCGGCACGCCGCCGCCCGCGCGGCGCGTGCTCTGTGCGCCGCCGCCCAGTTCGCGGTCTCGCGCGGCGACCTGTCGATGGCGCTGCAGACCGCGAGCCAGGTCGGCCGGCTCGACTCCGGCCTGCCCGGCCTCGAACTGGAGATCGCGGCCGTCGAGACGTACGCCACGGCCGCCGCCGGACGGGCGGACGAGACCCTGGCCCGGATCGCGGAGGCCAGGAAACGCTGGGACACCGACGACAATCTGGCGGCCGCGGTGCAGCTCACCCTCAACGAGGCGGTGGCCCGCTCCACGATGACCGGGCGATGGCACCGGTCCCTGATCGGCCAGGCGCGCGAGCTGGCGTACCGGGCCGACGACCCGGCGGCGTACGCCAGGGTGCTGCTGCTCGAAGGCATCGGGCACATGGAGGACGGCGACTACGTGACGGCCGAAGGCGTGCTGCACAAGGCGTTCGGCCACGCGCGGCGGGCGCGCTGGTGCTTCGGCGCCACCGAGATTTACGGGAACCTGGCGCTCTGCCTCGCCTACGGCGACACCCCCGCCCCGGCGGCCACGGCGATCTGCGCGCAACTGCACGCCGAGCTCAAGGACGCCCACACGGTACGCGCGGCCGTCGGCTGCCCGGCGGCCCTGCTCGCGGACATGACGTGCGACTCGGCCGCCGCCACGAACCTGCTCGACGAGGGCCGGTCCATCCTGGCCGGGATCGGGCACCAGCCCGGCCTGGCCGGGTTGGACATGTTCCGGGCGACCCTCGCGGAACGGCACGGCGACCACGACGGCGCCGGGCAGGCCCTGGAGCGCGCCATCCGGCGGTTCGACGCGATCGGGTTCAGCGCGGGCGCGCAGTCGGCCAGGCTCTGGCACGCGACGTTCGGCGGGTACGACCCGCCCGATGCGGGCCCGCCTGTCGCACAGAGCGCCGGCAGCTGGGACGTCGAGGTCCTGATCGAGCAGGCCGCCGCGGCCGCCGCGCTCCGCGAGGGCCGCCCGGACGCGGCGGCCGAGCACGTGGCCCGCGCCGGCGCCCGCCTCGACGGGGTGCGCGGCGCGGGCGCCCGGCTCACGCCCCTGCTCGTGTCGCTGCGGCTGGCGGCCGGCTGCCGGGACCGCGGGCTCGCCGAACGGGTGGCCGGCCTCGCAAGGGCGGACGCCGAGGTGAAACGCGACGTCAGAGCCATGCGCACGATCGACGCGCTCGTATGAGCCGACTATGAACCGACTCTGAAGCCCCTCCCTGACGATCGTTGAGACGGCACCGAGGAGGTGGGCGAATGAAGCGGACAGCGGAATCCGAGGTCCTGCCGGGGACGGTCCTGGAGGACACGACGGAGCGCTGGCTCCAGTTCGGTCTCACGCCGATTCGGGAGCGGTCCGGCGACCTCTACGCGGAGCTGGCCGGGACCGCCCGGCAGGCCGTCCGCGACGGGCTGGCCCGCGACTTCTTCTTCATGCACAAGCCCCCCGGCCTGCGCATCCGTTTCCGGCCGGCGTCGCCCGAGCTCGACGCGCTGGTGCGCGACCGGCTGACCGCCTGGCGGAGGGACGGCGTGCTCGGCGACTGGCGTCCCGGCGTGTACGAGCCGGAGACGTACCTGTTCGGCGGGCCGGAGTCGATGCGCAGCGTCCATCGGGTCTTCACCGCCGACTCGCTGGCCTGGCTCGACTACCACCGGCTCCGCCTGGCCGGTCACAACCCCGGCCCCTCGTGGGCGATGTCGCTGCTGCTGCTCCGGTCGCTGTTCGGCGCGCTGCAGATCGTGGGCTGGGAGGATCTCGGAGTCTGGGAGCGGGTACGACGGCACCGCCCCCTCGCCGCGAGCGCCGTCGCGGATCCGCGGTTCGCGCGGCTGGCCGCCGCGCTGCGGGAGGTCTGGCCGTCGCCCGACGCGCTGGCCGCCAAGCTGTCCCCCGACGCGGCGGACCTCGCCGAGGACCACCGGCAGGTCGTCCGGCAGGAGGGCGAGCGCTGGTTCCGCGACTACTTCGAGAGCGGATCGGCCGCCATGGGACCGCGCGCGGTGGCGTCGTACCTGGTCATCTTCCACTGGAACCGGGCGAACCTGCCGTCGGTGCGGCAGGCCCTGATCGCCGAGGCGCTGCTGGCCCGTGAAGAGGGTGACGCGCGGTGACCATGATGAGCGAATCGGCCGTGCTCCGCGTCGCGGGGCTGCCCATCCGGCTCTGGCTGGAGGCCTCCTCCCCCGACCTGTTCGCGTGCGTACGCGCGCTGAACCACATCCATGACGACTACCTCCGGGAGGCGTCCGACCTCGCCGGACGGCTCGGGGACGAGGTGGTGCCGAGGCCGGAGCTGCCGGCCGCGGCACGGCGGGCGGTCCTCGCCGTACGGCGCCGCCTGCATCAGGGCCAGGCCCTCACCGGCGACCAGGCCCGCCGCCTGCGCGAGATCGTGACGGCCCCGGGCCTGACCGCCCACCTGGACCGCGTGGCCTCGCTGTCCGGCGAGCTCCTGCGGCTGGAGGAGCAGGCCGGGGCCCAGGTCGAGAAGGAGCACGACCGCCTGCTGGCGGCACCGTGGCACCTGCTCGGCTCCGTGCCCGGCGGCCGGGCCTGCCTGCCCTCCGACGTGCTCGCGGACATCGAGCGGCGGCTGGCCCAAGGCGAGCCGTGGACCTCCAAGAAGCTGCGCAGGCGCAGCGACTACCTCTGGCGGATGATCGCCCGCGGCGCGGTCAAGACCACCCCCCGGACCTGGCTTGGCCAGGTGTCACTGGTGCCCATGGCGGAACAGTCGCCCGGCCTCTCGGTGAACGGCCAGGTCGCCGTCGACTGGACGGAGAACGTGCACGCCAGGAGGCTGGAGCTGGCACGATCGGCCGCGGACCGGCTGCGCCGGGATCACCGGCTGTCGATGACGCCCCTGCACCGGGTGGAGGGCGACCGCCTCGCGGTCTGGACGGTCGATCAGACCTCCGCCACGCCCGACCTGCTCGCCTACCGGCTGCGGCGGAGCCCCGCGCTCGACCGCATCGTCGAGGCCCTGCGATCCGGCGTCCGACCGGTGTCCGCGCTGGAGCCCGGCTCGCCCCCGGGTCTCGTCGGCAAGCTCGTCCGGCTCGGCGTGCTGGAGGTCTCGGCGCCGCTGAGACAGCGGCGCGGCCGATGGGAGAAGACCTCCGGCTCGACCGCCTCCGACGCCGGTGCCGGGTTCGTCGACGTGTACCGGCGCGCCGACGGCGCCTTCACCGCCGACCTGGCGGCCCTGCAGCGGGCCTTCGAGCAGTACCGCAGGCTCGGCCTGCTGATCGGCGAGGACGAGCCCAGGCCGGAGAGCAGGCTGCGGGAACGGATCGGCCCGCGACCGCGCCCCGTCATGGACGTGTTCGCCGAGGAGCTGGCGGCCCGGACCGAGGAGGGAGAGCTGAACCGCGGCGCTCTCCCGCAGAACGCCTGGCCGCCGGCGCACCGCCCCGGCTCCGGCTACGCGCGGCTCCTGGACCTGATGGCCGCGTCGCCGGACGCGGCACCCGTCATCGACATCACCCCGGCGATGCTCGACGCCGTCGGGGCACCGGACGCCCCGATCACCTGGCCGGTCGATTGCGTGGTCCGCCCGCTCCCCGGCGGCGGGTGGGTGCTGGACAACGCCGGCCCGGCCGCGGTCCTCGACGCGCGCTTCGTCGAGACGCTGCGGCGGCTGCACGGGACGGTGCCGGCCGCCGACGCCTACCGGGCGTTTCTCGCCGAGCTCGACCGAATCAGTGGCGTACCGTCAGTGGAGCTGCTGATTCCGCCACTGGTATCGCAGGCAGCCAACGCGATCCGCAGGCCGAGGTACACCTCCCTCTGGACCGGCGACCCCGACCCCGGCCATTACGGCACGACGTGGCGCACCGGAGCGGCGCGGTACCTGCCGCTGGGAGAGCTCACCGCGCATCGTGAAGCGGATCGGGTCGTGATCTCCCACGCCGGGAGACCCGTACGGATCTGCACCCATGCGACGCGCAGCCCCCTGACGCCGTGGAGCGTGCTGACCCGGATCCTGTGCGCCGACTCCCAGCAGCATGCCCCCCGTTTCCGCCGGTTGCGCTGCTCGCTCACCGCGTTCCCCGGACGCTCCTTCGTCCCCCGGATCACCGTGGCGGGATCGCTGGTGGTCTCCGCCGCGCAGTGGCGGATCGCCGCCGATCGGCTGGACGTCGCCGGCGGCGGAGACCTGGCCGGGCTCCGGGCGCTCAGCAGGCTTCGGGACCGGCTCGGGCTGCCCCGGTGGGTGTTCGTCGCCGGCCCGTCCGGATACCGGCCGCTGGCCTGCGACCTGGAAAGCGTGCGCGCGGTCCGGGTGTTCGAGCAGGCCCTGAAGGAGCTCGCGGCCGGGGACGAGCTCACCGTCACGGAGATGTTGCCCGCGGCCGACGAGCTGAGCGTGTCGGACCACGGTACCGAGCGGGTGGCCGCGGAGGTCGCCGTTCGATTGCCCCACGCGGTGCCGCCCACAGCGCTGGCGGCCGCCGCTGCCCAGATTTCGGCCGGCACGACGTGACCGGCCGGATGCCGAAACACCCCGTCAAGGCAAGAGAGAAAGGTGGCCCAGCCATGGCCGAGAACACCGCCCCCGAGCCCCAGGACATCCCCGAGCCCCAGGACGACGTCGAGGAACTGGTCGACGAGCTCGAGGTCCACAGCATTTCGGACCCCGCGTTCACCGACCCGTGCAGCGGAATGTGCACCGGGACCTGCTGAACCGCGATCGCCAGGGGCGCCGCGAACAGGCGGCGTCCTTGGCGATCCACATGTGAGCCGGCATCCGCTGAAAGGGCATCGTCGTGACATCGACCCACGTGCTCGAACGAGCCGCCGTGCAGGCGGTCGCCGAGACACTCCTTCGGGAATACGCCGTGCCGGCCGAGCCGGCGCAGAACAGGCCGGACTCCGGACCGGCCATCCTCGCCGCGCTGGCCGCCGGTCAGACTCGTCCGCCGGACGAGTCAGCCGCCTCCCGCGCCGTGGTCACGTGGCTGCGCGACTTCCGCAGCCCTCACTACCACCCGGGCCTTTTCGGCGGCGGCGCGTCGTCCAGGATGTTCGGCCTGCGGATCGCCGCCACGGCGTGGCCGCGGCTGAACGAGCCGCTGGCGAAACAGCGGGCCAGGCTCATCGAGTACGTGGCCGCCCCGCGCTGGCGGACCACGAAGGTCGGCTGGGAGGACTACGACCTCATCGTGGGCCCGGCAGGCGTCCTCGTGGCGTTCGCCATCGATCCCGGCATCGACGCCGCGGGCCGGGCACCGCTGATCGCCCGGCTGGCACTGCTCTGCGAGGACGAGGCACTGTCCAGGTTGCGGGTGGGCCAGTACGAGGGCGAGAAGCTGCGCGGCTGGAACGTCGACCGCATCAATCTGGGCCTGGCCCACGGGCTGCCCGGCATCGTGACCGCCCTGCGCGCCGCCGCCGACGCCGACGGGCTGAGCGAGGAGCTGAACGACCTGCTGCGCCGGCTCGCGGGCCGGCTGGTGGCCGAATCCTACGTCGACGACAGAGGTGTGATCACCTGGCCGTTCGGGACCACCCGGCTGGACGGCCATCGCGCGCCCAAGGGAGACGGGCGGCGGCAGGCGTGGTGCTACGGCTGTCCCGGCAACGCCTGGACACTGTGGGAAGCCGCACGCGTGCTCGGCGACGACGACCTGGCCGCCTTCGCCCTCGAGTCGGCGCGATCGTTCCTGGCGGCGTACGACGATGACCTTTATCTGGACGACCTGGGCATCTGCCACGGGGCCGCCGGACTGATGCTCGTGTTCGACTCCTTCGCCCGATGCGCCGGGCTGCCGGAGGCGGCGAAACTCGCGGATCACCTGACGGACCACCTCATGGGCCGCCTCGACGAGCCCGCCGCGCTCGCGGAGACCGGCTGGTCCTTACTGATGGGCGCACCCGGGATGCTGTCCGCGCTGCTGACGAGGAGCGGAGGTGACCGGCGATGGCTGGCCGCACTGGGACTGAGGTGACCGGCGGTCGCGGCGCGAGCGGCGTGCTGGAGGTGGTCCGCCTCCTGCCGCGCGTGTCGCTCCCGCTGACCGCTGCCCTGACCGCCGTCGTGCTCCTGCAGGCCCTGCTGAGCAGCGGATTCATGCTGGCCGGCGCCGCCGTCGTCGGAGACGTGGCAAGCCGTGCGGCCGGGGACGCGGGCCTCGCGCTGGATCTGGCCGTCTTCATCGCCATCTTCGTGGCGCGGCTGGCCCTCACGCCCGTCCTGGGGATGATCTCCGCCGAGCTGGCGCGGCGGCTCAACGCGACTCTCGGCCAGACGACCCTCGAAGGAGCGCTTCGGCCGGTCGGCATCGGTCATCTCAGCGATCCCGCGATCGCCGACCGCATCCAGCTCGCGCAGGGACTGGCGACGGGCTATCCGCCCGGCGACGCCGTGACGTCTCTCACGAGACTCGCGACCAGCCGGTTGGGCGGGCTCGCCGCGGCGATCCTGCTCGCCACCGTCGAATGGTGGCTGCCGCTGCCGCTGGCCGCCGCGTGGATCACGCTGTCCCGATGGCGGCTGCGCGAGGTCAGGAAGGCCGTGGACGCCGAGGAAGAGTCGATGCCCGCGCTCCGGCAGGCCGCCTACGCCCGGGATCTCGCGATCGGCGACGCCGCGGCCAAGGAGGTCAGGGTCTTCGGCTTCCAGGACTGGCTGCACGACCGCTTCACCCGGGCCTGGCTCGTCGGCATGGACGCGCTGGCCGGGTCGGGCCGGCTGCTCAGCAGGACGGTGGGCCCGGTCGTGCTGGCGCTGGCCCATGCCGCCGTGTTCGCATACCTGGCCTTCGCCGTGGCGGGCGGGCGGCTCGACGTGGAGTCGATCACCGTCGCCCTGCAGGCCATCGCGGCCATGGCCGCGCTGGGCTGGATCGGGGACATCCAGTGGATCCTGGCCCAGGCGAGCGCCACCGTGCCGCACGCCCTGGCGGTCGGCCGGCTCGGGGTGGAGGCCGAGCTCAGCCGGCCGGACACCGTCGCGCCGGACGAGCGGTGGCCCGCGCAGGGGATCCGGTTCGAGGACGTACGGTTCGGCTATCCCGACCGTCCGGTCCTGAAGGGCCTGGACCTGAGCATCCCGGCCGGTTCGTCACTGGCGATCGTCGGGATGAACGGCGCGGGCAAGAGCACGCTGATCAAGTTGCTGGCCCGGCTCTACGACCCCGTCTCCGGCCGGATCACGGTCGACGGCGTGGACCTGCGTACCCTCGACCCGCTCGCCTGGCGCCGCCAGCTGGCGATCGTCTTCCAGGACTTCGTCCGCTACGAGCTGTCCTTGCGGGACAACGTCGGATTCGGACGGCTCGACGCCGACCGCTCCAACGGCGCGTTCGACCGTGCCGCCAAGCTCTCCGGCCTCAACGACTTCCTGCCCAGGCTCGCGGCGGCGTGGGACACCCCGCTCAGCCGCAGGTTCGAGGGCGGCACCGACCTGTCCGGCGGCCAGTGGCAGCGCGTCGCGCTGGCCCGCGCGCTGTTCGCGGTCGAGCACGGCGCCCGCGTGCTCGTCCTCGACGAGCCGACCGCCAACCTCGACGTGCGCGCCGAGGCCGAGATCTACCAGCACTTCCTGGAGATCACCCGCGGGCTCACCACGATCCTGGTGTCCCACCGGTTCGCCACGGTACGGCTGGCGGACCGGATCTGCGTGATCGACGGCGGCGAGGTCATCGAGTACGGCTCGCACGAGGAGCTGATGGCGCTCGACGGGCGGTACGCCCACCTGTTCACCCTGCAGAGCGCGCCGTTCAGGGAGGCCCGCCATGTCTGACCGAACCTCCCCGCGCGTCGCCGTCCGGGCCATGGCCCTGCTGATCGGGGCCGCCTTCAAGGCCGACGCCCCCCGGGCCGCCCTCGTCCTCGGGCTCGCGCCCGTGGTCGGCGCGGTCGCCGCCGTGACGGCGGTCGGCCTGCAGCGCATGGTGAACTCGGCGGTCGAGGCGGACCTGCCCGGCATGCTGACCGCCGCCCTCATCCTGGCGGGCGCGCTCGTCGCCGGCCAGCTCGCGGGCACGGTAGCCGCGGACCTGCGCATCCGGCTGCAGCAGCGGGTCGGGCTCCTGCTCGACCAGCGCATCATGGCGATGACCAGCGGCCTGCCGCACCTGGACCACCACGAGTACCCGCCCTATCAGGACCAGCTCGAACTGCTCCGCAGCCACCGCACCTCGCTCGGCTCGGCCTTCGGGGCCCTGGTGGAGAACCTGCGGGCGCTCGTCGCCTTCGGCTCCACCGTCGCGCTGCTGATGAGCGTCCGCCCGGAGTTCCTCCTCCTGCTGTTCCTGGCCCTGCCCACGGTGCTCGCCGTACGGCGTGGCGAGCAGGCCACCGCCAGGGCGGAGGAGACGACCGTGGCGCCGGCGCGGCTGCGGCAGGGGCTGTTCACGACCGCCTGCTCCCCGAGCGCGGCCAAGGAGCTGCGGGTCTTCGGCCTGCAGGAGGAGATCGCCGGCCGCCACCGCGCCCTGTGGGAGCAGGTCGACAGGCCCCGGCGGCAGGCGGAGGCGCGTACGGCCATGTGGACCTCCGTCGGCTGGCTGATCTTCGGCGCGGGCTTCGCCGGCGCGCTCTACCTCGTCGTCACGGCGGCGGTGCAGGGTCAGGCGAGCCCCGGTGACGTCGTCCTCACCATCGCGCTGGGCGGCCAGCTGACCGGCAGCGTCTCCGGGTTGATCCAGATGCTCACCTGGATGCAGAAGACACTGCGCGCCATGGGCTACTACCTGTGGCTGGACGACCATGCCAGGGCCCGCATCCGGCCGCGGGAGGCAGGCACCCCCGCGCCCTCCGCCGGCTCCGACCTCGTCCTGGAGAACGTCTCCTTCAGCTATCCGGACGCCGCCCGGCCGGTGTTGCGGGACGTGTCGCTGCGGCTTCCCGCCGGCCGCACCGTGGCCGTCGTAGGCGAGAACGGCGCCGGGAAGACGACGCTGGTCAAGCTGCTGTGCCGGCTGTACGACCCCACCGCGGGCCGGATCACGTACGGCGGGAGCGACCTGGCCGGCTACGACGTCCAGGCCTGGCGCGACCGGGTGACGGCCTGCTTCCAGGACTTCTGCCGCCTGGAGTTCCTGCTGCAGGAGTCGGCCGGCATCGGCGACCTGCCCCGCATCGACGACGAGCCCGCCGTCAGGGACGCCCTCGACCGCGCGGGCGGGTCCGGCCTGCCCGGCCTGCTCCCCCATGGCCTGCGGACCCAGCTCGGCCCCACGTTCCCGGGCGGCACCGACCTGTCGGGCGGGCAGTGGCAGAAGGTCGCGCTGACCCGTTCGATGATGCGGGACGCGCCGATCCTCCGCGTCCTCGACGAGCCGGCCGCCAGCCTCGACCCGGCGAGCGAGTACGAGATCTTCCGGCGCTTCCAGATCGCCGCGGACCAGACGGAGAACGGCACGATCACGGTCTTCGTCTCCCACAGGTTCGCCACCGTGCGCACCGCCGACCTCATCGTGGTCCTGGACGGCGGCACGATCCGCGAGCTGGGCAGCCACGCGGAGCTCATGGCCCTGGACGGCCTGTACGCCACGCTCTACCGGCTGCACGCCAAGGGGTACGAGGAGACGAAGCCTTCGTGGACCGACGCCCTGGACAAGGACTTCGAGGACGCGCCACCGGTGGCGGCCGAACTCTAGGAGTAGCGCTCGCACACCGTGAACGCCACACTCCTGGTGGCCTTCGACGGTGTCAGCAGGTGGAAGACGATCGTGTGCCGGCCCGGTTCGAAGGCTCCGAAGGGGTTGCGCCGGTTCTTGGTCGTGCCGGTCACCCAGTCCGTCTTCCAGCCCTCGTCCTGGCCGTCCACCACCCAGCGGTAGCCGTACTCCACCTGCCTGCCCGACGGGCCCCTGAGCGAGGCGACCGGGAAGAGGCTGGGCGACCAGCAGCCCTTCTCGGTCTGCAGGCCGTCCAGCGTCAGCGACACCAGGCGTACGGTCCCCGCCGGCGCGGCCGTGGTCTTCGTGGCCTTCGTGGGCGTGGGGGTCGGCCGGGCGCGGGAGACGGTGGGGGTGGAGCCGGCCGTCCTGGTGGGACGCGCCTTCCTGACCGGCGCGCTGGGCGTCTTGGCGGGGGTCCTGGCAGGTTTCTTGGCCGACGCGCTGGGTGTGCCGGTGGCTCCCCGGCCCGCGGCCGAGGGTGAGGGCGCCGGCGTCGTCGCCACGCTGGGGGCGGCCGTCGTCGCCGGTGCGGGCATCCACATGATCGCCCCGGCCACCAGGGCCCCGGCCACCGCCAGTGCCCCGGCGCCCGCCAGCAGCGCCTTTCCGCGCGGGCGGCGGGCCACGGTGCCGTCCCGGTGGCTCGCGACCTCGCCCGTCGGGCCGGTGGGCGAGGCGCCGATGAGCCGGAGCAGGACGTCCTGCATGGCGGGCCGGGCGGCGGGGTCCTTGGCCAGGCAGGCCAGCACGATCGGGCGCAGCGGACCCGGCAGGTCACCCAGGTACGGCTGGTCGTGCAGGATGCGCCGGATCACCGCGGGCAGCGAGTCGTTGCCGAACGGAGGCGTCCCGGTGGCGGCGAACACCATCACCGACGCCCACGCGAACACGTCCACCGCGGGACCGAGCGGGGCGCCCGCGAGCTGCTCGGGTGCCATGTACGCGGGCGTGCCGACGATGCTGCTCGTCACGGTCAGCGAATGGCCGGCCGCGCGGGCGATCCCGAAGTCGATGACCCGCGGCCCGTCCCGGCCGAGCAGCACGTTCGCGGGCTTGAAGTCGCGATGCACCACCCCGGCCCGGTGGATCGCCGCCAGCGCGGTCGCGGTCGCCACCGCGAGCCGCTGCAGGTCGGCGCCGAAGTGGCGACCGGCCTGATGGAGCGAGGGCCCCTCGACGTACTCGGTCACGATGTACGGCCGCCCGCCCAACGAGGCGTCGAGAACCTGGGCGATGCAGAACGGCTCCACCCGGCGCGCCGCGTCGATCTCCTTGGCGAAGCGATGGTCGTCGGCCAGTCCGTCCACCAGCACCTTCACCGCGACCCGCCGCCCGTCGGGCCCCTGCCCGAGGTAGACCACGCCCTGGCCGCCCACGCCCAACCGCCCGAGCAGCCGGTAGGGGCCCACGGCCGGGGGATCCTCGGGCAGGAGCGGGTTCATCACTCCGTCCCGACCGGGCAGATGGTGAACGAGAGAGCCCTGGACGCCGTCGCGGGCGAGGTGACGCGGAGGGTGATCTTGTGAGGGCCGTTCGACGTCACGAGCGGGCCGACGACCTGCATGGTGTGGGATTCGGCGATGACGGACTCGGAGCGCTCGACCACGCGTCCGTCCAGGATCCATTCGTAGTGGAACCTGGTGGCCAGCTTGGTCCCCTCGACCAGGCCGAAGGTGTTGGTCTGGCCGATCTGGCAGTCCTGGGTGTTGGCCTTCCTGGCGCCCATGGCCCGGATCCAGACCACCCGGAAGGAGCCACCGCCCGACGAGGGCTTCGCCGACGCGGTCGTCGGCTTGGGAGCGGGCTGCGTCGGCTTCACGGTCTTCTTCACGGTCGGGGTCACCGGCTCCGACGGACTCTTGCTCCTTTTCGGACGCTGGCGCGCTTTGGTCGAAGTCGGAGTCGAAGTCGAAGCGGGAGCCGGGGTCGAGGTCCGGGCCGGCGTCCCGGCGGAGGTCAACGCCAGTGCCTGCGTACTCGGCCGCTGTGGCTGGAACCGGACGTTCGTGGCCGCCCAGGCGACGGCGCCCGCGACCGCCAGCGCCCCCACCCCGGAGACGACCGCGATGACCGCCGTCCCCTTCCCGCGCCGCCGCCGTCCCGGGACCGTGGACACACCGCTGCCGCCGCCGGCCCCGGCCGGAGGCCCGGGGGCCTGCCCGCCCAGGAGCCACAGCAACACGTCCTGCATGCTCGGCCGGTGGGCCGGATCCTTGGCCAGGCACGCCAGGAGGATCGTGCGCAGCGGTTGCGGCAGGTCGCCGATCTGCGGCTCGTTGTGCAGGATGCGGTTGATCACCGCGGGCAGCGAGTCCTCGCCGAACGGAGGCGTCCCGGTGGCGGCGAACACCATCACCGACGCCCACGCGAACACGTCCACGGCCGGCCCGATCCGCTCACCGGCGAGCTGCTCGGGCGCCATGTACGCGGGCGTCCCCACGATGCTGCTGGTGGCCGTCCCCCCCGCTTCGACGGACCGGGCGATCCCGAAGTCGATCACCCGCGGCCCGCCCTGCCCGAGCAGCACGTTGGCGGGCTTGAAGTCGCGGTGGACGATGCCCGCCTGGTGGATGGCAGCCAGCGCGGTCGCGGTCGCCACCGCGAGCCGCTGCAGGTCGGCGCCGACGTGACGACCTGCCTGCTGGAGCGAGGGCCCTTCGACGTACTCGGTCACGATGTACGGCCGCGGGCCCAGTGAGGCGTCGAGAACCTGGGCGATGCAGAACGGCTCCACCCGGCGCGCCGCGTCGATCTCCTTGGCGAACCGCTCGTCGGCGAGCCCTTCGCGCAGCACTTTGATCGCGACCGGGCGACCGTCGGGCCCCTGGCTCAGGTAGACCACCCCTTGGCCGCCCGCACCCAGCCGCCCGAACAGCCGGTAGGGCCCCACGGCCGTGGGATCGCCCTCCCGCAGAGGCTCGACGCGCGACATGGGACTCCTGTGACGACTGTAGGGGATCTTCGGCACCATAGCGGGAAATGTCAGACGCAGTGCGCCAGTCAGGTAAACCCGCGCGAGATCAGGCCACAGCGCCCGGCCCGCCGTCGGCACCATGAGCCCTTACAGCTCACGAATGCCGGATGACCCGGCCGCTCGACCGCTCCCGCAGCATCCTGGCTAGGTGCCGGTCGAGGCGGGGGTGGGGGCGGTGGAGGAGCGGCGCAGGTCCGGGGTGAACGCGCCCACCGCGGCGACGGCGGCGAGGCAGAGCAGGCCGCCGCCGATCAGGGCCGCCGCCCCCGAGGTGGCGTCCGCGACAAGGCCTCCGCGCATGTTGCCGAGGTCGGGGCCGGCCTGCCCGACGATCTGTTCGGCGGCGCTGACCCGGCCGAGCAGCTCGTTCGGGGTGTGCAGCTGGACGATCGTGCTCCGGGACACCACGGAGACGGTGTCGGCGGCGCCGGCCAGGACGAGGAAGGCCAGCCCGGCCCACGGGTCGGTCGACACGCCGAACAGCGCGAGCGCCCCGCCCCACGTGGCCGATCCGGCGAGCATGACCACGCCGGGCCGGGGCAGCCGGGTGAAGGTCCCGGAGAAGACGGAGGCCACGACGCCACCGACGGCTATGGCCGTGAGGAACAGTCCGAGAGTGCGCGGGTCGCCGCCGAACCGCTCCGCGTTGATCAAGGGGAACAGGCTGATCGGCATGGACAGCACCATGGTGGCGAGGTCGGTGAGCAGGGCTCCGCGAACGACGGGAGTGCGGGACAGGAAGGCCAGGCCGTCCAGCACGCCGCGCAGTCCGGGGCGGGCGGGCGCGCCCTCGGGACTCATCCGCGGCAGACCGATCACGCCGTAGAAGGCGGCGACGAAGGTGAGCGTGTCGATCAGGTAGCAGCCACCGACGCCCAGCGCGCCCACGATCAGCCCGCCCAGCGCGGGGCCCATCAGCATGGCGCCCTGAAAGGAGATGCGCCTCAGCGCCAGCCCGGCGGCCAGCTGGTGCTTGGGCAGGAGGTGCGCGATGAACGTACGCGAGGCCGGGCCTCCGACAGCGCCGAAGCAGGAATGCGCGACCACCAGCCCCAGGATCCCGGCGGGCGGGAGGGGCCCGAAGAAGCCCTGGAGCGTGAGAAGGAGCGAGCACACGGCATGCCCGATGGTCGTGATCAGGCAGAGCCTCCGGCGATCCACCCGGTCGACGAGCGATCCGGCGAACAGCCCGAGCACCACGAGCGGGATCGCCTGCGCCAGGCCAACGGCGCCGGTCCACGCGGTGCTGCCGGTCATCTCCCAGACCTGGAACATCACCGCGACGATCGTCATCTGGCTGCCGAAACCGGACAGGGCCTGGCCGATCCATAACCGCCGGAACCGCGGCGACGACCGGAGCGGGGTCACGTCGAGCAGCGTGCTCCTCAGCCCCATTCGGGGTCCTGTGCCAGCTTCTCGGCGATCCGGTCGTGGAAGCTCCTGCGTTCGAGGGCCTGCTCGATGTCGGTGACGACCCGGGAGAGCGGATAGGGGAGCTCGGCCTCGAGGTCGGCGAGGGCGGCCTCGGTGGCCCGCCACTCCGCCGCCAGGCGGCCGATGACGCCTCGGGCGCGGTCGGTGAGCGTCACCTTCTTGCTGCGCGCGTCGCCGCCCGCGACGGTCTCGACCCAGCCGGCCTCGCGCATCGCGGCCACCTTCTGGCTGAGCGCGGAATGCGTCCGGTTGACCGACTCGGCCAGCTCGGTGATGGTCATCGGTCCGCGGGCGTGCAGCCGGAGCAGCTCCATCACGTAGCTCGGTTTGAGCCCCTCGATCCGCTCCTCGGCGTAGATCCGGGCGATGTCGGCGTCCATCGACGCCTGGAGCAGCCGCAGCGGGCGCCAGAGGCTCTGCCGGCTGGGGTCGAGCTCACGGGGATCGGCCATGAGCAAATCGTAACAGTACTTATATAAGCACTGTTAGATATCAGGCATGGCGCCGCACCCGTTCGTACGCGCACCTGGCCGACCGGCCTCGCCGGAGGCGGCGGCGAGCGGTGGCCGGAGTGCAGCAAGGCGGCACGAACACGGGCGCGGTGCGGGGCGGACGCCGTCGGCGGGACAGATACCGCCCCACGTTCCGCCGCAGGATGACGGTGCCGGCCAGCACCGCCAAGGCGATGAGGAAGGCGCTTTCGGCCACTTTTCTCGCCTCCTTACAGCGACTGCTCTTCGCACGACACTCGGCGCAGAAGCTATATATCCGCCACAGGGCCGCTACAGAGCTTCAGGCTTCCGGCCAGTTTCTGAGCAGGACGTCCAGCGCGTCCAGGGCCCTGGACCACGACACGTCCGCGCTGCGCGGGGTGGTGGCGAACCGGCCCGTCGTCTCCAGGGACACGTATCCATGGAAAGTGCCGCCCAGCAGCCGTATCGCGTCCGTCTGGTCGGGGTCCGACAGGTCGTAGCCGCGCAGGAGCGCCCGCGCCAGCTCCGAGTGCCGGCCCGCCGCGCTGGTGGCCGCCGCCACCGGGTCGAGTTCGAGCTGCGTCGCGGCGTACCTGCCCGGGTGCTCCTTCGCGTAGTCCCGGTAGGCGTTGGCGAAGGCCACCAGCGCCTCCTTGCCCGCCCGGCCGGCCAGCGCGGCGGCGACCCTGTCGGCGAGCTCCCCCATGGCCAGCTCCCGCACCCTGAACCGCAGGTCCTGCGCGTCCTTGACGTGCGCGTACAGGGCCGCGGGCTTGACCCCGAACCCGCGCGCGAGCGCCGAGACGGTCACGTTCTGGAAGCCGATCTCGTCGGCCAAATCCGCCGCCGCGCTGGTCAGCCGCTCCGGGGTCACTCCCGCCCGCGCCATGCGCCCACCTTTCTTACACCCTTTAAGTATTTGCATAATAGCCTTAAGGAGAGCTAGCCTCGCCGCCCATGAGACCAGTCACCGAGCGGGACATCCGCGCATCGTTCATCAACTGCTCCAAGGGCGAGACCCAGCGCCTCAGCGTGCCCAGGGACTTCACGCAGAGCCCCTGGGAAGACCTCGACTTCCTCGGGTGGCGAGATCCGGGCGCGCCCGAACGCGCCTACCTGGTGGCCGAACGCGACGGCTCCTTCGTCGGGATCGCGCTCCGGGTGACGTCCGGCACGTCGCGCGGCTTCACCTCGCGCAGCATGTGCTCGCTGTGCCTGACCATGCACACCAGTGGCGGCGTCGCACTGATGACCGCGCGCCGGACCGGCGAGGCCGGCCGTCAGGGCAACACGGTCGGGCAGTATCTGTGCACCGACCTCGACTGCTCCCTGTACGTACGCGGCAAGAAGAAGGCCGCGGGCGACGGGGCCATCGACGAGTCACTCAGCCTGCCGGAGAAGGTCGCCCGCACCCGGGCCAACCTGTTCGCCTTCCTGGCCAAGGTGTGACCGGCGGCGGTCGGTGTGCGTGGTGTGGACGGCGGGCCAGCCCTCGGAGGGGGCGGGCTCCTGGCACAGGCCGTTGAGGGTGGCGCGGATGACGCGTTCGGCCTGGAGGTCGAAGGCCCGGGCGTCGTGGACGCGGATCAGGCCGTCGATGAGCAGGACCGCGAGGCCGTGGATCGGCGCCCAGACGACGAACTCGGCCCCCGGGCGCGACGCCGCCGGGAGGGCGCCGAGGTCGGCGAGGCGGTCGAGCTCGGCCGTCAGGACGTCGTGCGGGTGGGGCGAGACGCGCGAGTCCGGGCCGGTGGCGCCGGCCCCGAAGACGAGGCGGGCCACGGCCGGATCCTGGACCGCCCAGTGCAGGTAGCCGCGACCGAGGGCGATCAGGCGCCGCAGAGGATCGGCGGTCTCGCCGCCGGGCGCCCGCGGACCGGCACCTGCACCGCTCCGCTCGCCGGCCTGTTCGCAGGCGTCCGCCAGGAGGTCGCCGAGGCGGGAGAGGATCCGTTCGGACAGGGCGCGGACGAGCGTGTCGCGCGAGGCGAAGTGGTGGTAGGCGGCGCTGGGGCTGACGCCGACCCGGGCGGAGGCCTCGCGTAGCGACCAGCCGTCAGCCCCGCGCTCGCGCACGAGCTCCTCGGCGGCGTCCAGGAGTGCCGCGCGCAGATCGCCGTGGTGGTAACGCCCCTTTGCCATGGGCCGATCTTAACACCGATCAGATCCGTGTTACGCTGCGCGAAAAGCCATCTCAACACTGTTCAGATTGGAGTGGGTCATGTGCCCCACCGCGTCTTCACCGTCCGCCGGACAGAGCGTCGTGCCGGACGTCCGGCAGAGCCCGCCGCCGATCGTGCGGGGCGAGCCGGTCGAGGTGGCCGACGGCGTGTACGTCATCCCGGACGGCCGCGTCGAGCTCGTCCCCAACGTGGGCATCGTCGTGGGCGAGCGGGCCGCGCTGGTGATCGACACCGGCATGGGCCCCCGCAACGGCGCCCACGTCCTGGAACAGGCCCGCCTCCTGGCCGGCGACCGACGCCTGTACCTGACCGTCACCCACTTCCACCCCGAGCACGGCTTCGGCGCGCAGGCCTTCCAGGGGGCCGCGACCATCGTCTACAACGCCGCCCAGCGCGCCGAGCTGCGCCGCAAGGGCGCGGCCTACCTCGACATGTTCAAGGGGCTGAGCCCCGCCGTCGCGGCCGAGCTCCAGGACGTCACCCTCGTCGAACCCGACCTCGTCTACGACGGCGAGGCGGAGCTCGACCTCGGCGGCCGGACCGCGGTCCTGCGCACCGCCGGCCCGGCGCACACCGCCTCCGACCAGATCATCCTCGTCGACGACCGCATCCTCTTCGGCGGCGACCTGTTCGAGACCCGCATCTTCCCGATCACCCCGTACCTTCCGCCCCATGACGTCGACGTCGACGGCGCCCGCTGGATCGACGTCCTCGACCGGCTCATCGCCCTCTCCCCCGAGGTCGTCGTCCCCGGCCACGGCGAGGTGACCGACGCCTCCCTGCTCCACGACGTCCGCGACTACCTCGCCTACGTCCGCGCCGAGGCCGCCCGCCTGCGTGCCTCCGGCGCCACCGAGGAGGAGACCGCGGCGGCGATCGATCAGGCCGCCCGCGCCCGCTGGACCACCTGGGAACGTCCCGAGTGGATCGGCTTCGCCGCCCGCGCCTTCTACCACGAGGCCGCCTCATAGCATCTGGACCTGCGGCGACGCGGGCACGGAGCACAGGCCGTACCGGCCGGGGCAGCTCGGCGCGATCATCGCGGTCCGCCTCGGCAACGCCGTCCACCGCGGCGTCGAGTTCGCCGACCGCAACCACACCGAGATCGCGTCAGGCGTCGTGGTGACCGTCATCATCGCGATCTTCATCGTGGCGACCCTGGCCGCGCTGCGCGCCACGCGCGGCCCGGGCCGGCCCTGGTTCGCGTACGCCATTCACACCCTTGTCGAACGCCCGCCGACCCCGGCGCTGAAGCGGCCTTGACCGCCGGGGGCAATGGCGCGGCAATCCCCCGCGGATAATGGTCGGCGGGACCGCCATAAAATCACTACATTACCGCCATACGAATTCAGCAGGGCATCGGTCCATCTTCATCAGAGACCCGATAAGGGCGCCATAAATTCACCCGAAAAGCCGCTCTGGCCTGGGATTATGCGAGCGCTGGCAGTGTCTGGAAATGCGGGTTCGTCGAACGCTTCACCGCTTACCGAAGGGCGGGAAGGGTGCGACTCCGAATGCGATTTGAGCACCGATCCGAATGGCTGTCCAGACCCTTGTGGAGTGAAATCCGATCATCTACTGTCCAGGTGATCAAATCACTCACCCGCGCACTCGGGAGGCCCAATTGCGCCGATTAACGACCGCCGTCGCCCTTTCGGCGGTGCTGATCCCCTTCCTCTCTCCCGAGGCCTCCGCCTCCACCTCCACCGTTGCCGTCGCCGAGCCGCCCCCGGCCGAGGTTCAGGAGGTCGGCCCCGGTCAGTACTTCGCCGACTCCGGCACCTTCAAGATCGCCGAATCGGACGTGTCCTTCGCCGCGATCGGCCGCCGGCACGGCGTGGCCGCGGCCAACGGTGACCTGGCCCGGCCGCAGTCGGCCCCCGCCACCCGCCCCGAGCTGGCCGTCTTCGGGCCCGGCTGGCAAGGGGAGTTCCTCGGCGGGGCGATCAACCGGAAGCTGGAGGCCCAGAACGGCGCCGTCGTCGTCACGGATCTGGAAGAAGGGGGTTCGACCCGCTACGACCTGAAGAGCAGCGTCTCGCTGCCGGGCGGCGGCGGCATCAACACCTACGAGGACGCCACCGGCGCCAAGCTCACCGAGACGACCAAGTGGGACGCGACCGCCGGCGCGATGCGTACCACGATGGCCGAGGCGATCACGGTGGATCCGGCCACCCAGGACGCCGGTGACGACACCTTCACCGACGCCAACGGCAACCCCGTCAGCGCGGCCGACCTCAAGTTCAACTACACCTGGGCGCAGCCGGCGGGCCTGCAGAGCACCGACACCTGGCGGGTGACCAGCGTCGGCACCACCGCGTACGGCAAGTCGACGGTCGGCTACGACACCCAGGGCCGCATCAGCACCATCAAGGAACCGGCCGGGGCCGAAGCCCCCGAGACCACCCTCGCGTTCACCTACGCCACGTCCACCACGGCCGGCACCTCCTCGCTCGGCGACTTCACGGGCCGGCTCAAGGAGGTCGCGGTCACCCTCGGCACCGAGGCGCCGCAGATCGCGGCCCGCTACGCGTACGACCTGTCCGGGCTGCTGCGCACGGTGTCCGACCCCAGTGACGGCACCACCCAGGCGACCTACGCCTACGACGAGATCGGCCGCCTGACGTCGATCGACTCGCGCAGCAACGGCGCGTGGCAGCTGAGCTTCCCGGCGGGCAGCGCGGTCCCCCAGGCGACCTCCGTCGACGCCGACCGGCCGACCGCCGACACGCCGATCGAGGGCTCGGGAGGGATCCCCAGCCCCGTGACCCCGGAGCCGCCGCCGGGCGACTTCATCCCGGGCGGCATCGACGGCACGCAGGCCTATCCGAAGTACTGCCCCACGGCCAAGGACTGGATGTGGTGGACCAAGATCGGCTGCATGGCCTACGCGGCGCACTACGGCTGGCACAGCCCGAGCTGGAAGCGGACCGCCAGCGGCTTCAAGGTCATGGGCATCAACCACGATCACTGCACGCAGGCTCCGGACCGCCCCAGCGGCTTCGACTACCGGCCGGCCTGTGACTCGCACGACTACGGGTACGGGCTGATCGGCAACACGTACAAGAAGTACAAGTACTACCTCGACCGTAGCCGCAAGGCCGACGTGGACAACAGGTTCTACATCACGCTGCGCGACAAGGTGTGCGGCGGCTACTTCATCCTGGTCCGCGGGGCCTGCCGGCGGATCGCCCTCGTCTACTGGGCCGCCGTCCGCGTCAAGGGCAACCCCAAGAACGGCGCGAACGCGACGTAACCACTCGCTGTGACCCCAGAGGCCGGACGGCGGGATCGATCGCCGTCCGGCCACCCCCTCATGTCGGCGTCGTCACCATGGAACTCTTCACGTAAGGCGCGATATGTCATGAAATTTCCGGTCTTATCCTGTGTCATCGTGGCATTCGCGGCCACGACGCTCGTGAGCGTGCCGGCCCACGCGGCCTCGGCGAATCTGGAGAAGCAAACCACCCAGCAGGTCACCCAGCAGGTCACCGCGGCCGCACCGACGGTGGAGCCCGAGCTGCGCACCAAGCTGGCCGCCGGCGGCAAACTCCGGGTGAACGTGGTCACCAAGTCCCGGACCGACCTGCCCGACGCCTCCGCCAACGGCCAGGTCCTGCAGACCTCCTCCCGCTTCCCCATGGTCACCCTGCGCGTGGACGCGGCGGCCGTGGACCGGCTGTCCAAGCTCGCCAACGTGGTCAGCGTCACCGAGGACAAGCCCGTACCCCCGGTGCTGGCCCAGAGCATCCCCCTGATCGGCGGGGACCGCACCCGCGCCGCGGGCATGACCGGCGCCGGCAGCGTCGTCGCCGTCCTGGACACCGGCGTCGCCGTCAACCACCCCTTCCTGGGCAGCCGCGTCCTCGAAGAGGCCTGCTTCTCCCCCGTCGACGCCGACTACTCGGCCACCAGCCTGTGCCCCGACGGCAACGCCGAGCAGGAAGGACCCGGCGCGGCCGACACCGACACCGGCCCCTGCGCCGACGTCGCCCTCGACTGCGACCACGGCACCCACGTGGCCGGCATCGCCATCGGCAACGGCCAGAACGTCACCGGAGCCCCGCCCGCCGGCGTCGCCCCCGCCGCCGAACTCGTCGCCATCCAGGTCTTCAGCAAGTTCACCTCCGAGGACTTCTGCGGCGCCGGGGCGGCCCCCTGCGTGCTCAGTTTCACCAGCGCCCAGATCGCCGGCCTGGAGAAGGTCCTGGAGCTGCAGGAGGGCGGCACCCCCATCGTGGCCGCCAACCTGAGCCTCGGCAGCGGCCGCTACACCGCCGCCTGCGACTCCGACCCCCGCAAACCCGCCATCGACGCCCTCCTGGCGGCCGGCGTGGCCACCGTCATCGCCTCCGGCAACAACGGCTACGGCGACGGGATCAGCGCGCCGGCCTGCGTCTCCTCGGCCATCGCCGTCGGCAGCACCACCGACACGGACACCCCGTCCACGTTCAGCAACCGCGGCACCCTGCTGGACCTGTTCGCCCCGGGCACCGACATCGTCTCCTCCATCCCCGGCAACAAGTACGCCTCCATGAGCGGCACCTCCATGGCCGCCCCCCACGTCACCGGCGCCCTGGCCGTGATGCGCCAGGCCCAGCCCACCACCGCCGTCTCCCAGCTGGTGACCACCCTGAAGACCACCGGCAAGGTCATCACCTACACCGGCGCCACCACCCCCCGCATCCAGCTCGACACCGCCGTGCTCGGCAGCACCAACCCCACTCCGGACCCCGACGCGGACCCCTGGCCGCTGCCCAACTACACCAACGGGACCGACTACGCCATCCCCGACCACGGCTACGTGGAATCGAAGATCGTGGTCAACGACCTCATCGGCAGCGCACCCGCCAACATCGAGGTCTACATCGACATCCACCACACCTGGCGCGGCGAGGTGAAGGCCGACCTGATCGCCCCGGACGGCAAGGTCTACCCGCTGCGGGCGCCCGCCCCCAACGACAGCGCCGACATCATCCACGAGACCTATCACATCAACGCCAGCGCCTCCCCGGTGAAGGGCACCTGGAAGCTGCGCGCCCAGGACGTCGAATGGCTCGACACCGGCTACATCGACAGCTGGACCATCAGGCTGCCCTGCTTCGGCGCCTGGGACGACGTCCCCATCCCCGACCCCGGCAGCGCGGACTCCCAGATCGTGGTCGGCTGGCTCTCCGGCAACGCCCCCTCCAACGTGACCGTCTACGTCGAGATCAACCACACCTGGCGCGGCGACCTCAAGCTCGACCTGGTCGCCCCGGACGGCAAGGTCTACCCGCTACGGGCACCGGCACCCAAGGACGACGCCGACGTCCTGAACGAGACCTATCACGTCAACGCCAGCACATCACCAGCCAGCGGCAGCTGGAAACTCCGCGTCGAAGACGTCACATCCGGCGACAAGGGCTACATCAACGGATGGACGCTCACCCAGTGAAGGAACGCGGCGGCCCGCCGAGCCGCCGCGCACCCTCGACCAGTTCGGCGACGTCGGCGGCCGCCGCGAAGCCGAGCCGCAGGTAGCCGCCCGGAGCCTCCGCGGCGAAGTAGTCGCCGCCCGCGCTGATGACCACACCCCGCGCCCGCGCCGCCTCGACGGCGGCGTGGTCGTGGCCCGCGCTCATCCGCACCCACAGGTGCAGCCCTCCGGTGGGGATCTGCCCGGGCACCCAGCCGGGGACCTCGCGGGCCAGCGCGGTGACCAGCGCGGCGCAGCGTTCGCGCAACGCGTGGGCCAGGGCACGCAGGTGCCGGTCCCAGGCCGGGGTGCTGAGCAGCTCGACGGCCGCCTCCTGGAGGGGGCGCGCGATGAAGAAGTCGTCGACCCGCCGCATCGCGCGCAGCCGTTCCATCACCGGGCCCCTGGCGATGACCGCGCCGATGCGCAGGCTGGGCGAGGCGGGCTTGGTCAGGGAGCTCACGTGGACCACGGTGCCGTCGCGGTCGTCGGCGACGAGCGCGCGGGGCACCGGCGCGCCGTGCCCGAGGTGGCGCGCGAAGTCGTCCTCGACCAGGAAGGCGCCGGCCGCGCGGGCCACGTCGGCCACCTGCCGGCGCCGCTCGGGCGAGAGAACGGCGCCGGTCGGGTTGTGGAAGGTCGGCTGGCAGTACAGCAGCCGGGCCCCGGTCGTGGCGAAGGCGTCGGCCAGCAGGTCGGGCCGGATGCCGTCGCCGTCCAGAGGCACGGGTACGGGTCGCAGCCCCGCCGCGCGGGCGGCCACCAGCGCGCCCGGATAGGTGGGCGATTCGACCAGGATCGGGCTGCCGGGCGCGGCGATGGCACGGAACACCATGGAAAGGGCGCTCTGCCCGCCGCTGGTGATCAGCACGTCGTCGGAGCCGACGTCGCCGCCGGCCTGTCTGGCGAAGATCGTACGCAACGGCGCCAGGCCGGCCACCGGCGCGCGATCCCACGCGTCCGGACGGCGGGCCGCCCGCGCCAGGGCGGCGGCCAGCGCCTTGACGGGCTGCAGGGAGCTGTGCAGGTAGCCGCCGGCCATCGTGATGGCGCCGGGCGGCGGGCCGAGCAGCTCGCCCGCCGTCAGCGCGGGCATGCTGCGGTCCGCGAGCACGACCGTCTGCCAGGAGGTGTCCCCCACGCCGTCGGCGGACCGGTCGCGGCGCACCGCGACGAAGGTGCCGCTGCCCGGCCGGGTCACCACCGCCCCCTCGGCGGCCAGCAGGGCGAAGGCACGCGTCACCGTCACGGGGCTCACCCCGTGGCGGCGCACCAGGTCGCGGGCGCTGGGCAGCCGGTCGCCCGCGGCCAGCCCGGCGATCTCCGCCCGCAGGCTCGTGGCGAGAGCCTCAGTAATGTTACTCTCGGACATGAGAGATAAGAGTAACGCTTTCCACTTTCCACCGGAAACGCTTCGATCCCTTCGCGCCGACACCCCGGGCTGCGAATCGGTGGTGCACTTCAACAACGCCGGCTGCGGCCTGCTGGCCAGTCCGGTGCTCGAGGCGATGCTCTCCCACCTGCGGCTCGAAGCGGCCATCGGCGGATACGAGGCGGCCGCGGCCCGGCAGGCGGAGGTCCGCGACTTCTACGCCGCGACGGCCGGGCTCCTCAACTGCTCCCCCGAGAACATCGCCTTCGCCGGGAGCGCGACCGACGCCTACACCAGGGCGCTGTCCGCCATCCCGTTCGAGCGCGGCGACGTCATCCTCACCACGCGCAACGACTTCATCTCCAACCAGATCGCCTTCCTGTCCCTGCGCAAGAGGTTCGGCGTCGAGATCGTGCACGCCCCGGACCACGCCGACGGCAGCGGCGTCGACGTCGAGGCGATGGCCGCGCTCATGCGCTCGCGGCGGCCCCGGCTGGTCGCCGTGACCCACGTGCCCACCAACTCCGGCCTGGTCCAGCCGGTCGCGGAGATCGGCCGCCACTGCCGTGAGCTGGAGCTGCTGTATCTCGTGGACGCCTGCCAGACGGTCGGCCAGTACGAGATCGACGTCGAGGAGATCGGCTGCGACCTGCTCACCGCCACGTGCCGCAAATTCCTGCGCGGCCCGCGCGGCTCGGGCTTCCTCTACGTCTCCGACCGGGTCCTGCGCGCCGGCTACGAGCCGCTGTTCATCGACATGTACGGCGCCCGCTGGGTCGAGCCGGGGCGCTACCGCCCGGTCGAGACCGCCGCGCGCTTCGAGGACTGGGAGTTCCCGTACTCGGCCGTGATCGGCAGCGCGGTGGCCACCAGGTACGCCCTCCAGGTCGGCGTGCATCGCATCGCCGAGCGCACGCCCGCGCTCGCGGCCCGGCTGCGTGACCGGCTGGCGGGCGTCCCCGGCGTCCGGCTCCTCGATGGCGGCACGCGACCGGCGGCCCTGGTCACCTTCGAGATCGAAGGCTGGCAGCCGCAGCCCTTCAAGGAGGCCATGGACGCGCGGGGGATCAACTCCGCCCTCAGCTTCCGCGAGTTCGCCCAGTACGACTTCGGCGACAAGGACGTGGAGTGGGCCCTTCGCCTGTCACCGCACTACTACAACACCGAGGAGGAGGTGGACCGGGTCGCCGCCGCGGTCGCCGAGCTCGGCCTCACCGCCGCCCGGCGGTGAGGCCGAGGACCCGCGCTCAGAAGTACGTGGGCAGGCGGGGCGTGTAGTGCTCCTCCAGTGACGTGACCTCGTCGTCGGTGAGCTTGACGTCCAGCGCCGCGACCGCGTCCGCCAGATGGCGCGCCTTCGTGGCGCCCACGATGGGCGCGCTGACGACCGGGTTGTTCAGCACCCAGGCCATGGCCACCTGCGCCATCGAGACGCCACGCGCCCGCGCGATCCGCTGGACGGCGTCCACGATGGCCTTGTCGCCCTCCAGGAACAGCGGCCGGCCCTGGCGGTCGGTCGTCGGGTTGGTCGCGGCGCGGCTGGTGCCCTTCTCCCCCCAGGGACGGGCGAGCAGGCCCGCGGCGAGCGGGCTCCACGGCATGCTGCCCACGCCCTGGTCAGCGAGCAGGCCGAACATCTCCCGCTCCTCCTCCCGCTGGACCAGGCTGTACTGGTCCTGCATGGAGACGAACCGGCTCCACCCGTTCGCCTGCGCGACGTGCTGCATCGTGGCGAACTGCCAGGCCCACATCGACGAGGCGCCGATGTAGCGGGCCTTGCCTGCCTTGACGACGTCGTGCAGGGCCTCCATCGTCTCCTCCACCGGCGTCCCGGGGTCGAAACGGTGGATCTGGTAGAGGTCGACATAGTCCGTGCCGAGGCGGCTCAGGGAGGCGTCGATCTGCTCCATGATCGCCTTACGGGACAGCCCGGCGCCGCCGGGGCCCTGGTGGATCGGGAAGAACACCTTGGTCGCCAGGACGATGTCGTCGCGGCGCGTGTACTTCTTCAGCGCGCGCCCGACGATCTCCTCCGACGCGCCCATCCCGTAGACGTTGGCGGTGTCCCAGAAGGTGACGCCGAGCTCGACCGCCTGCCGGAAGATCGGCTCAGCCCCCTCGTCGTCGAGCGCCCACGGCGTCCACTCCCCGGACGCCCCGAAGCTCATGCAGCCGAGCGCGATCCGGCTCACCTTCAGGCCCGACGACCCCAGACGGGTGTACTCCATTTGCTATCTCTTTCCTCGCGAAACCGCAGTTCGACGGGGAGGCGGCCGCCCCACCGGGGGAGGACACCTCCTCGACCGTCCATCCTGCGCGCGGCGGGCGCGCGCTGGCAGGGCGGGCTGTTCGGGGGTGTGACAGGGCCCCCCAACGCAGCCGCCGCGCAGGTCAGGGCCCGGCAGACTGGAAGGTATGGCACGTGAGCAACGGGACGGCAGTGGCGGCAGCGAGCTGGGACGTTTCCTGCGCGCACGCCGCACCCAGGTGACCCCGGGCGAGGTCGGCCTGACGGTCGGCCCGGGCCTGCGGCGCACCCCCGGCCTGCGGCGCGAGGAGCTGGCCACCCTGGCCGGGGTCAGCGTCGACTATTACGTCAGGCTGGAGCGCGGCAGGGAGACCCGGCCCAGCCCGGCCGTCGTCGACGCCCTGGCCCGCGCCCTCCTGCTGGACGAGATCGAGCACGAGCACCTGCGCAGCCTGGCCGCGCGCGCCGCCCGCACCGCTCCCGAGCCGCCGGCCGCGCCCGGCCGGACCGTCCGGCCCGGGGTCAAGCTGCTGCTGGAGAGCCTGCGGCCCTACCCCGCGTACGTGGGCAGCCGCACCGGCGACCTGCTCGCCCACACCCCCGCCGGGCTGCGGCTGTTCGCCGGGATGGACAGCTGGCCGCCCAGGCAGCGCAACATCGCCCGTTATGTCTTCCTCCATCCCTCGGCCCGCGAGCTGTTCCACGACTGGGACAACCAGATCCGCGGCTGCGTCGCCAGACTGCGGGCCCTGGCCGGCACAGACCCGGACGCGCCCGACCTGACCAACCTCGCCGGGGAGCTCCTGCTCAAGAGCCCGGAGTTCGCCCGCCTGTGGGAACGCTACGACGTGCGCGGCCACGTACAAGGCCGCAAGACCTTCCACCACCCCGAGGTCGGCGACCTCACCCTCGGCTACCAGTCCATGCTGCTGGAGGGCACCCCCGGCCACCGGCTGATGACCTACTACGCCGAGCCCGGCACCCCCGAGTACGACGCGATCGTCCTGCTGGACCTGCTCGCCTCCGATCGCGCCACCAAGCTCCCCTCCACGTGACGCGTGGGAGGCCCTGCCACTCCCCCGAACAGCGCGGTCTGCCACCCGATCGGCACGAACGCCAGGGTGGACGCGACGAGCGAACCTTCGTGAGGAGAACATGATGTCCGCTGAGCCCACACCCGCCCAGCGCCTGATCGGCGACTTCGCGCCGAAACTGGTCGAGCTGACCGACGAGGTGCTGTTCGGCGACGTCTGGGAACGTCCCGGCCTGTCGCCCCGCGACCGCAGCCTGATCACCATATCCGCGCTGGTGGCGCTGTACCGCACCGGCCAGCTCGAATCCCACCTGCGCCGAGGGCTGGACAACGGCCTGACCGAGGACGAGCTCGTCGAGGCGATCACCCACCTGGCGTTCTACGCCGGCTGGCCCAACGCCATGACGGCGATCACCGCCCTGAAGGAGATGCACCGATGACCGCTGGGACGAGCGATGAGCTCACCGCGATCGGGAACGCGGAGGCGGCCACGCGGGTCGCCGACAACCCCGACGGCGTCCCCGACGCGGTGTGGCAGGAGGCCGCGGCCCACTACGACAAGGAGTCGCCGGCCGCCCTGGTCATGGCGATCTCGGCGATCAACGCCTGGAACCGCATCGACATCACCCTCCGCAACGCCCCGGCCTGGCACCTCGTTATCGAGCAAACGCTTGGTAAAGTCAGGACGTGCTGCTCGATGACAAGGTCGCGGTCGTCACCGGGGCGGGCCCCGGGCTGGGGCGGACCCTGGCGCGCCTGCTGAGCGAGGAGGGCGCCAGGGTCGTCGTGGCCGCCCGCACCGCGGCCACGGTCGAGCGGATCGCCGCCGAGGTGCCGGGCGCGCTGGCCGTGCCCGCCGACGTGACCAGGACGAAGGACGTACGGCGGCTCGCCGGCACCGTGATCGACCGCTTCGGCCGGGTGGACGTGCTGGTCAACGCCGCCTTCCCCGGATCGCACCGCAGGAACGTGCTCGACATGTCCGACGACGACCTCGAGGCCTGGCGCGCGGCCGTCGAGACGGGCGGCTACGGCACCCTGCTGGCCTGCAGGTTCATCGCGCCGCACATGGTGGCCCAGGGCTCCGGCTCGATCGTCAACATCACCTCCATGTCCTCCCGCACGGGCTACGCGGGGCGCAGCGACTACGCCGCGGGCAAGGCCGCCGCACACCTGCTGTCCCACTGCCTCGCCGACGAGCTCGGCCCGTACGGGGTGCGGGTCAACTGCGTCGCTCCCGGCTGGATCGCCAGTGACGTGCTCGACGACTGGATGCGCACGCGGGCCGCGGCGGAAGGCGTGCCGTTCGAGGAGATCCTCGCCCGCGACGTCTCGGCGATGGCGCTGCGCCGCATCGCCACCGAGGAGGACGTGGCCCGCGCCGTCCTCTACCTCGCCTCCGACCACGCCAAGGCCCTCACCGGCGCCACCATCGACGTCAACGGCGGCCAGCTGTTCACGTAAAACGCGATCTTGTCTGTGGCCCCGGAAGTGATCACACTCAGGTTCGAAGCTCGGCGTCGAATGAGGAGCACCTCCATGACCACCCCTTTGACCTGGCTCGTACGGATAGGTGCCGCGTGCGTCCTGGCCGCGCCCGCGCTGTCGCCCGGCGCCGCGTCGGCCCTGACTACGGCCACGGCACCACTCCAGCCCCTGAGCCTGACGGGCCTCGACCTGCGCGCCGGGTCCGACCCGTACACCGTGCCGCTCACGGCGGAGTACGAGCAGGTGGGCATCGGCGGGGCGCTCAGCGGGACCGACCGCGTCGCGCTGCCCGGCAACGAGGACCCCGCCTGCGCCGCCCGGGCGGCCTATCTGCCGCGGGTGCCGGTCCGCTCCTGGTTCTGCTGGCCCGCCGCCGCCCAGGGCGACAAGGAGGACCTCCCGCACTCCCCCTGGGTGCCGCAGGGGCTGGCCACCTCGGGCGAGGCCCAGCTCGACGGCACCCCGATCGGCGGCGACCACCGGGCGCTCATCACCAGCTGGGTCTGGCTGAACTCCCCCGACCCGGACAACCCCGACTACCGCACCAACTCCGTGAACCTGTCGGTGGTCGACCTCGACGACCGCCGCTACCGCAACGTCCTGCCCGTGTGGGTCGACAGCCAGGGGAAGCTGCGGCGCGTGTACGGGCACGGCGGCGGCCTGGCCTGGTACGGCCCCTACCTGTTCATGACCTCCAGCACCAACTGGAACGGCTACTCGGGCCCCGACTCCACGTACAACACCATCCGGGTGTTCGACACCCACAAGATCTACCGCAAGCGGGACGGGAGCGGCGGCGACTACAAGTACGTCATCCCCGAGGTGCGCCACTACATCACCCCCATCCGCCTGGACTACGTCTCCCTGGACCGCCACAGCTCCGGCGGCGCCAGCCTGATCACCGGAACCTACAAGGCCTCCAGCGGCTCGACGGGCTCCCCGGCCGGCACCAAACTGGTCCGCTACCGGTTCCAGCCGCCCCCGGACGGCGACTACCGGCTCGTCAACGCGCCCGTGCAGGCCTGGGTGTCCACCGTCCCGGCCGACCCCGCCGACGCCATCAGCGACGTGCAAGGCGTCCAGTCCGACGGCGACCTCCTCTACCTCAACATGGCGGCCGGCGCGCACCCCGGCCCCGACCCGAGAAGACGCTTCGCCACCGTGAACGTCGCCACCACGCCCCGGACGATCAGCGCCCACACGAGCTGGGCGTACCGGCCGGAGGACCTGTCACAGTGGTACGCCACCGGCGAGCTGTGGGGGCTCACCGAGGGCGAGGAGGAACGGGTCGTCTTCTCCGTCGCCATCGCCGACGTCAATCCCTCCTGAACTCGGCACCACTGGCGAAATCTTGATGGTCCCGGATTAACGACATCGCCATCCACCGGGCGTCCCGATGGAGGAATCGTCCCGAGTTTGCTGGGGTGGGTCCGGGAGGTGACCGATGCCCCAGGACAGACCGATTCTCGTCACGGGCGCCGCCGGCAGCGTCGGAGCGGTCGGCCGGACCGTCGTGGAGACGCTGCGGCGCCAGGGGCTCCCGGTCCGGGCGCTCGTCCATCGCGAGGACGAGCGCGCCGAGGCGCTGCGGGCCACGGGGGCCGAGGTCGTCGTCGCCGACATGACGCGCGCCGCCGACGTCGTGCCCGCCATGCACGGCGTCGGCCGGGTGTTCTTCAGCATGAGCGTCTCGCCGTCGTACCTGGAGGGCGCCGTCACCATGGCGACCGTGGCCCGCCAGACCGCCGGCATCGGGGCGTTCGTCAACCTCTCGCAGATGACCGTCTCCGGGATGACCACCACGAGCACGGAGGAGTCACGCCAGCAGCGACTGCACTGGCTCGCCGAGCAGGCGCTCACCTGGTCCGGGCTGCCGCTGGTCGTCGTCCGGCCCACGGTCTTCCTCGAACACCCCTTCTTCACCCTCTTCGCCGCCGCCTCCATAGCCGAGCGGGACGAGATCCGCCTGCCGTTCGGGGGCGCGCGGACCTCGCCGGTCGCGGCGGGCGACGTGGCGGAGGTCGTCGCGACCATCCTGGCCGCCCCGTCGCCGCACGTCGGCAAGGTGTACGAGCTCACCGGCCCGCGCTCGGAGGACATGAACGCCGTGGCGGCGGAGTACTCCGAGGCCCTGGGGCGGCGCATCACGTACGTGGACATGCCGCTGAAGGAGTGGATCGAGCGGGACCTCCGCAAGGCGAAGCTGCCCGACCACGTGGCCGAGCACATCTCCACCATGGCGCGGCTGCACGCGCGGGGCCGCTACGCCCGCCTGACCCACGACGTCGAGACCATCACCGGACGGCCCGCGACGAGCGTCAAGAACTTCGTCGCCGGTCACGCGGCCCTCTTCGGCGGCACCCGGGTTGGCCCTGGGGGCCGCCGGTAGCGATCATCGGAGGATGCCGAGAAGTGCGCTGGAGCGGGCGCGTGACCTGTGGGCGGCCCTGGCCGGCACCCCCGTCACGTTTCCCGCGAGCGGGGACGTGCAGGTCGTGGTCTCGCCCGGGTCGTCGTTGTGCCCGCCGGGCTGGACGGGCGTCGTCGTGCTGGGCGGGGCGATCCTGGCCACCGTGCCCGGCGCCGGCCTGGCCGAGCCGGTGCGGAGCGCGCTGCCGGCCCTCGGCGACGCCGGCCTCGCCCGGCTCCCGGACCTCCTGCCGGTCCTGGACGTCCTGGGCCCGGCGACACTGGCCTACCTCGACGCCGGTGACTTCGTCGCCGCCCCGCCCGTCGCCGACGTCGAACGCCTGCCGGCCGATCACCCGGCGATCCGGGCCCTGCTCGAATCGGTGCCGCAGGAGGAGGCGGACGAGTCCGGCCTGGAGGAGATCGCCTCGGCCGCCTACGCCGTCCGCGAGGGCGGGGACGTCCTCGCCGCCGCCGGCTTCCGCCCCTGGCTGGACGCGGCCGCGCACGTGAGCGTGCTGACCGCGCCGCGGTGGCGCGGCCGGGGGCTGGCCCGCCTGGCGGCCTCCGCGGCGGTCGCCGACGCGCTGGCGATCGGGCTGCTGCCCCAGTGGCGGGCACGTCCGGAGCCGTCGCGGCGCGTCGCCCGCGCGCTCGGCTTCCGCGAGCACGGCGCGCAGATCAGCATCCGCCTCTAGGACCGCTCGCACGCCGAAGATCCGGCGAGCTCGGGTGTTTATACGCCGCGGATATACCCTCAGAGTATAGTCTCCGGGCATGAGCGTTCCCCTTGCGCTGCTCGGCCTCCTGGAGCGGGAGCCGAGCCATGGTTACGACCTGAAACGCGACTACGACACCTACTTCGGCGGGGGCAAGTCCCTGCCGTTCGGCCAGGTGTACTCCACGCTCGCCCGCCTGGTCAGGGACGGCAAGATCGCCGCCGGGCAGAGCGAGCCGGGCGACGGCCCCGACCGCAAGCGCTATGCCATCACCCCGGTCGGCCGGAACGAGGTCGAGAGGTGGCTGGCCGAGCCGGTCGAGGCCGAGCCGTACCTGCAGACGGTGCTGTTCACGAAGGTCGTGCTGGCGCTGATGCTGGGCCGCGACGCGGCGGGCTACCTCGACGCCCAGCGCGCCACGCATCTGCGGCGCATGCGGGAGCTGTCCGAGATCAAACGCGGCGGCGCGCTGATCGACACGCTCCTCGCCGACCATGCCCTGTTCCGGCTGGAGGCCGACCTGCGGTGGATCGACGTCACCCAGGCCAGGCTGGGGGCGCTGGCGGAAACGGTGCGCGAACGATGATCGTCAACGCTCTGCTGCGGGCCGAGGGCATCAGCCGCTCCTTCGGCAGCACGCCCGCGCTGCGGGAGGCCGGCCTGTCGGTGGCCGCGGGCGAGGTCCTGGCCATCATGGGGCCCAGCGGTTCCGGCAAGTCGACGCTGCTGCACTGCCTGGCCGGGATCTTCACCCCGGACACCGGCGAGGTGTGGTTCGACGGGCGGCGGCTCGACACGCTGGACGACGGCCGCCGCAGCGAGCTGCGGCGCACCGCCTTCGGGTTCGTCTTCCAGTTCGGCCAGCTCGTGCCCGAGCTGACGGTGGCCGACAACGTGGCGCTGCCGCTGCTGCTCAGCCGTACCAGACGCAGGCAGGCGTACGTGCGGGCCGCGTCCTGGCTGGAGCGGCTGGAGCTGGCCGGGCTGGGCGGCCGACGTACCGGGGAGTTGTCGGGCGGGCAGGCGCAGCGGGTGGCCATCGCGCGGGCGCTGGTGACGGGGCCGCGCGTGATCTTCGCCGACGAGCCGACCGGCGCGCTCGACTCGCTCACCGGTGAGCACGTGATGAACCTGCTGGTGGGCCTGGCCCGCGAGGAGGGCGCCACCGTGATCGTGGTGACGCACGACGCCCGGGTGGCCGCCTGCGCCGACCGCGAGGTCGTGGTGCGCGACGGCAAGGTGACCGACCCGTACGCCGGCGGGGTCCTCCGATGATCTCGCTGGGGCTGCGGCTGTCGCTGCGCAGCGGCAGGGAGACGGCGGCCCGGCTGGCGCTGATCGTGGCCGGGGTGGCGGTCGGCGTCGCGGTGCTGCTGGCGACGTTGTCGCTGTTCAACGCCTTCCAGGCCACCGGCGACCGGCCCTGCTGGGAGTGCGCGCGCGGCACGGCGCCCAGCGGCTGGGCCCTGGACGCCACCGGCGACGGCGCTCTGTGGAACCTCCGCGAGGACTTCTACGCGGGCCGGACGATCACCAGGCTCGACGCCGCCGGGCTCGGCGGCCGGGCGCCGGTCATCCCCGGCCTGTCCCGCATGCCCGGCCCCGGCCAGTACTACGCCTCGCCGGCGCTGGCCCGGCTCCTGGACTCGGCGCCGCGCGAGCAACTCGCCGCCCGCTTCCCCGGGACGCGGGCGGGCCTGATCGGCCGGGCCGCGCTGTCCGGGCCCGACGAGCTGGTCATCGTGGTGGGCGGGACGCCGCAGCAGGTCGCCGCCATGATCGGCACCCGGCGGGTCGACACGGTCGCCACCGAGCCGGCGGTCGACCAGAGCGCGGACGTCTACCAGTTCGGGTTCGGCATCGCCGCCGTCGGGCTGATCGTCCCGCTGCTGGTGCTGGTGGGCACCGCCACCCGGCTGGCCGCCGCCCGCCGCGAGACGCGCTTCGCGGCGATCCGGCTGGTCGGCGCCACCTCCCGGCAGATCAACATCCTCGCCGCGGTGGACGCCGCGCTGGGCGCGCTGCTCGGCGCGCTGGCCGGCGTCGTGCTCTTCCAGCTCGTACGGCCGGTCGTGGCCGGGATCCGGATCACCGGTTCGCGCTTCTTCCCCGAGCTGGCGGTCCCGAGCCTCTGGCAGTACGTGGCCGTGCTCGCCTGCGTGCCCGTCGTCGCGGCGGGCGCCTCCCTGTGGTCACTGCGCCGGGTGCGGATCTCACCGCTCGGCGTGGCCAGGAAGACCGCCCCGCCGCCGCCGAGAGCGTGGCGGGTGATCCCGCTGCTCGCCGGGCTGGGGCTGCTCGCGGGTCCGGCGTTCAAGGACGGCAAACCCGACACCCTGCTGGCCAACGCGGGGATCGCGCTCACCATGGCCGGGCTCGTGCTGGCCGGGCCGTGGCTGACGATGCTCGGCGCGCGCCTGGCCGCCCGGCTGACCCGCGGCGCGGCGACGCTACTGGCCGCGCAGCGCCTGGCCGCCGACCCGAAGACCGCGTTCAGGTCGGTGAGCGGGCTGGTGCTGGCGGTGTTCATCGGGACGACGATCGCGGCCCTCGTGCCCACGGTGGTCGCGGGCCAGCGGGCCGTGGCCGGCGGCACGCTCAACGACGTGCTGGGCGCCACGCTCTGGCGGCCGGGCATCGCGAGCCTGTCGCCGCGGGCGGCGGCGGACCTGCTCGCCCAGGTGCGCGCCCAGCCCGGCGTGGACGTGCTGCCGATCTACGCCAGGGCGGATCTGGAGAGCCTGCGGCCGCCGCCCGACGGCTCGCCGCCCGCGACCTCCGTCGTCGAGTGCTCGAACCTGGCCCGCTTCCCCGTGCTCGGCCGGTGCCCCGCGGGCGCGCAGGCCGTGCTGGGCCGGTTCGACCGCGTCGTCGGCGCCGACAACCCCCTCACCATCGACAAGCTCCTCCCGCTGGCCGGACCGGCCAGCGAGTCCGCCTCCGCGGCCGGGCTCGATCTGATGGCCGTCATGATCCGTACGGGCGACGCGGCGACGCTGGAGCGGCTGCGTACCCTGATGGCCGGCTACTCCGCGCAGGCGCCGATGACCTTCGCCGAGGTCGCCCAGGTCAGGGCCGACCTGTACACCAGGGCGGAGAGCATCGCGCTGGCCATGGTCGCGCTCACCCTGGTCGCGGGCGGCTGCAGCCTCGTGGTGGCGGTCGGCGGCGGCCTCGTGGAGCGCAGGCAGCCGTTCACGCTGCTGCGGCTGGCCGGCACGCCCACGCGGACCCTGGCCACGGTGGTGCTGCTGGAGTCGGCGCTGCCGCTCGTCCTGGCCGCCGTGCTCGCCGCCGGCGCCGGCTTCGCCGTGGCCGAGCCGCTCATCGGCCAGCTCGCGATGAAGGGCGCCTCGCTCGCGATGCCCGGGCCGGTCTACTTCGCCTCCCTCGGCGGCGGCCTGGCCGCCTCCCTCCTGGTGATCCTCACCGCCCTCCCGCTGCTCAGGCGCATGACCGCGCCCGACAACGCGCGTTTCGAATAGGAGTTGCGATGAAGCTGAAATCGGCCGCGCTGATCGCGCTGGCCCTGGTCGCAGCCGTCATGGTGGTGGTGCGCACCGACGCGCCCGCCCTGGCGGACGACGGCCGCTACTCCGCCGAGATCCGGCGCACCGAGTACGGCATTCCCCACATATCCGCCAAGGACTACGGCGGGCTCGGATTCGGGTACGGCTACGCCTTCGCGCAGGACAACCTCTGCGTGCTGGCCTCCTGGGTGGTGACGTTACGGGGCGAAAGGTCCCGGTACTTCGGCCCTCAGGCGAAGTCCGACGACCCGGTCCGCCCGGTCGCCAACCTGGTCAGCGACGTCTACTACAAGAGCGTCGCCGACTCCGGCGTGGTGCCTCGGCTGCTGGCCCGGCGATCGCCGCTGGGCCCGACCGGCGAGCTGCGCCGGCTCGTGGACGGCTACGTCGCCGGGTACAACCGCTACCTGGAGCAGACCGGCGTGGCGAACCTGCCGGATCCCACCTGCCGGGGCAAGGCCTGGGTCGGCCCCATCACCGCGACCGACCTGTGGAACAACCTGCTCGACCTCAGCCGGATGACCGGCATCGCCGGGATGAAGGAGTACGTCGTCGGGGAGGCCGAGGCCGAGGGGCCGGAGCGCAGGCCGGCCGCGGGCAGCAACGCCTGGGCGCTCGGCCGCCGGGCGACCCGAGACGGCCACGGCATGGTGCTGGCCGACCCGCACTTCCCCTGGAACGGGATCCGCCGCTTCTATCAGGTGCAGCTGACCATCCCCGGCGTGCTCGACGTCTCCGGCGGCAGCCTGTACGGCACGCCGGTCGTCGAGATCGGCCACAACGCGACCACGGCCTGGACCCACACGGTCTCCCACGCCCAGCGGTTCAACCTCTACCGGCTCGACCTCGTGGACCGCACCAGCTACCAGGTGGACGGCCGGACCGAGCCGATGGGCCGCCAGGAGGTGCAGGTCACCCTCCAGGACGGCACCGTCGTGGACCACACGCTCTACACCTCGCGCTACGGCCCGGTGCTGGCCGCCGGGCAGACCGGCAAGGTCGCCTACGCGCTGGCCGACGTCAACGCCGACAACCTGCGCGCGGCCGACGAGTGGCTGGCGATGGCCAGGGCCCGGAACCTCACCCAGCTGCGCGCCACCCAGAACACCTTCCAGGGCATGCCGTTCGTCCACACGCTCGCCACCGACGCCGGCGGGAGCGCCTACTTCGCCGACACCTCGATGGTCCCCCACGTCACCGACGCCCAGGCGGAGCGCTGCGGCAAGCCCTCCCCCATCCCGGGCCTGGAGGAGTACGTCCTGGACGGCTCGACCTCCGCGTGCCTGTGGGGCAGGGACCGCGACGCCGTCGTGCCCGGCGTCTTCGGGCCCGGCGACCGGCCGAGGCTGACCCGCAGCGACTACGTGGCCAACTCCAACAACACCTTCTGGATGACGAACCCGTTGGCGCCGCTGACCGGCTACCCGCGCGCGTTCGGCAAGGCGCGTACCGATCTGGAGCCGCGCCCGCGCGTCAGCCTGGACATGATCGTCCAGCGACTGTCCGGCGCCGACGGGCTCGGCGCTCCCGGCTTCACCCTGGAGACGCTGCAGGCGAGCGTGCAGGGCAAGCGCAATTACACCTTCGACCTCATGCGCCCGGACCTGCCGAAGCTGTGCCGTGACAGCACCCTGACCACGTCCGGCGGCAAGCCGGTGGACGTGCGCGAGGCCTGCCGGACACTGCTCAAGTGGAACGGGCGGGCCACCCTGGACGGCCAGGGGGCCATCCTGTGGCGCGAGTTCTTCGAGCGGCTGGGGCAGCCCACCAAGCCGGGAGAGCCCGTCTACAGCCCGTGGCGGGTGCCGTTCGATCCCGCGCGCCCGCTGGCCACCCCCCGGGGTCTCAAGAGCGACGACCCGGTGGTACGGCGAGCCCTGGCCGACGCCGTGGCCGCCTTCCAGGCCGGCGGCATCCCCCTGACGCTCACCCCGGGCCAGGCGCAGCGCTACTCCTCGATCCCGATCCCCGGCTGCACCGAAGGGGAGGGCTGCTTCGACCGGGTACGCATGCGCGGCATCCTCGGCGCCGACGGGCGCTACCCGGAGGTGGACACCGGTTCGACCTTCATGATGGCCGTCGAGCTCACCCCCGCCGGGCCGCGTACGCGGACCATCCTCACCTATTCGCTCTCCGCCGACCCCAGCTCGCCGCACCACACCGACCAGACGGTCCTGTTCTCGCGCGGCCAGTGGGTCACCGAGCGTTTCACCGAGGCCGAGATCGCCGCCGACCCGAAGCTGAGGACCTCCACCGTGCGCGGGTGATCCGGTCGGCGGGGACCTCACCGGGCCTTCAGCGGTCCCCGGTGAGGCGGAGGCGGGCGGCGAGCCTGCTCCGTACCGGATCGTCGCCGGGCCGGTCGAGCTCGTCGAGGATGTCCAGCGCGGCCCGCCACTCCCGGCGGGCCGCCGCCTCGTCACCGGCGGACCGGTGGGTGTCGCCGAGGTTGAGCAGGCACGCCGCCTCCTCCCCGCGGTCTCCCACCTCCCGGAACAGCCGCAGAGCGTGCCGGTAGCGGCCGGCGGCCCGGTCGTGGTCGCCGGCGCGGTGGTAGGCGTAGCCCAGGCTGTCCAGGGCGGCCGCCTGGCCGTACGGGTCGCCGAGCGACTCGAACAGGGCCACGGCCTGCTCGCAGTGGTCGACGGCCTCGCGGTGATGCCCGAGTTCGGCGTGCTCCCAGCCGACGGAGTTGAGAATGTCGGCGGTGCTGCTCTTGTCGCCCAGGTCCCGGTACAGCTCAAGTGCCCGCTGGGCGTGCGCGAGGGCCTCGCTGTGGCGCTCCTGAGCGCTGAACACCATGGTGAGGCTGTGGTTCGCGCGAGCCTGGAGCGCCAGGTCGCCGAGCCGGGTGGCCAGGTCGAGCGCGTGATCGAGCTGGACGCGGGCGTCGTCGTAGCGGCCGAGCCGCAGATGGGTGCGGGCGATGGTCTGGTGCGCCCGGCACTGCCCGACGAGGTCGTCCTGGCCCCGGGCGGCGTCCAGGGCGGCCTGCTGCGTGGTGAGGATGTCCTGCCGGCGTCCCTGGCGGTTGAGGTAGTCGGCCAGCGACCAGGCCAGCTGCCAGGCGTGCGTGGCCAGCCCGGCGTCGGCGGCCCGCCTGACCGCCCACAGCAGCGCCTGGATCTCGGCGGCGAGCCAGTCGGCGGCCTGCTGGTGGTCGCGCAGGACGACCGGGACGGCGCCGGGGGCGAGGGGCTCGGTCAGCTGGATCGCCCGCCGGTTCGGGTAGAACAGCAGGGCCGCCGCGTGCGCGGTGTGCAGGTAGTGGTCGAGCAGGCGGCGCAGCGCCGCGTCGCGCTCGGCCTCGGTGTCCTCGGCGTACGCCCGTTCGGCCGCGTAGTCGCGCAGCAGGTCGTGGAGGGCGAAGCGGCCGGGAGCGTGCTCGGTGACCAGGTGCGCGCGGACCAGCCCGGCCATGGGCCGCCGGGCGTCCGTGCCCAGGAGGCCGGCCGCGGCGGGCGGCGGGATGTCCGGTCCCGGGTGCAGGGCCAGTAATCGGAACAGCCGGGCCGCCTCCGGCTCCAGCGCGCGGTACGAGGCGGCGAACACGGTCCGCAGGTCCGCCGACAGCTCGCCCGCGTCCAGCGCGTCGAGGCGGGTGGACTCCGCGCGCAGCTCCTCGGCCAGGGACGCGAGCGGGAGCCACGGGCTCATCAGGGCGCGGGCCGCGATGATGCTCAGCGCCAGCGGCAGCCCGGCACAGCGCTCCACCAGGGCGGCCACCGCCTCCGGCTCGGCGTCGACCCGCTCGGGCCCCAGGTGGTGCACCAGCAGCCGGCGGGCTTCGGCGGCGTCGAGCACGTCCAGCGGCACGTGGCGGGCGTCGTGGCCGGCGATCAGCCCGGGGAGCTGGTTGCGGCTGGTGACCAGCACGGTGCAGGAGGGCGTGCCCGGCAGCAGGGGGACGACCTGGGCGGTGTCGCGGGCGTTGTCGAGCACGATCAGCAGGCGTTTGCGGGCCGTCAGGCTGCGGTAGAGCGCGGTCTGCTCCTCCGGCCGCTGCGGGACGGCGGCGGGATCCGCGCCGAGCGCGCCGATCAGCAGGCGCAGGGCCGTCTCCACCGGCATCGGCGCGTTCCCGGCGTCGAATCCGCGCAGGTCCAGGTAGATCTGCCCGTCCGGGAAGCGGTCCACGTGGTGGTGCGCCCAGTACAGGGCCAGCCAGGTCTTGCCGATGCCGCCGTACCCGCCGATGGCGGAGATCATCGCCACCCGGTCCCTGCCGTCGCCGGTCAGCGCGTCGTCCAGGGTGGCCAGCTCGCGCGGGCGTCCGACGAACACCGGCGGCGGCGCGGGCAACTGGCGCGGCACCATGATCCCGGCGGGTGGCGGCGTGGGCGCGGGAGGCGCGGGGGCGGACTCGGCGGGAGCCGGCGCCACCGCGGCGGTGAGCATCTGGTGGTGCAGGAGCCGCAGGTCGGGGCCGGGGTCCACGCCGAGGTCGGCGGCCAGCCGCTTGCGGATCCGCTCGTACTGCTGGAAGGCCTCGCCCTGGCGGCCGCTGCGGTACAGGGCGAGGATCAGCTGGGCGGCCGGCCGCTCGTCCAGCGGGTGTTCGGCCGCCAGGGACTCCAGGGGGCCGAGGAGCGCGGCGTGGCCGCCGCGGCGCAGCCGTACGTCGTGGTAGGCCAGGCGCGCGGCCAGCCGCTCACCCTGCAGGACGTGCCGCTGCGCCCTCGCCCACGAGGTGTCCAGGTCCGCGAAGGGCTCGCCGCGCCACAGGTCCAGCGCCTGCTCGTACAGGCGTTCGGCGGTGGCGTCGTCACTCGTGCGGGCCCGGTTCCGCAGGTCACGGAAGCGGTGCAGGTCCACCGCGCTCTCGTCGGCCCGCAGCAGGTAGCCGCCGCCGCTGCGGCGGATGCCGCCGTCCCAGGCCGCCGGCAGGGACGTACGCAGCCGGGACAGGTAGCTCTGCAGGGTCGCGGTCGGCCGGCGCGGCGGATCCTCCCCCCACACGCAGTCGGTCAGCTGGTCGAGGGACACCGGCTGGTTGACCTTCACCAGCAGCGCCGCCAGCACGCTTCGCTGCCTGGCGGGCCCCAGCTCGATCGCCTGGCCGTCGGCCCAGGCGCAGATCTCCCCCAGCACGCCGAAATCGACTCGTAGCACTCAGCCCTCCAGAGACCGGCTCATCATCCGGGGGTCGCGACCCCGTCTGGATGCTCGCATGCCGCGGGGCGCCCCGCACCACCGCTAGCGCGAGTGGAGCAAGGGGTCGTGCGCTCTGGGTAGTTATACTCGGTAGATATACCCCAATATGAGCAATTTCCCCCCAGATCGACGCTGATGACCCCGGCGACGTGGTGAGGGGATGGGATGGGCGAACAGCGTGCGCAGGGTCCGCGGACCGGGTCGGCGGACCAGGTTTCCGAGGAGCGAAGACGGCTGCTCGCGGAGGTCGGTGACGATCTGTGGGGGATCGAGCTCCTGCGGTTCGCGCTCGAGCAGGCGGTGGCCGATCTTGCCGGGCTGGGCGGGATGGTGCACCTCGGCAGCCCCGGTCACGGCGGCGGGCTGCGTCTCGTCGTGACCAGCGGACTACCCCCCGCGCTCACCCTCGCGTGGGAGCGCGTCGACGGCAACGGCCCGCTCGGCCCTGCCCGCGCTTTCCGCAATGCCGCGTCCGTCCGGGTCTCCATGGCGAACGTCGCCGCCGACATCCCCCAGCAGGGCTCCGCCACGGCCGAGACCCGGTCCTGGCCGGTCGGCACGGCGATGACGGCCGTCCCGCTGCTCGGCCCCGGCGGTCCGATCGGCACGCTCTCGATCGTGACGGCCTCCCCGCACGAGCCGTCGCCCGGCCAGCGGGCCTTCCTCGACCTGCTGAGCCGCTGGGTGGGCGGGCGCCTGGGCAGGTCCTCCGCGCCACCGCCCGGCTCGGGCCCCATGGGCGGGCGGAGCCGGTCCGCCGGCTCTCACCTGCCGCAGCACCTGGAGACCATCGGCACGTGGGACTGGGACATCCGGACCGGGGACGCCATCTGGAACGACGCGATGCTGACCCTGCTCGGCATCGAGCCGGGCACCTTCGACGGACGCATCGAGACCTGGATGGCCCTGGTCCACCCCGAGGATCTGCCGTGGGTGCTGGCCGACATCGACGAGGCGATCCGCGCGGGCAGGATGTACAACACCGAGTACCGGGTGTGCCGCCCGGACGGCACGGACGTCTGGGTACGGGCCCGCGGCCGGTTGCTGGTCGACGAGAACGGCGAGCCGGCGCGCATGGTCGGCACGCTGTGGGACATCACCAAGACCCATGACGACCTCGAGGCGGTCGCCGAGCAGCGCACGAATCACACCGAGCGCGCGGCCCAGGAGCGCTCCGCCCGCATCAAGCAGCTGACCAGGGCGCTGGCCGAGGCGGTCACCGTGCGGGACGTCTTCGACGCCTCGGCCGAGCACATCCTGCCGGCGTTCGACGCCGCCGGTCTCATGCTGACCTTCCTGGAGGGCGACCACCTGCGGCCGGTCGGGTTCACCGGGTACTCGCAGGAGTTCATCGACCGGGTGACCCGGATACCCGCCACCGCGGGGCTCCCGATCTCTCAAACCCTGCGGGAGCGCACGCCGATGTTCATCAACTCGGTCGAGGAGTACATCGAGCGCTACCCCGAGACGGCCGACCTGCCGGCGGCGGGCGGCAAGAAGGCGTGGGCCTTCCTGCCGCTGATCGCCTCGGGACGCCCCGTCGGCAGCTGCGTCGTCTCCTTCACCGATCCGCGCCAGTTCACGGGCGAGGAGCGCAACCTGCTCACCAC